>NZ_JBHVYA010000017.1:0-103836 GCF_042881255.1 Streptomyces sp. NPDC058279 | reverse complement strand
TGAGCGCCGGGCTCTAAACGACGGGGGGGGGCGGGGTGCCGCCCCGGTACCACGTGCGGCAGTACCGGGACTTCCTGGTCGGGGCGTTGCCGCTCCGCGGCAAGGCCACCGCGTCCGGGTTCGGCGTGCTGCCGCGCGGCTCCGTGTCCCGGGTCGAGGGAGAACTGCTGCGCTTCTTCGTGTACTGGAAGCAGAGCGAGCGCACCACCGACTACGACCTGTCGGCGGCGCTCCTGAACGCCGACTACTCGACCGCATCCTGGTTGTCGTACACCAACCTGCGCGGTGTCGAGGGCGAGCACTCCGGCGACATCACGGACGCTCCCGACGGGGCCTCGGAGTTCATCAACCTGCGCCTGGGTGCTGTGCGCGCGGCCTGCATCGTGCCCCAGGTCAACATTTTCTCGGGAGAGGGCTTCGAAGAGGTCGAGGAGTCGTTCTTCGGGTTCATGCTCCGCGAGGGCGAGCAGAGGGGTCGGCCGTTCGAGCCGCGCACGGTGCGCATGAAGTCGGAGCTGCGGGGTCCGGGCCGGGTCGCCCTGCCCCTGGTCTTCCTGCGCGGCTCCGACGGCCGATGGCGCGCCAAGTGGCTGAACCTCTACCTGAAGGGCGCCCCTTCGTCGAACAGGGTCGAGAGCAACCGGGTGACGGTCGCGACGCTCCTGCGCGGCATCGTCGAGTGTGAGCAGCTCACCGTGCGCTACCTCACCGAGCTGATGGCCGGCAGCGCGACGACGATCACCCCGTGGGACGGCAAGACGGTCCCGGCGGGGCCCGTCACCTACATCGGCCTGGAGCGCCCCGCCGGACTGCACCCGCGGTCGCGGATCATCACCGCGGAAAACCTGCGCGACCTGATCCCCGACTGAGTGCTAACGTGATCGTGGCGAGGCCATGAAGGGGCTTCCTTCTCCACACTCCTTGAAATTAGTCCCTTCGCTTTCCTCGCCACCGACTTGCGGCGTCCGGCCGCCCCGCCTGTAGCGGGGCGGCCGGACGCCTTTTTTCTGCATACCGCCCGCGCGGGCCACCGCGAGTGATCGACCGACTCCGGCGGGGGCCGGGCGGCCCGCGGGTAACGCGGCGCTGCCGGCCGTACGGGAAGCGGCGCCGGTGCGGGGTCCGGTCCGACGGTCCGTGCCCGGCTGTGGGGATTCTCTGCGGACCGGCTGCTCAGGCGCTGGCGGGGCTGGCGTCCTCGGGGGACTTCGGGGATTCGGGGGTCTCGTTGCGGACGGCGGCCGCGGCGCCGACCTCGGCCTCGGGGCGGGGGATGCGGTGCAGCCCCTTGCGGTCGTAGAGGCGGGTGATGGAGAAGCCGAAGAGCAGTGCGGCGACAAGGGCGACACCCATCGCGCCCCACGCCCGGGTCAGGCCCGCGTCGGCCTGGGCCCCGTAGTAGAGCAGGGAGCGCAGGCCCTCGGTGATCTGGCGCAGCGGCTCGAACTTGGCGAGGACGCGGAAGAAGCCGGGGAGGGCCTGGACGGGCACGGTGGCGCCGGAGGAGGGGACGGCCATCGCGACGAACACGATGGTGGCCAGCAGCATGCCGGGGGTGCCGAAGGCGGCGAACAGGGTCAGGCTGCCGATGCCGACCACCGCGACGGTGGCCACCGAGTAGAACCACAGCAGGCCGAGGTGGGAGGCATCCATGTCGAGGATGCCGACTGTGGCGACCTCGACCAGGGAGCCCATGACCACGGACAGGCCGAGCATGAGCACCATGCCGATGGCCAGGGTGCGGACACGGCTGGTGTGCCGGACGGGTTCGCGCTTGCGGAAAGGGCCGAAATCGGTGTGCAGGTAGCCCAGCGCGGTGTCGACCTGGGAGTTGACCACGTTGGCGCCGAGCATGCCGCAGACGACCAGGACGAGTGCGTAGTAGAAGGCGCTCAGGCCCATGGCGCTCCGGGAGCCGACGGGGTGGCCGTCGGCGACGTTCACGGTCACCGGATCGGCCAGCTTGAGCTGGGCCGCCGTCGGGAGCGGGGTCTTCTGGGCCGCGGCCTGCTTGAGCAGTTCCTGGCCGAGTTGGGCGGATGCCGCGTGAGCGGCCTTCTGGGCGGCCTGGGAGGACATGGAGGAGCCGATGCTGCCTGCGGGCTGGTTGGTCAGCACGGTCAGGGTCGGCGGGGCGGGCCGGCCCTGGGGCGCCGGCTGGGGGGCGGTGAGCCCGGTCACCGTGGCGGAGAAGTCCTTGGGTATGACGAGGGCGCCGAAGACCTTGCCGCGGCCCAACCGCCTCTCGGCCTCCTCGCGGCTGACGACCTGCCAGTCGATGCTCTTGTCGCCCTCGGCGGCCTTCTGGATCCCCGAGACGACCTGCTGTCCCAGATTGAGGTGGCGGCCGCCCGCGTCGGCGCCGCTGTCGGTGTTCACCAGGGCCACCGGCAGGTCGCGCAGGTTGCCTCTGGGGTTGACGTTGCCGCCGACATAGAGCAGGGCGAACAGTATCGAGACCACTGCGGCGATGAGTCCCGTTCCGATCCACAACCGGGGTCGGCGGAGCACGGAGGGGGGCGTGGGATGAGGCATCGATTCTCCGGTGCGGCTGCGTTGCGATTCCTGAGCTGGATACCTGAGGTATCCAGATACTGGATACTGGCAGTATCTTGTTGTGGTGTCCAATCACCGACGACGGATACCGGACCGCATGACCAGCAGGGAAGCCGCATGAAGATCTCGGAGCTCAGCCGGCGGACCGGCGTGCCGGTCGCCAGCATCAAGTACTTTCTGCGCCAGGGTCTGTTGCCCGCGGGGCGGGCCACCGCCGCGACCATCGCCGAGTACGGGGAGGAGCACGCGCAGCGGCTGCGGCTGATCAAGGCGCTGACCACGCTCGGCGGCCTGTCCATCGCCGCCACCCGTGACGTGCTCGGGGCCGTCGACCAGGCGCACACCTCCGACGGTGCTCTCGGAGCGGTGAGCTACGCCCTGCCGGTGCCGGTGGCCGCCCAGCCTGCCGAAGACCACGAAAAGGAAGCCGAGGCGGACGCGACCGCCGGGGCCGAGGTGGCGGAGCTGCTTGCGGCACTGGACTGGCAGGCGCCCGCAACCTCACCGCACGTGAAGGGGCTGACGGCGGCCCTTCGGGAACTGCGGCGGCTGGATGCGCAGTACGCCCCGGGCGAGCTCACCGCCTACGCGAGACTGGCCGAGTCGGTGGCCCGGTTGGACCTGGAACGCGCGGCGGGCCTCGACGACCCGGTCGCTCTGGCCGAGCGGGCGGTCATCGTCTTCGCGATCTGCGCCCCGGTGTTCGAACTGCTGCGTCGGCTGGCCCAGGAGGACCAGGTCCGCCGCAGAGCGACAGCCGAGCCGCAGGCGACGCCGCCGGGTCCGTAGCGCTCCGTAAGCGCTCGCACGGAGGGCACGGCCACCGGCCGTCGTCGGCCGGCCTTCCCCGGCGGAGGGGGACGGCGATTGCGGTACCGAGAAGTTCGCCGGCGGAGCCAGGCCCGGGTAGGGGAGGTTGTAACGTGTCATCCCCGGCGAACTCGACGCCCGCCGAGAGGCGGACTGGTCGCGCTGCGCCCCCGACTGGCGGGCACGTCGTGGTGCTCGGCTCTCCCCTGAGGGCAGCCGAGTAGGCGCTGGGCGAACTCACCCGCGGGGACCGGCGGCGGGGCGCACCCGCTCCGGTCCGTGTTCCGTTGACCCCCACCGGCTGCAGGAGGACTGTTTCATGACTGACCGGCCCTTGACGCTCATGGCAGTGCACGCCCACCCCGACGACGAGGCCACCGGAACCGGAGGGGTTCTCGCGCGGTACGCGGCGGAGGGCATCCGCACGGTTCTCGTGACGTGTACCGACGGCGGTTGCGGTGACGGACCGGGCGGTGTCAAGCCGGGCGATCCCGGGCACGATCCGGCGACGGTCGCCTTGATGCGCCGGCAAGAACTCCGGACGAGCTGTGACGTCCTGAAGGTCAGCGATTTGGAGATGCTGGACTATGCCGACTCCGGGATGATGGGCTGGCCGAGCAACGCCGCCCCCGGAGCCTTCTGGCAGACTCCCGTAGCCGAGGGTGCCGCCCGACTTGCGGAACTCATGCGGCACTACCGGCCCGACGTGGTCGTCACGTACGACGAGAACGGCTTCTACGGCCACCCCGACCATATTCAGGCCCACCGCATCACGATGGCGGCGCTGGAGATGACCGCGCTGACACCGAAGGTGTACTGGACGACGGTGCCCCGCTCGGGGATGCGGCGGTTCGGGGAGATCATGCGCGAGTTCCAGGAGGACATGCCGGAGCAGGATCCCGCCGAGGCCGCCGCGTTGGCCGAGATCGGCCTCCCCGACGATGAGATCAGCACGTGGGTGGACACCACCGCGTTCAGCGGCCAGAAGTTCGACGCGCTGGCCGCACACGCCAGTCAGGGCGAGAACATCTTCTTCCTCAAGATGGGCAAGGAGAGGTTCGGCACGTTGATGGGCATGGAGACCTTCGTGCGTGTCAAGGACGCCACCGGTGCCGCCCTACCCGAGAACGATCTCTTCGCCGGACTGCGCTGATCCGCCCGTCCGAACCGACGGCTCGCGGCCGCAGGGCGCCGAGGAGCCGAGGCCACGACCGGCCGGCCGGCACGCGGGATCGATGACAGGTGCGCCGGATACCGGTCGGCGTCAGGCGGGGTGCGGCGGCCGGCGCGGATCGGACGCGCAGCGAACACAGGTGGTCGCCGCCGGACGGACCTCCAGGCGTTCGGGCGGAATCGTCCCGCCGCAGCCTTCACACCGTCCGTACTGTCCCTGTTCGAGCCGTTCCAGCGCCCGGTCCAGTTCTTCCAGGTGTTCCCGTGCCCGCGCCAGCAAAGTGGCCACGTGGGCCCGCTCGAAGGCGGTGCTGCCCCCCTCCGGGTCGTGCTCGTCGTCGACCGCCACCAGGGCGTTCGCCGCGACGATCCCGTCGAAGTCGCGGCTCAGCGCGGCAGCCCGCGCGAGGGTGTCGGCCCGGTCGGCTGCGAGGAGTTCGCGGGCGGTCGCGAAGGTGGACGGGGCGTGCTCGTCATGATCTGCCTGAGTCATGTTCGGGACAGCGCCTTCACCAGATCGTCGCGGGTCATGTGCGAGCGGCCGGGCACATCGGCGGCCGCCGCCTTCTTGTAGAGGTCTGCCTTCGACAAGTCGGTCAGGTCCTCCTTCGGGGCGGAACGGATCCGTTTCTTCGCCGCCGGCTTCTTCCCGGCCGCGGTCTTCCCGGAGACCGTGGCCTTACCACCCGTGGCCTTCGGACTTCCGGCACGCTCGACACTGGCCCGCAGGGCGTCCATGAGGTCGACCACCCCGGTCGGCTCCGCGGCGGGTTCCGCCTTGTCCACCGTCTCGCCGACCTTCTTGGCCTCGATGAGGGCCGCGACCTTCTCCTGGAACGTGTCGTAAAACTCTTCGGGTTCCCAATCCATGCCCATGGCCCGGATGAGTTGCTCGGCCATCTTCAGTTCCTTGTCCGAAGCCTTTGCCTTCCCGGGCAAGGTGTCGATCTCCTTCCTCGGATCCCGGATCTCATCCGCCCAGTGCAGCGTGTGCAGCGTGAGGAGGCCGTTCTCGGCCTTGAGGGCGACCAGGTACTCGTGCTGGCGCATGACGAAGGTGGCGATGCCCGCCTTCCCGGCCCTGGCCAAGGCATGCTCCAGCAGGCTGTAGACCTTCCCGAACTCCTTGCCGCGCGGGCCGAGGTAGTAGGTCTTGTCGAAGAAGATCGGATCGATCTCCGTCAGGTCGACGAACCCGGCGATGTCCAGCGACCGGGAGCGGCCCGGTGCGATGTCGTCGAGTTCCTTCGGTTCGACCAAGACGTACTCGTCGCCGGTGTCATAGCCCTTGACGATGTCCGTCAGCTCGACCTCGTCACCGGTGCGCTCGTTCACTCGCCGGTTGCGGATCCGGTCGGACGTGCCGCGCTGGAGCTGATGGAAGTGGACGGTGTGGCTGTCGGTGGCCGTGTAGAGGCCAACCGGCAGGCTGACCAGCCCGAACGACAGATTCCCGGCCCACACGGGACGCGCCACAGCCGCCACCTCCTCCAGCTTCCCTTGTCCAGCTCACGGCGCCTACCCGGCCTGTACCACCCGATGTCGCTTCCATGCCGTCGAGCAGGCCGCCCGCGGCGAGTACGAGGCGGCCGTAGGTCGTCGGGGAAGGCGGTCTCGCCACTCTCCCGCGAATCATACAATTGTTCGGTTTTGGAGATCGGCGCTCCGTTCAGTGACCCGTGCGGGCGACCGCTACGCGCTCTCCGCCGGCGGGGGCGGCGCCGTCCGGGGCTGGACGTGGACACCAGTCGCTGCCCACGTGTCCTCAGCGGTCACCGCGGCTCCGTCCACGACGTCGCGGGCACCCCCGACGGCAGCTGTGCCATGCCCGGAGCGAGCTTCGAAGAGAGGAAGCGGGCTCAAGGCGTGCTGCGCGGAAGTGAAGGGGTGGCCATACGTTTCCTCTCGATCTTCTGATCGTTGCGCAACCGTGGGAATTCATCCTGGCCGGGCATCGCTGGAGACAGCGCCCTCGCGGCTCATCAGCAGACGGCTCGCTCTCGGCTCCGTGCTGGGGCTCGCGC
The DNA here is from genome assembly GCF_042881255.1 of Streptomyces sp. NPDC058279. NCBI lineage: Bacteria > Bacillati > Actinomycetota > Actinomycetes > Kitasatosporales > Streptomycetaceae > Streptomyces > Streptomyces sp. NPDC058279. The sequence goes on along the minus strand of NZ_JBHVYA010000017.1, from coordinate 97,273 downwards.
CGACCGTGTGGGCGCCGGCGGCACGAGCCTCCGAACGGGTCCGCTCGGTAGCGGGGATCATCGGCTGCGAGCGGTGGGGGGCTCGGCCGCCTGCCGAGGACGTGGTCGTACTGGCTTCGCCGCCGCGCCGGATCGTGGTCCATCACACGGCGACGAGGAATCTGGAGGATTTCTCCCTCGGCCGGGCCGTCGCCCTCGCCCGGGCGGTCCAGGACCTCCACATGGACACCCGCGGCTGGATCGACACGGGCCAGCACTTCACCGTCAGCCGGGGAGCGTACGTCACCGAGGGGCGTCACCGCAGTCTCGCCGAGCTGAACGAGGGCCTGCGGCAGGTGCGTTCCGCTCATTGCGTCGGGCAGAACGACGTGGCGGTGGGTATCGAGACCGAGGGCACCTACACGGGCGTCGAGCCGCCCCCGCAGCAGTTCGAAGCCCTGGTGGAGCTGTCTGCGTACGTCTGCGGGCGGTACGGGCTGGATCCCGCCGAGATCTGGGGGCATCGGGACTTCAACGACACCGCCTGCCCCGGCGACCGGCTGTACGCGCTGCTTCCCCGCCTGCGTGACGAGGTCGCGGCCCGCCTCGCGGCCCGCCTGCACTGACGGCTTTCGCGAGGCCGCAGGACCGGGAGCGCGGGGCCTTCGCGCTGGGGCCCGGTCGACGGCCGTGACCGCGTGGTGGCCCGCCTCGGTGCCGGCGGGCAGGGCGGAGTGGCCCCGGGTGGCGGGGGCTGAGTAGCGCCTTCCAAGAGCGGGCGCGACCCCGTGTCGCGGGGGTGGGCACCTGGCAGCGGCTGCGCGTTGACGAGTCGAGGCCTGGCGGCTCGGTCACCCTGCCGCTCGCCTGACACTGGGGGTATGGCAGAAGGGCCCGGACCCTTGAGGATCCGGGCCCTTCCGGGTAGTAGCGGGGACAGGATTTGAACCTGCGACCTCTGGGTTATGAGCCCAGCGAGCTACCGAGCTGCTCCACCCCGCGTCGGTGAACCCCACCCTACGGCACCGCCGGACCATCCCCTGACCAGTCTGGCGTTCCGCCGCCCGGGGTGGGGGAGAGGCGATCGTGCTCCCGGGCGGGGCGGAAGCACCGCGGACCGTGCTTGCCCCCGCGGCGTGGCCGCAAGGTTCTTCGCGGCGGCGGGGTGGCGACATCCACGCCCCCATGGAACTGCCCTCCCGGACGGGACGTTGTGGACCGAAAGGGGCAGGGTCCGCTTCGCCAGGCCCTCAAGCCGGTCGTCGGCCTGGGAGACCGTGGCACGCCGGTTCGCCGCGCTCGGCACGCGATCTACCAGGGCATCGAGCCCGGTGCGGGGGTGGTCTTCCGCGGCCCGGACCGCGTCATCGCCACGATGACCTTCGACTTCGACCCGAAAGGCCGCATTTCGGCCATCCGCAACGTGGCCAACCCGGACAAGCTCCACGCCGTAGCCGACGGCACTCGACACGAACTCTGCTGCACCGCCCGATCGGCGTCGACGCCTGATCCCCGCTCACGCCTATGAGCGCGAGGACCTCGCCGTCGGCGACGGTACGGGCGGGAAAACGCGTTGAGGAACGGTCACCGGGGCTGGTAGCTTCCAGTCGACCGTGACACCAGCCGAGGAGGTGAGACCCATGAACGCTGTATCGATGTGGGTGCTCCCCCTTGCCGTCACGGCCGGTGATTGACACAGCTGTCGCCGGGAGCGCCTCGACAACAAGGCACTCCCGAAGGGCAACACCTCATGCACTCCATGCAGTTCACCGCCGAGTCGTCGTCCGGCGACATGCTCGAACGCGACTTCGTCGTGGACGGTGCCCCCGGCGTCCTCTGGTCGCCGGCCGCCGACGTGGCCGATCGCGCCCCCCTGGTCCTGATGGCCCACGGTGGCGGCAACCACAAGAAGCACCCCGCGATGTCCGGCCGCGCCCGTCTTCTCGTGACCGGCTGCGGCTTCCACGTCGCGGTCATCGACGCGCCCGGTCACGGCGACCGGCCGCGCACGGCACACGACGAAGCGGAAATCGCGGAGCTGTTCCGGGCGCGGGCGGCGGGCGAGCCGGAAGGCCCGATCGTCGTGCGCTACAACGACCACCTTGCGAAGCTTGCCGTGCCCGAGTACCGGGCGACCCTGGACGCCCTAGGGGAACTACCGGAGATCGGCGCCGACGGGCCGGTCGGCTTCTGGGGCATCAACATGGGCACCGCGATCGGCGTACCTTTCGTGGCGGGCGAACCCAGGATCGCGGCTGCGGTCTTCGGGCAGCACTGGCCCGACGTCCTGGCCGAGCATGCGAAGAAGATCACCATCCCGATCGAGTTCGACTTGCAATGGGACGACGAGCACATCTCGCGCGAGGAAGGTATCGCGCTGTTCGACGCCTTCGCCTCGAAGGAGAAGTCGTTGCACGTGAACTCGGGCAAGCACAAGGAGCTGCCCCGGTTCGAGGCCGACAGCGCGGTCCGGTTCTTCGCCCGGCACCTCGGCCGGCCGATCACCTCGCCGGCCTGACAGCCCAGCCTCGGGCCATTCGACTGGATCACGCGTCGCCGGCGCAGGATTTCGAAAGCTGCGGACCGATCCGGTCGGCGTTGTCCTGCGCGCCGACGATCCGCTGGCCCGCCGCGATGGGCTGCGGCTGGCCGAACTGCGCGACCGCCGCTGGTTCCAGTTTCCGCAGGGCACCGATCCCATCTGGCAGTCGTACTGGAACGGTGGCAGGCCGCGCGAGGGACCAGTGGTGCGCGCCGTCCAGGAATGCCTGCAGGCTGTGCTGTGGAACGGCACGGTCGGTCTGGCCCCGCTCGGACACAACCTGCCCGCGGAGTTCACCGTGGTACCGCTGATCGACATAGCGCCGAGCCGGGTGGTGGCGGTGTGTAACGAAGGAGACACCAACCCCCTGCTCCGATCATTCATCGAAATCGCCACAGGCGCGTACCGCCGCTGAGCACCGGCAACGGAGCTGCCAACAGCTCGTGAACAAAGCCCCCGGTACAGCTACACCGCAACGGAAATCGGCCTGCTCCACGCTCTTGACAGGACCGGCCCTGCCGTTCGCCGGCCAGATGATAGAGGTCATAGGCCTGGACTGCTCCGAGCCGGCGCATGGAAGTCGCCGAGGAAGAGCACGTCGGGTGTACCGGTTCACGGATCCGCCTTGTTGCGGGGCGCGGTCCACCGCCGTCAGTGAGATCCGCAAGGACCTCGGCCGGTCTTGCGTGAACCGGCGGCCTCGCCCTGACGGACGGTGAGGTGGCCGAGGGCCTGGGCGACTCGTTCCGATCCCGACCGGGCCGAAGAGGTCGACCCACCGACGACGGCTTGACACCGGAGCCGGCACATGGATTCCGAAGTCAGACCGGCGTATTAGGCTGCTGGGCGAACACGCATCACCGCGGGGGAATCAACATGAGTGACGACAAGCTGCCCGAACCGGCTCAATTGCCGTTGACGCCTGACGAGCTGAAGAAGCACAACTCTCCCTGGGCCGGCGGGATGACCAAGGCCCCGCCTGCTGACAGTTACCACGACCCGCTCGTCCCGGTCCCTCTTCAGCAGACCCCGTTTCAGCAGCCGTACCCGTTTCTCAAGCCGGCCCCCAAGGCCGGGCCGCATCAGGACGGCGAGGTCCTGAGGATCGAGCCGTCCATCCTCACCAAGGCCGCCGGCAGCGCGGACGAGATCCACACCGCCTTCACCAAGCCCGCCGCCGCACTCGAAGGACCCGCTGAGGCGGCGGCGTCGGCCATGGGAGGCTGGGAGACGGCCTTCGCCCTGCGGGCCGCCCACAAGCAATGGGAGACGCAGGCCGGCACGGTGGCGGGTTGGCTCGCGCAGATCGCGGAGAGCCTCCGGATCGGGGCACGGGACTACACGAAGACGAACCACGAGATCGAAGAGGCGTTCCGGGGGATCAAGCCCCGCAAGTCGCTCTTGGAGGGACTCTGATGGCCTCGTTCTACCGGGAGATCCTGGATACCGACCTTGGGCCGCTGCAGAAGCTTGCCGACCAGTGGCGCACCTCGCACGAGGCGATAGGCAAGCTCGGCAAGCGGGTCCACGACGAGATGCTTCAGCCGCTGCGGGACAAGGGCTACTGGGAAGGCGCGGCGGCCCCGTACGCCTGGCGGATGATCGACGACATCGAGCGCCAGCTCGACGATGCCACCAAGGTCGCGGAGGCCGTGCTCGGTGTCCTCGACGACGCCCTGGGCGAACTGAAGAGCGTAAAGACCGAACTCGAGGCAGCGGTCAGGCGCGCCGGCGAGCGGGGCCTGCACGTCGACTCAAGCGGCGCCGTGTCGACGTCCATGATCCACGGCGAGTGCAAGGTCATCGAGAAGGGGTCCGACGACGCGAAAGCGATCGAGACGGCCCAGCGGGAGCTCGTGGAGATCGTCAAGCGTGGCATAGCCGCCGACCAAAACCTTTCGTTCAGCCTGATGTCGGATATCGGCCTCGGCGAGTGGTTCAACGCCAAGCCCCAGCACCAGAACATCGACTCCACCAACACGATCGGCTACGAGGAGTACAACGAGCTCAACCGCGCCATCCAAGGCAAGCCCCCGTACCAGCTGCCCAACAGGGAAGACCCGTACGACCTGGGCTTCGGATGGCTCCTCGGCGAAGGGCCGCGTGACCGACACTACGAGGCCGGGGACGAGATGACCGAGCTCATCCGCCAGAGCGAGAGCATGAAGAAGCTTCGGACGGACACCCTCGACGAGTGGCGCAAGGAGGGCAACGCATCGGGCACGGTCCACTACTCGATCTCCGACGGCGGCAAGATCGGCGCGATCGAAAAGCTGATCACGACGGACATCCCCGCCATCGTCACCGGGGACCCGAAGCACCTTGGCGAAGCCTTCACCGGCTCCTACTCCCTGGACTACGACGTGCGGGGACAAGACCCCGACGGCTCCCTCGTCGTGCAGTACAAGTTGAAGAACGCCACCAGCAACGAATCGTTCCTGCACTTCATCGGCTACTACGACTGGCTCAAGAGCACGAACCGGGACGAGGGCGTCCTCTCCACCGTTCGCCAGGAGATCACCTGGACCGAACGTATCCCGGCCGGAGGGAAGTAACCCATGAACCGCCCCCTGCGCGCGCTCGCCATGGCCGTATCCCTCTCCCTGCTGACGCTCCAGCTGACCGCGTGCGGTGCCTCCAGCGCGTTCGAGCCCTGCATCCCGCCCGAAGCCACAGCTGCGGGCGGCAGCGAACTCGCCGGCGTCTATCGAGGAAAACACGACGCGGAGGGTGTCACCCTCACACTCTCGCTCACCCCTGGCCAGAACGGCGGCACCCTGACGGCGGAGAATTGGCCGACCGGCAACTACTACCGGGCGGAACTGGGAGCCACCTTCAAGGGCTCGGGCACCTGGGAAATCGACACCCCCTCGAACCCCAAGGACCATCCCCTGGTCCACCTCTACTTCACCCAGCCGCACGACTGGATGTCAGGTGACACCATCGACCGCCTGTCCGTCGCCATGGACTCCACCAAGACGGTCCTCTACGAGAATTCCGACCCTGACACGTGCCCGGACTTCCGCCTCGACCTCACCAAGACGGACTGACACATGAAAAGGACTTGGGAAGGACTCGTTGACCGGGGCTCTACGCCGACCGGCTACTGAGCCGATACGCCCAGGGCCGCCGACTCACGGCTCTCGAGGACGCCGAGGTACGCCGCGCAACCGCCGCAGCCACGGCCGCCGCCCGGGACACCCCGCTCAGCCGCAGCTCGGCGGCACAAGCCGGCCGAGCAGACCTGGCCGCACTATCGGGTTGCGCAGCGGTGACGCCCTCGCCGCCGCCGTCCTCGCCGCAGCCGCACCGGCCCCCATGGCCATGTGACCGCCGACCCCAGAACGTGTACAAGCTCGGTGCGCCATCGGCGGGCGATGATGCTGCTCGCGTCGGCCGGCGGGAACCGTGTCCCGGTGATCGCCCAGCTGGTCCACGCCGACGAGGACACGGTGCGGGACGCGATCCACCGGTTGGACGAGATCGGTCTGGCCTGTCTGGACCCTCGATCGGAGGGAGGCCGTCCCCGCCTGATCAGCCCTGACGACGAGGACTTCGTCGTCCAGCCGGCCACCACCCGCCCCACCAAGCTCGGCCAGCCCTTCACCCGATGGTCGGTCCGCGAACTCGCCGCCTACCTGCCCCGCGTGCACGGACGCGTCATCCGTATCGGCCGTGAAGCCTTATGGTTCCTGCTGTTGCGCCGCGGCATCACCTTCCAGCGCACCAAGACATGGAAGGAGTCGCCCGACCCCGAGCGCGACGCCAAGCTCGACCGCATCGAGCAGCACGTGCTGGAGCACATCGCGGACCGAGTCTTCGCCTTCGGCGAGTTCGGGCCCCTGGGCATCAGGCCGACCACAGGCTCCTGCTGGGCGAGGCAGGGCAAGCCCGACCGTCTGCCGGCGACCTACCGCCGCACGCACGGCGGGACCTACTTCCACGGCTGCTACTCCATCGGCGACGACCGGCTGTGGGGCTCAACCACCGCCGCAAGGGACCGCCAACACGCCGGCCCCGCTGAAGTCGATCCGCGCCGCCCGACCCGACCATGCCCCGATCCACATCATGTTGGACAACCTTTCCGCCCGCACCGGCGCGGGCATCCGCCGCTGGGCGAAGAAGAACAAGGTCGAGCTGCGCTTCACCCTGACCTACGCTTCCTGGGCCAACCCGATCGAGGCGAACTTCGGCCCGCTGCGGCAGTTCACCCCGGCCAACTCCAATTATCCGAATCACACGGTGCGGACCCGGGCGCTGCACGCCTACCTGCGTGGCGCAATGCCAATGCCCGCCGCCCCGACATACTCGCCGCACAACGCCGGGAACGCGCTCGCGTCCGCAGCGAGAAGGGCATTCGCTGGGGCGGACGCCCCCTCGCCGCCGCAGCCCGAGCACGTGGGGGAGCCCGCCGTGCCCGGATGTGGAGATCAGACAGCGGCCAGCTTCTTCGCCATGACCCGCTCCCTGCCCACGCCATCGGGCAGAAGATCGCCGGGCTCACCCGTGTCCGTGAAACCGTGCCGCTCATAGAGCGCGGTCGCCTTGCGGTTGTCCGGCATGACGGACAACCGCAGCATCGTGGCACCGCCCTCCGCCGCCCACCGCTCGACCGCCTGGATCAGGCAGTCACCCACGCCCTTGCCCCGAGCCGTGGGATTGACCCACATCGAGATCAACTCCACGTTCTCTGCTCCTTCGCCCGGCACTCCGCTGGCGATGCCCACCGGAAGGCCGTCGAGGAGCGCGATGAGATCGTGCGCGCCAGGAATCGACAGACGGGCACGCCAGCGTTCCTCTTGGTCGCCGGAGCCCTGCCACTGGGCCAGCGTCGACCCGAACGCGTAGGGCGCCTCAGCAAGCGCGGCCAGTCGCAACTCCCGCCAAAGGGGCCAGTCGTCTGCTTCCAAGGTGCGTAGTTCAAGCATGATGCAGACCCTGCCCGCCCGACGGGGCAGGCGGCAAGTTGATTAAAACCACACAAACCAGGTCGTTCAGCCCTGCGACCAGTCGGAACCGGGGAGCGGTGGTTGCTCACGCACCCGCAGACCACGAGACCTCGGTGAACCTATCCGGTCACGGCACTAGGAGGAGCAGGCTCGCCGGCCTGGAGGCAGGCGACCGGCGCAGCGGGTGCAACCGCGGTTGTCACTGCCAGAAGATACGTTCGATGACGATCTGGGGGTCGGCGGTGCGGTGAGTGAAGGTGTAGCGGAGCCAGCCGTGGCCGTAGTCGAAGTACAGGATGTGCGCGCCGCGGGGTTCGGTGGAGCGGGCGGGCTCGATGCTGATCTTCGCGGTGTCGAGGTGGTCGTCACGGTACGGGTGGCGGGAGGTCTTCAGTTCGGTGACGGCATCGATGATCAGATCTCGCACGCGGGTGGGCAAAGCGTCGCGGTACTCGGCGGCCAACTTGGTCCAGTCCGTGGCCCAGGGCGGGCCGGTGAACTCAGCGCTCACTCGCCCGGCCCGAGCGAAGCCACCTGGTGGTGGATCCGGGAGGCTTCTTCCAAGAGATCCCTGGCTTTGTCCGGGTCGGCGCATTCGGCGGCCCGCTGCTCAAGATCACGCACGTGGTGGTCGAGATCGGGATCCCGGGCGAGGGCGTACTCACCCCACCAGCGCGCCAGGAACGCGGGGGCGGCGCCGATGTCGTACGTGTCGGCGACCCGAGCCCGCCAGTTTGCCTCGAAATCGGCCAGCAGCTGTGGGGCGTGCGCGGCGATCGCGGCACGCAACGCGGGAATGCTGCGCTCCGGCATAGCTGGGACGCGTTGGGAGGGCCCGGGGGCGGTGGTCATGGTCCTATCCTCTTCCACTCGTCGCCCTCCACGATAGTGCGAGGCCCCGCGGGATGTCGCGATTCCTGCTGCGACTGGTCAGTCGTGGTTCCCAATAGTCCGCGAGTCTCAGGGTGTGGGGCATGAGAGTGGGGAGTCCGTCGGGTCCGGCGAGTTCGGAAAGGCAGAATCGGTTCGCTCGTCGTCTTGGCCGGACCGTGACGGTCCGGCAGCGTCACTGTGCCTTATCGAGGGGAGCGCGGGCGTCCTCCGGCTGGGACCCACGCCGGACAAGAGCACACCTGCGCCGTCCTGGCGGCGCGCGGCTGCTCGCCGACCCATTGGGCGGCCAGGGCGTCGGCGGCCTGAAGGCGGCCTGAACGGGACTGCACGCCCGGACACCCGGCGTCACGGCGTCGCCGTCGGAGGCGCGTCGATCACGTCACGGCGGACGACGACCTACAGGTGGATCACGCTGTGGATGCCGCAGACTGACGCGACAGCTCGTTGGCACGGAGTCCAGGAGGAACGGCATGTCGTCGCTTGACGACCTCGACGACGGAGTGGCCGGAGGTCCAGCCGTTTCGGATCGCCATGGTGGGCCGACCTGCGGTGATGAGCCGGCGCCCCCGCTCTCCGACTTGCACGACCCGGTGGGCGGCGCGGATGTGCATCCGCCGTTCGAACGCCGCCAGGTCGTCGCGTGGCTCCCGGCCCACAACAGGATCGGAGTGTCGACGGGGCCGACGGTCGGTCGGTCGCTGGTGGAGTCCGGTGCCGGGGGCGCCACACGGCGGTTCCGCCTCGATGACCCGCGGTCGGTCTTGGTCGAGGACGCCGAAGGGGAGGACTGGTTATCGGGCTGGTCTGCCCGAGCTGGACACACTGTCGTCCAGGTGCGGCGGAAGCGACTTCGAGGTTGTCAGCGGCGCGCAGCGACAACGTTTCCCGTGGAAATGCGACGGGCCAGGGGTCCACGTCGGACGCCTGGCCGGTCGTGTGGCTCAGCGGGTTCTACAGCTGTGGTTGCGGCATCCGCTGCCAGCTGAACGGGCCGTAGGTTGTGCCGGTGACGGCGTAGTTGGTGTTCGGGTCGGCCGTCAGTTTCAGCCATTCCAGCGGAATGGTGCTGCCGTGCACGACGATCCGGTGGAAGTTCGAGACGTTGTAGTAGGGGTGCTCGTTCCATGCGTTGTCACCCGGGTCGTGGGCGCATACTCCGGCCCCGGTGGCCGGGTCCGTCTCACCGGTGCACGTCCCCGTCGGCGACAGCGGGTTGTCCGAGCGGTACAGGTGCGAGTCACCGTTGAGCATCAGCACCGGACGGCGGAACTCGGTCGCCTTCGCCGCGACCTCGCTGATGATCGGCTCGTAGTTCGTCAGGTGGTCCTTTGTCTTGCCGTCGAGGTCCCACATATCGGCCTGTGCCGTGATCACCACGGCCTTGGCGTGCTGGGCCGCCGCGTGGGCGAAGGCGGCATCGAGCCAGCGGACGTCGGCCGCGGTCCGGTTGGTCCGCTCGTCGGTCTGCTCCTGAGTGGCGGTCGGCACCTTGTACCAGGGGTCGGCGTCGTTGTTCGAGCCACCGGGCACGTTGATGGTCACGAAGACGATGTCGTTCTGTGCCCACCTCACGTTCTCGACGTATTGTGCGTCGCCCGGGTGGCGCGCGTCGTAGTCGGTGGCCTGGGACACCACCTTCAGTGTTCCGCTGCCGAGGGTGCGGCCGGGCTGCGCGAAGAAGTCCTGCCGGACTTTGGCCAGGTTGTCGAGCGGATTGCCACAGTGGTAGCTGACGCAGTCCGCCGTGTTGGTCGACAGGCCACTCGTGCCGATGTAGTCGGTCGCGCCCGAGGCCGAGTCGTAGAAGCCGCCGCCCTGACCGGGCGAGGTGAGACTCGATGCCTTGTGGCAGTCGGCCCACTCGTTGTCGCCCGGCGTGTAGACGAGCGGCTTGGTCAAGGTCTGCCACACGGAGGCGATCGAGGCGTCGTGGTCCTCGGTGCAGAACTCTTTGCCCGAGTGGATGTCGCCCACGTGGATGGCGTCGCTGATCGTCGGGTCACTGTTGATGGTGCCGATGAACGCGGGGGTCTTCTGGAACTGCGAGGTGTCGGCGGTCTGGCCCGCGGGCGCGTACGCCGATCTGCCGTACGGCGAGTCGCCGAACACAGCGAGTGTCACCGGGCTGTGGGCTGCCGAGGCTGTGGCGACCGGCCCCACCGACCCCAGGGAAACGGCGAGAGCGACGGCAACGAGCGTGATAGACCCGCGTCTTGGCATGAGTCCCTCTTTCAGGTCCGGTTCGAGGGGGGCGCTTCAGTGAACTGATCCTCAGCAAGCGCGACATGGCATCAATGAGGGCCTGGAGATGACGAAACGGTGAAATTCCGGCCGCGGCGGCAGGCCGGATCGCTCTGTGCATGACTCCCGGGGCCACAGGAGCCTTCTCTATACTTTGCAACCCGGCTGGGGAGTGCACCTTGTGTCTGCGTAGGCCGCGATCTGCGATCGGTCTTCAGTCGCTTTGCGCTGCCGGTTCCGCCGTGGCCCCGGCCGAGCGGGACTATTTCGCCTCTTCGGCCGGTGAGCCGTGCCACCTCTTGGCTCGCGGCCTTAATGCCGGTGCGCGCTGCGCTCGGCATGATGCGAGCGGTGTTGATTCCGCGGTGAAAGCCGGCGGCCGTGCGGGTGATCCGCCTGCCGGGGGGCTCCGGCCGGTGTGCTGGGTGCGGCTACAACCGTGGCGTGATCAAGGACCTGATGTGGCGCGGTTTTCCCGCGTTCGCCCTCACTGCCCTGCCACTTCTCACCACCGCCGGCGCCTGCCACGCCCGCCGGACGCCCCCCGGCTATGACCGGCGCCCGTCTTCGCTTTGCTCCGCAGCGAGGCCCTCGGTGACTTGACCGGAAGATAGTTAGCCGCCATATTACTCCTCATGAGTGACGAGGATGCGAACCCCGGCGCCGCGCCCACGATCGAACAGGCGCGGAAGCAGATCGCGCGGTACGGGCTTGACGCCGACCCGCAGGCGGTGCTCGTCGCGGTGCGCCTGATGGCTGCCGGGGCGCGCCTCGACCGGGCGTCCGAAGTGCACTTTGCGCGTTCCGGGCTCTCGACCGGGCGCTACCGCCTCCTGGTGGATCTCGAGGACAGCGACGGGGAGAAGTCGCCGTCGCAACTCGCGAAGAGTCTTGGCGTCTCACGCGCCACAGTGACCGGCCTGGTTGCCGGCCTGGAACGCGAGGGTCTGGTGGCTCGCCACGCCTCCGCGGAGGACGGGCGGGGCGCAGTGGTCGTACTCACAGCGCGCGGCGGCCGACGGCTGCGCGATATGGCCGCGGACCACTTCGCGCGGCTTGAGGAGTTGGTCGGTGGACTGGCCGCCGACGAACGCGGGCTGTTCCTCGACCTCCTGGAGCGGATCACTCGCCGAATCGGTGCATTGACTGCCGAATAGGTACGGCATCACTCCCGCGTGATGACAGCCGTGTCGACCGCACGGCACTTTCTCATACCCTCATAGTTAGCCGCCTAAGTAAATAGTTAGCCAACTAATTATCTTTGGAGTTGTATGAGTCCCCCTCATAAAACCGCCCCGCGAGATTTCGCGACGCGCCCGTTCACCCTGTGGAAGGAAGTCGCGACCGCGTACCTGGCCCCCGCGGTCACCGCCGGGCTCGGCGGATTCCTCAGCGGGCGGCCCGAACTGACCAGGGCCGCCTTTACCTCCATCGGGGCCACATCGGCCCTGGTGGCCTGCTTCGTCGGCGCGTGGCTGCACCACCGTGGCCGACCTCGACGCTGGACAACCTCGGCGCCCCGACCGGTACTCACACTTGCACTTGCCATTGCGGCGGCCGGAATCGGCGGCCTTGCCGGGTGGTTCGGAGGCGACTGGCTGCCGTCGCACACACCGGTGCCCGACGCCGCATGGCTGGAGCGGCTGCGGATCGACTTGCCGCTGTCGGCCGCTCTGGCCGCCGCCATCGTCACCTGGCGGTGGCACGGCACGACATCCCGGCGACAGGCCTGACCCAGCCCTTCCCCCCCGATTCTCCGAAGCTCTCACCCACGAAAGGCAGCACACTGTGATCACCATCATCGGAGCCACCGGTGCCACCGGCGGCGCTCTGCTCCGGCGGCTCACCGAACTGGAAGTCCCCTGCCGCGCCGTCAGCCGCACCCCCGACGATCTGCGCGCCGTCATCGGCACCGACACGCCCGTCGAGATCGTCGGTGCGGACGCCGCAGACCCTCAAACGCTCCGCGACGCGTTCGAGGGATCCACGCAACTGTTCCTCGCCATGGCCAACAGCCCGCGTCAAGCCGAGCTGGAAACCAACGTGATAGATGCCGCAGCCCAGGGCGGGGTACGGCATGTGGTCAAACTCTCCGCCCCGGCAGCAGAGCCCGCCTCACCGGTGGCCATCTCGCGCGGCCACTGGCGGGTCGAGGCACACCTGGCGAGAACCGATATGACGGCTACGCTGCTCCGACCGTACGCATTCATGCAGAAGCTGCTCCTGAACGCCCCGGCGATCGCCGAGGGCGTACTCATCGGGGCCATGCGCGAGGCACCCTGCAATTACATCGACGTCCGGGACATCGCCGACGTCGCCGCCGAAACCCTCCTGCGCCCCAGCCTTGCCGGCGCCACCTACACCCTGACCGGCCCGAGGGCCTTCAGCCACCCCGAGCTCGCCCGGCTACTCGGCGAGCTGACCTGCCGCCCCGTCCGCTACATCGACCTGCCATCGAACGAGTTCCACAGCCACCTCGTGTCGACCGCACATATGCCGTCCTGGCTCGCCAGCCACGTGGTAGAGATCCAGCAACTGGCCAACGAACGCCCGGAATCCCCCAACGACACCGTCGAGACCATCCTCGGCCGCCCCGCCAGAACACTGCGTACGTTCCTCCGCGAACATCTCCACACGTTCACCCAGACCGCCTGATCGACGGCGCTACCGTCCGCTCCCGCCCCCACCCTTCCGGGTTGGCGGTGGCCGGCCTCCCCGGGTGGGGCGGCCGGCCACCGCCATGCCATCGTTCATGTACATACTCGACAACCCTGGCTTACCTCGTTGTCCCCAAGGCCGCCATCCCCGTCCACCTGCGCGCCACCGGTCAACTCCTCACCCCTGCGGGCGACCAGATGACCCAGCTCATCGGCGCGCCCAACGCCGGGGCCCTCATCACGCCGGCCCGTGCACCAAAACCCACCCGCCCCGGCCATGGCCGGCCGCTCGGCTCGAAGGACCGGCGGCCCGTCACCCGCTACGACGTCGGGCGGGGGTCCTACACCCGACCCGCACACCACAAGAAGGGGACAAAGCCCTGGCGGAGTTCGAGGGTGGCTTCGGCGGTGAGTCTGCGCGTTATGAGGTTGATCATCGCGAGCTGGATCATTGCCTCGGAGCGGCGGGCGGACGGGCTTCGTAGGCGCGGGCGAGTCGGGTGGTCCATCTTCTTCCTGCCGGCGGGCGAAGTGAGCGTAGACGGTGTTCCAGTGCGGGTAATCGTGCGGAAGGTAGCGCATGCGATGCCCGTCCGGTTCACGTAGAGCACCGTGTCACCCGGAGCCTGGGATGAAACAGGATCAGGCAGAGCAGACGCGGCCTGGCAGCCGCTCTCGCGGCATGAACCACGCCAACCTGAGCGGCCCCGACCGACCGCAAACCCATGCCAACCTGCGCGCATCCTCCAGCCCGGCGGCCCGCTCACCCCGAGGAGATCAACCCGCGCGGGCGCCTGGTCGCCGGCGCGTCCTGCTGACCCGCCGACGACCGCGAAGAGGCCAAGATCTTCCTTGGCGCCTACCGCTGTACCGCTACCCGGTTTCAAGACCGTGACAGCGCACACCGGTTTCGTCGCTACGGGACGGTGATGACGACCTTGCCCCGGATGTGCTTGCTCGCGAAGTCGGACACCGCCTGCGGGGCGTCGGCGAACGGGTAGGTGGCGCCGATCTCCACCCGCAGCCGCCCGCCGGCCGCGCGGGTGGCCAGGTCCTCCAGGTCGCCCGGCTCGGCGGTGAAGCTGCCGATGTAGACGCCGGTGACTCCGCGGCCCAGATCCTCCGGCCCGAAGAGCGGAGAAACCAGCCGGCCCCCGTCACGGACCGCGCGGGCCGTGCTGGAAAGCGCGTCACCGCGATTGATCAGGTCGACCACTACGTCCACCCCCTCCGGGACTTGGCGCAGCGTCTGCTCCGCGACGTCGCCCGCCTTGTAGTCGATGGTGCCCTGCGCACCCAGCCCGCGCATGTAGTCCGTGTCCTCGGGGGTCGCGGTGGCGAACACCTTGGCGCCGAGCGAGGCGGCGAGCTGTACCGCATACAGGCCGACACCTCCCGTGGCACCGACCACCAGCACGCTCTCCCCGGCCGCGAGGCCGACCGCGCGCAGCAGGCACTTGGCCGTCATCCCGGACTCGGGGATGGCTGCGGCGTGGGGCGTGGCGAGCCCGGCCGGCCGCCTGGCGAGGTGCGGACCCACCGCGACCACGGTGTACTCGGCAACGGCCCCCGCTTGACCGGTGAAGGCCAGGACGGGGTCACCCGGGGCGTAGTCCGTCACGCCCTCACCGAGTTCGGCGACCGTACCCGCGACGTCCATCCCCACGACGAGGGGGTGCTCGACGGGGAAGACGTCCTTCATCGCACCCCTGATCAGCGCGAGGTCCAGCGGGTTGAGGGCTGCGGCCTCCACCTTGAGCAGCACCTCACCGGGACCTGCGACGGGCTTCGGGAGGTCCGTGACGTTGACCCCGTCGAGCGTCGTGTACTCGCGGGCTACGAGAGCCTTCATCCGGGAACTCCAGTCTGGGCGTCAGCGCGGAACATGCCGCGTTCACTTCTACACCCTCACGCCCCTGAACCCGGGTGAGCGGGGGCGGCGCGGCGGATCACGGGCAGCCGGAGGGATCAGCCGAGTCGGGGCACCGGACCGGGTACCAGGACGAGTCGGCATTCCGGTGACTACTGCCGACCCGCAGGGGCGGCTACCGCCCAGCCCTGGCGGCGGGCTGCGCGGGCGGCTTCGATGCGGTTGCGGGTGCCCGTCTCGCCGATGGTGAGTTGGGCGTGTGGCGGTGCGGCTTGGGCGTCATCGGCGCATGACCGCTTTCTGTACTGGTGGAGCGTGGTTTCTCGTTGCGTGATGGCGACTGCCCTGCGAGGACGCACGTGACACGGCGAACGTCCCACGCTCGCTCGCCGACCCGGCCCGCGGAGCAGTGCGCCCGGACGGCACGGGGGGCGGTCGTGGGACTGCGGACCAGTCCGGTCGTGGAAGCCCTGGTGCTCGCCGCGGCGGACGAGGAGCCGGAGGTCGCTGAAGCGGCACGGAGAGCCTGCACCATCTGGCGGCATGACGGCGTCGTCGGCGGGAACCTGTTGCCGAGGCTTGCGCCGAAGGGTCAGGACCGGGTCCGGGCGCTGGGCGTCAAAGTCCGCAGTCCCTGGTGACAGGCGCGGCGTTCCGCTAGCGGCCCTGTCCCCGTTGGATCTCGAAGTGGTCGATCCGCTCACCCGTCTCGGCCAGCGCGCTGACCTTCAGCTTCGGGTAGCGGCCGGTCTCGACCTCCACGGCGAGGAACGAGTAGTTGGTGTACCGCACCCGCGACCACTCCACCGTCTCGGTCGCCTTCGTGCCGCCCTTGACCCACCGGTAGGTGTCCACGCTCTCACGGTCCGCGACATGACCCTCGTACGAGTCCGGCACAGGGAAGCTGTACAGCGAACGCCCGGCCGCACCGGCCGTGACGTACACGATGCCGTCCTGCGTCGGGTCGGTGCGCTCACCGATCGGGACCTTGCGCCCGACCTTGCTGCCCTTGATGGCGTCGGTGCGCTCGTACACGTGGTTGTGGCCGTTGATGACCAAGTCCACCTGGTGCTTCTCGAACAGCGGCACCCACACATCGCGCACCCCGCCCTCCGAGGCGTGCGAGCTGGTGGTCGAGAACGCGCAGTGGTGGAAGAACACCACGATGAAGTCGACGTCGCGGTCGTGCCGCAGCTCGCCCAGCCGCCGGTCCAGCCACGCGGTCTGCTTCCCGCCGCTGATCCCGAAGTTGGCGGGTATCTCGTACGAGATGTCGTTCGCGTCGAGCGCGACGACCCCGACGTTGCCGTGCACGAACGAGTACACGCCGGGCTGGTTGACCGGGTCGGGGCCGTTGCCCGGCAGGGACCAGCGGGCGTTCTGGCCGCCGTAGCCCTGCGGCGAGTACCAGGCCTCCATGTCGTGGTTGCCGGTCGTCACCATCCACGGCACGGTCTTGGCGACCGTCTCCGTCTGCGCCAGGAACTGGTCCCACGCGCGCGCGTCGTAGGTGTCGCCGGAGGTCCCGGAGCCGGAGGAGTCGGCGTAGCAGATGTCACCGGCGTGCAGGTGGAAGGCGGGGTTCTGGGCCAGCAGCACCGCGTCGTTGCCGAGTGCGTGGTAGCTCACACCCTGATCGCCGAAAGCGGTGAAGACGAAGTTCTCGGCGCGCGAAGGCGCGGTGGTGAAGGTGCCGAGCGTGCCCAAGTTGCGGTGGTCCGCCGGGTCGAAGCCGTCGTGCCCGACCCCGTAGTAGTACGTCTGGCCTGGCCGCAGCCGGTCCAGGCCCACGTGCAAGTAGAACTGCTCGGCCGCGGCGATCTTGCCGCCGTTCAGGACGGGGGTGCTCAGGTGCCGCACCTCGGCGTCGATCTTCACGCTCAGCGCCCAGGGGCTGGTGCCGACGCGCAGGTAGGGCTTCTTCACCGCGAACGGAACCTGCCAGGAAACCCGCATCTGCGTCTTCGGGTCGGCGCCGTACTGCAAGTGCCGCGCGAACGGCGCGGCCAGCGAACCATCGACACCGCGCCGTGCGGTGGACACCAGCAGGGTCGGGGCCGCGTAGGCGGGGGAGGCCGCGCCGGTGCTCAGGCCGACCCCGGCCCCGACCGCGGCCGCGGTCACGGCACCCGCACGCAGCGCGCCGCGCCGCGTGAACTTCGAGCGCAGGTAGTCGTGCTGCTCAGCCATGCTCATCCGTGAGGCGAGCTTCTCAGGGATACCGAAATCAGGAAGGTCCATGGCGCGAAACATCCTCGCCCAAGACGACGCGAAACCCACCGGGACGTGAACGGGGGTGGTACGAACTCCCATGAGACTCCCCGGGATTCCCCAAGCCGCCACGAGCACGACGACGACTTCTGGCGCGGTTCCGACGAGCGGATCGCTTCCTCGGAGGTCGGCAGGGACGCGCCGGGGAGAGTGGGCATGCGGTATTGCCGCGCCGACCGCTGGGCTGCCAACATGCGCGCGTATCGCCCTCGGCGTCCGCGAGCAGTTCCGTGTGGGCGCCGCGTTGGGTGATGCGTCCGCTGTCGACCGCGAGGAGCCGATCCGCGCCGACCACGGCGGACAGCCGGTGGTGATCGAGTCCCGCAAACCCTGAGCGCCTGGGCGTGACCGGACGGGCGGTACACCTGCACTGCCGGCGACACAGTCGAGGGCGCGGCTCTCCCGCAAGCCCGGCACCTGGCGCTATACGTGGGACACGGAGAACCGCCTCACCTCCGTGACCACCCCCGACGGAACCCGCTGGAGGTACCGCTACGACCCGCTCGGTCGCCGCGTAGCGAAGCAGCGCCTCGCTGCCACGGGGAGAGCATGGTCGAGGAAGTCCGCTTCGCTCCGGACGGCCACCCTGTGCGAACAGACCGGCTACCAGCCGACCGTCGCGGCAGCGGCGGTGCACACCGTGGCGAGAGTCCTGGTGAGCGTCACGTGGACAGATCTTTTCGTCGTCTACTTCAGGAGGCTGCCGAGGCCGGTGGCGTTGGCGTTGGCCGGCGCCGGGGACAGCCCGGAATTGAGGCCGGTCACCTGCTGCTTGGCGTCACGGACGGTCGGGGTCAGGAAGCGAAGGGACAGCAGGTTGTTCAGGTTGAGGGGCCCGGCCTGAGCGCGCGGGCCGGGCCCCTCGGCGGCCTGTTCGCCTGAGAGATCGATCACGCTTCCGCCAGGCCGTGCACGACCTCCTCGACCGCTTCGCCCAGGGTCGGGTGGGCGTGCACGCCGCGGGCCACCTCGTGGACGTGCGTCTCACCGCCCGGTGAGCGCCGGCTCGGGGCGGCAGCTCTGTGGCGTCGTGCCCGATCAGGTGGACGCCGATGGTCTCGCCATACGTGACGTCGCCGATACGCCGTTCCTGTTTCGGAGGACCTGGGCGAACCTGGCTGACCGAGTCTGAGCAGGCCGGATAGCAGAACGCTGCTGAGTGCTAGCCGGCGCGGCCCCGGCTGGGCGTCCTCGCCTCGGGGGTCTTGCCGCCTGCGGGCGGCACGGCCCCGACCGTGGTGGTGTACACCGCCTCGGCCGGTAGTCGCTGCTCCACGGCGAGCAGCATGACGGCCCCCGCCGTCGAGCTCGCCGCCAGCACCAGCCAGGGCAGCCGACCGTCGACCGCCAGCAGCCCGGTGAACAGTGACGGCGCCAGGGTCTGGGACAGCGCCCAGGACAACTGGTAGGTGGCCAGATAGCGGCCGCGCGCGTCGGCGGGAGCGGCGCTCACCGAGAGCGCGCCCGCGCTCGGGCTGTGCACCAGTTCGCCGATCGTGTACAGGACCAGAAGCCCGACCAGGCCGGCCATCACGCCCTGGTGGGGCATGCCGTCCAACAGGGCATAGCCGAGGAACGCGGTGGCGAAGACCAGGGCGCCGACCGCGGCCACCCGCGTACGCCGGGCGAAGCGCCGGCTGAGCCTGCCGACCGGCACGCCGGCGAAGGCACAGAGCGCGGTGTTGACCGCGAACAGCGGACCGGCCACGGAGGCGGGCAGGTCGAACTGGCTCACGGCGTACACCGGCAGCAGTACGCTGAGCGCCGAATAGCCCAGGGCGATCAGGAAGTTGGTCACGGTGAGCGCGGCGTACGGGCGATCGCGCAGCACCGCGCGGTAGCCGGCCCGCTGTCGGCCGGTTGCGGGGCGAATTGGGTGGGGGGTCCTGATCCGTAGCGCGAACAGTGCCGCGACGAAGAAGGTGGCGGCGTTCAGCCAGGCGACCGCCAGGAAACCGCGGTCACCGCCGAGTTGGACCAGTGCGGCCGCGAGCAGGCCGCCGGCGCCAAGGCCGGAGTTGTTCACGCTGCGGGCGAGTGCCATCAGCCGGTCCCGGTGCTCCCCCTGGGCGAGCTCGCCGATCAGGGCCTGCTGGGTCGCGGGGAACGCCTGGGCGCCGGAGGCTGCGAGCGTGGCGACCAGGGCGAAGACCGGCAGGGTCGTGCCGAGCGGGAAGGCCAGGAAGCCGAGGCCGCGGACCAGGTAGAGGGCCAGCCGCACCCGCCGGGCACCGAATCGGTCGACGGCCCAGCCGCCGACCGGCATGGCACCCATCGCCAGCAGCCCGGCGACGGTCAGGACGGTGCCGATCGTCGGCAGTGGCAGCCCGGTAATCCGCTGGAAGAAGACCAGGCTGAACGGCACGTACATGCCGGTTCCCACCGCGTCCACCAGCATCCCGGCGATCAGGTTCCGCTCGCCGGGCACCCGGTGCTCCTTCACCTTCATATCCTCTCCGCACGTGCGGGGTGAGGCGCGGTTACGGGCGGCCTTTCGCAGCCGACCGTGTCGAGCAGCGGCTTCACAGCCGCCGTCGCCCCGTCGATGCGGATCGTGGCGGCCACGGCAGCCGCTCGTGCGCGGGTCCCGGGGGTCACGCCGGTCACCACCGCGACGTCGCATCCCTCGGTCACCGCGGTGACGGATTCGCAGGTCTCGGCCACCGCCCGGGCCGCTCGCTCGGACAGGCTCTCCGCCGGCAATGGCTTGCCCCTCCCGGTCACCGCGCTGGTCGCCATCGCGTGCAGCGACCGGCTGAGCGGCACCAGTGGGACGCCGACACCGTCCCGCAGCTCCGCGAACTCCGGCGGGGCGCACGTCTGCACCTCCGCGCCGAGTGCCCGCGGTTCCGACCCGAGTCCGAGGATCGGCTCGATGTCCCCGTGGGAACCGTGCGCCGCCAACAACACACGCATTTCAGGATTTCCTCTGCTTTCCGTTGATTCCGGTCCCGGCCGGCGGAGCGTCGCCCGGGGTCTTGCCGTAGACGAAGGCCTCGACGATCCGGCCGTCCCGCACGAGCACGAGGCTCACGCCGCGGACGGAGTCGGTCGGTTCGTCGCCGAAGTGGTAGCGCCAGCGGATCGTGGCACGTTCACCGGTGACCACGACGGCTTCCGGCTCGAACCGGCCCGCACGGTCCTCGGCGAGGGCCCGGCAGAACTCCACGCACGCGGCGCCCTCGTAGCGGGCCCCGTCGGGGGCCGGCGACCTCGCCTCCATAACGCAGTCGTCGGCGATCAGCTCGGCGAGTGGCGAGGTGTCACGGTCGAGGAAGACCCGGTTGAAACGGTGGGCGACCTCGGCCGTGGTACGGAACGACATGCCGCACCCCCTCAGCAGTTCCACGACCGGGCGGTCACGGGTTCCCCTGGCGAGGCTCGGCCGCCGAGCCTTCGGCGAACTGCTTGGCCTCCTCCCGCAGGCGGCGCGTACGCCTCCGGGTGGCTCGGACGAGCGGCTTTCATGAATCTCCTTCCTGCGTGCGTGGGCGTGCTGACGCTCGGGAACAACGGCTTGTCCACCGTCCGGCACGCTCGGCGGCCGCAGGCGGTTCCGCTGGTCGGTGCGATGTCACCGGTAGCGGCGCCGCACCGCTCACAGATCACCGAACAGCGGCCCCGGGCTGGTGCCGATCCTTCAGCTTCCCGCCGTACCCATCAACATCGAAGATCAGTAGGATCCGATAACCAAGGCTTATGACGGGGGGTCGGCAGCACGTGGAACTACGCGACATCGAGGTCTTTCTGACGCTGGCCGAGGAACTGCACTTCGGCAGGGCCGCCACCCGCCTGCACCTGACACAGGCGCGCGTCAGCCAGGTGATCGGACGCCAGGAACGACAACTCGGCGGCCTCCTCTTCGACCGCTCCAACCGCCGCCAGGTCCGCCTGACCCCGCTCGGCCGGCAACTACGTGCCGACCTGCGGCCGGTCTACGCGAACCTGCGCGACAGCCTCGAACGCGCCAGGATGGCCGCCCGCGGCAAGACAGCGCGCCTGCGCGTCGGCATGTTGCCGTTCAACGTGCCCGACATGTACCCCTACTGGGAGGCCTTCCGCTCCCGTCATCCCGAGTGGGAACTGCAGCTGCGCCGGGCGCCGTACGTCGAGCCGTTCGCCAGGCTGCGCGAGGGTGACATGGACGTCTTCATCACCTGGCTGCCGGTTGACGAGCCCGATCTCACCGTCGGCCCGGTCCTTTTCCGAGACCCCCGCGTCCTGGCCGTCGCCACCGGCCACGAACTCGCCGAACGGCATGCGATCCCGTTCGAGGCCTTGGCCGACTTCGCCCATGCCATGCCACCCGACATGCCCGACTATTGGGAGGACGCTTACCTGTCCTTCCATACGGCCCGGGGGAAGCCGATCGAACGGGTCGAGCAGGTCACCAACGCCGACGAGCTGATCCACCTCGTCGGCACCGGCGAGATCGTCCACCCCTTCCCCTCCCACGTCACCCGCTACTGGTCCATGTCCCACATCCGTTTCGTCCCCGTCCCCGACATGGGGACGATTCCCTACGCCCTGGTGTGGCGCAGGGACGCCGAGAACGACCTCATCCGGGCCCTCGCCCAGACCGTCCGCGACATCGGCGTCCTGCGCTTTTGACGACCCCGCGCGCAACCGTCGCGCCCCCTGCCCGCCTTCGGCTGCCCACTTTGAGGTCCACCGGTGCAGGGCATCCCGGCTGGTTTCCTCGCCGGCCGGCACCACTTTCCCCGAATGACGCCGAGCACCTCGTCGGTGCCGTCCGGGGTGGCCTGCGGCCGATCCGGTACCGGCCGTACCTGATCGGCGGCTGTCCGGTGGGGTTGGGCTCGCGAGCAGCGGTTGTCGCCCGGCACAGCCGGAAAGCTCGATAGCCGCAGTCCCGCAGGCCGTCTTCACCATGCGGGGCGGTGCGGCCCGCGGTGTCGGCCCGGTCGGCACCGCCGGTGCCTTCGGCAGCGGAACGCCGGCCGGCGGTGGCCCGCCCGGTTCGCTTACGGCGTGCTGGTGAAGGCCCGGCGGTAGGAGCGGGGTGGGACTCCCCGGCGCCGTACGAACTGTTCACGCAGCACGGCCGCGCTGGCGTAGCCGACCCGGTGGGCGATCTCCTCGATGGGGAGGTCCGTGGTTTCCAGGAGTTCCTCGGCTCTGCTCAGCCGCAGGCTCCGTAGCCAGGCGTGCGGGGTGGTGCCGGTCGCGGCGGTGAAGCGGCGGGCGAAGGAGCGTTTGCTCATCAGGGCGCGGCGGGCCAGTTCCGTGACGGGCAGCGGCTCGTGGAGGTGCTCGCGGGCCCAGCCGAGGACCTCGGCGAGCCGTTCGTCCTGGCCGTCCTCGGGGACGGGCGCGGCCAGGTACTGGGCCTGTCCCCCGTCGCGGTGGGAGGGCAACACCATGTCCCGGGCGACGGCGTTGGCCAGCGCGGCGCCGTACTCCCGCCTCATCAGGTGCAGGCACAGGTCGAAGCCGGCGGCAGCCCCCGCGCCCGTGACGATGCTTCCCTCGTCGATGTAGAGCGCGTCGGGTTCCACGGCGACCTCCGGGTGGCGGTCGGCGAGCAGTTCGGCGAACCGCCAGTGCGTGGTCGCCCGTCGGCCGTCGAGCAGTCCGGCGGCGGCGAGCGCGAACGTGCCCACGCAGTGAGCCGCGACCACGGAACCGCGCCCGTGCGCGGCCCTCAGCGCGTGGAGTACGGCAGGAGAGGGCGGTGTACGGAATCCGGCCCCGGGCAGGGCGATGAGCAGATCGGCGCCGGCCAGCCGGTCCAGTCCGTGCGCGATGGACAGCGGTACGCCACAGTCCGTGGGCACCGGTCCCGGCCGGTCGGCGCACAGGGCGAAGTCGAAACCGGGCAGCGCCGCTCCGTGGGGACCGAACACCTCGGTGACGATGCCGACGGCGAGCATGCCGACGCCGGGAGGGACGTACGCGGCGACGGTCTTGAAAGGCGGCATGGGAACAGCGTGGCACACGGTTGGCACGAATCCTGCGATGAGGGGCAGCAGTGCCACTCGTGGACAGTGGCCGCACTCGGCAGGATTGAGGCCATGACAGACGCACCGCTCGGACGCAACGCCACCTTCAAGGTCCTGACCACCGGCTACGTGGGTTCCACCGGGCCCGGGGTCGCCGCCACGGTCTCCTACATCGCTGACGCGGGACGGCATGTGATCTTCGACCCGGGCATGGTGGCGAGCCGCGACCACATCCTCGCCCCGCTCGCGGAACTGGGGCTCGGCCCCGACGACATCACCGATGTGGTGCTCAGCCACCACCACCCGGACAACACCATGAACGTGGGCCTCTTCGGTCGCGCCCGGGTGCACGACCACAAGGTGGAGTACCTCGACGACCACTGGACGAACCGGGACGCGGAGGGCTACGAACTCACCCCGTCGCTGCGGCTGATCCGCACCCCGGGCCACAGCCCCGAGGACATCACGCTGCTGGCGGGCACGGACTCGGGCGTGGTGGCCTTCGCCGGCGACCTGTGGTGGCACGCCGACGGTCCGGCGGACGACCCCGTAGCCCCGGACCGCGAGGTACTGCGCGCCTCCCGGCTGCGGGTGCTGGCGGCGGCGGACCTGATCGTGCCCGGCCACGGCGGCCCGTTCGAGGCCGACGACACCACGCCGCGCTGACCGTTCCGCCCCTCGGGGATCGTCGTCGAAGACGAGCACACTCCGTCTTCGCCGAGGGGTAGCGCCACGCACGTCCCGAGGACACCGCGGGTCTGCCGGGCCGGCCCGGAGCCTTGTGCGGAGCTGTCCGACTGGCCTAGCCTCCTGGGGTTGCTTCTCTGTCCATCCGGGACAACCGAAGGCTCTGTGCCCGAAACCCGATCAGCGGGAATCGGAGCGCCTCCATGATGAATATCGACAGCCCGACAGTCCCGGACTCGGGCGATTTCCGGCTCCGGCGGCTGCGGTGAGCGCGCTGGTCCGTCCGTCGGACGACATCCTCGGGCCGTTGCGATCTGCGCTCGGAACTGGGGTACGCGCGCCGGGGACGACGGGCTACGAGAAGGCTCTGGCCACCGTCTTCTTCCCGGAGGCCGCCCGTCGACGACCTGCGTACGTCGTGGCGCCCCGAACGGTCGACGACGTCGCGGCCGTTATGAGGGCCGCCACCGAAGCGGGAGTTCGGGTTACGGTGCGCGGCGGCGGTCTGAGCTCGAACTGCGTCGCAGACGGGGCCATCATGCTGGACCTCTCGGAGCACTGGAACGCCGCCTGTCCGGACGGGGAGCGAGTGGTCGTCGACGGCGGGGCGACCGTGGCCACGATGTTGGAGGTTCTCGCCCCGGCCCGTCGTGTGGTGCCGGTCGGCGTCGTCGGCCATGCGGGCCTCGGGATGGCCACCCGAGGCGGCGTCGGCTATCTGACGAGGTCCTTGGGCCTCACCGTCGATCACCTTGTCGCGGTCCAACTCGTGCTCCCGTCCGGTGACATCGTCCGCCTCTCGGAGAGGAGCTCGGGTGCGGAGGCCGACCTGTGGTGGGCGGTCCGGGGCGGCGCGCCCTGCGTCGGGGTGGTCACCTCCGCGACGTTCCGGACCCACGAGATCGGCCCGGTTTGGGTCGACCGGGCGGTGACAGGCATTGATGCGCTCGCCACGTACTTCCGGGTGGCTCCCGAGCTTCCGCGAGACACCACCATGAGCGCGGTCCTCGGATACACCTCCCTCTCCCCGGACGAGCCCGTCGTGTTCCTCTACACCGCTTGCGCGAGCCGGGACGACAACGCCGTCGGGCGGGCCAGGTCAGCGGCGTCCGCCGTCGTCGCCGGCGCGGACTCGTCGCCGCTCTATCGCTCGGAGGTCTCCGGCCGCTACCTGGCCGGGTTACCGGAGTTCGCCATCCCCGGTGCCGGCGGCGCCGAGCCCGAACCGATCCGGCTGCCCCGGCCGGGCGACGGTCCGCGTGGCTCGTTCTTCGGCAAAGCCGTCTTCACCGGTCCTACTCTCGACGCCGCGGTCGCCGATGCCCTCGTGGACCGGATCCGCGCCGCACCCACGCTGGCGTGCCGCATCGACTTCCAGCACACCGGCGGGGCTATGGCCGACGTCGATGACACTGCGACCGCGTTCTGGGGCAGAACCGCCGAATGGAGCATCCCGGTGAACGCGATATGGGACGACCCCGCCGCCGCCGTCGCCTGCAGGATGTGGGCCCGCGACACGCTACGGGCCTTGGCAGCGCACACCGTCGGGGTTTACAACGTCGAACTGCGCCCGGGCCTACCGGAGACCGAGAGCGAGACACGGGCGGCCTACGGCGGCAACCTGGCCCGACTCCAGGGGCTTCAACACCGCCACGACCCCACCGGGGTACTCCCGCCACTGCTCCCGTGACCCGACCCGGATGCCGGTGGCCGATGGTGACCCCGTCGAGACCGTTCGGCGCGCCGGCCCGCCGTGCGGCGATGTGAGTGGCTCATCGTCCCACGTCGATGACATGGATGACTCCTGACGGGAAACGGCTCGTTCAGTGCACTTGATGGCGCAGGTCTAGCGGCCGAGAAGCGAGCCGAGCGTCACGCCGTACCGGGCGCGCAGGCGCCGTATCTCCCAGAGGGACAGAGCGGTGACCGAGAGCGGGCCGCCGAGCATGAACGCGTAGACCACCTCGGGCGGTGCGGCCACGTCCGGGCCGTCGAAGAGCTGGAAGCCGAAGAGGGACCACACCAACAGCGGTGACAGGAGAGCCGGCAGCAGCTGGTGCACGTCCCCCGTGCGGAAGCAGCAGTTCACTCCGTAGACCAGGGCGGCCAGGGTGAACAGCACGGCCGCGACGAGAACCACGACACAGACGAGTGCGGCCACGACGAACAGCAGGACGATCAGGAAGCCGGTGAACATCGTGCCCAGGAAGGTGCCGAAGAGCCCGAAGGTGATGTCATGGGGGCCCACGTCGTCAGGGGTGATGATGTCGCCCCTGAGGGCTGCCGTCGTCAGCCAGATCGCCCCGACCCCGAGGACCGGCGCGCCGAACGCGAGCAGCGGGCCGCCCAGACGGCGTGCGTAGACGCGTCCCAGGGGCGGGCGGGCCAGGATGATGCACAGGCCGATGCCGATGACACCGGCAACCACGGCGATGGCGCAGCCGATCAGTAGTTCCTCCAGCTTGCCGAGCACGAAATCCTGGCGCCCCGCACGCAGGGGATAGGCCAGGATCAGCCAGGCCGCGGCCACCAGCCCCAGGACCGTGCGCGCGGCCTGCATCCAGGCGATGACCGGGTCTTCAACGCGGTCCGGACGGGAGGCGCCGGCGAGCGCCTGGGCCGCCGTAATGGGATTGGGCACGGAGCGGACCTGCGCGACCAGGCGCTGACGGGTGGTCAATTGAGCTCTCCGGGAAGGTGTTATGTGCGGCAAGGGGACTCACGTCTCTTTATCGTCGAAACGACGATAATAGGTCATCGTGGCCCACCCATGAATCATCGGAGCCGAACACATGCTCCGCTGCCTGCTCGCCGAGACGGACCGCCTCACCATGGGCCTCGACGGTTACGCCGACATCGCCGCGCTGCGTCGCGACAGCCTCATGCCCTCCCGTGACACTCCACCAGAGGCGCCGGCGGCCCCGGGGGTTCGGGATGAGCGGCTGTGCGCCCTCGTACCAACCGCCGGGCGCGGATGGTCAACGCGGTCGGCCGGGTCGCTCGTAGCTTGAGGGAGTGCCGAGCCGCGAAGGCGGGCGAACGCACTGCCGATTGCCTCGAAAGGACCCCTCATGTTCGACATCAACAAGGTACAGGCCGCCCCCAGCGCCGACCTGCTCACGCCCGACAACGCGGTCATGCTCTTCGTCGACCACCAGCCGCAGATGTTCTTCGGCACCGGCAGCGGCGACCGTGCCGCGATCATCAACAGCACCGTGGGTCTCGCCAAGGCGGCTCGGGCATTCGACGTGCCGACCGTCCTGACCACGGTCGCCGCCGAGTCGTTCTCCGGACCCCTGCTGCCCCAACTCGCCGAGGTGTTCCCCAAGAACCGTACGGGAGTTCCGGCCCTACTTCGACAACGCACCCGTGTACGGCCGCGGACCGTCACTTGAGGACTTCACCGAGCAGACCCCGTTGACGGTGGGCTCGCCCGCGCAGGTCATCGAGCGGACCCTGTCGTTCCGGGAGAGCGTCGGCGACTACCAACGCCAGCTGTTCCTGATGGACCACGCCGGCCTGCCCCTGAAGACCGTGCTGGAACAGCTCGACATCCTCGGCGAAGAGGTCGTGCCCGTGCTGCGGAAGGAATTCGCGAAGGGGCGTCCGGCCGACGTCCCGGAGGCCCCCACGCACGCGTCGCCGCGAACCGTCCGGGAGGTGTCCGCCGCGTGAAGCTGATCGTCGTCTCCGCGGGGCTGAGCACCCCCTCCTCCACCCGACTGCTCGCGGACCGACTGGCCGAGTCGGCCCGCGCCGAACTCACCGCCCGGCAGCACGCACCGTCGACCGAGATCGTGGAGCTGCGCGAACTTGCCGGCGACATAGCCGACCATCTCGTGACCGGCTTTCCGCCACCGCGACTGGGCGCCGCGATCGACGCGGTGACGGCGGCCGACGGCCTGATCGTCGTGAGTCCCGTGTTCGCGGCTTCCTACAGCGGTCTCTTCAAGTCCTTCTTCGACGTGATCGATCCGGACGCCCTCACCGGGAAGCCGGTCCTGATCGCCGGGACGGGAGGCACCGCCCGCCACTCACTGGTCCTGGAACACGCTGTGCGCCCGCTCTTCGCCTATCTCCGCGCCGTCGTCGTCCCCACCGCCGTGTACGCGGCCTCCGAGGACTGGGGTTCGGGAGGAGACGAGTACACCGACGGCCTGCCCGGCCGCGTCCGCCGGGCGGGCGCCGAGCTCGCCACGCTCATGGTGGCGCGCCCGGTCGGTGAAGAGCCCGAGGACGACGTCACCGTCCTGGAACGGCAACTCGCCGACCTGCGCTTCGACTGAAACGGGCCCCGGGCCCTGGCGGCGCAGGGGTGGTTCATACTGATCCGCCGTACCGCACGCGGACCGAGGCCGTCGCGTGCGGCTCCAGACCGGCGGAATGAGCGTGAACCGAGTGACGACACGGACCGTACCCGAGGAGGTCGACGGTGTACGGACGGCCATCCGCGGTCGAAGGGTGGAACTGGCGTTCATCGAGGGGCGGCTCGACGCGCTCGACCGGGGCGAAGGCGGGATCATCCGCGTCGAAGGCCCCGTCGGCATCGGCAGGTCCAGGCTCCTCGCGGAGTCCGCGGCAGCCGCGAGGCGGCGCGGGACGAGGGTGTTCGAGGGAGCGGCGGACCCCGACCAACAGTTCGTGCCGCTCGGCCCGCTCCTCGACGGTCTGCTCTCCGGCGAGGAACCGCTGTCGGGCGCCGTCGGTCTCAGGGACCTCGCCACGACGCCCGGCCAGCGCTTCTGGCTGCTCCAGGAGCTGGGGGACCGCCTGCGGGAGACGGCTCGAAACGGTCCCCTGCTCGTCGTCCTGGACGACCTCCAGTGGTGCGACGACCTGACCCTTCTCACCTTCAACACCCTCGCGGCCGGGCTCTCGTCGCACGCCATCCTGTGGCTGGTCGCCGTGCGCGGCGGCAGCGTGCCGTCGGGGGTTCGCACGACCCTGGACAGGATCCGGCAGGCAGGCGCGCACGAGCTGGCGCTGGCAGCGCTGGACGACCGGGCCACCACCCGGATCACCGAGGACGTCCTCGGCGCGGCCCCCGACCCGGCCGTCCTCCGCGTCGTCCGACGCGCCGAAGGGGTCCCGCAACTGCTGATGGCGCTGCTCGGCTCGCTGCGGGAGGCGGTCACGATCGAGAACGGCACGGCCAGGCTGCCGGCCGGACCCCCCGCCCCACGCGAATTCCCCTCTGTCGTGCGCCGCCTCGACCAGTTGTCCGGCGAGGCACGGGAGCTGGTGCGGACGGCGGCCGCCGTGGGCGGCCCGGTCACCGTCGCACTGCTGGCCGAACTGCTCGGCAGGTCCTCGGCGGCGCTCATCACGGCGGTACGGGAATCCCTCGACGCCGAACTGCTCACCGAAAGCGGCGATCGCCTCGCCTTCCGCCACGACCTGATCCGCGAGGCGGTGGAAGCCGGCCTTCCGCTGTCCCTGCGTCAGGCCCTGCGTGGTCAAGTCGCCGAGCTGTCGGCGGGGAGCGCAGCCTCCCCCGCCGGGCGTCCCGGGCCGTCGGCCGGGAGAGTCCGGGCGGATGTGGCGGAGGCCGAAGGCGCGGGGCCGGGGGACGAAGACGCGGCGGAGGCCGACCGGCTGCGCACCGCCGCGGCGGAACTCGCGGCCACCGCTCCCGGACCCGCCGCGGAACGCAGCCTCAAGGCCCTGGAACTCACCACGGCGGACGCTCCGGAGCGGCCCCGGGTCATCGCCGAGACGATACCGCTGCTCTGGCAGACGGGCCGGGCCGCCCAGGCGCGTGAACTGGGAGCCTCCGCCCTGGCGAACGGCGGTCTCGGACCCGAGGACGAGGCGCGCATCCGCCTTGCCCTGGCACGCCTGGCCGCACCGTTCGACTTCTCCGAGGCGGTCCGACAGGCCCGCGCCGGGGCGGCACTGCCCGGGATCCCCGTGGACGTGAGGGGGCGACTGCTCGCCATGCTCGCCGTCGGCCTGTCGATGTCGGGCGCGCACTCGGCGGCCGAACGGGTGGCCGCGGAGGCGTGGGAGACCGCGGCGGCGGCGGGGGACCGCTCCGCCGAGGCCACGTTGACGACGGTCCGCTCGGCCGTGAGTTTCCACCGCATGGACTTGGCCGAGGCGTTCCGGCAGGCCGAGCGGTCCACCGCGCTGGCCGACGCCCTGGGCGTCAGCACCTCACTGTGGGTTCCGGAGGCCTTGTGGCACGCTCTCCTGTCGAACACCACCGGGCGCTCCGCGGAGGCGCTCGCCGCCGCGGAGGAGGGCGTCCGGATCACCAGGGAGCAGGGCCGGACGGCGGCCACCGGTATGTGGCTCATGACCCGTTCCCGCATCCTTCTGGAGGCCGGACGGCTGACGGACGCCCGGGCCGACGCCGAAGCCGCGTCCGCGACGGCCGACGATCTCGGCCCGGGCAACTTCGCCGACGTCACGCTCCGGTACGTGATGATGCGCGTCGCCCTCCACACCGGCGACCAGCAGACCGCACGGGCGTACGCGGCGCAGGCGAGGCGCATGCGGAGCGACGGCGCACCCGTCGTCCGGCACTTCGGCTCCTGGATGCTGGCACTGATGGCCGACTTCGAAGGCCGGCCCGATCGTGCCATGGCCGAACTCGACGAGGTGATGACGTCGCCCGCCGCGGACCGGCCGGCCTACGCCGGCTTGGTCGACCCCGCCGACGCCCCGTTCCTCGTCCGCCTGGCGCTTCGTGCCGGCGCGCACGAACGGGCCGCGCAGGCAGTGGCCCTGGCCGAGCGACTGGCCGCGCTCAACCCCGGCCTCACGTTCCTCGCCGCCACCGCCGCGCACGCCCGGGGGCTCCTCGACAACGACCTCGCCCTTCTCGTACGCGCCGTCCGGCTGTACGAGGACTGCCCTCGGCCGTTGGCCCGGGCGTCGGCACTGGAGGACGCCGGACGCAAGCTGGCGGCCACCCGCACGTCCGAAGCGGTGCCGTACTTCGACACGGCCCTCGCGCTCTACGTGCGAGCGGGCGCCGAGCGGGACGTCGCACGCGTCCGCCGGCGCCTGCGGGCCGCCGGTGTCCGCCGCCGGCCCGCCACGCCCGGGCTCTCCGGTGCGTGGCCCGAGCTGACGGCCGCGGAGGTACGGGTGGTACGGCTCGTGGCCCGAGGGCTGACCAACCGACAGGTGGCCGAGCACCTCTCCCTCTCGCCGCACACGGTGGGTTCGCACCTGCGCCGGGCCTTCACCAAGCTGGACATCACCTCGCGCGTGGAGTTGACCCGGCTGGTGAGCCATCGCGACAGCGGAGAGTAGTCGCTTCGTATCCCACGTGGGCGTCGGGGCAATGGACGATTCGTGTGATGTGCCGAAGTCGTCGCTTCCTCAGAATGATCAAGAGCCGCGGAATGGCGAAGTCCGCGGGGAACACTTGATCGAGAGAGGAACAGCGCATGACCGCAAGGCTCCAGCGAGCCCGCCCCGGCAGCCCCGAGCTCCAGGCGCTCGTCGACGAGCTCGCGGAGCGGCTCGGCCGGTCCGTCGCCGTCGATGACCCGCTGGTCCGCATGGTCTGCACGAGCCGCCACTTCGGCGACGAGGACCCGGTACGCATCGGCACCCTGTTGCAGGGCCGCGCCGACAACGCGACCATCCGTTACGTCCTCGCCCAAGGCGTGACCCAGTGGTCCAGAGCCGGATTCATCGACGGCCGTGACGATCTCGGACTGCTGCCCCGATACGTCGTGCCGCTGCGCGAGCGCGGGCACCTCCTCGGGTTGCTCATGGTGGTCGTGCCCGAGAAGGCGCTCGAAGAGCAGGAGACGCGGGCCATCGCCCGGGCCGCGGACGCCATGGCCGATCAGATGTACGGGGAGCACCTCGCCGCCGACACCCGGAAGACCGCCGAGCGGGACCTCGTCCTCGCACTCGTCGGCAGCGACGTCGCCGCCCGCACCACCGCACGCCGACGAGGCCGGGAACTCGGCTTGCTCGGAGCGGCGGAACACGTCCTGGTCACCGTCGTCCAGCTGAGCCGCACGACGGAGTTCGCGCGGCAGTCCGAGGCCGCCCTGTCGACGGCGCTGGAGGGGTTCCGGCAGACGCGCGCCGCCCAGGGCCTCATCGCGGTCGGCAAGGAGCGGGCGACGCTGCTCCAGCTCCGCGACCGCCCGCCCCGTCCGGACGAGGTCGCTGCCCAGTCCGCTCGCATCCTCGACGAACTCGGCACCTTCCTGGGCCCGTCGGCGGACCCGGTGATCGGCGTCGGTGGCCGGCACCCCGGCCTGGACGACGCATGGACCTCGTACGAGCAGGCGCTCGTGGCGGCGCGCGCGGCACGCCGACTGCCCACCCTGAAGAGCGCCGGTGACTGGGAACTGCTCGGGGAACTCGCCGTGCTGCTCCAACTCCCCGAGCACGCCCTGAACGCGTCCCTGCTCCCGAAGCCGCTCCATACCCTGAGCGAGGCTCATGGCGGCGACCGCCTGCGGGACACCCTGCGCTGCTTCCTCGACCACGCGGGGTCGATTCCCAAGACCGCGGACGCGCTGGGAATCCACCGCACCTCGCTCTACTACCGCCTGCGCCAGATCCAGGAGATCACCGGCCTCGACCTCGACGACGGCGCCCACCGGCTCACTCTGCACCTCGGCCTCAGGATCGAGGAACTCCTGCCGCCGGGCGACGACGGGGCCGTCTGAGCGCGGACCCGCTGCGACAAAACGAGAAGGATCCACGGTCCGATTCCTACAGCTCGCGGTGGTGCGGGCGGCGGACCCCATTCGATGATGTTCGGGACGGGCGGGACCGACGTACCGCCTCTGACCAGGGGAGAGGTCATGCAGGAACTGATCACGACGGACGGCGCACGGCTCGCGTACCAGGACACCGGTGGCGAGGGCGTCCCGCTGGTGATGCTGCACGGCTGGGGGCAGACACAGGCGATGTTCCGCCACCAGATCGAGGGGTTGGCGCCCGGCCGCCGCGTCGTCACCGTCGACCTCCGCGGCCACGGGAAGTCCGGCAAACCGCGTCACGGCTACCGTGTCGCCCGGCTCTCCCGCGACGTGCTCGAACTGGTCGACCATCTCGGGCTGGGCCATTTCGACGCCTTCGGCTGGTCCATGGGCGTCTCGGTGTGGTGGAGCTTCATCGACCAGTACGGGACCGGACGGATCCGGCGCTTCATCGCCGTCGACCAGCCCGCGGCGGTCGCCGCCGTGCCCTGGATGACCGAGCGGGAACAGCGGGACGCCGGCGCCATCTTCGATGTGTCGGGGCTGTTGTACCTGGGTGCGGCCCTCGCGGGGCCGGAGGGCGACGCGGTCCGCGCCGACTTCGTGCGCGGCATGTTCTCCGGCGAGCCCGACCCCGAGGTGCTGGCCTTCGTCGCCGAGGAGATCAGGTCGACGCCCGCCCACGCGGGCGTACCGCTGCTGTTCGACCACTGCGCGCAGGACTGGCGCGACGTGCTTCCCCGGATCGACGTGCCGACCCTGGTGATCGGCTGTGAGGGAAGCCATGTGCACCCCGATTCGCAGCGCTTCGTCGCCGACCGGATTCCGGGCGCACGGCTGCACGTATTCGCCTCCGACGTGGCGAGCTCGCACTTCCCCTTCCTGGAGAACCCGCCGGCCTTCAACGCCGTGGTGGAGAAGTTCCTGGCCGAGGAGCCGGCGAGGCGGGCGTGAACGCGCCCGCCGCCCGCACGAACCGTACGGCTTGGAGCCCTCATGACCCTCTCACTGATGTCACATGCGCCCGAAAAACGGGCGCCCCGGCAAACACCCGGTCCGACCTCGCCCTCCTCCCGCTCGGAGTGGCTGGTCCGGATGCTTTCCGAGATGCCGAGCACGAGCGACCGGATCCACGTCTACCTCGGCGTCCATGTCCGTGGGCCCGTCACCGTCGTCCGCGACCGTGCCAAGACCCTTCTGGAGCCGAACGACCTGGTCTTCTGTGACCCGGCCCGACAGCACCAGCTGCGGTTCGGCGAAGACTGCCGGATGCTCTTCTTCCGGGTGCCCCGCTGCTATCTGGGCGTCACCGAGCCGGAACTGAACCGGGTGCTCGGCGTTCCCGTGCGCGGCGGGCAAGGGCTCGGGGCGCTGGTGTCCGACTTCCTGACCGCGCTCGCCGCCAAGGCGGAGTTCCGCCGCTCCACTGTCTGGGACCGACGTGACCGGACAGCCGTGAACCTGCTCTCCGTCCTGGTCATGGAACTCCTCGAAGCGGAAACGACGGACGAGGCCGACGACGGGTCCGGGACCGCCAACGAGATGCTGTCCCGTATTCGAGTCCACATCGAAGAACATCTGATGGACCCCGACCTCTCACCGGAGTCGATCGCACGCGCGCACCACATCTCCGTCCGGTACCTGCAAAAGCTCTTCCAGAACGACGGCAGCACCGTGAGCCAGTGGGTGCGGCAGCGCAGGTTGGAGTTCTGCCGGTTGGAGCTGGGCCGCGCCAACCGGAGGGTGACCATGGCCGCGGTGGCGCAACGCTGGGGATTCAGCAGCCCCTCGCACTTCAGCCGCACATTCCGGGGGGCCTACGGCATGAGCCCCAGCGAATGGCAGGCGCTGGCGACCTCGGCCTTCGCACCGACGACTGCCGACGTGCGGGACGAGCGAAGGCGCTGAGACGTGCGTGCGCTGTCATGACAGCGCGGATGCGCGCACGCACAAGAGGTGTCACTGCCACGGCCCTACCGTGAGTGACAGTCGCACGGACCTCTTGCCGAACCCGGGGACGCACGCTGACCCACGTGACGACGCCGCTCGTGGCCCGACACCGAGAAGAGAACTCGCATGACCAAGCCCACCGTCGTCCTCGTGCACGGCGCCTTCGCCGACGCGACAGGCTGGATAGGCGTCATCTCGGAACTGCGGAGCAGCGGTATCCCGGTGATCGCTCCGTCGAACCCGCTGCGCGGTCTGACGTCGGACGCCACCTACCTCACCTCCGTCCTCGCGCAGCTCGACGGCCCGGCCGTACTCGTCGGCCACTCCTACGGCGGTGCGCTGATCACCGTGGCCGGCACCGCGGAGAACGTCGTCGCGCTCGTCTATGTGGCCGCCTACGTGCCCCACGAGGGGGAGAGCCTCGACCAGCTCCAAGGCGGCTTTCCCGAGTCCCCCCTGACGAGCAACCTGAAGGAGTGGACGTACCCGCTCCGCGACGGCGACTCGGCAGTCGAGGTCACCATCGAGGAGACGGCCTTTCCCTCCGTCTTCGCGGCGGACGTGTCCGGGGACGTCGCCGGTGTCCTGGCAGCGGCCCAACGCCCGCTCGCCAAAGCCGCCTTCACCGAGGCCGCGTCCGCCGCGGCGTGGCGGACGAAGCCGTCCTGGGCGCTGGTGGCCGGGGCGGACCGCACGATCAGCCCTGAGGTCCAGCGCTTCGGCGCCGCACGGGCCGGAGCCGTCGTCGTCGAACTCCCGAATGCCTCCCACGCCGTCGCCCTGTCCGAGCCCGCCCGGGTCGCCGACCTGATCCGGGACGCGGTGCAGGCGACGAGTCTGACTCGGTGAAGTACGGCAGCGTCGAACGGGTTCCGGTTGTGCTCGCGATCCCCACCTCCTGACCGCCGGTGCCCTGTGCGGCCGGGTCACGCCCGGGATCGACCCAGCCTAGTCGCCGGTCGTGCCGTCGAGCATCTCGCGCAGGAGGTCCAGGTGGCCGTTGTGGCGGGCCGTCTCCTCCGTGAGGTGGAGGAGGATCCAGCGCAGATCGACATGGAGGCCGTTGCGGACGGCTCGTTGAGCCTGCTTGTCCAGGCCGCTCCCAGCGACCAGTTCGCGGTAGCGGGCGCTCTGCTCAGAGTATTTTCCTCGGTCCAGGGGCCCTCGTCTTCCTCGCCGAGGAAGACCACTTGGAACGACTCGACCCAGCGGAGGTGGTTGACCACTCCGCTCATGGTCATCAGCGGCGAGCCCGGCAGGAGCGCCTTGCGGGCGTTCTCCGCAGATACGCCGGCACACTTGGCTCGGGCGGTGTCGCGGGTGTAGTCGAGAAACGTGGTGAGCTGGGTGCGCTCGTCCCACGCGGGCGGCGTGTCGTCGATTCTGGTCATCGAGCGAAGCGTCCTCGATCAACGCGACGGGTGTCGAGTCGTTTATCGACGGACCCAACGTGTTCCAGGGTGCCTCCCGGTGCAGGGGAGTGGTGGCACGGCGCCGCCGACCGAGCCACCGTCGGCACACCAGCGCTCGGCCTGCTCGCGCAGGAAGCGGCGCTCCCCGATCCGTCGATGCACCTGCCACCGGCGGGCGGAGACCCGCTCGCCGGGCGACGGCCGCACCACGACGGAGGGCGGGGCCGCTGCCTCGCGGCAACGGCCCCGCTCGCTGTCCGATAGTGCGCACTTTGCCGGGAGGGTGGAACTCGCTGGCTGCGACGGCGTGTGGCGGGCTACTTCGGGCAGTTGACGATGCCCTTGGCGATGCCGGTGACCGCGCCGAGAAGCATTCCGCCGGCTGCTGCCTGGGGGCCGCCCACGAGGCCACCGAGGGCTCCGCCGACGATGCCGCTGCCGATCTCCTTGGCCATGCACTTGTCGTGGGCGTCGCTGCTCGCGGCAGCCGGCGAGGCCGTGAAGGAGGCGGCCGTCATCATTTCGGCCGTCTTCTTCACGGCGGCCGTGGAGACGCCGTTCGTGCCCAGGGAGAAGGTCGGGGGCGAGATGGTGCCGGTGACGGTCTCATCCGTGACGCCTTCGATGGTCTGGGTGACGGTGGCGCCGCTGACCGCGAGGGCGACCTTGTGAGCCGTGCCGTTCGTGTCCGTGACGGTGCCGGGCTGCACGGTGGCGATGACGGCGCCGTGCGCGTCACTGACCTGGAGGCCGCCCTGTACAGCGGCCAACTCGGTCCCCGCCGGGAGGTCCACGGTGCCCGAAACGATCTTTGCCAGGGCGGTGGGCTTCACGTCCGGGCTGCCGGTGTCGCTGCCCGGCGGGGTGGCGCCGGTGTGGGCGACGTACATCGTCGACCCGGCCGCCGAGTTGATGACGGGGACGGTCACGGTGGCGTCGGTCGTCCACGGCTGGTTGTCGGTGTCGAAGGTCCACGTGCCGGTGACCTTCTTGCCGACGGCCGCGAAGTCGACCCAGGCGTAGCTCTTGGAGGGGACGTCGACCGCGATCCCGTTGATCGTCGACTCGTCCGAGGTGTACGTCTGCGTCGCGGTCAACTGGTTGCTGATCATGGCCTGGATCGGGGTGGTGACGCCGACCGACGTCGACAGCCCGGCCGAGAACGACTGGGCCCAGCCGGAGTGGTAGATCGTGGTGAAGATCTGCTTCATCGTGGTGCTGGTGTCGTTGTACCAGACCGACGAGGCGGGCTGGCGGGGCAGCACCTCGGGCCGGCCCTCGGACTTCTGCGTCCACGAACAGGTGGAGGTCTTCTTGGAACACAGGTCGCTGTAGTAGTCGAGCGCGAGGCCCCTGGCCTCGGCCGCCTTCGCGGAAGGGACCGTCCACTCCTGGCTCGCGCTGCCGTTGCACGGGTTGGGCTGGGCGAGGATGCCCCACAGGTGGAGGCCGCCCCGGTTGTCCATGCAGTACTCGGTGCCGCTGCTCTCCTCGCGCCGGACTATGCCGAAGGTATTGGGCTTGCCGTCGACCGGGCGGAAGTTCCATTGCTCGCCGTCCTTGCCGCAAGACTGCTGCACGGCGGGCTGGGAGGCGTAGACGCACTTCCCGGAGGAGGTGCTGGCGATGTTGAAGGTACCAGGGGAACTGAGCTTGATCAGGCGCCAGTTCGGGAAGTTGGTGCCATCGGGAGTGACGGATATCTGGTTTCCGTCGCCCGTGCCCGTCGCGTTGAGGGTGCCGTCCGTATTGGTGAAGGTGTAGGCGTCGGTCGCCGCGGCGCTGACCCGGGTCGCGGCACCCGCCGGTGCCGCGGCGAGGACGGGGCCCAGGAGGGCCAGGGCGACAGCCGGCGTGCTGAGGAGTCTCGCGGCCCTGGTCATATACCTCTTCATCATCACTTCCTGTGGTCTCGGGGTGTGCTTCCTGGAGGGAGGTGATCGCCCGGGCCGCCATGGCCGACACCGAGGAACCGTTTGCTCGGCCGGACGGCCGAGCGCCTTCGGCCCTCAGTCACGCACACGCAGGCTGCCCTGCTAACCCGGAACGATCCGGAGTGACGCCGCCAGGCGCGGTGCCGGGCGCCCCGGGTCGGGAAAGGGACCGAATGACACTCGGAGTCCGGCCTCGGGCGGCACACGGCTGCCGGGCGCGGGATGTGCGACACGCTGCCTACGCTCCCGTTCTGTTCTCGCCGGCATTCAGTCGCTGGTCTCCGTCTGGCCCGGTGGTGCGCCGGCAGTGACCGGCCCACCGTCCACCCGCTCGCCCCCGGGACGAAAGCCGGCCTGCCGCCCACTGCCAGGACTGCGCCGCGCCTGGGCACACCCCATGCCAACTGCTGCTGCCCTCGGCGTACTCGGGAACGCGACGTGGTGAGACGGCCCCACGTTGGCTGCCGGGGTTGCGCTCCTCGATGCCGTGACCAAGTGTCATCGGCGCCGTCACCGGCATCCTCACCCGCCCGGGGCTGCTCATCCTCGGCAGCCACGACCCATCGGACCGGCTGCACGCGGGCGCTGGCCGCCTCGCGTCGGCCGACGGCGACGGAGGGGTGACCACGCCCGGAAGGGGCCCGTCGGACCGCCACCGGCGGGCCCCTTCCCATGGCGATCTCGGACACACCGCGATGATCTCTGTGGCGGCGGGCGCGACGGAGCGGAACAATCCATCACGGAACGGGTAACGCAACCGAGGAAGAGGAACGCCCCATGGTGGAGCAGGACGAGCGTTTCGATGTCGTCGTACTCGGCGCCGGCCCCGGCGGCTATGTCGCCGCTGTGCGCGCCGCCCAGCTGGGAAAACGCGTCGCCGTCGTGGAGGAGAAGTACTGGGGCGGGGTCTGTTTGAACGTGGGCTGCATCCCGACCAAGGCCCTCCTGCGCAACGCGGAACTCGCGCACATCTTCACCCGTGAGGCGAAGACGTTCGGGATCAAGGTCGACGGACAGGTCTCCTTCGACTACGGCGAGGCCTACCGTCGCAGCCGCAAGGTCGCCGACGGCCGCGTCAAGGGAGTCCACTTCCTGATGAAGAAGAACAAGATCACCGAGTACGACGGCCGCGGAACCTTCGTCGACCCGCACACGCTCCAGGTGACCGGTTACGACGGGGAGACCCGCACCATCGGTTTCGAGCACTGCATCATCGCCACCGGCGCCACGCCCCGGCTGCTTCCCGGCACCAAGCGCAGCGCCCAGGTGGTGACGTACGAGGAGCAGATCCTCGCCGAGGAACTACCGCGGTCCATCGTCATCGCGGGGGCCGGCGCGATCGGCATCGAGTTCGCCTACGTCCTGCACAACTACGGCGTGAAGGTCACCATCGTCGAGTTCCTGGACCGGATGGCGCCGTTGGAGGACGTCGAGGTCTCGGCCGAACTGGCCAAGCAGTATCGGCGGCTGGGCATCGAGGTGCTCACCTCGACTCGTGTCGAGTCCATCGACGAGTCCGGCCCGCAGGTCCGGGTCACGGTCACCGGCAAGGACGGCTCCCAGCAGGTCCTGGAGGCCGACAAGGTCCTCCAGGCCATCGGCTTCGCCCCGAACGTCACCGGGTACGGCCTGGAGAACACCGGCGTCACGGTCACCGAGCGCGGCGCCATCGACGTGGACGGCCGCTGCCGCACCTCCGTCCCGCACATCTACGCCATCGGCGACGTCACCGCCAAGCTCATGCTCGCGCACGCGGCCGAGGCCATGGGAATCATCGCCGCCGAGACCCTCGCCGGCGCGGAAACCATGGAACTCGACTACGCGATGATTCCGCGCGCCACCTTCTGTCAGCCCCAGATCGCCAGCTTCGGCTACACCGAGGCCCAGGCCCGCGACCTCGGACACGACGTCAGGGTCGCCAAGTTCCCCTTCACCGCCAACGGCAAGTCGCACGGTCTCGGTGACACCACCGGTTTCGTCAAGCTGATCAGCGACGCCAGGTACGGCGAGCTGCTCGGCGGCCACCTCATCGGCCCCGACGTCACCGAGCTGCTGCCCGAGCTGACCCTGGCCCAGCAGTGGGACCTCACCGTGCACGAGGTCGCCCGCAACGTCCACGCCCACCCCACCCTGAGCGAGGCCGTCAAGGAGGCCGTGCACGGCCTGGCCGGACACATGATCAACATGTGATACCCGGGCCGGCGGGCCGCCCGGCAGAAGTAGGCGGGGACCTACTTCTGCCGGTGGAACCGCATGGTCCAGCCCCCTGCTCACCGTGTTGGCTCGTCGTGGAACGGGCGACGCGTGAGGGCCGCCGGGCATCGCGCCCCGGGCCGCCCACACCGTCGTCCGGCAGCCGGTGCCGCACGCCCGTTCCGGTTCCGATCAGCTTGCGTGGAATTCCCTGCCAGGGCAGGCTGCTCGCCGCGGGCGGTTCAGACGATCTCGGTGTCGTAGAAGCAGAAGTGGTCCTTGATCGCGGCGACGTCCGGCTTGGGATCCGCGTACGCCCAGACGAGGTCGCCGGCGTCGGGTACGGACCAGTAACTCGCGTCCCCCTTGAACGGACAGTGGGTACTGGTGTCGGAGGGGGTCAGCAGGTCGGTGCGCACGTCCTGGGGCGGCAGGTAGTACCGCGGGGGGCAACCCGTCTCGCGCAGCACCAAGGGCCGCCTGCTTTCGGCCAGTACCTGCCCGTCCTTGACGACACGCACGTGCTCGGTGCCCTGGTCGATTGTGATGTCGTGTCCACGTGTCATACGCACCTCAGCGCACCCGGCCGGGGAATTCTTCCCGGGACCCGTAACGGGCGCCGTGGAACATCAGTCCGACGGTTGAGCAGCGAGCCGCTCAGGACCTCTCGGTGCCGGTAGCCGTTCTTCCTGCGCGAGCTCGGCGCGCGAGGACGTTCAGGCCGATCGGGAGCGGCCGCCCGCTTGAGGGCGGTCTCGCGCAGCGCTTTCGTAGGCGGGATCGCCCTTACGGCCTTCGACCGCACTCAGCCCGTCAGGGGATTCGGCTCGTGGCCTTCGCCCCTCTTCTCCGAGTCGGTGCTACGCGCGTGCTTCTCCGCACCGGTGGGCCGGCCGCTCTCGGTTTCCTGGCGGCGTTCCTCCTCCGGGTGCACGTCCTTTTCGCCCGTGACGCGTTCGAGAGGAGATTGCCCTTCGGAGCGCTGTTCCATCGGGTTGTTCATGAGCCCGCTCCTCCCTGTCATGACACCCGCTCGTTCTCCGGCGACCGGCGCCTTCCCGCCATAAGGGAGGGGAAACGTCCGACGGGCCCTACTGAGCGCGCCGGGTCCGCAGCCCGTGGAGTGTGCTCGCTCATATGGGCTGTGGGCCGGTCCGCAGCAGGAGTATGGCGATGTCATCGGTGTAGTGGGCGGTGGGCCGGGTCTGGCGGAGGAGGACATCGATGACGTGGTCGAGACTGTGCCCGCTGTGCTGCGCCAGGAAAGGCCGGGGCCGATGCCGAGCAGGGGGCCGGGGTCGAGTCCCACGACGCCCGGCGGCATGCCGGGGCGGTGTAGGAGCGGCGGCGGGTGCCCTGCGCTGGCCAGGACCGCTTCCTGGCGGGTGAGGTCGATGTGCGCGTACAGGCACGAGACGAGCAGGTCGGTCTCCAGGTCGGCAAGGACCCGGTTGGTGCGGGCCAGGACCTGGTCGGGCGGCGCGCCGGCCGTGGCGTGGATCGCCGTACGCACCTGCCCCATGAGGGCGGTGGCCGACACGTTGTCCATGCCGCGGCTGGCGGGCAGGTAGCGCGCGGCGCTCTGCAGGCCCGGCAACGTGGGCAGGCTGCGAGGCAGGAGAGCCTGCTGAAGGCCCCGGGCGAGGTCGCGGGTGGCGTCGTAGAGCCTGGCCCGGTCCAGCGCCTGGGCGATCAATCCGGCCAGCGAAGTCAGCACGGCCCGCTCGTCGGCGCCGAAATCGCGAGGCCGCTCGTAGGACAGGATGCAGCAGCCCACGAAGGCCGGCCCGAGACGACCAGCGGCAAGAACGCCCATGCCTGCTTGCCGCTGATCTGCGAAGCCCGCGGATAGCGCCGGGCCGGCTCATGGGGGCCGGCGAAGAACGCCGGGATGCCCTCGGCGATCACTTGTCCCGCGGGGGTGAGGTCGGTGTCCAATGGCAGGCCGTCGAGTCGCTCGATGGTCTGCTGGTCGTAGCCGTGGTGTCCGGTGATCTTCAGGCGGCCGGCGTCGGCTGCCGACACCACCAGGCTGTCCGCGCCGAAGGCGGGCAGTACCTGGTCCGCGATGAGCTCGACGACGTCGCGGACGGCGACCGTTTCGGTCAACGCGGCTGCCAGGTGGACCAGTTGGTACAGACGACCGACCTGAGGGGCACTCGTCGCGGCCGGTTCGGTGGAGCGCGAGGCCCGGTCGGGCACGGTCCGGTCGTACCCGGGTGGCGTCGCGCGGGTGATGCGGACGCTGATGCCGCCGGCGTCCGGATACGGCCGGAAGTGCAGCCAGGTGTCGGGGGGACGCAGCGCGGTGAAGGCGACCGGGTCACGACTGATGACGGGGGTGCGGTAGTGGTCCTC
The DNA here is from genome assembly GCF_042881255.1 of Streptomyces sp. NPDC058279. NCBI lineage: Bacteria > Bacillati > Actinomycetota > Actinomycetes > Kitasatosporales > Streptomycetaceae > Streptomyces > Streptomyces sp. NPDC058279. The sequence continues at coordinate 54,689 of NZ_JBHVYA010000017.1, read as the reverse complement.
GACAAGGGTGTCGTCCAGCCAGGGCAGGGACTGCCAGGGACGGGTGCCCAGCAGCCGTGCGGCATCGACTGCCAAGAGCGATTCCGCCGAAGCGGCCAGGAAAGTGATCCGGCCCTCCAGGTCCAGGCCGAGTGCACCTTCGGGCAGGCGCTCGACGTAGTCCAGGGCGGCTTGCGGCGACTGCCCGCCGAGCGGGCGGACGGCCGCGCTGACCGGAATGAGCCGAGGATGCTCGGGTGCGGTCGGTGGTACGGCGGCTTCCTCCACGATGCGAGCGATACGCCGGGCCGCGGATCCGATGTGGCTCCGTTCACGCGCGGTGGCGTCGGCCGGGTGGCTGGCGGGCCACAGCAGCATCAACGCGCCCCAGCACCGGCCTCTGCCCTGTAGTGGGGCCGCGGCGATCGCGAACCGGTAGGGGAGGCTCGCGGCGGCGCGGGGATAGGCGCGGGCCATGTCGTCCTGGGACCCCACCCAGACCAGACGGTCCGCGCGGACCGCGTCGGCGACTGGCACAGGCGCGCCCAAGGGCACTCGCCGCCACGGCCCGCCACCTCCACCGGTACGCCGCACACCACCGCGAGCCCGAGCAGCTGCGTGGCCTCTGTCGACGGCCCGCATGCGGCACATAGCCGACACGGTGCTCGTACCGGGGGAGAGACAGGGAAGCGAAGGTTGATGGCCGGCCCTTCCCCAAGGAGGCGGCCGCCGCTCGGGGCTGACGCCGCGGTCGCTCCGCTACGTCCCTGTTCGGGGCCGCGCGGGGGAGTGGTCGTTCTGGCAACTTTGGATGTCCGGGAACCGGTGCGGCGTTCAGTGTGTGAGCCGGCCGAGGCTGGTCAGGATGTCGTCGAGGGTCTGCTCGAAGAGGGGTTCGGGGTCGGTGAGTGCGAAGTCGAGGTGGCCGAAGACCTCTACGGCGACGGCTCCGTAGAGCCGGGCCCAGCAGGACACGAAGACGTAGATGACTTGCGGAGGGACCGCCTCGCCCGCCAAATGCTCCCGTACTTCTCCGAGCTGGGTGATCCATCGGTCGTCCAGGTCATCGGGAGGCCGGATGCCGCCGAGGTGCCACAGCTGCACCATCAGCTCCAGGAGGATCCCGCCGAAGCGCCAGCTTGCGTCGTGGGCGGCGGTGCCGGGGGTGGTGTCGGCGTCGGTGAGGGGCTTGGTGAACAGCAGGCCGAATTCGCGCGGGTGTGCCAGGGCCCAGCGCCGCAGTTCCCGGCACACCGCCCGCATGCGCCGGCCCGGATCGGAGGCGGGCTGCCGGTCGCGCGCGGCGGCCAGGGCTGCGGCGAGTTCCTCGTAGAGGTGGGAGGCCAACGCCTGGATGAGGTCGTGGTGGCTGGCGTAGTAGCGGTACAGACCCGGTGCCGTCATGTTCATCTCGCGGGCGATGGCCCGCAGGGTGACGGCCGTCGGGCCTTCCTGCACGAGCAGTCGCCGGGCGGTGTGCAGGATCTCCTCGATCGCGTGTTCGCGGATCCGGTGACGGCGGCGTGGTGTGCCGGTGCTGGTCACGGCGGCCTTTCGTGGGGGCTGGCGGCGATGAGTGAGGACGGGCGCTTGACAAAGTTAACACCTATCACTTTAGCTGACCGTCGAAAGTGAACGGTGTAAGCAAACGTCGGAGGCTCCCTTGAAGTACGGCATCGTCCTGACCTATACCGTCACGCCACGCTGGCTGGCGCTGTCCCGCGAGGAACGCAACGCGATGCGGGCCGCCCACATCGAGCCGGTCTTCGCCGCGTACGCGGACCGGGTCACCGCCCGCTTCTTCGACGCCGAGGCGTTCCACACCCGCATGAGCGACTTCGCCGTGCTGGAGACCGAGGACCTGCGCGCTTACTACTTCCTGATCGAGGCATTGCGCGACACCCCGCTCCTCGCCGACGGGTACATGGCCTTCGGCGAGATCTCGCTGGGAGTCCAGGACGGTTTCCAGGAATACGAACGCTCGCGCGCCGCGTCGGCCCAATCGTGACCTGACCGCCTTGTGACGCCTTCGGGCCGGCCCCGGCCTGCCCGGTGCTCCTGACGCGGGCGAGCGCGCCGCTCGTCTTCTCGACACCTTGCTGCAGGCGGCCCCGCCCCGCTGTTCGTCACCGGCTCGGCGGCTCGCCGACCGATCCCGGTTCGCCGATCACCCACACGGACGTGGTGGAGGGCAGGATTCCCGGCGAGAACGGCTACCAGCCTCCCGCAGCGCAGGTGAGATGACATGGCATTTGCAACGAGACTCACGATCGACGGCGACTGGACGGCGGTGGTGATGGGCGAGCCGCTGCGCTGCACCCCTCGTTTCAATTTCCGGGACTTCTCGGTGCGTATCGCGCCGTACGCGAACATGGAGGAACGGGGCCGGTTCCTGACGGGTACTTTCGGTAGTACAGCATGGCTATGGGACACCCCCGACGAGCTCCGGTTCAATCCTGTCAGCCGGCAACTGGTCGCTGCAGAGTTTCAAATAGCGGGTGACGCTGCTGACATCGAGGACTGCGCCCGTGTTCCCGCCGTGCCCCTCGCCCAGCAGGGCGGTCTTCGCGCGGACGAGGCCCGGGACTTCCGCCTTCAGGTGACAACGGAACTCTGCCGCGCCCCCGGCGACACTGTATTGACCTGCCTGCGCGACCTCGACGTCCTCGACGAGCCGTTGGAGGCCCGTATCGGCATCGCCCCCGACGTGGCGCTCCTTGTCCAGCACAGCACCGTCGTCGGCTGGAGTCTCACGGATCCCGCGCGCTACCTGGCCAGAGGCTTCGATGACCCGGACCCGGCTCCTCCCGCCCCCGCCACCCGGTTGCTACTCAGCCGATGTTTGGACTTGGTCGCCACGTCGCTGTTCGACGAGGTGAGGAACCGGAAGCCGGTCGCCCTGACGACACTTCGGGCGCTCGATCAGGCATTGCGGAACCAGCGAGAGGACCGTCGCCGCGCCGACGCCCTACTCGCGCTCATCGGCGAAATAGTCGAGGACTACGGGTGAGCATGGCTCCGGGTTTGACGGCGGCCGGCATGCGAGCGCCACGGACGAACCGCCGTAAATCGCCTCGTGATGGTCCTTCGCCACCGTTTCGTGGAGCTACCGGAGCCTCGTCGATTCAGGCCGGGTGTGTGATCACCAGGGGACGACACCGTTGTCCTCGAAGAACGAACCGGTCGGGCCGCCGTCGGGCAGGGTGGCGAGCCGGATCGCTGTGGCCGCGCCCTGTTCAGGAGTGCGGGGCCCTTGGAAGCCTGTGAAGTCGGTCGCGACCAGGCCCGGGCAGGCGGCGTTGATCAGGATGTTCGTACCGGCGAACTGCCGCGCGTACTGCACGGTGAGGGCGTTGAGGCACGACTTCGATGGCGCGTAGGCCGCCATGATCGGGATCTCGATGTCTGGGTCCGCCTGCCGGGCCAGGGAGCCGACGCTGCTGGAGACGTTGACGATGCGTGGCGAGGCCGAGCGCCGCAGCAGTGGCAGCATCGCGTTGGTCACCCGGACCACACCCATGACGTTGGTATCCAGGACCGTGCGGAGCACCTCCAGGTCCAGCGCGGTCGGGTCCTGTACCCACCCCGGGTCCGTCTCGCCCGAGATACCGGCATTGTTGACCAGGGTGTCCAGGCGCCCGGCCAGCCGTTCGACCAATTCCGCGGCATCAGTGACGCTCTGGTCGTCGGTCACGTCCAGCGGTACCCCGAACGCGTCCACGCCGAGGGCGCACAGCTTCCCGACGGCGGTTTCGCGTCGGGCGGCGTCGCGGGCTCCCACGCCCACGCGGTACCCGAGGCTGCCCAGCCCGGCCGCGATCTCGTACCCGATGCCCTTGTTCGCGCCGGTCACCAGCGCGATCATCGTTTCGCTCATGCTGATGATGTTGGCTCGCGGACGAGTGGCGCGGCCAACACCGATACGGTGTCCTGTCATACCTGCCAGGTATCACCGCGTATGCTGCGGCCGTGGACACCCTGGAGACCCGCGAGCTGAGGTACTTCGTGGCCGTCGCCGAGGAACTTCACTTCGGGCGCGCCGCCGAGCGCCTCGGGATGGCCCAGCCGCCCCTGTCGCGGGCGATCCAGCAGCTCGAACGGCGCCTCGGCGTCTGCCTGCTGCAGCGCAACCGCCGTGGCGTCCGCCTGACGGGCGCCGGAGAGGTGCTCTTGCACGAGGGTCGGGCGGCTCTCGACGCGACCGCTGCCGCCGCTCGCCGCACCCGGCGCGCCGGCGGTGCCGACAGCCCGGGCGGCCCCCGCGGTCGGCTGGTCCTCGCGGTGAAGGCCGCCGCGTCCCACGAACTGCTGCGGAAACTTCTCGACGCTTACGCCTCCGAGCCCGACAGCGCCGAGATCGAGGTGCTGCCGTGCGGCATTTCCGAGCAGGAAGAGCTGCTGCGCGACGGACGCGCTGACGTCGCGCTCATGCACACGCCGTGGAACTCCCTCGCCGGGTTCGACAGCGAGGCACTGACGACCGAGGGACAGGTTGCCGTCCTGCCTGCCGGGCACCCCCTCGCCGCCCGCGAGACGTTGTCCCTGGCCGATGTCAGGGACGTCCCCGATCTGCCGCTCGCCCGCTGGCCCACCCACGGCACCTACGCCCCCGGCCCGGGCCCCGAGGTCCACAACCAGACGCAACTGGCCCAGTTGATCGCCCTCGGACGCACCGTGGCGGTCGTCCCCGACTCCGCCCGCTCCTGGCTGTGGGCCGAGCACACCGCCGTCCCCTTGACCGACGCGCCTCCCGTCGTGACCCACATCGCCTGGCCCGCCCACAGCCGCTCCCTCGCCCTGGCCGGCCTGATCCGCACGGCCACACGGCTATGACCAGCTTCCACCCCCATCGGTCCGCACCCGGCACAGCTCAGATGCCACCAGGGCCGGCGAGACCGAAGAAGCAGACCTGCGGGGCCAGATCATCTGGGACGGCGAACGAATCGGACCAGATCATTCGAGGCAGGGACCGGATTGCCCGAGGCGGACATCGGGTGTCGGGACGATCAGTCTCGAGGAGAAGCGCCCCGTCGCAGTGAAGTGAACCAGCGGATCTCTGTAGTCCGGCCTGGGCTCAGGTGTACTGAGACAGGCCCGTGGCTTCGTCTCAGTGAACCTGGTCCGTGGAAGCCCTCTCGAGACTTCCTGCTCGGCGGCGAACTCGTCCACGAGCTGGAGAGCACACGGATCGCATGCTGGTCGTAGGGCTCTGTCGGCATGTGGGGCGGCGGGTGTGTACTGGGCGTTAGCCGCAACTGGGGGAACTATGTCGCGAACGCCGGATCGGGGAGCATCAGAGTCAGCGCACCAGGAGGAGCCCTGGCTGGACAGTCGCGAGGTCGCGGAGCTGTGGCCGGTGCGTGAGGAGTGGCTGCCGGGCGCCGCTGGTCGGGCGGATGTCCGCGTGCGACGGTTCGGCGGGGAGAGCCGGGGCACGTACGGGGCGGCTCCGACCTATTACCTATCACCCCGGGGATGTGCGGCGGGCCGCGGCGGCTATCGTCGAGGGCCGCGTCGACATCCCGTCGGTCTGGCGAACCGACACTCCCGACGGCTGGCGGGCGGAGTACTGGAGCAGATTCGGGTTCCGTCTCACCTGCACGGTCGTCCTGGCCCTGGTCCTCCTCGTCCTGGGCGTGGCGGTCTACGCCATGGTGTCCTGAACCCTTGAACCGGCAGGCCATGGGTTCGGGTCATCCGGGTGGCTACGTCGCCCGGCACCCGGCGCTGACCTCAGGTGTTCTTCGCATCGGTCTTGCCGTCGCCGCGGTACCCACGGGAAGCGTGGTGGACGGTCCGGGCAGGAGTGTAGAGCAGCCGCAGGTCATGGCCGGCCAGGAGGGGGATCAGCAGTGCACTCGGATGGACCGGGCCCTGCCCGGTCGGGATCTGCGACCGCGGCCGTACCTCGTCGGGTCCCTTGCCGGACCAGGGCCGCTTGTCTGGCGTACCGCCCATGAGGGAACTCCTCGCACTCGCAGGGGTGCCTTCCACGCTGCCACGCGGCAGGCATTCGACAGCATGTCCGCACGTCGGGCCGGTGCGGGCCGGTGCCGGGCGGCGGCGGGTGAACGAGGTCTCTCCCCAAGCCATGTCCACCTCCGGCCGGCGCGGGCCCGGTGACCGCCACGACGGCGTCAACAGCCGCGTTCGTACCTGAATGGGCGGGCACCCGCAGGGTGCCCACTGACCCGCTGCCTGAGCGGCGGCACCGGTGCCCCCGACGGTTCTACGGCCGCGGCGGCGCTGTCCGGTCCGGGCTTGGTGCGACCCGGTGGGCCGGCAGCTGCTCGGTCGGGCCGCCGGTCTCCGAACGCTTGGCGGCCCGCAGCAACGCCATGCCGACCAGCGCCAGCACGATGAGAGCGGCGCCGAGGACTACGTCGTAGACCCGATTGCTGTCGGTGAACGCGGTCTTCTGCAGCCCGAGGACGAAGGGGGAAGCGACCAGCCACGCCCCGCAGAGCAGGATGATCACGTCGGAGCGCATGTCCGCCCCTCGGTAGAGGCGTGAGCCGGCTGCGAACAATACGATCGTGCCGACGATGACCTCGTTGATCTGCGCGTCTTTGGGGCCGTCCTGCAGGGCCATCGGCGCCAGGCACAAAACCAGGGCCACGAGCAGCATCAGCAGGCCGAGAATGTCATCGTGCTGACTCCGGCGCAGGCTCTTACCGCCACTGACCCGTGCCTGCGCAACACTGTGATGACTGTGCACCGTCATGAGAGCCTCCTCGCTTTCAACAGACGGCTGCTAGCCGAACCTCACAGGCGCGCCTACCCCGGTAGGTGCCGCTAAGCATTCGTTCCGCCGCAGTCTCGGGTGGAGGGCGTCGGCGAGCGGGCTTGCGAGATCCCTACGGGCCATGAGCACCCGTGGGCGGCGCCGGCTGGTGGCCGTGCCATTCGCAGAGCAGGACGGTGGCGTCGTCGCCGAGTTGCCCGTCGTGGTGTTGGAGGACGGCGTGGACCAGGCGGCGCAGGGTTTCGGGGACGGGCAGGGCGTCGGCCTGGGCCCGGACGATGAATTCCACGAAGCGGGCCAGGCCGAATTCACGGCCGGCGTGGTCGCGGGCTTCGGTGATGCCGTCGGTGTAGAGGACGAGGCGGTCGCCGGGCTCCAACTGTTCGCGGTGGACGTGGGCGGGCAGGCCGAGGTCGGTTCCCAGCGGATGGGTGGGGCGCGTTCGAGTGTGGTGATCCAGCGGCCCTCGCGGATGAGGATGGGCGGCGGGTGGCCGCAGTTGATCCACGACAGCAGCCCGCTGTTCAGGTCGAGGTCGGCGAGGATGGCGGTGGCGTACCGGTCGAGGGTGAACTGCTCGATCAGCATCGCCTCGATGCCGTCACGTGCTTAATTCAGGCTCGCGCCTTGGCGGCGCTGGTTGCGGCAGGTGGCCATGGCGAGATTCGCGGTCAGGCCGGCGGCCGTGTCGTGCCCCATGGCGTCGAAGACGGCCAGATGAGCCACATCCGCGGCCAGGGCGTAGTCGAAGGCATCCCCGGCGGTGGCGTAGGCCGGCTCCATCGCGGCCGCGATCGTCACCCGCGGCCCGGTGAAGGTCCGCGGAGGCATCAGCGTCCACTGCATCTCCGCCGACACCGACATCGGCTCCAACCGGATCAGCCGCGCGTAGGAGTCACTGTGCGCCCGCGCCGCCACCAACATCATCCCGACCAACGACGCCAGATCTCCCATGGCCTCCCGCGCCTCGGCGTCCGGCTCCTCCTCCGTACCCACACCCAAGACACCCAGACGCTCCGTACCGTCCAACAGCGGCAGCCAATGGAACCGGTGCTCCTCGGCACTCGCGGACACCACCCGCATGCTCTGAAAGGCACGCCCGGCCAAGGTCGTGTCGACCCGCAGCTCCTCACCGCCGCGGCCGGCATCGATTCCCTCACCGGTCACCTGCCGCAGCATGTCCTCACGAAGATCGCAGACGTAGATACGTACCCGGCCGAAGCCCGCCCGCGAAGCGTGCTCCGCCACGAGCGCGGGCAACTGCTCGAACGTGGTGACATGGCTCGCCCGGAGCAGCCCGGTGAGCATGTCCTTGTAGTAGGTGTCGGGCACTGGAAGACCCTCCGGCCTGTCGTGTTGCCATCCTCTTCCCCATCCCAGCCGATGAACGCATGGCCGGCCACGTACGACACCTGGAACCGGTCTCTGGCGGTCGTGGATCGTCGGAGTCATGCACGGCACCTGCCGTGCCCCGGATAGCGCTCGCCTGCGACCTGACCTGACGGCCCAATCGCCTCCCTCACCGGTGGGGAGCCGCTACACCGGGCGTCGCCGGGCGGGCGGCCCGTCGTACAAGTAGACCGTCCGCACAGGCCCCGCGGTCTCGACCACAAATCTCGACGCCTGGGTCCCCGACCGCTCCAGTGCCTCCTCCTAGCAAGCCGGGACCTTGTGGAACACACCCGTCCAGCACGGACATGGCCCCTGCACCGCGTGACACTCACGGCCATCAGGAGAACCCACCGGCTCCGCGGGCTTGACGCCCCCGAGCACCGAACCCCTCACGAGGGGTCTGCCCGGTCTTATTCGGGCCGCCCCGCCCCGCCACCAGACCCGGCGCCGGAAATCAGGCATACCGAAAGCGCTGCCCTGGCCGGCACGCCCCGCCCTGGACGCTTCCTGGGGCAAAGATTCGGGTCCTCGGCTCCGTCCCTGCCAAGGTGTCGGTGTGTGCTCCGTTCGTACCAGTCCGATGGCAGGCCGGCGGCCGGTGAACGACGGTGGTCACGGCACCGGCCGCTCGCCGGGGCCTTCATCCGCCTGGGCAAGGGAGCCGGTCATGTCCGATCGTCACACGACGCTGCGCAGCCTTCACGATGTGGGACTGGCCGCCTGGTTCGGCGGATCGCTGATGGGGGCGGTCGGCCTGAACGGCGCCGCCGTGGACGAGGGCGGCACCTGGGCCACCTCGGCGCGGATCGCGAGCGCCGGCTGGGCGAAGTGGACCCCCGTCAACGCCGCGGCGATCGCCGCGCACCTGTTCGGTTCCGGGGGACTGCTCGTGGCGAACGCGCCGCGCGTCGCCGCGCAGCAGGGCGTCGCGGCCTCGACTCTCGCCAAGACCGTCCTGACCGGCGCCGCCCTCGCGGCCACCGCCTACAGTCGCGTCCTGGGCAAGAAGATCGAACTCGCCGCCTCCACCGATCCACAGGATGCCGAGAAAGCGGCGAAGCACCCCATCGACACCGACAGGGCACAACGCCACCTGGCATGCCTGCAATGGGCCGTCCCCGCCCTGACCGGCAGCCTGGTCATCCTCAACGCCCTCCACGGCGAACAACAACGCCCGACCGAACAACTCCACGGCATCTGGCAGCGCGCCCGCTCCTTCTCCCCGCACATGCCCACGGTCCCGGACTGGCACCTCACTCACTGAATGCGCCCGCGACAGGCCGGTGGGGCAGGCCACTGCGGTGTCGCAGTCGCGCCGGGCGCGGTGCCGGTCAGGAAACCGCAGGCGGTACGGTGAGGCCGACCAGGCGCGGCGAAGGACCGTGTAGCGGAGCCGTATTCGGCTTTGGGTTCTTGGGCTCCGCCCACGACGGCTGTCAGCATCTGCCACTTGAGCCGCAGGTGGTGTTGGGCGAAACGCTCGGCGATCACGCGTTGTTCGTCGGGGCCCAGCCAGGAGAGCGCCTCGGCGAAGTTCTCGCCCGCCTCGTCGGCCTCGCGGCGGGCGGCCTGGCTGATCAGGTAGCCCTCGAGCCTGGCCAGGCCGGCCACCGGTCCTCGGCGGCACAACCTGGGGCCACGGCCCGTCGTTCGGTCGGCCAGGCAAGGGTGCTCGTGCGAGCCCTGACGTTGGGCTCATGCGGGACGGGTAGGGGCATGACGCGGCCCAAGGTGTGGCTCGCCGAGCCCAGGTCGCGTGAGGGAGATGGATGCCATGCGTAAGCGACTGTTGGGGGTGGCTGCCGCAGCGACGGTGGTGACCGGGATGTGTGCACCGGCGGCGCTGGCCGCCGTACCCGTCGGTGACCAGGACACCAATTTCGTGAGGTCCGCCCACCAGGGCAACCTGGCCGAGATCGCCGCTGGTCAGGACGCGCAGAAGAGCGCTATGACCCCTTGCGTGAAAGCGGTGGGCGCGAGACTGGTCACCGACCACCAGAAGCTCGACAGGGACCTCAAAGCCCTGGCTGTAAAGAGCAAGACAGTGCTGCCGGCCGCACCCACCGTGGAACAGCAGCAGGCCCTGCGGGGCGTCACGGAGAAGGCCGGAACGGCCGGATACGACGCGGCGTGGCTCAAGAATCAGGAAGCCGCCCACACCCAGACCCTGGCCTTGATCGACACACAAATCCGCTCGGGCACGGACGCGGCCGTCACCAACGCCGCCAAGAAGGCTCGCCCGGTCGTTGCCCTACACCTCGACATGGTCCGTGGCGGCACCTGCCACACCATGTAGGTGGCTGCGAGCCATCCGGCCCTGCGAGCCGACCCGACGGTTTTGTAGCGATTGGGAGCGGGCCTCATGTAGCCCCGCGCCGAGGTGAGCCGCTTCGCATGCATGTCTGTCCGGCTCGACTGCAGGCGCCTGATCAGAATGTCACGCCCGCCACCGTGGCTGTCCTGCGCGCGCGCCACCGGACGGCTGCCTGCGCCGACCGGGGTGTGGCCGCGCCGCGGCTGCGGCCACGCCTGATCAGCCTCGGGGGACTCCTGGGGTCGCTGGGACTGGGTGGGCTCCCCATCCAAGTCACACCTCACTTGTGCCCTGCGGCATTCAGTCGATCGCGGGCGCGCCCTGGGGTGTGCCGCCTGTCCCCGCCGGACTGACTGGTGCCGGGCATCCCGCGCCGGCGGCAGTGTCGTTGGCGCCCGATGGTGCGTACTTGGTCCCGGAACTCCGGCGGTGTCCCGGGCGTTGGGGTCGAAAGGAGTCGCCAGGGCGACACGGGCTACCGGGGAGGGGGCGATGGTGCGCAGGGCAGCTGCCGCAGTGATGCTGCTGGTCTCGGTGCTGCTGTTGCATCTGGCGCTCGGCCATGGCGGTGCCTTCGGTGACGCGGAAGTGGGGCCCGGCAGCTCATCGATCGCCGGTCCGGCTGCGGGGCAGCAGCCTCTCGCCGGTCGCGATGCCGGTGGCGATGCCGGTGACGAGCGGGACGGCCAAGAGCCGTGCCAGACCGTGAACACGCCGATCGTAGGGGCGTCCCGTGTCCGCCACCGCAGGCGTCATCTCCCGGACGGGTCACCGGCGGCCCCGGCAACCGGCGTGCCGGCGCCGCGAGACCTGCCCTTGGCGCGATGTGTTGACGTCACCGAGGCGGGGAATCCCCCGGATCTCGCCATGCTGCAGGTATTGCGCTGCTGATCGGCAAGGTGCTTCGAGGGCACTGCTTCCGTTGCCGCCTCCGGCCGGCGGACGTCCCGCCCCGGGCCCGTGCCCGGGGGACCCCCAGCCGTGATGCGGAGCACAGGCCGGTCACCGTCTCCTGCCGACACACCAGAGTCCGAGGTCGATCATGCACTCCTTCATCAGCCATGCCCGCTCCTTCTCCCCTCCGCCCGCTGATCCTCACAGGCAAGCCCAGCAGCCGGGCGACGGCCCGGCGGCGCAGGCGCTGTTCATCACCTGCTCCGACTCCCGCATCACGCCCGCTTTGCTCACCGGAGCGGCACCGGGCGAGCTCCTCGAACTGCGTACCGCGGGCCACATCGTGCCGCGCTACCGGGCCGACGCCCAATGCGGCATCGGCGGAACCCTGGAGTTCGCTCTCGGCTCCCTGCGTGTCACCGACGTCATCCTGTGCGGCCACACTCGCTGCACGACCGTACGGGCCCTGACGAACGACCAAATCGACCCTCGACTCCCATTGACCCGCAACTGGCTGAACCTGGCCGCCCACCACCCCCACACCCGAGACACCGGGGAAGCCACGGGAGCCGACCGTACGCGCGCCGTGGAGCAGCGCCACCTGCTCGCCCAGCTCCACCATTTGCGTACGTATCCTTGTGTCACCCGGCGCATCGCAACCCGCAAACTCCGGGTCCACACCTGGTATTACGACGACGACACCAGCGCGATCCTCAACTGGGACCCGGCTGCACGCACCTTCCGCCCGCTGTAGCGAGCGTCTCGGTCCCGCTGCCGCAGTGATCCGGTTTGCACTGCGGCGGCGGGACAACCATAAGCCGTGACATTTCCCGTCTCGCTGGGCGACATCGTGCCCGTACCGCCCGTGCCGCCCGTATCGCCGTGCCGTCCGACGCAGTCCTGTGTTCAGCCTGACCGGCTGCCGCGCGTGGTTGGCCGCGGAGGAGTGCATGCTTCCGGCCGTCACCTCAAAGGAGAGCGTTGTCCACGTCGAAGGCATGGTTCGCCCTAGAGGACGCAGCCTTGTGAAGAAAGCCCCAGGTTCGGAGGAACTCCCCCTCTTCCTGTATACCAGCTTGCTGACTCCCAGCTTGGCGATGCGCCATCGTCGGGCATGGGTACGCGGATCGGCGATCTGAGTACGTGCACCCATGCGGATGCTGCCGGCCGGGCGGTGCAATGGGGTCATGAACGCGACTCCTCCGCTGACGCCTCAAGCGATCCGGCCCCTGGCTCCGTCGTGGTGGCTGGCCCCGGCCGTGCTCAGCGTGGCGGCGCTACCGGCTGGAGTGTGGGGCTACCGCTCCTCCCCGATCGTTGCCGCCACAGCATGGCTGGCCCTGCCGTACGCCGTTCCGCCGGCCCTGACATCGGCCTCCTGGCGGTTGTCCTCCAGAGCGGACGCGCGGGCCCGCGGCCTGGTCCTGGGCGGAATCGGCGCCTTCACCGCCCTGGTCTGCGCGCACCTGACCACTTTCCTGCTTTACGCGGTGTGCTTCGTCCTATGGGGCTTCCAGGGCGGCTGACACACTCCCTCTGCGGGGCACGGCCCCGGACCTGCACCGTGAGTGTGGGTCGGAGACGGGCCTGATCAGCCGGCCGTACGGCGGTCCGACGCCGAGCAGCTCGGCGCCGCCCATGCCAGCCCCGCCAGGGCAGACGACGCTCTGGTGCTCAGTACGGCTGCGGCCGGCGGCGAGGCCGTCGTGGTGCCGACGACGACCCGGTGGTCGCCTCTGCGCCCGGCAGTCTCCAGACCGAAGTGGCCCGCCACCTCGAACGCACAGCCTTCCCGACCGACAGGGCAAGCCTGGTGACGGCGCTGGAGGAGGCCAACGCCCCCGGTTACCTACTGGACGCCGGCCGACGGCTCCCCGAAGACGGCCGGTGCCAGAGGCCCGCCGACGTGTCACGTGCTCTCGACGACCCGGCGGCGGGAGCCCCGAAACGCACGGTCGAGCCTGGCGCGTTGCGAAGGGGTAGAAGACGGCAGCAAGGATGGCCGCGCCTCACATGGTCGACGGAGTGATAGGCGGCCGCACCTGCTTTAAGGGAGGCTCTATGCCCCCAGAGGGGCGCAGAGCCTTCCGGGGGTCAGTCGGCTCCCTGGGACCGTTCGCAAGAGCACGAGGGGTGGCGCAGCAGCCGTCCGCGTTCGGAGCGCGGACGCGGGCCCAAGGGTGAATGACTCGTTGGCACTCTGGTTGGCCTTCGCATGCGGTACGCCCGCCCCGTTCGGCGTCCTTGCGCAGCTGGCGCGCCGGGCATCGCACTTCTTGCTTCCTGGCTCACGGCGGTGCAGGGAGTCGATGGCCTTGTCGCGACTTGCGGGGCGGCGGAGCGGCACACGCACACGGCGGCGGGGCCGGCCCTGGGAAAGACAGGCGAACCGGGCTCGCCCCGCATGCGTAGCAGTAGGCGGTGCTGGAGGTCGCGGCTGCTCGCGTGCTGCGGTACAGGCGGGACGCCGGCCCTCAGGTTCCTTACCGCTTGTGGCCGTTCCCGTGTCCGTCGGGGTGCAGGACCACCTTGGTCCAGCCCTCGTCGCGGGCGTCGAAGTGCTCGTAGGCGCTGGGGGCCTCATCCAGGCTGAGTTCGTGGGAGACGACGAAGCTCGGTTTTGCCTTCTCGCCGGCTATCAGATCCCGCAGCGCCCGGTTGTACTTTTTCACCGGCGCCTGCCCGGTGCCCATGTGCTGGCCCTTGAACCACATCATGCCGAAGTCGATCGGGACCTTGCCCTGCGCCTCCAGGTCCCCCTGGGCCTCGGCACCGCCGGGGTCCTGGGGCAGGAACACCCCCACCACGCCGATGTCGCCTGTGAACCTGACCGAGTCGATCAGACCGTTGAGCGTGAGGCTGGCGTCCTCATGTCCCTCGGGGTCGTGTGCCTGGTAGCCGACGCATTCACAGCCGTTGTCGGCGCCCAGCCCGAGGGTGGCCTCCTTGACGACCTCCGCCGGGTTTTGCTCGGCGGTGTTGATCGGGATGGCTCCGATCTCCTCCGCCTTGCGCAGCCGGTCGGGCTGGTGGTCTGCTACCCAGACGCGTCCGGCGCCCTTGAGGAGGGCGGAGTAGGTCGCCATCAGCCCGACCGGGCCGGCCCCGAAGATGATGGTCTGGTCGCCCGGTTTGACGTGGGCCATCTCGGTGGCGTGATAGCCGGTGGGGAAGATGTCGGCGAGCATCACGTAGTCGGTCTGCCGCTCGGCGGCATCCTCGCCCAGACGCAGCGCGTTGAAGTCGCCGTAGGGCACGCGCAGCAGTTCTGCCTGGCCGCCCTGGTAGGGGCCCATGTCGGCGAATCCGTAGGCGGCTCCGGCGAGGGCCGGTTCCGGTTGCATGGTCAGGCAGTAGTTGGTCAGCCCCCGCTCGCACTGCTTGCAGAAGCCGCAGGCGATGTTGAAGGGCAGGACCACATACTCGCCGATCTTGACCTTGCGGACGGCCGGGCCGACCTCCACAACCTGGCCCATGTTCTCGTGCCCCATGGTGCGGCCGGACTCGAACGAGGTGCGGCCCTCGTACATGTGCAGGTCCGAACCGCAGATGTTGGTGGCGGTGATCTTGACGATGATATCGCAGGGGTGTTCGATCTTCGCGTCCGGCACGTCCGTCACTGTGACCGTTCGCGGGCCTTCATATACCGCTGCTCTCATGATCGCTTCTCTCGGCGCTGCGGCATGACCGCAGCACGGCTGCGATGGAGGCGGAGCGCACAGCCTGACTGTTGCATCGGTACGTCGGGTCTGCGGCTCCGGACGCCTCTGCGGGCCGTTCACCCGGTTCAGGCGGAACGGTGGCGCCGCCGCCGGCTCCCCAAGCACCCTCGGCGCTGCGGCGGCGTGCCTTCCGGCTACCCCTCGACCTAAGACGTAAACCAACCACGCCCCGACTGATCAGCGGATCTCCGGACCCGGACGACACCGACCAAGGGCGCACTCGAAGCACCAGGTCGCCTGACCCGGACCGTCTCGCCCCGGCCCACGAGCGTTTGTCAGAGGGCCTGGGACGCCTGGGCGAACCCTTCGAAGCGACACTGGCCGCACCGCCCTCGCGCCACTTCCTTCTGCACCGCTCCACCGAACGATGCGACACCCGCAACGCGTCAGCGACAGCCGGGAGGACAGCGGGCCGTCCATGACGGGAGGGCGCCCTTGGTGCTCGTGTTGTACGGTCGGCTGCCGCTGCCGCTGCCGCTGCCGCTGCCGCTGCCGCTGCCGGGATTGGGCGGTCTGTCCGGCGAGCCGGAATCGCCGCAGGTCGCGTGCGCCCTGCAACGAGGTGCATGCGGCGGCACAGCCGTTCGCCGGCCCACCCGCCGAGTTCGACCGCGACTTGGCGAAGCCAGGTCTTCAGCACGAGCACCTTGGCAGCACATACGGCGACTGGTGGGCCGTGCGCGGTCCAGTCGTCCGATCGCGCGACCTTCACAGCTCGCAAACGGCGGCAAGAACAGTGGGAGCCCCGGACCCACACCGGTGAGCGGCGGGACGGGGACTCCCGTACGGGAAATTACTCTCCCGGTATCCCGATGAGGTGCGGGCCGTTGTCGATCAGCCTGCCCTGCTTGGCGTTGTGGCGTTCTTGCGGTGTGACGCAGAGGGTGTCGCCGTCGAACTTCTCACGCCAGACATACCCGGGCTTGCACGTGTGCGGGCCATAGGCACCGCCGCCGGGCTGACGGTTGGGGTTCTGGTCGTGGGCCACCTGGCGCTCGGCCGGCGTCACGCACTGGGTGTCGCCGTCGAAGCTGTCGCGCCAGACGAAGCCTTGCTGACACGTTTGCGGCCCGTAGGCACCGCCGCCGTGCTGGACGAAGGGGTTGTTGTCATCGGCGACGATGCTGACTGGGGACGATGGCGGGGAATGGATCGCCGCGGACGCCGGTAGCGCTATGGCTCCGGAGATGACGACGGCCGAGGCGATGGGCATCACGAAGCGCGAGATGCGCCGCTGGGGCCGGAGGGTGGCAGCGGGGGTGTGGACGTCGTGGGACATGAGAGCTCCTTGAAGTGTGTGCGTCCAGCGGCCGAGGCTGCTGGGGCGGGTGTACGGGAAGTGGTCACGCGTTGGGATTCGCTGTGCTGTCGCATCCCGAGGTGGCCACACCTCAAGTAGGCCCGATGGCGACACTTCCTGTCAGACCACTGAAAAACGTGGCTTGACACAGCTAAGGGGACACTCTGCGGGTGGCGCCCCGCACTGCTCCCGGTCACTCGACGCCCGGGTCCGGGACCCAGACGGCGGGGCCGCCGCCGCGCACTCGATCGAGTGCGCGTCGTCCAGGTGGACATCGTCGGGGTCGAGGCCGGCCCGCCGCTGCGCCTGACCGGGCGCCGTGGCCCCCACTCCACCCGCTCGACCCATCGTCCGGCGTCCGGCGCCCGGCGCCCGGCGGGCGAGGCCGTCTCGCCGGCCGGATGTACCGATCCACGATGCCGTGGATCGGCAGCTGCTCGCCGACGGCCGTGAGGTACCCCGTCGTCCCGGGTCGGCTTGGAACGGCATTCCGCAGTCGGTGGAGGGCGGTGACCTGTTCCCGCGCCGTGGATGAACGCGGACCCTTCACATGGGCTGGTACAACCGCTCGCGCAGGTGCAGCAGGGCGGTGGTGTCGGCAACAGCGGCCAGGTCGAACAAGAGAGCGTCGATGGCGGCGTCATCGCCACCCCGGACCCCACGCATGATGCGATCGATCACCTCCAGAGCCCGCCTGCGGACCGGCACATCGGACGCTGCGGCATGTTCCCCGGCCCGCCCGTCCGGGTGCCCGGTCTTGCGGTGTCCGGTGTCCTGTCTGCCAGGCCCCCCGAGCGCCGTGCGTCCTGGTGTCAAGAAGCTGGTTCTCGAGGACAACACCAGGTCCGACCCGCCGGACTGATCGTCGGCGAACTCACTCCTTCCGGTAACAGAGACCGATTCACCGTCACGTCTCCGCCTCAGCACGGTTACGTGGAGGCACTCATCGAGCCGGGCCCGGATCGACGGGCCACTGAAGACAGGTGACGGACATGCGAACCGAGGCTGCCAAGCGAGTCGAGCTGGTCTTTTCCCTCTTCGACGCCAATGGCAACGGAGTCATCGACTCCGACGACTTCGACCTGATGACCGGCCGTGTTCTGGAGGCGGCGGTCGCGTCGGACGACGGCGCCAAGGCCGCCATCCGGGCCGCGTTCCGCCGCTACTGGACGACCCTGGCCACGGAACTGGACGCCAACGGCGACGGTGTGATCACCGTCGAGGAGTTCCGTCCGTTCGTGCTCGACCCCGAGCGCTTCGGTCCCACGATCGCCGAGTTCGCCCGGGCGCTCTCCGCCCTCGGCGACCCCGACAAGGACGGCCTGATCGAGCGCCCGCTCTTCGAATCGCTGATGACGGCGATCGGCTTCGAGAAGGCGAACATCCACGCGCTCTTCGACGCCTTCGGCCCGGACGCCGACGACCGCATCACCGTGGCAGCGTGGGCCACCGGCATCGAGGAATACTACGCGCCGGACCTGGCCGGGATCCCGGGCGACCAGCTGGTGGCTGTCGGGGCCGCCTGACACGACCGGCCCGTCAGCGGCTGTCCCGGGACGCCGGCGCTCGCTCGTCATCGAACGCGCCCGCCGTCCCGGGCTCGGGCGGCAGCCGTAGCGAGGCACCCTCGGGCCGGCCAGGGGATGCCGGGCCGGGGGCCGTGTGGGACGTCGTAGTGAGCGCTGCGGACGTCATGATCGGGGCTTGTGCGCGAACACCCACCGGTTTCCCTCCAGGGCGTCGTTCGGCTCGGGCAGCGGGCCGCGTCGGTGCCGGCGGGAGAAGTCGAAGGGCGTGTGCATCGAGGTGGACCAGCCCTTGGCCGTCAGGTCGCCCGCGGAGTCGGGTCGTGGTCCCGTGTCGAAGAGGTGGAGCAGGTCGATGCCGATCTGTTCTCGCGTCGCCGTGTAGATCGCACTGTCCCGATACGCCAGCAGGTCCTTCTCCAGCTTGGCCTCGAAGGCCAGAGCGCTGCCCGCGGTGCTCAGCCTGTCCACCGCGTCGATGAG
This sequence comes from Streptomyces sp. NPDC058279, assembly GCF_042881255.1. NCBI lineage: Bacteria > Bacillati > Actinomycetota > Actinomycetes > Kitasatosporales > Streptomycetaceae > Streptomyces > Streptomyces sp. NPDC058279. The sequence continues at coordinate 36,334 of NZ_JBHVYA010000017.1, read as the reverse complement.
GTACGTCTCGGCGGGGCCCGGCAGGTAGAAGAGGAGCCCCTCGGCCAGCCAGACGCTCGGCGCGGCCGGGTCGAAGCCGGCGTTGGTCAGCGCGATGACCCAGTCCGCGCGCAGGTCGACCGGTACGGGGACGCGCTCGACCTTCGGGGCAGCCGACAGACCGGTGAGCACCTGTTGCTTGAAGGCCAGCACGCCCGCCCTGTCGATCTCGAAGACCACCACGTCGGACGGCAAGTCCAGCCGGAAGGCCCGAGTGTCCAACCCGGCGCCCAGCAGGACCACTTGGCGGGCTTTCGTGCCGGCCGCCTGGACCAGGAAGTCGTCGAGGACCCTGGTCCGCAGGCCGAAGTAGCGGGCGAAGCGCCCCCACAGCGGGTTGTCGTCCCCGTCCGGGACCTGCTCGATACGTACCGGCCAGTGCGCGCAGGCCGGGGCGGCGTGCACGAAGTGTTCCGCGTAGACGTCCTGGGCCAGGCTGTCGTGGCGGTGGGTCTCGATCGCCCGTGCCGCGGCGACCAGGAGGGCGGTCAGGCCCACACCTCCGTCCACGCCTTCCGTGTCCGTCTGCTGCGGGGCCGTGCCGGGCATGTTTCCTCCGTTGGCGGGAGTGGCGGGTGTGGAGTGTCTGCTTGTCGGACGGGGTGGGTCCGCGTGGTGTCGCAGGCCCGGCTCATCGGTTCGTTCGCTCCGGGAGCAGGACGGGTTTCACCACGCGGCCCGCGTCGCAGTCGCGTTCGGCCGCGTTGATGTCGGCCAGCGGGTAGGTGCGGATCAACTGGTCGAAGGGAAAGCGGCCGGCCTGCCACAGCCCGGTCAACCGGGGTATCAGCACTCCGGGTACGGCGTCCCCTTCGCAGATGTGGCGGATGCCGCGGCCGCGGTCGAGCGTGCCCGGTTCGAGTGAGAGCGCGGTGTGGAGGCGTGCCACCAGGCCGAGGCTGCCGGTGGGGCGCAGGGCCTGGAGCGCGTTGTTGATGAGCTGGGGGGCGGCCGTGGTGTCCAGGGCGTACTGCGCGCCACCGTCGGTCAGCCGTCGGATCCTCTCGGGTAGTCCGGTCGCCCCGGCGGGCAGTGGGATCGCGCCGAACCGTTCGGCCAGGGCGAGCCGTTGGTGGTTCCGGTCGACGGCCACGGTCACTACGCCGGCGGCGGTGGCCGCCATCACCGCGGCCAGGCCCACGGCTCCGGCGCCGAGGACCACCAGGGTGTCGCCGGGACTCGCGCCGAAGGTGTTCAGTACGGCTCCGGCGCCTGTGAGGAAGCCGCAGCCGAGGGGCCCGAGCAGTTCGAGCGGCAGTGCGGGGTCGATCCGGACGGCGTTGCGGGCAGGGACGAGCGCGTACTCGGCGAACGAGGACTGGCCGAACCAACGGGGGGCCAGTGCTTTCCCGGTCGCGTCGGTGAGCCGCGGCAGTTCCTCCTCGCGTCCTCCGAAGAGGTTGAGGGAGGCGAACGAGTCGCAGTAGGCGGGGGCCGCGCCGAGGCAGTTACGGCAGTGTCCGCAGGAGTCGAAGCTCAGCACGACGTGGTCACCCACGTTGATCGCGACGTCAGGGCCGCTGCCCGTCCGCACCACGACCCCGGAGCCCTCGTGCCCGAGGACGGCGGGCAGCGGGCTGCGGCCGGCGGATCGCCGGACCGCGAGGTCGGTCCGGCACATCCCGGAGCCTGCGATCTCGACCAGAATCTCGCCCGCGGCGGGTTCGCTTCGCAGGGTCACCTCCTCGACCGTGAACGGGTTCTCGTACGAGCGCAGTACCGCGGCCCGGAACTTCACGTCATCCCTCCTGCGGGCGGTGGAAGACGAAGGGCCGGAGGTTCCCGTAAAGCCCCCACGGTCCGCCGGCGACGCCGACTCCGCTGTCCTTGATGCCTGCGAAGGGCTGGGCGAGGGACAGTTCGGCATGGTGGTTGATCCAGACCGTGCCGCATTCGAGCTGATCGGCCACTGCCTCGGCCCGGTCGAGATCGGTGCCCCATACGGAGCCGCCGAGTCCGAATTCGGTGCCGTTGGCCGCGTCGACGGCTTCGTCGAGGCTCCGGTAGGGCAGCACCGGCAGAACCGGTCCGAACTGTTCCTCGGTCACCACCACACTGCCGGGCGGGACGTCGGTGAGGATCGTGGGAGCGAAGAAGTATCCCGGCGGGTCCAGCCGGTGGCCGCCGGACGCCGCCCGGGCGCCGTCGGCCAAGGCCTGCCGCGTGAGCTGTTCGACCCGGGCCAGCTGCGGGGCGTTGTTGAGCGGTCCCAGCCGGGTTTCGGGGTCGAGGCCGGGTCCGACGGTGACGCTCTTCGCGCGGTGGGCGAGGGCTTCGACGACCTCGGCGTGGAGCCGGGCCGGGACGTAGACGCGTTTGACCGCCATGCACACCTGCCCGCAGTTACGGAACGCCGCCCAGAACAGCCGGTCCGCGATCCGGTCCACGTCGACGTCGTCCAGCAGGAGGGCGGCGTCGTTGCCGCCCAGCTCCAGGGTGACCCGGGCGAGTGAGGCCGCCGCCGCTGCGGCGACGGCCCGCCCGGTGGGCACCGAACCGGTGAAGGTGACGTGGCGGATCCCCGGGTGGGACGCGAGCCGGGAACCGAGGGGTTCGCGGCCGGTGACGACGGTCAGTACGTCCTGGGGCAGAGCGGCGGCGAGGACGGAGCCGAGGAGCCGGGTGGCGAGCGGAGTGAACGGCGACGGTTTGAGGACCATGGTGTTGCCCGCCGCGAGCGCGGGCGCGAACTTCGCCGCCGCGAGCTGGAGGGGAAAGTTCCACGGCACGATCGCCGCGACGGGTCCGAGGGGGCGCCAGCGGATCTCACTGTGCACGGGTCGGCCGTCGTCGATCCGGCGGGTCCGGGGGGCCAGGTCGGCGAAGTAGCGCAGACGGGCCGCAGTGCGGGCGACCTCCGCGTACGACTCGGCCAGGGGCTTGCCCTGTTCGCGGGTGAGCAACCGGGCGAGGTCGTCGCCGGCCGTCGCCACCGCGTCGGCCGCGCCGCGCAACGCGGAGGTGCGGGCGGCGGGGTCGGCGCGCCAGCCATGCCAGGCTCGCTGGGCACGGGCGACCACGTCGTCCAACTCGCCCGGCTGTTGGTCGGCGACCTCGTCGAAGGTCTCTCCGGTGGCCGGGTCGACGACGGGGAGACGTACGACTCGGCGTCCGGCGGGGACGCTTCCGGCTTCAGGCGTCGGCATGCCCGCGGTCAGTTCACGGCGGGGACGCCGACAGCGTGCTCCCGGGCATGGCGGTCCATCTCCGCCCTGAAGGCTGCCACCAGATGCGGCCGAATCCGCCCGGCGTTGCGGTCGCCGCCCTCGCAGACCGCTCCCCGCACGCCCACGATGTCCGTGCCCATGCGGGTCAGCGGACCGAGGTCGGCTTGCCGGACACTGCCCGCGAGAGCGGCCAGCAGACCGGAGGCGTGGGCCAGCCCTACGAACTCGGCACAGACCTCCGGTGGAACGTGGTCGAACAGCCGCGTCCCGTCCTTGATGGCGGTGTCGAGCATCGCCGCGTCGGCACCGGATCGGGCGGCGATGTCCGGCAGGGCGAGCGGGTTGACGCAGCCGATGCGATGGGCGTCGGCGTAGCCGGAGGCGACGACGAGCGCGTCGGGGCGGTGGTCCTTCACTGCCCGGACGACCCCGCGCATCACCTCGATGCCCTGTTCGGGCGTCGTGCACCCGTAGAGGCCGACCTTGATGTACGTGGCGCCGGAGACGACCGCGCCGAGCGCGGCCTGCGCCACCGTGCCGGGCTTGTACGGGACGTCACCCACGGTCGCGGACACTGGCTTGTCCGCTGGTACCGCGTCGCGGATCTCCCTGATGACCCAGGGGAAGTTGGCGCCGAGCGAGCCCTCGTCGGGCTTCTTGACGTCGACGATGTCGAGGTGCTCCGCAGCCTTCACACAATCGAGGGCTTCCTCGACGCTGTCCGGGGAGATGAGAAGCAACACCATGAGCTCCTTCCGCCGCATGTCCACCTGGCCGACGGACAGGGGTGTGCGGATCGCCTGGTTCATGTGCGGTGCGTTCATCCTTTCCGTCACAGGTGGCAACCGGTAGGGCGCGCAGAGTTCGCATGGGGCGCAAGTGCCACGTGCAGTGCGCCGTGCATACCGGCACGAACTCGTCCTACCAGTGACGTTTCACCTCGGCTGGTCCCTCGCGGGCCTCCGCTCCGGCCGCCTGACGCCGGAGACGGACCTGGTGGTGAACTGCCGCCGCCGCCGGCATCCCGACTTCCCCGGCCCGGTGGCCGGCACGGATATGCGCCCGCAGTTCGAGCGCCACCAGGTTGTTGCCCGGCTCCTGGCGCACGACAAGATCGAAGTACCCCCGGGGCCGACGGTAGCCTCGTCGGTGAGCCGGCTGACCGTGCCACACGCCGGCCTGGCCGGCGGTCTGCGGGGCGCCGGCTCGGCGGGCTCGGTTGCGGTGGAACACCACGGGGTGGCGTACACGGGCCCGGGGGAGGCGTGCGTGTGCAAGTGGCAGGACTGCGGCGGAGTCGTGCCGGTGCGCTGGTGCGCCGTGCCGGGCTGGTCAGGCTCGGGCGCTCTGGTTTGTGCATCCGGCGTGCGCGGTGCGACCGGGCGGACGCTGGTGAGATGCCGTACCCATGTCACGGTTCCCATGCGAATGCGTACCAAGCTGCTCCTCGCCGGTCTCGGCGTTGTCACCGCCGGTGCCGCCTTCGGCGGGATCGTGATGGCGGCCGACCCCACCAACACGGTCAGGGCCCCGTATGCCCAGGACGCGACCTCGGTCGGCCCGAGCGGCAGCATCGTCCAGAAGACCAGCACCATCGCCTCGGTGAGCAAGCCCGAGACCGGCGTGTACTGCGTCGTGCTGGTCTCGGGCATCGACGCCGGCAGGGCCGTTCCGGCCGCCACACCGAGCGCCTCGGCCGACTGGGACAGCGAGGTCCGGGTGTCACGCAACCACAACACGTGCCCCGGCAATTCGATCCGCGTGACCACCGGCACCAACGGCGCAGCTGCCGACCAGGCGTTCTACCTCGTGATCCCGTAACAGTTCGACGCTGGGGGCCCCGCCCGGGATACCGGACGGGACCCTCGTGACGGTTGTGGATGTGCCGTCCTTCGGGGCGGCCTTGTGGACGGCCGGGACGGCGAGCGGACCGGTTTGGGCGATCCCGTGCCCGGATGCGGGGGCGGGTGCGCATCAAGCCTGCGGTTCGCGGTGAGGTGAGACGCAGGAACTTCCGATCATGATTCGAAGAAAGGGAACCGGAAGGCGGTCTACCGGCGGACCGCCGAGATCAGGCCGCCGGGCCGTTCCTCGTGCTGCGGTGGGGTGTTGATCGGGCGGCCGTAGGCGGCGGCGCGCTCGCGCAGGGTGTGGCTGTCGGCCTCCCAGCCGTGCTCGGCCAGCCAGCCCACCGGGTCGTCCGGCATCTCCGAGATCCACATGGACGCCGCCGATCCCGGCGCGGCGTCCGCGCTGAAGCGCTCGATCACGCCGCGCGAGCCCAGTGTCAGCCCCATCCGACTGCCTGCCGCCGACTGCTCGCTGATCCGGGCCAGCAGTAGCTCCACCGCGTCCTCGGGCAGATAGATCAGCAGCCCTTCGGCGATCCAGGCGGTCGGCGCGGCCGGGTCGTGCCCTCCTGCGGCCAGCGCGCCTGGCCAGTCCTCACGCAGATCCACCGCGACGGTGATTCGCTCGCAGCGTGCGACGGCCCGCTCCTGGCGCAGCACCGAAGCCTTGAAGTCCAGCGGGGCGGCGGTGTCGACCTCGAATAGCCGGGTGCCCTCGGGCCAGTCCATACGGAAGGCCCGGCTGTCCATGCCGGCGCCGAGCAGCACGACCTGCCGGACCCCGGACGCGGAGGCCCGCTGCAACAGGTCGTCGAGGAACCTCGTCCTGATGACGATGGAGAACGAGACGGCCAGCCGGCGGCGGCGCGCGGCCTCGTCATCGGGCAGCGGCGGCGACGAGGGCCACAGGCCGCCGGCGGTGGCGAAGGCCTGCGCCAGTGGGTCGCGGAACAGCGCGTTCTCCCGCTCGGTCTCCAGCGCCCGCACCCTGGCCACCCCCACCGCCGTGGCCCACACTCCCGACGGCTGCACCCGCTCCTGCTCATCAGTCACCGCGCCAGCGTAGCGTCCTGGGTTGGGCGGCGGCCCGGGCATGGTGGGTGACGGCGAGGTGGGCAGCTCGTCTCTCACAGAATCGTTTTGTGACTCGCTCGCCCGTTTCGACCGAAAGCAGTTGGGCGAAGCGGCACGTGGCACAGCGGCCGTCGCAGGCACGGAAGCTGTCGTCGCCCACCGGGTCGGTCGCCGTGGTGACCGGCGCAAGGACCGCCGGGGACGACCGTGAATACCGGCGGGACGACCGCCGGGACCGGCGCTGATCAAGGCTTCACCGCCGGCGCAAACCGACCGGACGGCTGTCGTGTGTGCCAGGTGTGTTGTGGGCATCTTGGATCGGCACATGCAGCGCGCGGGTGTACCGCCCAAGAGACGTCATGAACGGCGGGGTCGGCCGCGGCCGACCCCGCCGAGGTGGGGCTCAAGGGTTCTCATGCCGGAGCGGAGTCTTTCCGCGTGCCGGTCCTGGTGTCGCCGGTCGGGGCAGGGCTGAGCCTGAGCGTCACGACGTAAGAGACCACGACCGTGACGATCACCAGGGGCATGACGGTGAGGCCCTGCGTCCCCAGCAGCAGGGTGGCCAGCAGCACCGAGGTCAGCGGGAGTTTGAGCATGGCGACCGACATGGCTCCGATGCCCATCGCGAACGCGGGGGTCAGTTGTAGGCCTGGAAGGTGTGAGAGAGCGATCCCGCCCACCACCCCCAGGAACATCGCGGGGAAGATCGGGCCTCCCCGGAAGGCGCTGAGTGAGACGCAATAGGCCAACCCCTTGCACGCGATGAGCAGCATCAAGCTGCCCACGGTGTAGTCGGTGCTGTGGGCCACTAGGGGGCCGAGGGCGTTCTGCCCCGAGTACAGGACCTCGGTCGCGGCTTTGCCTGAGCCTTGGGCGTAGGCGATGGCGAGCCCTGCGATCGTCAGGCCCATCAGCACGGTGGCGGGGATGCGGTGCCGTTCGACGCGCGGTTGCAGCAGCAGGGCGAGCCATCGGATGCCCGTGCCCGCGAGCGCCGCCGCGAGTCCGATCAACAGTGCCCAGCCGAATTCGGCACCGGTGGGCGCGTTGGCGTGCGGTACGTCCTGAATGGCGAGGGAGTACGTGCCGAGGCCGGTCCAGTTGTCTAGGCCGATGAAGACGAGCGAGCCGATGCCGGCGGCGAGCAGGCCGGGCACCAGCACGATCCCGAGCATCGGCCCGCCGATGCCCGACACCTCCATGAGGAGGAAGGCCCCCGTGATGGGTGACCCGAGCAGGGTGCTGACCGCCGCGAAGCTCCCCGCTGCCCCGACCACGGCGTCGACCCGCGGCGGCAGCTCCGGCTTGAGCAGGCGCACCACCCGGACGGCAACGCCCCCGCCGAGCAGGATGAGCGGCGCCTCGGGTCCGAGGACAGCGCCGAGCCCCAGCGTGGCCACGGCCGCGATGAGAATGCCGGGAAGCTCGAGCGGCTTCGGCGCGCCCGTCATCGACAGCCCCTCGGCCGGCTTGTGGCCGCCCGTCCCGGGAAGGTAGCGGATGGTCGCTCCGACCAGCAGGCCCGCCACCGCGAGCAGCGGCAGCGGCCACCAGGGTGGGGTCCCTTGGAAGCCCAACGTCTTGGGCAGGTCTGTGTACGTCCAGGACTGAAGCGCACCGACCAGCGCCAGGAAGCCGTACGCCCCTGCGGAGATCGGCACCCCGAGCACCGCTGCCATGACCAGAAGACCCACATAGCCGCGGGTCCTGACCTGGGCGAAGGGGTCCGGCGGCGGCGCCACAGGTGCCCCGACGGGACTCTCGGCCGACGGCATGCGCATCAACTCCTCGGCATCGACGTCTGTCCGAAACGCGGTTCACGGGCGTGTTGCTGAGTTGATATCACGCGACACAGCCCGCACGGTGCGGGCTCACCGGCCAACCCAGGCGGTGAAGCGGCACTCATTTCAGGCGGGGCAAAGACCTCGCCCGGCGGTTGGTCCGATTGGTCCTGTGCCGTAGGCGGACCGGCCTCGGCCCGCGAGGTGCGGACTGCCCGAGCCTGTGAAGCCCCACGTCGACAGCGCCTACGATGACGCGTACTGCCGCCCCGATGAGGACCAGGTCCCCGAGCATCTGCTCCATCACCGCATATCCGGCTCCCTCGGTCTGGGGCTGGTCCTGTTCCGCCAATATCCCCATCGACGCGGCTAATACAACGGCGCCACCTGTTCCGCGCCCGCCCGCCGCGGGCGCTGCTGCTGCTGCACCTGGCAACCTGGCGCGGACGTGTACCCGTGAACAGCGGTCGTGCGGCCCGTGCCGACGTACGGTCGAGCAACGGACCGAGCCTTGCGGCCGGGACCGTACACTCTGGCGCCGGCCTCCCGGGTCGGCGCCTCGACGCCATGACCGGACCAGGAGCGGAGCAGCGGATGCTTCTCTACGCCCAGACCCCAGCACAGCGGAACCGCCAGATCCTCGCGGACCTGATCGCCGTGGTCGTGATCGCCGGCGCGGTGTGGTTCGCGCTGGCTGTCCACGACGCGATCATGCTGCTGGCCGAGCCGGGACGAAAGGTGGAGAGCGCAGGTGAAGGCTTCGCCAGCGCTCTCGACGACGCCGGTGCAACAGCCTCGGATGTGCCGCTGGTCGGCGGCCTCCTGAAGAAGCCTTTCCATTCCGCGGCCGATGCCGGCACCGGGCTTGCCGATGCCGGGCAGTCCCTGCAAGACGCCATCAGCCAGCTGGCTACCCTGGTCGCAGTCGTTCTGATCGTCGTTCCCGTGGTTTTCGTACTCTTGGTGTGGCTTCCCCTGCGCTTGCGCTGGATCCGTCGCAGTGCCATCGTTCGCAGCCTTTACGACGGAACCGGAGGCGCCGACCTCCTTGCGCTTCGAGCCCTCACCGGACCGCCGGGCGACCTCCGCGCGATTCCCGCCCCGCCGGGCGGCTTCGCGGACGCCTGGCGCCGCGGCGACCAGCAGGTCGTTGCCGCCTTGGCTGAGGTCGCACTTAGGCGGGCGGGCCTGCGGCCCTGACAGGCGCAACAGTGGCTTGAAGGGTGTTGCAAAAAAGCGGGTGTCGGCGTCGATGACGGCCTGGTGCTGGTGGACTACCGATAGTTCCTCGGCTTCGTGGCGACGGCATGGTCCCGGGTCGGGACCAGGGTGCCGTCCACGATGAGGACGGTGTTCTTGACGCACCGTTCGCGGACTGGAGCGCGAACATCGGCCCGAGGTGATCGATGACGCGGTCAGCCGCCGACTGCCTTTCTGGTTCGCCAGTCGAGGTCAGTGGAAGCCGAGCATGCCGGGGGTGTCGATGCCCATGGCGAGGATGCCTGGCGGGTAGCGGTTCTGGTCGTCGGTCAGGAGGATGGGCATTCCCCCGGCGCCGTGCGGCGCAGTGCGGTGTAGAGGCGTGGCGGGGGTCCATGCCGCCGTACCCGTCGCGGAACATCGTGCCCACGGCCGGTGCGTCGATCTGCCCCAGCGGCTCGAGGTCGGTACACGGGTAGCCGAGAACGGCGGGCGCGCTCCGGTCTGGTCGGCTTCGGCCCGAGCCAGGCACAGTGCGGGCACGAGGAGCCGGTCGCCGCTCGCGGTGATGTTGACCGCGAGGGCGTTGAGCGCCTTGTGTCCGCCCGCCAGGGCGGTGACGGCGCTGGTGTCTACGACCCGCCTCCTGACCGCAGTCGCGTGGACCAACCGAAATCCGGCGGCCCGGCCACCACGCCCCTCACCCGTGAGGGCCGGGGTATGGCAGAAGGGCCCGGTCCTTTTGAGGATCCGGGCCCTTCCGGGTAGTAGCGGGGACAGGATTTGAACCTGCGACCTCTGGGTTATGAGCCCAGCGAGCTACCGAGCTGCTCCACCCCGCGTCGGTGAACCCCACCCTACGGCACCGCGGCACCGCCTCTGACCGGCTCTTGATGGCGATTCCTGAAAACGGCTGTGGCAGATATCTCGTGATGGTCATGGCGGCTGGGCGAGGACGAGGGTCTGCAAGAGAACGAAGGAAGCTCGGCCGTGTGCTGCGCGCGTCAGAGGAGATCTGCTCGTCGTCACCTTGCAGCCCAGTCGTCGCTGGTGCCTCCGCAGTTCAAGCAGCGCCTGTGTTGTCGTTGATCTGGAAGGTGATTACGTCGACTTCGTCGGTTCCCGCCAGATTAGGGTAGTGGCCCTTGAGGCATTCCCTGAGTTCGGTTGCGGTCGTCAGCCCCTCGGCTTGGGCGTCCTGGTCGGTGAGGTCGCTGACCAGGCAGTGCCTGATGCCGGTCACCTCTGCCGGCAGGACGACTTCGGGGTCGCTTGCAAACACCAGCCGTGCCGGCCCGAGTTGGGCCGGGTCCCGGAAGCGGGTGGTCTTGGTCTTGGCGCCGGAGCGGACGTCTTCAAGGTAGCGGGGGTTGAACCGGATGATCGGGGGACCGGCCGTCTCGGGGTCTTGGTAAAGCGATGGGTCGAGACCGTTCATGCCTTCCGGGGTCCATCGCTGAGTCAGCGGCATCAGGTCGGCGGCGAGAACGGACCTGGGCCCCGCGGGCGTGGGCACGATGACTCGCATGGTGGGGTAGTAGTCCACGAAGACCTGCCGATCGCGCCCGCACGGGCCGATGACCCCCCGTCCGTGGTTTCCCACGGCAACGATGCAGCGCATCTGGCGGGCGCCCTGGGCTCGTGCGGCTCCCAGAGCCACGAGTTCGGCGCAGGGTCCGCCGGTGAAGTGGTACAGGTTAACGCCGGCGAACATCCGGTAGTCGGCGGCCATGACCGCGGCGCCCATTGTGTGGATCCCGTCTTCGCCGGGCCCGGCGTCGGTATGCGCGTCTATGGTGCGGCGTGCCAGCTCCACGAGCTCACGCTCGTCATCATCGAGAGCTCGTGCAGATGACGGTACGTACACGTCTTCACCCTTCCCTTTCGTCAACAGTCCGCCGAAGATCATTCCACGCCACGCAGGTGGGTTTCCACGGGATTTCGGCTCGCCTTGACTGGCCCCTATCGCGGTCCCGTGGGCAGGGACGGAACGGCCTGGCTGAGGCTGGTCGTGGTCACGGACGACGATCCCGGGCCGTGATTCTGCCGTGGCTGTAGTGGGCCATTGATGCCGACGGTGAAGACGGCGGCGTGTTCGGCACGTCGGTGTGCCGTTCGCGGCACTGGCGGCGGGCAGGCGCGAGGGCCCCGGCGGTGGGAAGGCGCCAGGGCTGCCACCTGCGGGGCAGGGTGAGGCCGTTCACGACGGCGTCCCAGTCGTTCTGAAGGAAGGCGGCGAAGCCCTGGACCGGTGAGGGCCCGTCCCCCCGCACATGGAGCGGGGGAGCTATGGCTGGCGGACCACGGTGCCGCTTCGGCGGACGCGGACGGTGGTGCGCTGGTAAAGGCGGGTGCCGAGGGTGCGCCACAGGAGGCGGGCGGGGGCGGGGAAATTCGAGGCCCTGACCGCAGTTGCAACTACATCGCCCAGCCGACCTGACGCCGTTCAGGCTGTTCGGTCAGGTGGAACTGCTGTGGTCTGAAGCCCCTCGACGACGTCACCGCGCGACGCTCCGGCCCTGTGCCATCGATGGCACAGGGCCGGACCGCTTTCGACAGGGTCAGGGCGGTCAAGGGGAAGGCGTGGAGGCGCCGACGCCGAGAGCGGCTGCGTAACTCGCGGCCGAGTGTGCGGTCGAGGTCGTCAGGGTGCGGTCGGCGGCACCGACCGTGGGGGCCACCCTGTCGGAGCGGGGCACCCGGCTGCCATCGTGGGCATCCCGACCATCCGCTGTGGCAGCCGCCCAGCCCCGTGCCGGACCGCGCCTGTCGCCCTCTCCGACCGCCCAGGAGGACCGCTTCACCGGGCACACGCCGGCATGTCGAAGTGGTGGATCACGTCCCGGACCGACCATGCGCACACCGTCGCAAGATGTCTTACAAGTGGTGCCACAGAGCCTTGGAGCTGTAGTCGCAGTTTCCCGTCCTCACGCCGCCGACGCCAGAGTAGTCCGCGTAGATACAGCCGTTGTGGAAGTGCACGTTCTCCAGCATGAATCCAGAGCCGTAAGGGATCAATGCCCAGTGCTGGTAGTCGCCGCCGTTGCAGGCATGCGTCGTCGGCGCGTCGTAGTTCGGGTCGTCAAGGCACCCGTGTGCCCCATTCCAGAGCTGGTATACCTGGTATCCGTTCCAGGTCCCTACGTTCGAGAAGCCCCAGGCCTGATAGCTTCCGAGGTTGCATGCCTGATCGGAGACGGACTGGTCCATGTACTTCCCTGAATCAAGGCACAGGCCGTTCCCGTTCTGAATGTTCTGGCCACTCGCGGCCTGGGCCGTGCCGGGCGCGAAGCCGATTGCCATCAGTGCAACGGTCAGGAGAGCCAATTTCTTGGCGTACCGCTTCATCGAGCCCCCTCAGATCGCGATCCGCCCGGTGACGAACCGTCAGGCTACGGATCGTCCCAGCAACTCCCAACCCACCTCAAGATTGGCCGGGCAAAGGAATGCGGTGCCAGACGTTCCGCATGTGACCCGGCCTCTGGGGCTCCCGGGGGAGAGGCCTCGTTGTTCCGCCTGGCCCGGAACGTCGGGGCTGGCGTACTCGTCCGTGAAGTCCGCCCGGTTGACGGCCTCGCGCTGGTACTGGGTCCTTCAGCACCTGCCCGGCCACTGGGCTCCCACAACCGCCGCCCGGGCTATCGACCTGCCCCACGGCCGTACCGCCGGACCAATGTGCGGAGCGGCTGCGGCACCACTCGCTGAGCTGGCCACAGCCCGTGCGCCCCGCCGGTTCGCCGGACCTCGTGCGGGCACGGACCGCCACCACAGCATCGGAGATCTCAACGGAGAACACCTGCACGTCACACAACTTCGGTATCAGGCCGACCAGTGCAACAGAGCCAGCCACAGGCTACCCGTCCTGCGGACCAGCCGACCGCGGCACCGAAGGACCCGCACCCGCCCATGCTGATCGTCTTCAACCACATCGGCGCCCGCGACTCCAACCGCACCGTCCCGCGACTTCAGGAGCTGACCCGGCCGCTGTGGGCAGGCGAGCCGGCCGACGGGTTCAGCGGCTACGACAGGAAGGCCCCGATCATCGCGACCGGCCTGCGCAACCTGCGCGGCCGGGTCTACGGCACGGACCACGACGACCCGAACCCGGGCCCACGGCCCGGCCGGGACTGCGCCGAGTTCGTCGGCGGCCCGCTCGACGTGCTGCTGCTCGACATCACCGGCCGGACGGCAAACGAGAGCCAGACCGGCGCCGCGCTGCTGACCGAAGGCGGCCAGTCCGGCGCCGGCGGCCGGGCCCTGTACGACCCGCACCCCGGCGAGCGGAACCGCTGGGACTGTTCCGGCAACACCCCCTGGCCTGGGCGGCAAGGTCGCCGCCCTGGACATGCCCGTCTACTCCCACGCCGCGTGACGGCACCGGGACGCGGATCAGTACCGTGAAATCGCCCGGCATCGCCCTGCCGCTCTCCGCGCTGGTCATCGACTACAGCGCAGGCAACCTTGCAGTCGTCCAGCCCGGGCGGGGCCTTACCTTCAAAGTCGTTGCGATCCCCTCGCACCTGACCTCCCGCCGGACGCGTGCTGCCCGTGTCCACGAGTGATCCCCATGCAGGCGCATGATCCCTATGCTGACGACATGCTCGACATACCTCTTTCAGCACTGGAAGTCGCGATGGTCCAGACGGACACCCGCGCCGTGGACACGCTGCGGGACACCGCGGCCTTCGCACAGGGACTCGAACGGCTCGGCTACCACCGGCTCTGGTACGCCGAGCACCACCACTCGCCCGCGATCGGCGCGTTCCCGCCGGTCGTGTTGATCGCGCACGCCGCCGCCACGACCTCCGTCATCCGTCTCGGCTCGGGCGGGGTGCTGGCACCCAACCACGCCCCCATCATGCTGGCGGAGCAGTTCGGGACACTGGCCGCCCTGCACGGGGGCCGTATCGACCTGGGCGTCGGCCGCGGCCCCGGAACGTTCGACGAGGCCACCGCGCGGGCGCTGCGCCGCGGCGCCGGACCGACCACCGACGCGGAGTACGGGAGCGACGTGGCCTCGGTCCTCTCCTTCCTGGTGGACGAAGTCGCCCTCGACCCGCTGCCGGAGCCGTGGCTGCTCGCCTCCAGCCCCGCGGGCGCCGCCCTCGCCGCGGCGCTCGGCCTGCCGGTGGCCGTGGCCCACCACATCCGACCCGACAACACCCTTGCGGTACTCGAACGTTACCGGGCGGAGTTCACCCCGTCCCGTTGGTGCGAGCGGCCCCGGGTGCTGCTGTGCGTCGAGGCGGTGTGCGCGGACACCGACGAGGAGGCCGTGCGGCGGACGGGGCCGATGGCCGTCGTCAAGGCCGGGCTCCTCAAGGGGGTGAGCGACATGCCGTTCCCGACCCCCGCGCAAGCCGCCACCCACCCGTTCACGGAGGAAGAGCGAACGGTGCTGGCCCACTTCCGGGCACAGCAGGCCGTCGGGGCCCCGGAGACTGTCGTACGCCGGCTCGACCGACTGGCGCGCGAGACCGGCGCGGACGAGCTGATGCTGACCACGCCCGTCCACGACCTCGGCGACCGCCTGCGCTCCTACGAATTGATCAGGAAGCACTGCGGCTGAGCGAGAAGTACCGAGACGGGCGGGACAATCTCGTACGCTGCGGACGTCGGGGGCAGTCGCGGAAGGGGGCCCGCATGGGCTTGCGAAAAGGCGCCAATGTGCCGGTGGAACACGCCTCGGTGCGGGTGGAGTTGGGATGGCAGGAGCGCCCCGGAACTCCGGACGTCGACGTGTCGGCCCTGTTGCTGACCGCAGCCGGCAAGGTGCGGTCGGACGACGACTTCGTGTTCTACAACCAGCCCGCCCACCGCAGCGGCGCCGTCCGCCACGAGGGCAGGCGACAGGACGGCGCGAGCGTCGTCGAGACGATCAGCGTGACGTTGTCGGCGGTGGAGCAGGACATCTCGACCGTGGTGGTCGCGGCCTCCACCGACGGCACGTTCGGCCGAGTGCCCGGTCTGTTCGTACGCGTACTGGACGCGGAGAGTGGTGCCGAGGCGGCGAGGTTCGACGCCACCGACGCCGACTCCGAGACGGCGTTCCTGCTCGGCGAGCTGTACCGGCGGGGTGGTGCGTGGAAGTTCCGCGCGGTGGGCCAGGGTTACGCCTCCGGCCTGGCCGGGCTGGCCACCGACTTCGGCATCACCGTGGACGAGCCCACCACACCGTCATCCCCGCCGGTACGGCAGCCGCCGCCCGCGCCGGTGCCCCCGGCGCCCGAACCCGTACGGCTGTCGAAGATCACTTTGACGAAGGCCGCCCCCGCGGTGTCGCTGACCAAGCAGGGCGCCACCTCGGGGGCCATGCGGGTCAACCTCACGTGGAGCGCGGCCGAGCCGGGGCGCGGCCGGCTGGGCAGGGGCAAGGACGCCGTCCGGCTGGAGGACGTCGACCTGGACCTCTCCTGTATGTGGGAGCTGCGGAACGGAACGAAGGGCATCGTCCACCCCATCGGCAACCAGTTCGGCTCGTTCGACCGACCGCCGTACGTCCTGCTGGATCAGGACGACCGGACCGGCTGCAGCGAGGACGGCGAGAACCTGATGATCAACCTTGATCACTCCGCCGAGATCGAACGCCTCCTGGTGTTCGTGGTCATCTACGACGGGGCGCCCGACTTCGCGGGACTCCACGGCGTCGCCACGCTGTATCCACCCGCCGGCCCACCGATCGAAGTGCGTCTGGACGAGTGCACCGTTCCCTCACCGGTCGCCGCGATCGCACTGATCGAGAACGTGGGCGGCGAACTGGTCGTACGGAGAGAGGCGAAGTACCTGGTGCTCGCGCCGGGCGTCTTCAAGCAGCAGGCCGCCGACCTCGAATACGGCTGGGGGATGAGCTGGCACTCCGCCACCAAGGACTGACCCCGAGGACCGGCTGATCATCCGGCGAACAGGATGTAGGAGGCCGCCGTGGTCAGGGAGAATCCCGCGAGCTGGACGGGGAGCAGAGCCCAGAAGCGCAGGTCCATACAGATGCCGACGGCAGCGGCGTAAGGACGGATGCCCGGGACGAGCAGCCCGAGGGGCAGGAGGGCCTCGATCGTCATCACCAGGGTCGACATGAGCCTGCCGGCGCGCAGCGCGTGCGGGGATCCGCTGCCCAGAAGGAGGGCGAGGGGCGTGGGGCAGAAGTACTCGCGACGGGGGAGCAGCGGCCGCACGGCCGCTCCCGCCCCCTGGGCCCACCCGGGCTGGATTGGCAGCGGTCCGCACGATCGACGAGGGCCGCCGCTCCCCTCTCGCCGGCCTGGAGCCGGCCGACGGTGTCCGGGAGACGTGCTGCCCGCTGCGGGCGGATCGCGGGGGCGGACCGGGGCCTGGTGGTGGCCCGCCACGACCGTGCGGAGCCGCCGGCATGATGACGTAGGCGGCCCTGGAGCGCGAGCGCCGGGCGAACGGCTGGCTCGGCTTCCTGCCGCGCAACCGCTGATCACCAGGCGGGCAACCCCTTGACCGCGCGATCCGTAAGGGCGCTGCCCCTTGACAGCGAGTCGGCGCAGCACCTCGTGCCCGGCGGAGGGCTCCGTCCCATGCTCAGCCGGGCATGCCGAGGGCGGTGTCCGGACCGCGGTACGGGCACGCTTCCACGCCGTCGGCGAGCATGCGGCGGGCTTGCTCCCGGCCGATGGGCTTTCCCTTGCCCATGCCGCACACGCCCAGGTGAACCCGCAGCACCTGCGGGCCGCCCGGAGTCCGTATCGCCTCCGCCTTCCAATCCGGAGGCGGCGGCAGGGGAAGCCGGCTCTGCTCCTCGGCCAGGGCGGCCTCCAGGGCGGCGATGGTGCGCGCGACCTGGTACTGCTGCCAGGTGAGCCACGCCTGCACGGCCCGCCACCGCTCCAGCCGCTCCTTCGTGCCGCTCATGACGACCGCGCGCCCGGGTCGGAGACGGTGAAGGCGCCGTCGATGTGGCGCACCACCGGTTCCGGCTCCTCACCCACAGCCGCCTCGGCGGCCCGCCGCAGCTCCACCCGCCGGGCAGCGCCGTACCCGTGCGCCCGCCAGAACGGATGCCCGCTGATCTCGGAGAGCCGGATCAGCTCCCGCCGCAGCTCAGCACCGCCCTGCTGCGGCCGGACGGCGAGCAGGTTGTACGTGCGGGTCCACTGCTGCTGGAGGTGGATCAGGTCGTCGGGGAAGGGGAGTGGTGCCATCCACTTAGTGAAACATGTGTTCGAATGCTTGCGCGACGCGCCCGCGAGACCATCTCCGGGGAGGCGAAACGGTTCACTACAGTGCCGTCATGGAGAGGACCCGCCCATGACCACCCCGATGCCGCGCCTTGTGCCCGTTACCTGGTCGGCGGCGGAGCGCCCCACGGCATTCGGAGCATTCCCGCCCGCCACGTGCAGGCCCACACCCGCCGCCACCTGACCGAGGTGGGCATCACCAACCAGTCGGAACGTCCGTTTGCTCCGTCGGGCGGCGGGGCGTCTGTGAGGGCAGCGGGCTACGAGAGCCCCGGCGCCTTGAGGGCTGGGCTACGGCCTGTCGAGCCGCAGGCGCCAGGGCAGTGTCGTCCTGATTCGCGCGGCCCGGCTGAGACACACGGAATCCGGACTTCTCAGGGGGTGTCAGGTCCGAAGGGGCGGGGGTCGCCGCCGATGATGGCCTCGGACAGGGTCGGAGCCTTGGTAGGTGCGGGGAACTGCGTGTAGACGCGGGAGTCGATGTCGAACACCATGCCGCCCCCGCCTCCGACGACGCTCTCGTCCATGCGCAGGGCGCGGATGTCGTGCCGCGGGGACAACAGCCCGGCGGCGACAAAGGGCGTCCCGAAGTGGCCCGCCTCGTCGCCGGAAGCATCACCGAGGCCGACCCCGGGCACCCCTGGACCGGCATGCGGTTCGCCTCCGCGTGGGGCGGCCGCGACGCCTTGGACGTGACTTTGGTCCGCCCGGAGCTGGTCGCCGAGGTCAGCGCCGACACCTCCGTCGACCACGTCTCCCGCCGTGAGGTCCAGGCGTAGGCGTTTGAAGCGGACCGGGTGCCGGTAGGCCGATGTATCCCGCCTCATAGATGACCAGGGGCGAATCGAATTCATCGCCCGTTCCTTGTCCGGCGGCCTCATCTGCGGCGTCACCGCCGAGGATTTCCCGACCGAAATCGCTGTCGCAGGTCTGTTGAGCGAGTGGAACGGTGACCGCCACGTCGCCGTCGACATTCCACCTGAGGCGAAGCCTTCGACGTTGTTCGACATCATGCAACGCGAGGTGTCCGAAGGCCGGGCATTCTGGAAGTGGGCTGACGCCATGCCGTTCTCCACCCAAAGCTGAGCGACATGACCCCCACTCACTGGCAAGGCCCTGGACGCGATGAGCCGGGACTTCCACCAGCACAGGGCCCTGGCCAAGGATGCTCTCAACAACGCGCGCCGATACGACATCGCGATCACCGGCCGCCGGCTTGGCGAATCGACGCTCCGCGTAGTGCGGGATCGGTTCGGTGAGGTCACGAACGACATCGACCTGACAGAAGGGGGATGAGCCCGACGCCTTGGACGAAGTCCGGCACCATCTACAGCCGCTCCGTTACCCACCCGCAGCCTGGACGACCAGAGGCTGACCACCTCGGTGATAGCGAGCCCGTGCCCGCCCGTCAGACCCGAGCACGTCCCGACGCCTCGGCATCTGACCACGACGCCTCCGAGATCCCCGAGTCAAGCTCAGACACCGCAGAATTCGGCGTCGGCGAGCCGCTGTTCGTGGATGTTCCAGTCGCCGTTGAAGTTCAGCGACAGCACGTGATCTCCGTCTGCCGTCGCCATGGTCTGCGAGATGGATCCCTGAATGCCGCCGTTGTGCCCCCATATCTCGGTACCACACGACAACGTCATCCTCATCAGTCCCAGGCCGTAGGAGAAGGTCGGCATGTTCTTGATCGAGACGGTCGTCATCATCTCCTTCAGCTGAGGCTCCTCCAGGAGCCGACCGGAGAACAGGGCCCGGTAGAACCGATTGAGGTCTTGGTTGTTGGAGATCATCTCTCCGGCGGCGCCCGCGAAGGAGGGGTTGAGTTCGGTGACGTCGTGGATCGCGCTGTTCGGCTCTCCCGGCCCGGCGAGCTCCCCGGTCAGCTTCGAGTAGGCGCGTCCACTGGGTCCGGGGACGCGGGCGCGGGTGCCCGGCAGACTCGTGGAGTCCAGGTGCAGGGGGCGCAGGATGCGCTGCTCGATCTCGTGGGCGTAGGAGTGGCCGGTAGCCTTCTGGATCACCATGGAAGCGATGACGTAGTTGGTGTCGGAGTAGCTCCAGTCGTCGCCGGGGGCAAAGGCCGGCCGGTGTGTCATGGCGAGCCGGACGATCTGGCGGGGCGTCCAGGTGTCGTAGCGGTGCTTGAGGAAGTCGGTGCCGAACTCCTTGCGCTTGAAGTCCTCGTCGTCGGTGTAGCTGTAGATGCCGCTGGTGTGGTTGAGGATCTGCCGTAGCCTGATCTTGCTGCCGTCGTGCCCGTTGCCCTGCACCAGGCCCGGCAGCCAGTGGTCCACCGTGTCGTCCAGGCTGAGCTTCCGCTCCTCCTCCAACTGGAGCATCACCGTGGCCACGAACGTCTTGGTGATCGAGCCGACCCGGAAGCGGTCATCGGCCCGCGGCGTGCGGCCGGTTGCCAGATCCGCAGTGCCCGCATGTCCAGCCCAGATGTCGTGCCCCTGCTCGGCGAGCACGATGCCTCCGGGCGCCCCGTCCTGGACGACCGAGTCCAGTGCCGCCCGCGTGGCCGCATGCCCGCCTCGTGCCGCCGAAGCGTCCGCAGTGCCGGCAGCCGACGCCGGCAGGGCGAGACCGGCGCTCATCACGACCGTGGCAACCGCCCCGACGACAGCGACCCGCAGCCTGCGCTCCCCGCGGCTGCGGCCACCCCTCGTGGACGCACGTGACCCATTGGCTGCGTGTCCGTGCTCGTACACGAATACTCCTGTCGCTGATAGGTGACGACCTGATCTGGACCCAGTATTTCGATCAAGGTCCGGGCCCGGGATAACGCCAACCACCTGTTTGAAGGTGGGGTTACCCCCCGTCAGCTGGGTGGACGACGGGAGTTCAGAGACAGGGGCTGAACTTGTCTTTTAACCTCTGAGACTGTCGCGCTCGATGACGCTCTCGGGTCGTCTGGTCGTCTTCCCGACGTCATAGCGGGGCGCGGGGCGGCGATTCTTGGAGCCAAGCGGCCTTCCAGGTACGGGTGTTGATGGTTTCGGTGCACGGGCCGGACAGGCCAGGTTTGGGCGGAGGTTCCGAAACCCTCGGCGGACACGGGCCGGTGAGTCGTGCGGGCTCGGCCGTCTCTCCCAGGGCCGACGGAGATCCGCCGCGGCTTCGCGGGGGAGCCGGAGTTGGGTGTGGGCGGCGATCACGAGCCACGTCCAGCGGTCGCCGGCCTCGGGGGTGCGGAGCTTCGGACGGGTCCATCCGAAGGTCTGCTTCATCAGCCGGAAGGTGTGCTCCAGGTCGAATCTCCTCAGGAACGCCAGCCAGCGCACATCGATGCCCTCGCCGGTCAGGCCGGTGGCAGAGGACCACAACCAGACAGGCAGTGGGTCCCCGCCACCGGGCAGGCGGTCGACCTGGAGGCGGATCAAGGTGCCCTCGATGATGGGAAGTTCACCGGTGCGGTCGATCCAGGCGGAGCGAGTGGTCAGCCGGGGGTGGATGCGGTCCCAGGCCATCGCTCGGGCGGTGCCGTACCGGTCGGTGACCTGTGTCGTTGCAGCCTCGGGCTCGCCCCAGGTCTCCAGCTTGGCGAAGCGGAACTCCTTGCCGTGTTTCGGCGGCCGTCCGCCCTGCGGCGGGGAGATCCAGGGCACCGGGACCGGCTTGCGCATCACCCGGTCCGTGCGCATTCGTCCAAGGACCTCCACCGGCAGCCCGGCCAGGAGGTGCGCCATGCGCGGGGCGTCGTAGCCGGCGTCGATCGAGGCTTTGCTGCGCTTGACCTGCGTACACGACCCCCAGGGCCTGACCTGGGAGTACGAGTACGACGCGGCAGGGCGGCTGATCTCAGACGCCGACTTCGAGGGGGTACTCCTACGACCCGAACGGGCGGCTGAGCTCATGCGTGAACGGGCTCGGTGAGGAGATCACGTACGAGCGCGACGTACTCGGCCGGATCATGCGCAAAAACTCCCCCACGGGTACGGCTACCTTCGAATGGGACATCTTCGACACGGCATCGTCGAACGGGGCTCCTCGCACCCTACTTGCAAGCCCGCCCGCTTCCTCAACGGCTGCACGGACGCGAGCCGTCTTCCGCGAAGTCCGTGAGCGGGGATTCGGGGTACGGTTCAGGCGGTCCGCCGATACGTCGCGACGTTCTCCGGGGCTATCGGGTCCGGAAGCGGCGGTAGAGGTTCCGGGCTACGTACACGCCCGGGCCGCCGAAGCCGATGATGTCGACGCGTCCGTCGCCGGTGACGTCGGCGAGGAAGCGGGGATGGCGGTCGACTCGCCAGGCGCCGGCGTCGTCGTTGTATCCGAAGCCGCGGCAGGTCAGTTGGGCCTGCTCGAACGTGCCGTCGCCGCGGTTGTGCGACACCCAGACCCCCTCGTCGCCGAATCCGACGATGTCGGGGCTGCCGTCGCCGGTGACGTCGGCGAGGAAGCGGAGGTGTTTCTTGGCGGTCCATCCCTGGGCGGTCCCGAAGTCGTTCAGAACGAGCTTCGTGGGCTCGAAGGTGCCATCGTCGAGGCCGCGTGCGACGACGACGCCGTGGGGGCCGAAGCCGATGAGGTCCGACGCCCCGTCGCGGGTGATCTTGAGCAGGAATCGGGGATGCTCCGCGGCCGAGCTCCACCCCTGGTCGGTTCCGAAGTCGTCGAGGACGTACAGGGGCTCGGCGAATACGCCTTCCTCGTCCTGGAGGGCCACCCAGACGCCGTCGTCGTGGCAGCCGATGATGTCGAGCCTGCCGTCTCCGGTGGTGTCGGCGAGGAAGCGAGGGTGCTTGTCCACGAGCCACCCCCCGGTCTTCTCGCCGTGGCCGAACGCCCGTAGAGCGGGCTCGTCGGAGAGCGGCGCGAACTTCCCTTCCTCGTCCTGGAGGGCCACCCAGACGCCGTCGTCGTGGCAGCCGACGATGTCGAGCCTGCCGTCTCCGGTGGTGTCGGCGAGGAAGCGAGGGTGCTTGTCCACGAGCCACCCCCCGGCCTGTTCGCCGTGGCCGAAGGCTTTGAGGGCCGGCTCGCCGGCCGGGGACTCGAACGTTCCGTCCTCTCCCTGGGGGGAGATCCGGACGCCGTCGGCGGCGAGCACGACGACGGCGAGTTTGCCGTCGCCCGTCATGTCAGCGAGGGTCCACAGGTCCGCGGTGCTCGCAGTAGGCGCGGGAGGGTGCAGGACGCGCTCCTCGTCATCGAACGTGCCGTCACCTCGCGCAGCCGACGTCATAGCCCCCTTGGCGGGCTTGAGCCCGATGATGTCTGCCGGCCCCTTACCGGTGGTGCCGGCGAGGAACCGGGCGCCGAGTGCGGCCCACCAGCCCGGTCGGCCGTCGGGAGAGGGAGAAGGCCCGTCGCTCTGCCAGCCACCGGCGTCCTGGTCGCTTCCGAACCGTTCGAGGACCAGCAGCATGTCGCTGAAGGACGGCGCCGCGCCGGGCGTCGGCCGCAACGCGGCCGAGGGGACCAGCCGCCAGGATCGGCGGCCGTTCCAGTGGCTGAGCGTTCCCCAACGCAGTACGGGGTCGCTGACGCGCTCGGGCTCGGCCGGGACGAGACGCCACCGCTGGCTTTCCGCGTCCTCGTCGTACGCACACAGGACGACCGGGGTGCCGTCCGCACCGGACTCGTCGAGGTCAAGGACGGTGTCGTCGGTCGCGCTCTCGATGAGGTAGAGGCCGGCTGCGCCCTCGACGGGAATGACGCGCCACTGCTGGCTCTTCTTACCGTCGGCCGCGTCCCCCTGCCGGACGACGCCGCCCGCGGCGGCGGGCTGCTCAAGGACCTTGCCGCCGGCCGCGTTGCGGATCACATAGATCTGCTCGTCCTGCGTGGACTGCACGGGGACGATCTGCCACTGCTCCGGGGTCGGACCGTCCTTGGGGAGCTCTCGGACGACGAGCGCCCCGCCCTGCCCCGGCGCGGCCCTGCTGTCGAGGGTCTTCCCCGTGGCGGCGTTGACGATTTCCAGTTTCAGTTCTTCGGTGGGCACGGGCATCGTGGTGCCTCTTCCAGGCGGTGCGGAGGTTGGCTCGGGACGGGTGCGGTACGGCGGTGGCCGCGGATCACGTGAAGAGGTGGTGGTACGGGACGTTCCACTCGCTGGGCAGCCGCGGGTAGAACGTGTTGATGACCGTCCCGGTGAAGTCCCCGCCCCAGTTGTAGGTGACACGCACCTCGCCGTTGGCCGTCACCGCGTGGTCCTTGAACCCGAGGATGGCGTCGGGGTGGGTGATCGGCACGAAGGTGATGCCTCCCCACGGCGTCACCGTGACGACCCAGAGCTGGGTGTCCTCGGGCGCGCCGTTCTTCCCCCGCCACTTGTCGCCCACCTTGTCGGGCAGGCCGACCTGGACGGTGTCTGCTGTGCTCTGGGGGGCGTCCTGGTGGACGGTGACGCGCCTGCGCTGCGGCTTGGGCATCCCGTCGTCGCCGCGCCCGGTGTCGGCGTCGCCCGCACCGGCGGGCTTGGGCGTCACTTGGCCCGCGGCGCTCTCGATGACGTACAACGGCCGCTGCCCGAAGAAGCCGGCCGGGGTGAGGTACCAGAGGTGGCCCTGTGCCTCCTTCGTGGCCGGGTCGAGGGCCGTGGCCAACTGGACGCCCTTGTCGTGGCTCTCCCCGCTCAGCTCTACGGGCCGCAGGTAGCCGCCGTTGAAGGCGTGGACGAGCATGACCGGCCGGTTTTCGACCAGTGCCGCCACGATCGCGTTGTCGTAGCTGTTCACGGCCACCGGGCCGCCGACCACCAAATTGGACATCGCCGTGCGCTCTTGGGTGTACATCGCGGAAACCTCACCTGTTCTGAATACGGAGAACAATGCCTCGGACGCTCGATGCGGGGTCATGACGCCACATTGCCGCGGGCCTGATCGTCTTCGCCAAAGAGGTGTCCGAAACCGAATCAGTGGCTGAAAATGAAATTATTCCCACGGAAACGCCGAGGTCACGGTACCCAAAGGCAAGGGAGCCGAAAAGTCATCGATCGGGTGACAGGCGGTGAAGAAAGGTCACTCCGACGGCGTTTCGGAAACAATTTCCGAAAATCGATCACTCGATTGAGTGTGACGTGTAGATGCGTCTTCTCGGGTTGGGGGAGAGGCGGTAATTTCGCCTGCTGAAACGTGCGCATATTTCTGTTTAGATTTCACCGAGCGTGGTTCGGTCCAAATATTCGAGGACGGGTGCATGCCTTCCACCGCATACAGTCTGGTAGATGCCAAGCGTCAGCCGCTGACGAAGAAGAACCTGCGGGAACTCAACATCGAGCAGACCTGGCAGTCCATCCTGAACCACCCCAATCTGGTGTACGTCGACCCCTCCGGCGTGAAGCACAAGCCGGTCGGGTTCTCCGTGAACAAGTCGAGCTTCGGCACCTTCTCCGGGAGCGCGTTCGAGCGGGGCTGGCTTGTCTACATGAACCTCGGAGAGCCGCTGATCGAGGTGCGGGGCGACATCGCCCAGCCCCCGCCCGACACGTTCTCCTCGCGCTCCTACGTCAACCGCAGCAGCACCGAGATGACCTTCACGGACTCGGTCGACTTCACCGTCACCAACGGGGTCACCTGGTCGCTCAACGGCGATGCCAAGCTCACCTTCGGCGGCAGCATCGGGGCATCGCTCCAGTTGCAGCTGCAGAACCAGCTCCGCCTGGACCTGCAGTCACAGCTTGCGGCGTCGTGCCAGAACGGGACGGCGAACAAGAACGCGAACACGGTGACCAACAAGAACAGCAAGGACAGCATCGGGGTCGACAACGCCAACACCACCGAGACGTCCGCGAGCAGCTCCGCGACGAACTCCTCGTCGAACACGATGACCAACTCGGTGGGGTTCACCACCTCCGGCAGCGCCACTGGTAACGCCTCGCTCAACGCACAGCTGGCCCTGGGGATCGCGGCCACCGTCGGCGGCTCCCTGAACACCAGCTGGGCCTCGAAGTCCCAGATCTCCGGGAAGGTCCCGGCGAACTCCCGCGTGCAGACCATCGTCACGCAGCGGCGCACCCGCAAGCAGTACACCTACGAGATCCCGGTCACCTTCTCCGGGTTGATCGCGGTGCAGTACGCCGTGCCGGTGTCGGTCCTGTCTCCCCCGCAGCCCGGCGCCTATCCCGGCCTGAGCCCGATGGTCGCCCGCGACATCGGCGACATCGACCTTGCACCCGGCGGCTTCCGCATGAAGGGACTGGCCGAGGTCGTATCCGCCCTGGACGTCCACCACACGTTGCTCGACGTGGAGAGCCTGACCCTCAGCCAGCAGACGCTCTACAAGCAGCCCTGACCACGCGGCACCGCCGCCACAACGACCAGAGGTGACGACCATGGTGTTCGACAACATCTTCAACTCCGCGGGCAAGGGCGCGGGGCTCTTCTCCGTGACCACCGACAGCACGAAGCCCCACCCGGGCGAGGGCGTCGACTTCGAGGACTCCAACGACGACACGTACGACGACACCAGCGCCAGCCTGTTCAACAACGCGATCCACGGCGCTACCTCCCGCGCCAAGATCGTGCAAGAGACATCGCCCGAAGCCCGCGCCGTCCTGGGTTTCCTCGGCTCCTTCATCCAGACCACACAGGCGTCCGCCGGCGCGCAGGCCCAGTACGCCCAGGATCCCGGCTCGGTCACCAAGGCCGCGTCCGCCGGCATGCAGGAGGCGAGCGCGACGGTGACGGGGTACGGCGATCTCCAGAAGGACGAGGACCTGGAGAGCAAGCCGAAGAAGAGCGACTTCACCAAGCCCCCCAAGACCCCGGAGGCCCCCAAAGCTCCGGAAGCCCCCAAGGCACCCAAGGCGACGGCGGAGAAGCCGTCCCGTTCCGAGCAATAGGGCCGGAGTCGAGAGGGGGGCAGGGGCGAGACCGCCCCTGCCCCCCTCTCGTACGCTATACGGGAAGCAACTGCCACTGGCGGCCCCGATGATCGCCCTCCGGCCCGTGCTGCCTGACTGCCGTGCGGGCGTTCGTGTCGACGCTCAGCAGCAGACCACTGTTGCGGTTTGCGATCTCGAATACCCGCAGGGTATCGGTCGCCGGGCCCACCGGGATCAGCCTCCAATGCTGGTGATACGCGTCGCCGCCCTCGTAGGCCCGTTGCACGACCACAGCTCCTGCCGCCTCCTGCGCGTCGGCGACCTCCAGGACTTTGCCGCTGCGCACGTTCTCCATCCGGTACAGGACGTCAGCGCCGTCCTGGCCCACCTCGACCAGCCGCCACCGCTGGTGGTTCCGGGGCGAGACGAGGGACAGGTGGACCTCGGCCCCGTCCTTGGGGGACTCTTGGAAGACCCCCATCCGCAGCCTGCTGCGGACATTGGTCCAGCAGACCACCGCGCCCGACTCGGGCAGCCCGGCCACTCTCACCGCCGCGACCTTCCGGATCCGGTGGTTGACGTGGTCGGCGATGTGGAGGGCGCCGGCGTGATCCACGGCGAGCCCCACGGGGTTGTTCAGCTGTGCCGAGGTCGCCGGGCCGTCGTCACCGTTGAAGCCTGCTGTGCCCGTGCCGGTGACCGTGGTGATCGTCCCGTCTGCCCTGATCTTCCGGATCCGGTGGTTGTTGCTGTCGGCGATGTAGACGGTGCCGGTACCGTCCACCATCACTCCCAAGGGGTTGTTCAGCTGTGCCGAGGTCGCCGGGCCGTCGTCACCGCCGAAGCCTGCTGTGCCCGTGCCGGCGACCGTGCTGATCGTCCCGTCCGCCGTGACCTTCCGGATCCGGTGGTTGTTGCTGTCGGCGATGTAGAGGGTGCCTAGGTTGTCCACGGCCAGGGCCTGCGGGCGGTTCAGCTGGGCCGAAGCCGCAAGATCGCCGTCTTCCTTGGATCCCGCGACCCCGGTCCCCGCAACCGTGCTGATCGTCCCGTCGGCCGTAATCCTCCGAACCCGATGGCCGTTGTACTCGGCGACATAGAGGACGCCGGTACCGTCCACCGCCAGTCCGAAGGGCACGTTCAACTGGGCGGAGGCGGCAAGGCCGCCGTCACCGCTGGATCCGGCCCTGCCTGTGCCGGCAACTGTGCTGATCGTCCCGTCTGCCGTGACCTTCCGGATCCGGTGGTTGCTGGAATCGGCGATGTAGACGGTGCCCGCGCCGTCCACTGCCACGCCCCGCGGCCAGTTCAACAGCGCCGAGATCGCGGGGACGTTGTCACTCTTGTAGCCCGCGGCCCCGGTGCCCGCGATCGTGGTGATCGTCCCGTCTGCCGTGACCTTCCGGATCCGATGGTTACCGTGGTCGGAGAAGTACAGGGTGCCGGTGTCGTCCACCGCGATTCCGTAGGGATAGTTCAACCGAGCCGAAACGGCCGACCCTTCATCTCCTTCGAATCCGCCGATACCGGTTCCGGCGATCGTGCTGATTGCAGGAGCGGACTGCTCGACGCCTACGGGCTCCGTGCGGGTAGTGCTCATGGTCGTCCCTTCACCTGTCCCCGCTGTGCAAGGTTTCGTTCCATTCCAGAAAGCTGAAGGCCGAGGCGGACACGGCCGGCTTCCGAGTTGCCGCGTCGCTGTTCAGCAGCTCGCGGACTTGGTCAGAGGTTGTACCGGTCGATCCTCAGGACCCAGTTCTGGAAGCCCGCCGTCGTGCCGGTCGAGGCATTCACCTTCACCCGGGCGGTGACGTCCCTGGCAGGGAAGGCCGGCCGGAACTCGGCGACACGGATCATGGTGTGAGAGGACCACTCCGGATTGCCGCGGGCCGTCACGAAGCGGTGGTTGGCGCTGACCGGAGAGGCTGGGTCGCTGCCGAAGAACACGGTGGCGCTGACGACCGCGTTGTTGTCGGGGTGGGAGGCGATGGCCTCGGCGCTGAACGTCGCCACGAAGATCGCCCCGTAGGAAGCGGCGCCCTGCCCGATGTGCAGGTCGATGGTGGCGCCGGGCAGATCGGTCCAGCTACCGACAGCAGCCTCCCAGCGCGTCTCGTCCCAGACGAGCAGGGTGTCATCCGGTGCCCGGTTGGTGGCCAGAGAGACGAGGGTGGGCGAGGGGGTGCTCATGAGGGCGATTCCTCTGCGTCGACGACAAAAAGTGATGTCACGTGCGGAGAACTCCCCACCGGGCGGAGCTGTGATTCCTCACACCTGAACACGGAGTACGTGAACGAAACCATTCGGACAGAGAACCGGCAGGAGAGGGTTCCAGTGATTTTCTCAAATGGGTCAAGAAACGCCGTAATCCATCCCAATCGCTGCTCTAGCGGTCAAAGAATCGATTCAGCGTCCGAGTTCAAGAGTGGCGTGGAGTGCGTTCATCCAGTCCTCCGGCGCGCGGATCTGGCTCAATCTCCGCCACCCGAACGGTGAACGCGTCGCATCGAGCTTTTCCAATCTGAGGCGCGTGAGGAAAGGAGTGCCCCGCAGATGGTTCCCCGGAACCCCCGATCGACTGCGGAGCTCCTGGTCAAAAGCTTGCGCCAGCTACGGGGACCCGATCGGCAACAGAGCGCAGACCAGCAGACAGGTTGGAATGGGCTCAGTATGAGAAGCTCTACATCACCAGCGGGTCAGGCTCCCTGATCCGGGACGTCGACGGCGCGAGTACATCGACTACCTCATCTCCTACGGCAGCGCCGTCCTCGGAGATGCCCCCGCCCGTACTGACGGACGCCCGCCCTCACCCAGGTGCTGCACACCGGCACGATGTTCGGCACCTGCAACGTCCCGGAAGTAGAACTGGCCGAGACGATCTGCTGGATGCTGCCTGCGCGGAACTCGTTCGCTTCGCGAACTCCGGCAGCGAGGCCGTGCAAGGCGCAGTACGCGACGCCCGCGGCCACACCGGACGCTCCCCCGCTCCCGGATCCTGAAGTTCGAAGGGCACCACCACGGGTGGTCGGACACACAGGCCATCTCCAACCGCCCCACGCAGCACGAGGCGGGCCCCCTCGACGCACCACGGCCCTACCCAGGACACATCACGAGCCCGGGGGGGATCAGCCATGACATCCCCGGGCCCGGCCCTACAAGAGCGCGCTGTTCAACGACGGCGCCACTCCGGTGTCACGTGGGTGTCGGCGCGCTCCCGTGCAAGGTGTTCACGTTCCACGTACCGGGAGAAGAAGCCAAAGCGATTCCAGCCCATCGCCGCGCGCCTGCGCACAGCATTGGCCGCACGTCCCGCCGGCAGGAACTGACCCGGAAGGCTGGTCCGCACCCGCGCCCTGTGGGCCAGCCCTCCAGCTTCGCGTTCCTCTGCATGGCACGGGAGCGGTTGTCACCGCGAGCGGCGGTGTCGATGTCAGGTGTCAGCGCCGCCGTTTGGTTACGGAGCCGTCGGCCAAGGCCGACTCGAGGGCGAACCGGGTGTCCTCCGCGACCACGTGCAGAAACATCGTCAATGTCATTCTGCGACCACCACGGTGAAACTTCGGGAACCGTCCGCTTCGTACCGGAGCGAGTCAAGGTCACCGCCGACGTGTTCCAGCAGGCACTGGGCCATGCTGGTGCTGACTCGCCGCGGTTCCTGCCTGTCGCCGGCCGGCGGCGCGGGGGGCGCCGTGGGGTCGTAGCGGGGGAGGGCCACTTCCTCGTTGACCGTGGAGGAGAATGCCGCCGCCTTCGCGGCCACGACCACGCGCACACGCTTCGGAACGCCCCAGCCCGAGGGCTCGCGGATCAGGGTGAGCCGGACGTTTCCAAGCCCGTCGTCCATGCCCCATGGGAGCGTCCACTCCAGGGTTCCGTCTATTGCGTCCGGGACGATGTTGCGCGCGCGCTGTTCCTCGATCAGCGGAGGAAAGATCGCAAGTAGGGCCTTCAGGCGAATGAGTACGTAGTTGGTCCAGACGTCGAGTGTCATCGGTCCCCCTTCGATGGTGCCGCCATCGAAGCCGATCTCTGCCTTGAGAGGAATAGTCCGTCTGGGTGGCCCTCGGCGGCCAAGCGGCCGTGCACGAACGCAAGGAAGGCGAGCGGCGGGAGCGACTCGAACGTCTCCAGCCGGCGCAGGACATCGGTGATGTCCTCATATGTTCTTCGGTGAGGACCTGGAGCACGGACTTGATGACGGCGTGGGCGATGCCCTCCGCCGCTGTATACCTGGTCGAGCCTCGTACGTCTTTACGGGGGAGCGGCTCGCCGCCCTGTCGGCAGCCGCCGAGGACGTACTGGCCGCCCCGTCCTTCCCCCACATCTCGCTGGGCCGGCAGATCAGGCTCCGCCAGCAGGTGGCCGAGGCGCTCTACGGCGGCGTGCAGGAACTGCACGACAACACCGTCCTTCGGCGGGTGGTCGAGATCCAGAGGGAACTCGTCTCCCTTCTCCCGCAGGACTGTCCCGACTGGCTGGCGCAGCTACGAACTCTGGGCATCCTCTCTCTCTGCCTTCGCCGCGTGACCGGTGAGGCGTCGCCGGAGGAGGAAGCGCTCGAAGCCCTGCTGGTGGCGTCGGCGACGGAGGCGAGCACCCGCAAGCCCTTCGGCCTCGCCGACCTCCGCCACCTGCGCCGTCGACCCCCTGGATGAGGCGGTGCAGGCGGGCGACGCCGTGGGCGGCGTAGTGGAGGACATGCAGTGCCCCGGTGTCTCTGAGGAGGAGGGCGGTCGGGGTATGAGCTGCTCGGTGAGCTGGGGTGTTGCAGGCCGCCGATCCGCCACACCGCGTGAGGTTGTCCCGCTGTGTCCTGCCTCGTCAGCTTTTCATCTTCATTTTCGCGGGCCCAGGACGGCAGCGCACGGCCGAACACTGCTTCCTCCACCCCGCACAGCTCGGCCAGCACTTCCGCCCGGCTGCGTCGAGCAGCGCTTCGGCGTCGGCCTTCCGCGATCCACTGTCGTGCCTGGGCTGGTGGATTCTCCCCCGCCCAGTTGCCCAGCAGCCAGCTGGAGTCCTGCCCGTAGCGGGCAGAGAGACGACGCATCAGCGACCAGGTCGTCTCTCCAGGCATGGGAGCGGCCCTGAGGACCCCCGGCCCGCGGTGCAGCGAGCCCTTCGGCGCATATCTGAGCAGTCATGTCCGATCGTTACCCAGCCCGTTGAGGGGAGGATCGTGATCGTCTCGACTCGCCTCGGGGCAAGGAGCTGCTGTCGCGACAATCCCTCGCTGGTCAGGCGTGCTCGTCCGATGGCTGCTGGGCAGGCTGGACCGACCAGCTTGGTGGCTCGTCGTTGTCTGAGTCCTCGTCGCGCTCCGCGTCGGCGGATGCCGTATGGATCTTGCCCGACGCGTGATGGACCGGCGCGTATACGGCATAGAGCTGCAGGGTCTCGTCACCGATGTTGGTGACGTTGTGCCACGTGCCGGCGGGCACGAAGATCGCCCAGCCATCCTCGACCTCCTGGTCGAATTCGAGTCGATCCTTCGTGCGGCCCATCTGGACGCGGCCCCGGCCCGCGTCGAGTCGTAGGAATTGGTCAGTCTCCGGGTGGGCCTCCAAGCCGATGTCCTCACCCACCGGGATCGACATGAGGGTCAACTGGAGGTACTTCCCGGACCAGGCGACCGCGCGATAGTTCGTGTTCTCGAGCGTCGCCTTCTCGAGGTCGAAGCTTTGAGGTTCCGGCCCGATGTCCTTGATGGTCATATTTCTCTCCCGGTCAACGAAGGCGGTAGGCGTTCGCGTTCTCGCGCCAACCCACGTCAGCGTTTCATAGCCCCTGGTCTCTTCTGGCCACAAACACGTGAACCGCTACCTCGCAAGCGGCCGCGACCCTTTGCCACATGTCGCCCCGATACGGGCTGTGTGTTCCGTACCGAGGCGGGTGGAGCACGCTTGGGCGTGCTTAACGGAGGTGGAACTGACGGCGAACTCAATGGGCTGAAGCCTCCTGGCCACGTGCTCAATGACCAGGAGTAGTTCCATCGCGCGGTTGGCCCTCCTCCCGGGTGCGGGCGCAGCAGTGGAAGAGGGGGAGTCGGCAGCCGCAGCGGCCGGCTCCGGCCATCCATGGCCCAGGCCAAGTTCGCCTCGGCGTGAGGTGAGACGACGTCCTCGACGTGATCCTCATCGGATAGCAGCGCCGACACCGCCATCGATCTCCGCAACCTCGCCGTCGGCCTTATGCGCCCGGCGGCCGGACCAACGTCGCCGTCGCAGCCGACCACTAATGGTCGCCCCCCGACTACGCCATCGGGCTCTCAAGGTCACCTGATGAGAACGCATCAGCCCCGCCCGGCCGTGGAGGCCGAAGACGCCGTGGCCTTGTTCGCGAGTTTCGGGTTCTGGCACAACTTCTGATGATTTGTTGCGGAGTGTTATTGGTGACGGCCCCCGGTGGCATGCACCGGAGAGCAATCGTGCAGGCTGGGCACATGGCCAGTCGGGTAGAGAAGTACCTCGCTCATCTTGATCGACTTTCCGGGGGAAGGGAGCCGCGGTTCTTCCCGGTCGAGTCGACCAAGCAGGGGCTGGGGGGCGTGACGGAGATCGTGTACGACGACCTGCCGGACGGGCTTCTCACGGCGCTCACTTATGGCTTGTCGCTGGCAGAACATTCGGACTGGCAGCACGGATCGCCGGAACTCTGTCTCAGCGTGCACTCGACCAACGTGATCTGGGCCCACGCCGTGGGTTACCTCGCCGAGCAGCTCCGCGGTACCTGTCCCTTCAGCTACGGCAGCACCATCAACTTCGGCGAGCGCATCGTTCCCGAGTCCGAGATGAGCTCATTCTGCGTGTTCGCTCCGATGGTCCTCGAAAGGGACGACTCCCTGGGCATCGACGTTGGCGTTCCGGGACACGAAGGCCACGACGTGATCAACATCCAGGGGATTTACCCCATTCACGAGGTGGAGCGCCAGTTCATCAACGAGCACGGGTTGGAGGCCTTTTGGAAGAGCGGTTGGGAGCCCACTGACGTGCTGCGTCGCCCCGCAATCTGAGCTGGGGAGGGCAGCAGTAGTACTCCGAGCCTCCGAAACCTGTGCCGGAACCGAGCACTGACAGCACCCAGTGAGCTTGGCTCGGGCGGGTCGGCACCGACGGACATACTTCGAGCTGTGGACATGAGACCGGAGCTGTTGCCCCCGTCCGTAAGCCGGCAGCGGCTGGACGAGCTGAGTGCCGAGCTCAGCATCTTGCTCCGGTTGACATGGCCCTCGACGACTTTGGAGCTCCACGGTTGCGAGCTCTACTCCTGAAAGGCGCCTCAGGACCCATCGTCGATCACCCCAAAGCCCTCCGGAACGCTTCCAGGAACTCGCGGCGAGCCGGATTGTTCTCGGCGGCTGCCATCTCCCCGACGAGCTCGATCAGCTCCTGTCGCTGATCACTCGGCAGCGTGCTGACCACGTGGGCAACACCCTCCATGACCTTGACCGCGTCGTCCTGATCCATCTGCTCGTCCTCGCTGCCGTCGATGAACCACAGGACATCGACCAAAGCCTCGGCCAAGGCACGAGTCAGGGACGGGTACGAGGACGTCACGAGGGCCTCCCAGCGGATCAACGGCAGAGTCTGGCCATCCCACCACACGACACTGACATCACTGTCCGTGAGTCCCCACAAGATGTGGACCGGAGCCCGTCATCACCTACGAAGCCAGTGGCGGTCTTGTCGTAGCGAGTGGCCGGGCCGCGCCACTGTTTGAGCTTGTCGATGCAGCGTTCGACGGTGTTCCGCTGTTTGTAGGCGGTCTTGTCGAAAGCCGGTGGTCGGCCGCCTTTGCTGCCGAGCCGTTTTCGGTTGGCGATCAGCCGTACCCGCGCCGCTTGCTGCCGGGCCCCGTCGGCGCCCGGGCTGCCGCCCGACCCGCCGTGGCGCGTCGGAGCGGGCCCGGAGCGGGGGTGATGAACGACCAGCGCGAAGGGAGGAGCCCAGACCACGTGGCCGAACCTGACAACGTCCGCCCGTGCGGCATCACCGGTCGATCATCCAGCGCTGGGCCGATACCGGCCGCCTGCGCTGGTCCGTCGTACGAGGCTCGGCCGTGCACCGCATGAGGCGTGTCCGGGCAGCGTCGATGTCTACGTGCTCTGCCGTGATCCGGCCGCTTTCCACCCCCTCGTATGGCGCTGAGGTTCCGAACGAACGTCGCGGAGGTTCAAGTACGCCCCGTGTCGGTGTTCCTAGGATTCGACGGCAGGTGGGAAACCCGCGCTGTTCCAGGACGGGCGCCGGCACGGACGTCCCCGACGGGGTGATCGGCAATGGCCGGACGGGCACGCCCAGGTCCGTCGGAGCATCGTCGAGGAGCCCTTTCCCGAAACCCGGTGGTCGGACAGTGCTGCCGTGGGAAGCGAAGATATGAGGGGCCGGAGTCCTGATGAACTATGACTATGACTATGTCGTTGTGGGAGCGGGGACGGCGGGGTGCGTGATCGCCTCCCGGCTTTCGCAACGCCCGCGCTTGCGGGTGCTGTTGCTGGAGGCGGGAGCACGGGACGCGACCGAGGCGATGGCATCTCCTTGGGGGTTCCTGGGGTTCGACCCGGCATCCCTGTGGCTGGGTTCCTCGACCGTGCAGGCCGGTACGGGCAGGGCCGCCGACGTGCTGCGCGGTAAGGCACTCGGCGGATCGTCGAGCATCAACGGCCTCTACCACCTGCGGGGACACCACTCCGCTTACGACGAATGGCCCGGACTCGGGGCTCCGGGCTGGGGTTTCGACGATCTGTTGCCCTCTTTCCGCCGCAGCGAGAGCACCCGCAGTCGTGACACCTCCCTGCGGGGCACGAACGGGCCGGTCGTGGTCGCCCCGGTTACGGAACCCCATCCCCTGGCCACCGCGGGCGTCGACGCCGCGGTGCAGGCTGGGTTCACACGCGCCGCTGACATCGGCGGCGGGCTGGAGACCGGGTTCGGGTGGAGTGACATGAATCTGCCCGGCGGCGCCCGCCAGAGCGCGGCCGACGCCTACATCCGTCCGTTCCTCGACCGGCCGAACCTGGACGTCGTCACGGACGCGACCGTGCAGCGGCTGTGCGTCACCGCGGGCCGCTGCACCGGCGTCGAGTACACCGTGGGCGGCGAGCACCGGTCCGTCGATAGCGCCGAGGTCATATTGACCGCGGGGGCCATCGGTTCCGCGCACCTCCTGATGCTGTCGGGGATCGGCCCGGCACGACACCTCGGCGAACACGGCATCGGCGTCGTCGCCGACCTGCCGGGAGTGGGATCCCATCTGCAGGACCATCCGATGGCGGCAGTGGTGTACGAGGCCGACCGGCCCGTACCTTTCGTTCCCGCCAACCCACCGGCCGAAATGATGGGCCTGCTGTACAGCGACCCCGCCGCGGCCCGGCCGGACCTTCAGGTCTACGTCGTCGCCGCACCGCTCCCGTCGGCATGGGGCCGGCCGCCGGCCAACGGATACTCCATCGCCTTCTCTGCGATGGCCCCGCGCAGCAGTGGCACCGTGCGTCTGGCGGACGCCCGTCCCGCCAGTGCTCCCGTCGTCGACCCGGGCTACCTGAGCGATGACCGTGACCTGGAGGTCATGCGCAAGGGCCTGGCCGTGGCACGCCGCATCGGCGAGGCCGACGCGTTCGCCGACTGGCGCAAGCGGGAGGCGGTGCCGGGCTCCCGGACGAGCGGCGAATCCGTGGAAGAGTTCATCCGCAAGGCCACCGGCCCCTACTTCCACTTCACCGGTACCTGTCGCATGGGAACCGACGCCGATGCCGTCGTCGCCCCTGCGGACCTGCGCGTACACGGGATCGCCGGGCTGCGGGTCGCCGACGCCTCGGTGATGCCGTCCATCCCGCCGGCCAACACCAACGCGACCGTCTACGCCATCGCCGAACGGGCTGCCGAACTGCTCGACTGAGCCTTCTGCCGCGGCGCGCCTGACCAAGGCGCTTCCACAACGCGCGCCATCCGCCTCCGCCGTGCGCCGAACGCGGCCCCGACCGGCCTCATCACCCCTCCTCAGACAGGAGCACCACCATGTCCGAAACCCTTCAGACCAGTGACGTCGTCACCTCCGACGCCGACCTGCTCGACCGCACCGCGGACGCCGTGCGGGCGGCCGGTTCGGCGTTGCGTGAGCGTTTCGGCGATGTAGTCCGCTGCGAGACGCGTGACGAGCTGATGCGTGCGCTCGCCGTCAACGACGACACTGCCCTGGACATCCTGCGCCCCCGCCTTACGAGCCTGCGCCCGGAGGCCGCCTG
>NZ_JBHVYA010000016.1:129974-133903 GCF_042881255.1 Streptomyces sp. NPDC058279 | reverse complement strand
GGCCGCGCCCGCCTTCTCGAACTCGACGCCCTTGTGCACGAGCAGGGTGGCGTCACCACCGTCGTCCAGGATCATGTTCGGGCCGCCGGTGGGAGCGTTCGGCCAGGTCAGCGCCTGCTCCGTGCACCACCAGTACTCCTCCAGCGTCTCGCCCTTCCAGGCGAAGACGGGAACACCCCGCGGGTTCTCCGGGGTGCCGTTCGGACCGACGGCGATGGCGGCGGCCGCGTGGTCCTGGGTGGAGAAGATGTTGCAGGACGCCCAACGGACATCGGCACCGAGGGCGACGAGCGTCTCGATCAGCACGGCGGTCTGCACCGTCATGTGCAGGGAACCGGTGATCCGGGCGCCGGCCAGGGGCCGGGTCGCCGCGTACTCCTCGCGGATCGACATCAGACCCGGCATCTCGTGCTCGGCCAGGGTGATCTCCTTGCGGCCGAACGCGGCAAGGGACAGGTCTGCGACCTTGAAATCGGCGAAGTCAGCTCGGGGTTGCGAGGACATGCTGGGCACTCCTTGAATCTCGTATGGTGCGGTGGATGTCGAGCGTCGCCGTCGAGCGGTTCAGCGTGATGTAGTGCAGTCCGGGCGCGCCTTCGGCCAGCAGCCGCTCCGCCATGGCGGTGGCGTACTCGACACCGATGCGGTGGCCGTCCTGCGGGTTGTCCCGGGCCGCCTCCAGTCGGTGCGCCAGTTCCTCCGGGAACGCGGCGCTGCTGAGCTCCGCGAAGCGCCGGATCTGGCGGACGTCGGTGGCCGGCATGATCTCGGGGATGATCGGGGTGTCGCAGCCCGCCGCGGCCACCCGGTCACGCAGCCGCAGATAGTCCTCCGCGTGGAAGAACATCTGCGTGACCGCGTAGTCGGCGCCGGCCCGGCACTTGGCGACGAAGTGCCGGATGTCGCTCTCCCAGTCCGGGGAGCGGGGGTGCCGCTCCGGGAACGCCGCGACCCCCACGCTGAAGTCCCCGGACTCCCTGACCAGCGTGACGAGTTCATGGGCGTGGCGGAAGCCGTCGGGATGGGGCACCCAGGGTGCGTTCGGGTCGCCCGGCGGGTCACCGCGCAGGGCGAGGACATCGCGTACGCCCACGTCCGCGTACTGCCCGATGATGTGGCGCAGCTCGGCGACCGAGTGGCCGACTGCGGTCAAGTGCGCGACGGGCCGCAGGGTGGTCTCGGCGGCGATCCGCTTCGTCACCTCGACGGTGCGGTCCCGGGAGGAGCCGCCGGCCCCGTACGTGACCGAGACGAAGGACGGTGACAGCGGCTCGATACGGCGGATGGCGTCCCAGAGGGCACGCGAGCCGGCCTCGGTCTTCGGCGGGAAGAACTCGAACGAGAACGACGGCTCTCCGCTGCGCAGGAGATCGCGCAGTACGGTCATGCCCGACCTCCGGCAGTGAAGCAACCGGCCTCCGGGTGGTGGAGGACGATGGCGTCGGTGGACTGCTCCGGATGGAGTTGGAACTCCTCGGAGAGGTGGACGCGCAGAACCGTCACCCGCCGGGCACGTTCCCCACTCATGCGCCGCCCGCCAGCCACGGCTCGATGTCACGCGCCGCCTCCCGGCCGTAGACCCGGTCGATCCGGGCCAGCAGGTCCGAGGGCAGGAACTTGTACTCCTGGGTGCCGACGCACTCAAGCACCACCGTGGCCAGCGCGCAGCCCAACTGCGCGGCCCGCTCGTACGGCAGCTGCCACGCGAGGGCCGCGAGGAAACCGGCGCGCAGCGCGTCGCCCACACCGGTCGGGTCGGCGGCGGCGTCCGTCAGGACGGCGGGGATGTCCCGCCGGGTTCCGTCGGACGAAATGATCGAGACGCCGTCGGCGGCGCGCGTCACGATCCAGGTGCCGACCCGCTCCAGCACCTCTTCCTCGTCCCAACCGGTGCGTTCGCGGAGCAGCGCGCTCTCGTACTCGTTCGTGAAGAGCAGGTGCGCCCCGTCGACCAGGCGGCGGGTCTGCTCGGTGTCGAGCCGGGCCAGTTGCTGGGACGGGTCGGCCGCGACCGGGACGCCGAGGGCATGTGCGGTGGCGGTGTGCCGCAGCATCGCCTCGGGGTCGTCGGCTCCGACCAGGACGAGGTCCAGGCCACCGAGGCGCTCGTGCGTCTCGGCGAGGTCGATCCGGTTGGCCTCGGCCATGGCGCCCGCGTAGAAGGTGGCGATCTGGTTCTGGCTGTTGTCCGTGGTGCACACGAAACGCGCGGTGTGGAGCTTCTCGCTGACGCGTACGGACGCCGTGTCGACGCCGGCCCCCCGCAGCCGATGTCCGTACTCGGCGAAGTCCACACCGGCCGCGCCGACGAGTGCGGGCCTGAGGCCCAGCCTGCCGAGACCGAAGGTGATGTTGGCTCCCACTCCGCCCTGGTGCACTTCCAGGTGGTCGACGAGGAACGACAGTGACACGGTGTCGACCTTGTCGGTGATCAACTGCTCTGCGAAATTGCCGGGGAAGACCATGAGGTGGTCGGTCGCGATGGAGCCGGTCACAGCGATACGCACAACGCTTCTCCTTGAACTCTGGGCAGGACGAGCG
This sequence comes from Streptomyces sp. NPDC058279, assembly GCF_042881255.1. Classification (NCBI taxonomy): domain Bacteria; kingdom Bacillati; phylum Actinomycetota; class Actinomycetes; order Kitasatosporales; family Streptomycetaceae; genus Streptomyces; species Streptomyces sp. NPDC058279. Next base: position 131,362 of record NZ_JBHVYA010000016.1, on the reverse strand, counting down.
GTCAGCAGCTACCGCAGGCCGGCGGCCTTGCGCAGGGCGTCGGCGCGGTCGGTGCGTTCCCAGGTGAAGTCGGGGAGTTCGCGGCCGAAGTGGCCGTAGGCGGCGGTCTGCGCGTAGATCGGCCGCAGCAGGTCCAGGTCGCGGATGATCGCGGCCGGACGCAGGTCGAAGACGCCGGCAACGGCTTCCTGGATCCGCCCGTCGGGCAGGGTCCCGGTGCCGAAGGTCTCCACGAACAGGCCGACCGGCTCGGCCTTGCCGATGGCGTACGCGACCTGCACCTCGCAGCGCGCGGCGAGGCTGGCGGCGACCACGTTCTTGGCGACCCAGCGCATCGCGTAGGCGGCCGAGCGGTCCACCTTGGACGGGTCCTTGCCGGAGAACGCGCCGCCACCGTGCCGGGCCATGCCGCCGTAGGTGTCGATGATGATCTTGCGGCCGGTCAGGCCGGCGTCACCCATCGGACCACCGATCTCGAACCGACCGGTCGGGTTCACCAGGAGGCGGTAGCCGCCGGTGTCCAGCTTGATCCCGTCCCGGGCCAGCTGCGCCAGGACGTGCTCGACCACGTGCTCGCGGATGTCCGGGGCGAGCAGCGCGTCGAGGTCGACGTCGGCGGCGTGCTGCGAGGACACCACCACCGTGTCGAGGCGGACGGCCTTGTCGCCGTCGTACTCGATGGTGACCTGCGTCTTGCCGTCCGGGCGCAGGTACGGCACGGTGCCGTCCTTGCGGACCTCCGTCAGCCGCCGCGAGAGCCGGTGCGCGAGGTGGATCGGCAGCGGCATCAGCTCGGGCGTCTCGTCGCAGGCGTAGCCGAACATCAGTCCCTGGTCGCCCGCGCCCTGCCGGTCCAGCTCGTCGCCCTCTTCCGCCGCGGCGGCGCTCTCGACGCGCCGCTCGTAAGCCGTGTCGACGCCCTGCGCGATGTCGGGCGACTGCGCGCCGATGGACACCGACACGCCGCAGGAGGCACCGTCGAAGCCCTTCTGCGAGGAGTCGTAGCCGATCTCCAGGATCTTGTCGCGCACGAGCTGCGCGATCGGCGCGTACGCCTTCGTCGTCACCTCGCCCGCGATGTGCACGAGACCGGTGGTGATGAGGGTCTCCACGGCCACCCGCGAGGTCGGGTCCTCACGCAGCAACGCGTCGAGGATCGTGTCGCTGATCTGGTCAGCGATCTTGTCGGGGTGACCCTCGGTCACGGACTCCGAGGTGAACAAACGACGGGACACAGCGCATTCCTCCTGTTGTACGGCCGGAGGGCGACGGTCTCCGACGCCTCTGGAGATCTGCTCGAACCCACGGACACGCACGCTTGACCTCGATCGCGGTCGAGGTCTTACCCGCGAGCGGCGGCGCCCGGTCCGGTGGCCCCGGACCGGGCG
>NZ_JBHVYA010000016.1:124936-129964 GCF_042881255.1 Streptomyces sp. NPDC058279 | reverse complement strand
TGGTGGGGGGTGGCGGGCTGCGGGGGCGCGGGGCGGGGGGCGGGGCGCGCCGCCCCCCCCCCCCCCCGCCGCTCGCGGAGCCTCTCGCGTTCCGCCCTCAGCCGGCCGCGCGCACGGGTTCCGGGTCCTGGCGGCGCAGTCCTATGGAGCCGCGCAGCTCGACCGGTCCCGCGTTCCGCAACAGGTCGGCGAGGTCCATGACATACCGTCCGTAGCCGGAGTTGCCGAGCCTCGCGCCGAGTCGGTGGCATTGCCGCGCGTCGATGAAACCCATCCGGAGGGCCACTTCCTCCACACAGGCGATCCGCAGGGCCTGGCGGTGCTCAAGCGCCTGGATGTAGGTACCGGCTTCGAGCAGCGAGTCGTGGGTGCCGGTGTCGAGCCAGGTGAACCCCCGGCCGAGGTCCACCAGGCTCGCCTGACCCCGGGCCAGGTACTCCAGGTTGACGTCGGTGATCTCCAGCTCGCCCCGGGGCGAGGGCCGCAGGCCGCGGGCGATCGAGACCACCTCGTTGTCGTAGAAGTACAGGCCGGTGATCGCCCGGTTGGAGCGCGGTTTCGCCGGCTTCTCCTCCAGTGAGATGAGCCGCCCCTGCGCGTCCGCCTCGCCGACGCCGTACCGTTCGGGGTCGCGCACCGGGTAGCCGAAGAGCAGGGCGCCTTCGCGGTGCGGCAGGTGTTGCTGCAGCAGGGCCGAGAATCCCGGGCCGTGGAAGATGTTGTCCCCGAGGACCAGCGCGACGGAATCGTCGCCGATGTGGTCGGCGCCGATGGTGAAGGCCTCCGCGAGCCCGCGCGGCTGCTCCTGCTCGGCGTAGGTGAGGTTGATGCCCAGACCGCTCCCGTCGCCCAGCACCGCGCGGAACTGCGGGAGGTCGCGGGGCGAGGAGATGACGAGGATGTCGCGGATACCGGCCAGCATCAGCACCGAAAGCGGGTAGTAGATCATCGGCTTGTCGTAGACGGGCAGCAGCTGCTTGGACACCCCCAGGGTGATGGGGTAGAGCCGGGTGCCGTTGCCCCCGGCCAGAATGATTCCCTTCACTGATCGTCACCTCGTGTCGTCGTGGGGCCACGGCCTCGACTGCCCGTGGCCCGTCGAGGCTGCACGTACTCGGTCGAGCTCGGGTCGAGAGGCACGTCAGGCCCGCGCGCGCCGACGAGCCGCGTTGAGCGGCCTTCCAGGCGTCCTGGATCAGCCGGCGGCAGGGTGCCCACGTTGCTTGTCCGCGTTGATGGACCGCACGACGTAACGAGGAAAGTGGTACTGATGCCAACCTGGCCGTCATCAGGCACGGAACTGCCCTCCAGGGCAGCGGACTTGGCCTGCCTCGCGGCCCGCCACGCGGAGCAGGCGGACATCGAGCGCGCGCTGACGCCCGCCGTGGCCGCCGGAATCGTGGAGGCCGGCTTCGCCCGCCACTTCGTCCCTTCGCGATGGGGAGGTGAGGACGGATCGGCCGAGGAACTGCTCCGGGCCGTCGCCGTCCTCGCGGAGGGCTGCACCTCTGCCGCCTGGTGTGCCTCCGTGATCGCGGGGGCCGGCCGCATGGGCGTCTTCCTCCCCGAGGAGGGTCAGGCGGAGCTGTGGGCCAAGGGCGCTGACACCGCCGTGGCCGGCGCGCTGATCCCGCGCGGCAGTGCGACCGGCGTGCGCGGCGGATGGCGGGTGACCGGTGAATGGAGCTTCACCAGCGCGGTCGGATTCTCCGACTGGGCCATGGTGTGCGCGATGGTGGCCCGGGACGGCGCACGCGAGCCGTGGTACTTCGCCCTTCCCCGGCAGGACTACTCGGTGGCCGACACCTGGAGCTCTCTGGGCATGCGCGGAACGGCCAGCAACACCCTGCTCGTCGACAACGTGTTCGTGCCGGCTCATCGCGGTTTCGCCCGTCAGGACCTGATCGAGGGACGCGCTGTCGGATCGGGATCGCCCTGCCACACCGCGCCGCTGCGGCTGGTGAGCGGGTTGCTGTTCGGCGCCCCCGCGCTCGGCGCCGCCCGCGCCGCGCTGCGGCTCTGGGCCGAGGAGTCGCGTACGGGTGCGGCCGGAGAGGAACTCTCCCTGTGTACCGCCGCCGCCCGTGCGGCGATCGCCGTCGACAGCGCCGGTCTGCTGCTGGAGCGGGCGGCGAGAGTGGCCGACGCCACGGCGGCGGTCCCGCTGGAGGCCGTGCGCAATCCGGCGGACTGCGCCTACGCGGTGGAACGGCTCGTCGAAGTGGTCGAACAGCTCCTTCGGGCGAGCGGCAGCTCCGCCCAGCTCGCCGGCCATCCGCTGCAGCGCGTCTGGCGCGATGTGCACAGCCTGGCCAGCCATGTCGCCCTGCGCTTCGACCCGGCGGCCGGCGCGTACGGTGCCCGGCTGCTGGCGCCGGGCGACGGGCTGTGCGGCTACTGAGGCGGGCCCGACGCGCCAAGCGCGACGAAGTGACGACGTACCGATGCCGGCAAGCCGGCGCACTCACGAAAGGCAGTTCGCATGAGCGACTCCACCCCAAGCACCCTGCGGTCAGCGGCTGACCCCTTCGTCTCCGCGGACGTGTACGCACTGGTGCAGCAGTTCTACTCCCGTCAGATGGGGCTCCTCGACGACGGCCGCCCCGACGACTGGGCGGAGACGTTCACCGAAGACGCCGTCTTCCAAGAGGCGAGCCGGCTGAACGAGCCGCTGCGCGGCCGCGACGCGATCCGGGAGTCCTCCCGGGCCCGCAAGAAGCGCCTGGAGGCCGATCGGATCGACTTCCGGCACTGGCTCGGGATGCTGGAGGTCCGCGAGGGCGAGGACGGCTCGCTGCACACCCGCGCCTACGCCCTGGCCATGCGCGTGCCGCGCGGCGGAGCCCTCGACATCTTCGCCAGCGTCGTGTGCAACGACCACCTGGTGAACGTGGACGGGGTGTGGCAGGTGCGGCACCGCGACCTCCACCACGACGGTTCCGTCCGAGACTGACCAGGCTGAGGAGCTTTCGTGAAATTCGGCATCGTTTTCTTCCCCACCGTCGGTCCCGCCGACAAACCGGCGCAGCAGTACTTCGACGAGGCGCTGCGGCTCGTGGACCTCGCCGAGGAGCTCGGCTTCGACCACGTGAAGATCGTGGAGCACTACTTCTTCTCGTACGGCGGCTACAGCCCGGACCCGGTGACCTTCCTGGCAGCAGCCGCGGGACGCACCCGGCGGGTCCGGCTGGGCACCAGTGCCACCATCCCCGCGTTCCAACACCCGGTGAAACTCGCCGGAAAGCTCGCCATGCTCGACAACATCTCCAACGGCCGCGTCGACGCCGCCTTCGGTCGCGCGTTCCTCCCGGACGAGTTCAAGGCCTTCGGCATCCCCATCGACGAGTCGAAGGACCGTTTCGTGGAGGGCGTCGATGCCATCAAGAAGCTGTGGACCGAGGAAGACGTCGTCTTCGACGGGCAGTTCCACCGGTTCGGGCCGGTCACGCTGCTGCCGCGGCCGGTCCAGGAGCCGCACCCCCCGGTGTTCGTGACGACGGCGCGCAGCGCCGAGTCCTGCGCCGAGGCGGGCCGCAACGGGCACAACCTCCAGACGGTGCCGAACGTGATGAGCACCGAGGAGCTCCAGAACCGGCTTGAGGTCTACCGTTCCGAGTGGGCGGCCTCCGGGCGCACCCCGGGCACCGAGCAGATCCACTTCAGCTATCCGTGCGTGGTGGCGGAGGACGGCGAGGAGGCCCGCGCCAAGGGCCGCCTCGACGACGACCGCAACTCGGCCGCCATCCGGGAGGCCGTCGCCTCCTGGGGCACCACCCGCTCGGAGGCCTACCCGGGCTACGAGAAGCTCGTGGAGGCCACGAAGACCTCCCACTTCGAGAGCAAGATGGAGCAGCGGAAGCTGCTCATCGGCGCTCCCGACCAGGTGCGGGCCCAGTTGGAGCAGATCTCCGACTGGTTCGGCGACGACATCACCATCAGCCTCGGCGTGCACTCGGGCCACCTGTCCTTCGAGGACGCGGCCACCACGATGCGGCTGATGGCCGAGCAGGTCATCCCGAAGCTGGGGGCACGCGCATGAGCGGATCCCGGCAGCGCACGGTCACGGTGATCGGGGCGGGCACGATCGGGCTGGGCTGGATCGCCCTGTTCCTGGGCCACGGGTTGAACGTACGGGTCAACAGCCGGCGTGCGGACGCGCCGCGGATCGTCGCGGAGGGGCTGGAACTCTTCGGCCCGTACTTGCCGGAGGGCAGCGCGGACCCGGCGACCTTCGGCGAACGGCTGACCTTCGAACCGGACCTGGAACGGGCGGTGGCCGACGCCGACGTCATAGTGGAGAACGCCCCGGAGAACCTGGAGCTCAAGCAGGAGCTGTACGAGCGGATCGGCAAGGCGGCCCCGGCCGCCGCGCTGCTGCTCTCCTCGACCTCCACGCTGAACCCGGACGACATGGGCGCCAGGATGGCCGACTCCAGCCGGTTGGTCGTGGGTCACCCCTTCAACCCGCCGCACGTGGTGCCGCTGGTGGAGGTCGTGGCCGGCGAGCGCACCACGCCCGAGGCGGTCGAGGAGGCCGTCGCCTTCTTCGAGTCGGTCAGCCGGGTCCCGGTGGTGCTCCACAAGCCGATCCTGGCGTTCGCCGCGAACCGGCTGCAGTCCGCGCTGCTGCGCGAGTCCGTGCACCTGGTACGCGAAGGCGTCGTGACGCTGGAGGAGCTCGACCGGGTCGTCACGCACTCCATCGGCCTGCGCTGGGCCACCGTGGGCCCGTTCCTCGCCTTCCACCTGGGCGGCGGCCAGGGCGGCCTGCGCAAGTGGCTGGGGACCCTGGGGTCCGGCCTGGAGCGGGGTTGGGAGCAGCTCGGCCGCCCCCCGATGGACGACGAGACCATCCGGTCGCTCATCGAGCAGGCCGAGCAGGCGTACGGCGCGAAGACCTACGAGGAGCACGTGCGCGAGCGCGACGCCAAGCAGACCGCGATCCTCCGATCGCTCGCGGAGGTCCGCGACCCGGCGTGATCCCCGCGGACGACGTGAGAGCGTCCCGGTACGGCCCGTGGGCCGTAC
>NZ_JBHVYA010000016.1:0-124926 GCF_042881255.1 Streptomyces sp. NPDC058279 | reverse complement strand
CGCCCGAGGCGGTCGAGGAGGCCGTCGCCTTCTTCGAGTCGGTCAGCCGGGTCCCGGTGGTGCTCCACAAGCCGATCCTGGACGCTCTCACGTCGTCCGCGGGGTCAGGCGCCGAACCGCAGCGCGAAGCGCTCGCCTTCGGGCTGGAGCGGAACCTGGCGGGGGCGGGTGTCGGTGTGGTCGGGGACGATGCGCTTGCGCGCCGGCGTCAGCAGCTTGATCTGGAGTTGCTTGAGCTCCAGCGAGGGCTCCAGGCCCAGTTCGTCGGCGAGCAGGCGCCTGACGTGCTGGTAGGCCTGGAGGGCTTCGGCCCGGCGGCCCGCGGCGCCCAGGGCGGTGATGAGCTGGGTGTGGAACCACTCGTTGAGCGGGTAGTCGTTGGTGAGCTTGCGCAGCTCGGGTATGGATTCGCGGTGCAGGCCGAGCTGTTCTTCCGCCTCGATGCGGATCTCGAAGGCCCTGATGCGCAGTTCCTCCAGATGGACCACGTGGCCGGTGAGCATGTCGCCCGCGGGGAAGTTCGACAGGGCCGGCCCGCGCCACAGGTCGAGGGCGCTGCGAACGGTTCGGAGGGCCGTGACCGGGTCGCCGTCGCTCAGTTCGCCGCGTGACTGCGCGACGAGCCGCTCGAAGATCCGTATGTCGACCTCGGAGTCGTCCACCTGGATCACGTAGCCGGGCGGGCTGGTGGTGATCAGCGAGCGGCCCGCGGGGACGAGGTTCTCGTTCACGAACATCCGGCGCGCGTGGTACACGTACGTCTGGAGGGTCGTGACGGCGCTGCGCGGCGGTTTCTCGCCCCAGAGCTCCTGGATGAGCGATTCGGCCGTGACGATCTCGCCGGGCCGGGTGAGCAGCAGGGCCAGCGTCTGGCAGACCTTCGGAGTTCCGGGCCGGTGGATCCTGCCGTCATCGGCAACGATTTCGAACGGCCCGATGAGATTGAAGCGCATGGGATGTAACTCCTCGTCAGCAAGACAGTGGCGTTTCCGAATGGTGGTCGGCGGGACATGGAATGCGATGGGCAGTACGCATGAGATTGTATTGTGCAATTTTCTAGCAATGTCGGACCGCACGTCAATGAGGCCCCGGTCAGGCTTCCGTTAATTTGCGTCAGAGATTTGGCATTTATTCGGCCATCCTCTTCCCGCCGTGCCGGAAACAAAAAAGGACGGCCGCCCCGCCGGATTTCTCCAGCGGGGCGGCCGTGATTCTTCCGGAGAGACCCGGCTCCTACTCCTCGCCGAGCACGTAGCGGATGTGCTTGACCAGCTCGCCGACATCCTCGCGCAGCAGGCTGTAGTGGTCGGCGTCGAGGTCGATGACCGTCGGCGGCTCGGCCGAGTAACCGCTGCTGTTCTCCAGGAACGAGTAGTCGTCGCCCACGGCCTTGAAGATGCTGATCGGCGCCTGGAGGGTGCGCTCGGCCAGCTCGCGGAACGAGTACTCGAACTCGTAGGTCTGGCCCACGACCGAGATGATCCGCCGGGCGAGTTCGACGTCGATTCCCTTGAGCTCGCTGATGAACTCGGCGAAGGACGCCTCGTCCGTCGCGACCTCCAGGCACTTCTCCAGGTCCGGACCGGAAATGGTGCCGGTGAAGACGGAGAAGAGGATCGTGGTGTAGCCGCGGTTGGCGAAGGACGCCTCACGGCCCCACACCTTGCCGTTCTCGGCGCGCACCTTCGGGGAGCCCGGGGCGATCAGGAAGAGGTTCTCCACCTTCTCGCCCGCCTGCTCCAGCTGGTGGGCGGTCTCGAAGGCCACACGGGCGCCGAACGAGTAGCCCCACAGGGTGTAGGGGCCGGTCGGCTGGAGCTCCTTGATGGCCTCGATGTCCGCCTTGGCCATCTCGACGATGGTCTCGTACGGGGTCTCGCCCTCGTTGATGCCGTGCGACTGGACGCCGTAGAACGAGCGGCCGAGGCCGATCTCGCCGGCCAGGGAGCGCAGGTTCATCGGGTAGCCGCCCAGACCCGGCCAGCAGATCACCGGGTTGGCCTTGCCGGTCTCCGCGTGCAGCCGCACCAGGCGGGAGGACTCCTGGGCGACCTCGCGCTCCAGGCGCCGGGCGAGCTTCTCGACGGTCGGGGACTCCAGGACGCTCTGCAGCGGCAGGGTGACGCCGAGGCGGGAGTTGAGTTCGCGGATCAGACCGACGGCGATCAGGGAGTTGCCGCCGGACTCGAAGAAGTCGTCCTGCACCGAGACGCTTTCGCGCCGCAGGGACTTCGCCCAGATCGCGCTGATCTCCTTCTCGGTCTCGGTGCGCGGTGCGACGAAGGGGCGCTCGACGAGTTCGGCGTTGACCTGCTCGGAGGCGGCCAGTGCCTTGACGTCGACCTTGCCGTTGGCGGACAGCGGCATCCGCTCGAACACCACGACCCGGTTGGGGATCATGTAGTCGGGCAGGAAGCTGACGAGGTCGTCTCGGATGAGTTCGGCCGGACCGCGCATGTGGACGCTGTCCTCGCGCATGCCCTCGTGGCCGACCTGCTCGTCGCTGACGCGGCCGCCGACGAAGAAGTACATCGGGCCGCTCTCGACGCCGTTCGCGGCGAGGACGGCGTCCATGCGGCGCGAGGCGGGCAGCGGGTTGCCGGTCTTGGAGCTGTAGCCGGAGGACATGAAGCCCAGGTTCAGCCCGTTCATCATCAGGTGCTGGAGCTTCTTGCCGAGGGTGATGTACCGCAGCCACTCCTCGGGGGCCCGGCTGTAGACGCTGATGCCGAAGCTCGCCGCCTGGTACACCGACTGGTTGATCGCGATGACGTGCTTCTTCAGGACGATGTCGTCCGAGAAGCGGTCCAGCTCGCCGTCCGCGTAGCGGTACAGGCCCTCGGGCAGGCCGGCGATCTTGCTGCCGTGTGTCTGGACGTAGACCTCGGCGTGGTCGGCGCGCGGGCCCGCGTGCGGGACGAGCTCGAAGGTGCCCAGGTAGTAGTCCTCGTCGGCGACGTCCAGCAGCTCGCGGACGGCCGGCTCGTAGGCGCGGTCGTGGATGTCGAGGCCGTAGCCGGGCAGGATCTGCTCGAAGAGGCCGACCATGTGGCCGGTCTCTATCTCCAGGACCTCGACGATGTTGTTCTTGTAGACCGGCTCGATGCCGCTCTTCTTGCCGATGAAGTGGATCTGCGCGGTGGGCTTGCCGGTGGCCTCGCGCTCGCTGATCAGCACGAGCTGGTGGCGGACCGGCTGGTAGTAGTAGTAGCCCGGCTTCAGTCCGCCGACGCCCTCCAGCTCGAAGTACATCTGCGTCGCGTACAGCGCGCCCGGGGAGGCGTAGCCGTACTTCGGCAGCAGCCGCTCCTCGCTGACGTACTGGCCGAACCAGCGCAGGATCTGGCCCAGTTCGGCGGGGGCCAGATCGGCCGCCTTGCGCGAGTAGCCCGCGCTGACCTTGGCGCCGAGCAGGTCGAGCAGGTCGTCCTGGGTGACGGCGCCGCCCTCGTAGAAGCGGTACGTCTTGCGGGCGAAGACCCGGGCGCGCTGCTCGGGGGTGGGCTCGGAGCCCTCCAGGTCGAAGGCCGGGCGGCCGGCGAGCTCGGCGTCGTCGCGCAGGCCCGGGTTGGACAGCTGCGCCTTGACCTGGAGCTTGCTCTTCTTCGAGGCGTGGTGGGAGCCGTGGTTGCCCTGGTCCATCAGGGCGGCTTCCTTCTCGCTCAGCTCGACGCAGGCGATGAGGTTCTGGAAGCCGGTGCGGCTGTCGTTCTTGACGATGACGGCCGCGTTGCGGACCCACTCGTGGTTCTCGATCGCGAGGGAGATCTCGTCGAGTTCGACGCGGTAGCCGCGCAGCTTGACCTGGTTGTCGGCGCGGCCGGCGAACTGCACGGTGCCGTCCGGGTTCCACTGGCCCAGGTCGCCCGTCTTGTAGAGGCGGGTGGGGGCGGCGTCCTCGGTGAGCGCGATCTCCAGGAAGCGGTCGGCGGTCAGGTCGGGGCGGTGCAGGTAGCCGCGGGCGAGCTGGATGCCGCCGATGTAGAGCTCGCCGATCTCGCCGACGCCGACGGGGCGCAGGTCCTTGTCGAGGATGTGGTACTCGGTGTGGTGGACCGGGCTGCCGATCGAGATCGACTGCGGGCCCTCGTCCAGGGCGGCGGGGTCGACGGTGTACGAGGAGGAGTTGATGGTGCACTCCGTCGGCCCGTACAGGTTGATCAGGGCGCGGCCCGGTATCTCGCGGGTGACCTGGAGGGCCAGGTTGCGCGAGAGCGCCTCGCCACCGCTGAAGATCTGCTTCAGCGAGGAGCAGGCGTCGAACTTCTCGGTGTCGATGAGCGCCTGGAGCAGCGTCGGGACGCACTGGACGGTGGTGACGCCGTGCTTCTGGATGGTCTCGATGAGGCCCTCGGGGTCGGCGTAGACGCCGGGGGCGCCCATGACGACAGTGGTGCCGTTGGCCGGGGAGAGGATCTCCCACTGGGCGGCGTCGAAGCTCATCGGGGTCTTCTGCAGGACGACCTTGCTGCGGTCGATGCCGTGCGTCTCGCGCAGCCAGCCGAGCTGGTTGACGACGCTGCGGTGCTCGATCATCACGCCCTTGGGCTTCCCGGTGCTGCCCGAGGTGTAGATGACGTAGGCGAGGCTGTCGGGGCGGCTGCCCTCGGCGGCGGGCGCGGGCGCGCCCTCGGGCAGCACGAACGCGTCGGAGTCGCGCAGGGTGACGACGGTGACGTCCTTCGGCGCGAGGTCGCGCAGTCGGGACACCAGGCGCTGCTGACCGAGGATGATCTTCGCCTGGCTGTTCTCGATCATGTACCGGAGCCGGTCCTCGGGGTACTCCGGGGACAGCGGCAGGTAGGCGCCGCCGGCGGACAGGATGCCCCAGGCGCCGATCATCAGGTCGAGCGACGGCTCGACGAAGAGGCCGACGCAGTCGTCCGCCGAGACACCGAGATGTCTCAGGTACTCGGCCAGGGCCGAGCTTCTGGCCGCCAGTTCACGGTAGGTGAGGCTCTGGTCGCGGTAGACGACCGCGGTCGCCTCCGGGTGCTCCGCGACCCGCTCGGCGAGCAGGTCCGGCAACGCCTTGGTCCCCAGAAGGGTGGGCTCGAGCACGCTGGTCTCCTGAAAGGTCATTTCTCGCTTCCTTAACTTCCTTCGTGGAACAGCGGGCGTGCCCGCCGCCCGCGCACCGGGCCGCGAGATCGCGGCGGCCGGTCTGCAGTGGCTCACGCGGTACGGGTCGTCGGGACGGTGCACCCCCGCGCACTGCCCCGGGGAACGGGCGGACCCCCTCGGCCCGCCCGCCCCCGGCCCTACCGGTCCTGGAGCAACCGGGTCACCGATCCGTTGCGGAACACCTCACGGGCGGCGCCCGCGATGAGCGGGGCGATCGACAGGACGGTGACCTTGTCCAGTCCGAGCGCCCCGGGCACCGGCAGGGTGTCCGTGAAGACGAACTCGCTGACCCGCGAGTTCTTCAGGCGGTCCGCGGCGGGGCCGGACAGCACCCCGTGCGTGGCCGCCACGATGACGTCCCGAGCCCCCTGGGCGAAGAGGGCGTCGGCGGCGGCACAGATCGTGCCGCCGGTGTCGATCATGTCGTCGACCAGGACGCAGTCCCGGCCCCGGACGTCACCGACCACTTCGTGGGCGGTGACCTGGTGGGCCACGTCCTTGTCGCGCCGCTTGTGGACGATGGCCAACGGCGCGCCCAGCCGGTCGCACCACCCGTCGGCCACCCGGACGCGACCGGCGTCGGGCGAGACGACCGTGAGGTGGTCGCGGTCGGCCTTGGCCCCGATGTGGTCCGCGAGGACCGGCATCGCGAACAGGTGGTCCACCGGCCCGTCGAAGAAGCCCTGGATCTGGTCGGCGTGCAGATCGACCGTCAGGATGCGGTCCGCGCCCGCGGTCTTCAGCAGGTCCGCGACCAGGCGGGCCGAGATGGGCTCGCGGCCGCTGTGCTTGCGGTCCTGTCGGGCGTACCCGTAGAACGGCAGGATCACCGTGACGCTGCGCGCGGAGGCCCGCTTCAACGCGTCGATCATGATGAGCTGTTCCATGATCGCCTTGTTGATGGGGGCGGTGTGGCTCTGGATGACGAAGCAGTCCGCGCCGCGCACGGAGGCGTGGTAGCGGATGTAGATCTCGCCGTTGGCGAAGTCGATCGCCTTCGTCGGGACCAGCGTCGTGCCCAGCTCGGCCGCCACGGCCTCCGCCAACCCGGGGTGTGCGCGCCCCGAGAAAAGCAGCATCTGTCCGGAGTCGCTCACGCGGAAACGGCCTCTGCCAGGGTCGGGTAGTCGGTGTAGCCGCGGTGGTCGCCACCGTAGAAGGTGGTGGTGTCCACCGCGTTGAACGGGCCGCCGGCGCGCACCCGCTCCGGCAGGTCCGGGTTGGCCAGGAAGGCCGCGCCGAACGCGACGGCGCCGGCGACACCGGCCTCCAGCGCCTCGGTGGCGGTCTCGGCGGTGACCGGGACGCCCAGGTTCTCCGGGTGCGGGGACAGGATGATGGTGCCGGTCCACTGGGCGCGCAGCGCCTCGGTCCGGCTGCGGTTGCCGCCCTCCAGCACGTGCAGGAACGCCAGCGGCGGCAGGGCCGCGACGAGCGCCTCGTACAGGGCGGCGGTGTCGCCCTCGACGATGTCGTTGTACGGGTTGGCGGGCGAGATGCGCACGCCCACGCGGTCGGCGCCGATGCGTTCGGACACCGCCTCGATCACCTCGGCGGCGAAGCGGACGCGGTTCTCGATGGAGCCGCCGTACTCGTCGGTGCGCAGGTTGGTGTTCTCCGCGAGGAACTGGTGGAGCAGGAAGCCGTTGCCCGCGTGGACCTCGACGCCGTCGAAGCCGGCCTCGACGGCGTTCTGCGCGGCGTCCGCGAAGTCCTTGACGGTCTGCGCGATCTCCTCGACCGTCAGCGCGTGCGGCTCCTGGTAGTCCAGCGCGCCCTCGGGGCCGAAGCACTGGCCGGCCGCGGTGACGGCCGACGGCGCGACCGACTGGTGGGCGCTGGGGTACAGGGACGGGTGGCCGATGCGGCCGGCGTGCATGAGCTGGGCGACGATCAGTCCGCCGGCGCGGTGCACGGCGGAGGTGACCTGCTTCCAGGACTCGGTCTGCTGCTGCGAGTGGAGGCCGGGGCTGTTCATGAACCCCTGGCCGACGACGTTGGGCTGGACGCCCTCGCTGATGATGAGACCGGCGCCGGCCCGCTGGCCGTAGTAGGTGGCCATCAGCTCGGTGGCGAGGCCGTCGGGGGTGGCGCGGTTGCGGCTCATGGGCGCCATGACCAGGCGGTTGCGCAAGGCCAGCTTCCCCAGGGTGACCGGCTCGAACAACTTCTCGGACATCGGGTGTCTCCTCATCGAGGTCTTTGCGTGGTGCGGACGTGCGACGGCGGAAGGGGTGGGACGGGTCAGCGTCCCGCGCGTTCGGCGAGGTGCGTGGCGTGGGCGACGGCGAGCCGGCCGGCGGCCTCCGCGCAGGAGGCGAGGACGGCCATGTTGGCGCGCGCCGAGCGTCCGTCGGTGGCCGCGTCCACGGCCCGCATCAGGTACTTGGTGATGCCCTGGCCGGAGATGCCGTCGGCGGCGGCCCGGGCGACGGCTTCGCGGATGGCCGTGTCGACCTCGGTGGAGTCGATGGCGTCCGCTTCCCGGACCGGGGTGGTGATCAGGAAGGAGCTGTTGTTGCCGAGCGCCCAGTGGGCCTCGATGGCATGGGCGATGACCTGCTCGTCGTCCAGGCGGTGGGGCGCCCGGTGGCCGCTGGTGCGGCAGTAGAAGGCGGGGAAGTCGTCCGAGCGGTAGGCGACGACCGGGACGCACTGCGTCTCCAGGTACTCCAGCGTCAGCCCGAGGTCGAGGATCATCTTCGCCCCGGCGCAGACGACCGCGACCTTGGAGCGGGTGAACTGGATGAGGTCGGAGGAGACGTCCCAGGTCTCCTGCGCGCCGCGGTGCACGCCGCCGATGCCCGCGGAGGAGAAGAACGCGATCCCCGCGAGTTCGGCCGCCACGACGGAGGAGGCGACGGTGGTCGCGCCGAGGCCGCCCCCGGCCAGGACGAGGGGCATGTCGCGGCTGGAGACCTTGGGGATGTTCGGCAGCGAGGCGAAGCGCTCGATGTCGGAGTCCGACATGCCGACGCGGATCCGGCCGGCCTCGATGCAGATCGTCGCGGGCACCGCGCCGCCGGCCCGTACCGCGTCCTCCACCTTGCGGGCGGTGGCGGCGTTGTCGGGGTAGGGCAGGCCGTGCGTGATGACGTTGCTCTCCAGGGCGACGACGGCCGCGCCCTCGTGGAGGGCCTCACGGACTTCCTCGGTGTAGACGACGGGGATGCCGCTGCTTGCGCTCATCGAAGGTCTCTCACTTCTCGTTCCAGTAGCCGGGCGGCTTGACCAGCAGGTCCCGGCGGGCCGCTATCTCGGTGAGGACGTGGGCGTCCCAGTCCTCGGGTTCGACCGGCTCCAGCGAGATCGAGACGGAGTCCTCGTCGGTGGCGAAGGTCCGCGTCACCGCGGCGGTCACCGCTTCGTCGATCGCCCGGAGTTGCTCGGCCGTGAAGTCTCTCGGGTAGTGCCGGACGTGGATGTGGGGCACGGACTCGGTTCCCTCCTGGTCGGTGGCGGACGGGTGGCACACCGAGGACGGGGGAGACCTCGGTGTGCCACCGCCACTCCCGGCCCCCACCAGGGGGGGTTCGGTGGGGCCGGGAGTCGGGGAGGAGCTCCGTCGGGTCAGGCGTCGACGGGCTCCCGCGCGCTCGCCCTGGCCGCTTGCCTCCTGGCCCGGCCGGGACGCGGCTGGGCCAGGACGACGGCGGCGACCACGGTGAGCGCGCCGACGAGTTGGAGCGGCGACAGGGCCTGGTCGAGGACGAAGTACCCCAGCAGGGTGGCCGCGAGCGGCGAGGCGAAGCTCAGGAACGAGACGGCGAGCGCGGGCAGCCGCTCCATGCCGCGGAACCAGATCGCGTAGGCGAACAGGGCCCCGATGATGCCGAGGTAGGCGAAGCCCGCCAGGTTCTTGCCGGTGATCGTGTCTGGCAGGCCCTCGCCGATCAGCACGACCGGCAGCAGCACCAGGCCGCCGACGGTGAGCTGCCAGCCCGTGAAGGTCAGCAGGCCCACGCCTTCGGGGCGGCCCCAGCGCTTGGTCAAGACGATGCCCGAGGCCATGCTGAGCGCGCCCAGCAGACCGGCGATGACACCGGTGGCGTTGAGGCCGGCGTTCGGTTGGAGGACCAGCAGGGCCACACCGGCGGCGCCGAGCGCGCAGGCGACCAGGTGGATCCGCTTGATCTTCTCCTTGAGCAGCAGGGCACCCAGGAGCAGCACGATCATCGGCTGGATCGACATCACCAACGCCGCGACCCCGCCCGGCAGGTGGTACGCCGCGACGAACAGCAGGTAGAAGAAGGCGCCGATGTTGAGCACGCCGAGGACCAGCGCACGCCACCACCAGATGCCGCGGGGCAGGGTGCGGCCGATGAGTACCAGGATCAGGCCCGCGGGCAGCGCCCGCAGTACGGCCGCCAGCAGCGGGCGGCCCTCCGGCAGCAGCTCGGTGGTGACCAGGTACGTCGAACCCCAGATGGCGGGTGCGAGCGCGGTCAGGGCCGAGTCGGACAGCGCGCGGCTCGTCATCGGACCACGGCCGAGTCGGTGGTGCCGAAGAAGCGGTCGCCGAAGTCGCCGAGGCCCGGGATCATGAACGCGTTCTCGTTGAGCCGCTCTTCGACGGACGAGGTGACGATCTTGACGAGGGGGTGCTGGTCGTGGACCGCCTCGATGCCCTCGGGCGCGGCGAGGAAGTTGACGAACACGATGTTCTCCTCGCGCACGCCCGCCTCCAGCAGCAGGTCGATGGCGGCGTTGGCGCTGCCGCCGGTGGCGAGCATCGGCTCCAGCAGCAGCACTTGCCGGTGCGCGATGTCGTCCGGCAGGTTCTGGTAGAGGACGTGGGGCAGCTTGGTGGTCTTGTCCCGCTGGATGAGTATCTTGCCGACGCGGATGTCGGGTACGACGGCGCGCAGCTCGTCCACCATCGAGTCCCCGGCCCGGATCACGGGCACGGCGCACAGGTGGGGCGTGAACTTCAGGCCCTCGAAGGTCTCGCCGACCGGCGTGGTCACCTTCTGCTTGTCGAACGGCAGCAGATCGAGCGCGGACTCGAGCAGGAGGCGGATGATGCGCCGGGAGTAGAAGACGAAGTCGGCGCGCGAGGCGTCGCGGTCTCTGATGACGGTGTGCATCGCCCGGAGCTGGTTGGTCTGCGGCAGTGGGTGGACGTTGTGGTGGCCGGTCGCCATGAGAACCTGCTTCTCGTCGGTCGGTGGAGACGGGCTGCGACCGGGGCCCGATGGGGGGTTGCCCCGGGCGGCCGCAACCAGGGGGTCGGGCTGTGCCGTAGGGGTCAGGCGCTCTCGCCGGCGATCTCGGCGAACGCCTTGCGCGACTCGGCCACGAACGTGGCGACCTTGGCGCGGTCCTTGCGGCCGTCGGCGCCTTCGAGGCCCGTGTGGGCGTCGACGGCGGCGGGCTTGACGAAGCGGATCGCGTCGGCGACGTTCTCCGCGTTCAGGCCGCCGGCCATCATCAGGGGCTTGGGGGAGCGGCGCACGAGCTCGGCGCTGACGTTCCAGTCGTGGGTGAGACCGGTGGCGCCCTTGGCGCCGGTGGCCGGGTCGAAGGTGTCGGTGATGAACATGTCCACCGCGTCGGCGACGTCGTCGACGAGTCGGAGCAGCTCCTCGGCGTTGTCCTCCTTCACGACCAGGCTCTTGAGCACGTACAGGTCGGGGCGGTTGGCCTTGAGCTTGCGCAGCTGCTCCGGCTCCACGTCGCCGTGGAGCTGGACGGCCTTGACACCGAGCTCGGTGGTGAAGGCGCTGATCTCGTCGGCGTCGGTCAGGTAGCTGATGAGGACGCCCTCCTGGGGGGCCTTCAGGCCGGCGATGATCTCCGTTGCCGCCGCCTCGGAGATGTCGTCCTTGCCCGACGGGAGGCGGAGCGGGAACCCGAACCAGTCGACGCCCTCCTCGGCCGGCAGAGCGGCCTCTTCGGCATCGATGATCCCGGCGACCTGCACCAGATCCTTCACGTCACTCATGTGTGGTTCCTCTTCAGGGTGGAGCCGAATGAACAGAACGTGCGCGGGGCATCCGTCCGAGAGGACGTGCCCCTCTATGGCGGCTTTCGGTACACGTCGCGGAATGCTCTCCAAAAGCCTCGTTGGTACCCATCAGTGGGTCAACGGGCTCCATGTCAGAGCCACGTCAACCTTGTTCACGTCTGTGTCAGGGTCTTCGGAATCCCCGGCCGCACGGCGTTCCGCGCGAGCAGGCGCTCCTCCAGGAAGGCCAGCGCCCGCAGGTGATAGGCACGGGCCGCCCAGCCGAGGCTGACGTTGTGGCCGGCGTCGGGCTGCCGGACGACCTCCGCGGGGGCCCGCGTCAACGGAGCCAGCAATTCCACCAGCGCGGCTTCGTCGGTCCTCCACCACTGCTCCTGTTCGGCGAAGGTGAAGCGGACCGGCACGCGCACCCGGGCCGCGACGGCCGGGTACATCCGCGGCCACCGGCGCGTCTCCCGCGCCTCCACGACGGGGACCGGGCGGACCAGCTCCTGGCCCAGCCGGAAGGCGTCCGGCGGGTACAGCCGCAGCGCCCCCCAGTGCCGGCGCCACTCGCCCGGCCCGCCGGCGCCGGAACCGGGGAGTCGCTCCGGCTCCACCGCGAAGTGCCGGCCGAGGCCGCAGACGTCCACGCCCAGCGGTTCTGCTTCGAGACCGTCGGCCGCGACGGACAGCGCGAGCCGGCCGCCGTTGGAGTGCGCCAGCAGGAAGAAGCCGGCGCCGGTTTCGTGTCGCCGGGCGAAGCAGGCCAGTGCCGCGCGCAACACCGCGCTCTGCCCGACGAGGTCCAACCCCTCGGGCAGGGCGGCGGCCGAGGCCCCGTACCCGGGCCGGTCCAGGGCGAGGACGGCGAAGCCGAGCTCGGCGCCGAGGGTCAGCAGTGACTGCCCGGGAAGGGCCCTGCTGTCGAAGTAGCCGGCGCTCATCCCGGCGCCGTGCAAGGCGACCACGACGGCTCGGGGCACGGGCTGCGTCGGCAGTGCCAGCAGCCCTGACAGGGGAATCCCGCCCCCGTCGAGCGTGACGGCCCGGACGCCGGGCACGGTGGGGGCGGAGGCAGCGGCCATCGGGGGATCTCCTGGAGGCGTGGGGAGGTTCAGCGGACGGGACGCACCCGGCCCCGGACGACGGCCAGTGCCCAGGCGGCCCGGCGGCGCATGAGCGCGGTCAGGGGCGGCGCCGGGTACCGGTGCGCACGGTAGAGCGTGGGCTGCAGCAGCTCGGGAAAGAGCAGCGCGGCGTAGAGCGGCTCGGCCTGCATGGCGGTCATCCGGTACTCACAGCCGGACTCCGGTCAGCTCGGGCAGCCGGTCGCCGGAGTCCCACACGACGTGGTACGCGACGTGGCTGAGCCGCCAGCCGGCCTCGGTGCGCAGGGCCCGCGCCTCGGAGTAGCCGCCTACGTCGAAGCGACCCGAGGGGCCGTCGCCGGGGTGGTGGACGTGGGCCGTCAGCTGCTGGACCCGCAGGGTGGCCCGGTCCCCCTCGACGGAGATGGCGTGGCCGGAGCCGAGGTGGTGGGTCCGCGCCCACCGTCCCCTGGCCTGCCGCTGGAAGGCGGTGAAGCCGTCGGTCCCCGAGCAGGTGCCGATGGGGAAGGTGAAGGTGGCGTCCTCTGTGAAGATCCCGCCGAACGACGTCTCGTCCCCTTCCGGCACGCCGTCCAGGTCGAGGGCGGTGAGGTAGCGGTCGAAAAGGGCCCGCAGCTCGCTGTGGTCGCGCAACAGCCGTACCTGGGCCGACAGTTCCGATATCTCGGGGTGGGTGCAAGGCAGCATCGCCGCTCCTGGTTCGAAGAATTCTGTGAGGGGATGTGGTGGGTCGGGGCCGCGGACCCGCTCGTTCGCGCTCATACGACCGACGCGCACCGTCGGATGGCGTCCAGCAGCTCCGCCTGGCGCAGGATCGCGCCGTCCGGCAGGGCTCCGGTACGAACGGCCGCGGCGAACGCGGTGACGGTGTTGAGCACTTGGTCGTCGGGGTCGAGGCGGATCTCCTCGACGCCGGTGCGACGTTCCAGGCGCACCTGGGGAGGGTGGCCGGCGGGCGGGGTGAAGGCCCGGTCGACGGTGATGCGCCCTTCGGTACCGGTGATCTCGTAGGCGGACCGGTAGCCGTGGTCGAGACCGAAGGCCAGTTGGGCGCAGCTCCCCGAGGGGGTGCGCAGCAGCGCCGTGCCCTCGGTGTCGACCGCCCGGTGAGGGCCGCGGCGGACCAGGACGGCTGCCTCGGCCTCCAGTTGCCGCCCGAGGAAGTGCAGGGCCGCCCGGACCGGGTAGACGCCGGTGTCCCACAGGGCGCCGCCGCCGAGCGCGGCGTCGTAGCGAATGTCGTCGTCGGGCAGTCGGGGCACTGTGAAGGCGGCCTGGAAGCCGCGCACCTCGCCGATCGCGCCTCCCGCCACGAGTGCGCGGACCGCGGCGTGCTGGGAGTGGTGGACGAACATCACGTTCTCCCTCAGCGCCAGCCCGGCCGCCTCCGCCAGTGCCGCCAGCCGACGGGTCGCGGTCAGGCTGGTGGTGAGCGGCTTCTCCCCGAGGACGTGTTTACCGGCGAGCAGGGCGGCCTCCACCCACCGGGCGTGCAGGGCCGCGGGCAGCGGTACGTACACCGCGTCGATGTCCGGTCGCGCCAGCAGGGCGCCGTAGCCGGTGACGGCCTCGCAGCCGAACTCGACCGCGGTCGCGCGGGCCCTGGCGCCCTCGCGGGCCGCCACCGCGACCAGTTCGGTGTCGGGGCACGCCCGCAGCGCGGGCAGCATCCGGCGGCGGGCGATGTCGGCGCAGCCCAGTACGCCGATGCGGACGGCGCCCATCAGAGGTGTACCGCCCCCGATGTCAGGAACGAGAGCAGGGTCCGGGCCTGGACGTTGAGGTAGTGGTTGTGCCGCAGGAAGCAGGTGAGCTGCCAGGGCGTGGCCCACAGGTAACCGGGCGGCGCCTGGAGCGGGGCCTCTTCCTCGTCGGCCTCCAGGATCAGGTAGCGGCTCTCCGCGTTCAGGAAGCGGCCGCCCTCCTCCGAGTGCACCGCCTCGTAGCGGATGCGGGACGGGTCGGCGCCGAGCACCAGATCGAGGAAGAGAGGACGGTCGGAGCGTGACAGATGCGAGTAGTTCGAGGGGGTGTACTGCACGGTCGGGCCGAGCTCGACGGTGTCGACGAAGCCGCCCTCGACGCGGGCGTGCACGAGCACGTGCGGCACCCCGCCGATCCTGCGGGTCAAGAACGCGGTGACGCCCAGTCCCTTCGGCTCGAACAGGGGCTGCGTCCAGCCGCCCACCTCGCGGCTGGACGCCTCCACGCCGACCGCGACGACACTGAAGTAACGGCCCTCCTCGTGGTCGATGGAGTGCTCGCCCTGCCTCCAACCCGGGAGGCCTGCGAGCGGTACCCGCTCGGCGCTCACGTCGTGGCGGGAGCGCTCGGCCGTGAACCAGGACAACAGCTCGGTGTCCGAGTACAGGGACAGCCCTTCGGCGTCCGGGAACGGGGCGCAGGACAGCACCGTGCGCGCGTCCATGTTGACCACGTTGTCACGGCCCAACAGCCGGCCGATCTGACCGAGGGTCAGCCATCGGAAGTCCTCGTGCTCGGGGACTTCGCCGACGGCCTCGACGAGCATGTTCCGGTTGCTCTTGCGGAAGAACCACGAACCGTGTTCGGACTGGAGCACGTCGGCGAGCACCCGCCCGCGGCCGGGACCGGCGAAGTACTCCAGGTAGCGGACGTCGGCACCCTTGTGGGCCTTCGTGTAGTTGCTGCGGGTGGCCTGCACGGTCGGCGAGAGCTGGAGCAGGTTGGGGTTGCCGGGCTCCATCTTCGCCTGCATCAGGAAGTGCAGGACGCCGTCGAATTCCTTGACCAGGATGCCCAGGATGCCGACCTCGGGCTGCCGGATGATCGGCTGGTGCCATGCGTGGGCGAAGCCGTCCGTTGTGGAGGTGACCCGCAGGCCCTCCACCGTGAAGAACTTGCCGCTGTGGTGTCCCAGGTTGCCCGTCACCGGGTCGAACGACCAGCCGTCGAGTTCGGCGAAGGGAATCCGCTCCACCTGGAAGCGGTGGGCCCGGCGACGCTCCTCCAGCCAGCCGGCGACGTCCTCGGTACGCAGCGCGGCGCCCTCCGGGGTGGCGGCCGACCGGGCGAAGCGGTACGGGACTTCGATGTCGAGGCGCGCCTTGAGGGCTGGTTCGACCGGGCCGGGGAAGAGGGTTCGTACGGTCACCGCCGGCCTCCCACGAATTCCTTGACGGAGGCGATGACGTAGTCGAGCATCTCGTCGGTCAGCGCCGGGTACACGCCGATCCAGAAGGTCTGGTCGGTGATGATGTCGCTGTTGGTGAGGTCGCCGACCACGCGGTGCTCCTCGCCGATGTAGGCCGGGTGCCGGGTCAGGTTGCCCGCGAACAGACGCCGCGTTCCGATCTTGCGGTCTTCGAGGAAGTCGACGAGGGCTGCCCGGGTGTAGGGCGCGCCGGGGTCCACGGTGAGGGCGAAGCCGAACCAGCTCGGGTCGCTGCGCGGGGTGGCCTCGGGCAGGATCAGGTGGGGCACGCCGTCCAGGCCCTCGCGCAGCCGGCGCCAGTTGCGGCGGCGCGCCTCGCAGAAGTCGTCGAGCTTGTCGAGCTGGGTGAGTCCGAGTGCCGCCTGGATGTCGGTGGCCTTCAGGTTGTAGCCGACGTGCGAGAAGATGTACTTGTGGTCGTAGCCCTCGGGGAGGGTGCCCATCTGGTAGTTGAAGCGCTTGAGGCACTTGTTGGTCTCGCCCGGCTCGCACCAGCAGTCCCGGCCCCAGTCGCGCAGTGATTCCACGATCCGCGCGAGCGCCAGGTTCGAGGTCAGGACGCAGCCGCCCTCGCCCATCGTCAGGTGGTGGGCCGGGTAGAAGCTGACCGTCGTCATGTCGCCGAAGGTTCCGGTGAGCTGCCCGTCGTACGTGGAGCCCACCGCGTCGCAGTTGTCCTCGATCAGGAACAGGTCGTGGTCGGCGGCGAGCCGGGCGATCTCCGCGACCTCGAAGGGGTTGCCGAGAGCGTGTGCGATCATGATGGCGCGGGTCTTGGGCCCGATCGCCTGCGCGACCCGGTCCGCCGTCGTGTTGTAGGTGCCCAGCTCGACGTCCACGAAGACCGGGACGAGCCCGTTCTGGATGATCGGGTTGACGGTGGTGGGGAAGCCCGCGGCGACCGTGATGACCTCGTCCCCCCGCTTGAGGCGCCGGTCCTCCAGCAGGTGCGAGGTGAAGGCCGTCATGGCCAGCAGGTTGGCGGAGGAACCCGAGTTGGTCAGGTGCGCCTTGCGGTGTCCCAGCTTGCGGGCGAAGCGCGACTCGAACCGGCGCGAGCTGGGTCCGGCGGCGATCCGCATCTCCAGGGCGGCCTCGACCAGCGCCGTGCGGTCGCGTTCGTCCAGTACCGCTCCGGCGGGCCAGATCTCGGTGGTGCCGGGGACGAAGGGCCGCTCGACCTGGGTGTCCTGGTGGAACTTCACGGTCTCGTCGAGGACGAGTCCCTTGTGTGTGTTCATGACGTGGTCCCTTCCCGGCCTTCCAGGCCGGAGTGGTCGCTCGGGTGCTTCACTGCCTTCCACCAGCCGGGGTTGTCCCGGTACCAGGCGACGGTGTCGGCGAGGCCCTGTTCGAAGGGGACACGCGGCGTGTACCCCAGCTCTTCGCGGATCTTGGTCCCGTCGAGGGCGTAGCGCAGGTCGTGGCCCCTGCGGTCGGCCACCCGGCGCACCGCGGACGCGTCCGCGCCGCACAGTGCGAGCAGCCGCTCGGTGATGTGCCGGTTGGTGTGCTCGCTGCCGCCGCCGATGTTGTAGACCTCGCCCGGCCGGCCTCCGGCCAGGACGAGGGCGATCGCCCTGCAGTGGTCGTCGACGTGCAGCCACTCCCGGACGTTGCGGCCGTCGCCGTACAGCGGGACCTGGAGGCCTTCGAGCAGGTTGGTGACGAAGAGCGGGATCAGCTTCTCGGGGTGCTGGTGGGGCCCGTAGTTGTTCGAGCAGCGGGTGATCGACACGTCGAGCCCGTGCGTCTTCCAGTACGAGCGCGCGATGAGGTCGGAGGCCGCCTTCGAGGCGGCGTACGGGGAGTTGGGCAGAAGTGGCCACTCCTCCGTCCAGGAACCTTCGGCGATGGACCCGTAGACCTCGTCGGTGGAGACGTGCACGACCCGGCCGACGCCGGTGGCCAGACAGGCATCCAACAGGGTCTGGGTGCCCGCGACGTTGGTGTGGACGAACTCGGCCGCGGAGCGTACGGACCGGTCGACGTGCGACTCGGCCGCGAAGTGCACGACCGCGTCGTGGCCGGGGAGCAGCTCCAGCAGCAACGGCCCGTCGCAGATGTCGCCCCGGACGAAGTCCAGGCGGGGGTGTGCGGCCGGCAGGTTCTCCCGGTTGCCCGCGTAGGTGAGCTTGTCGAGGACGGTGACCCGGGTCTGCCCGTGGCCGGCGTAACCGCCGTCGAGCAGGGTCCGTACGAAGTGCGAGCCGATGAACCCGGCCCCACCGGTGACGAGCAGTCTCATGCCGCCACCTCGGTGCGCGTCCGCTCGGGGACGAGGCGTGTCATGGATGTCTCCTTGCAAGGAATGGGGAGGGGAAGAAGGGGTTGCGAAGGGGCGCTGACACTCAGGCCGACGGGGCGGGCGCGGAGTGGTCGCGCCAGGTGCGGGGGCCGAGGAAGCCGCGCGTCCGCTCGGGCCGGTACCAGCTCGCCCGGGCCGGTCCGCCGCCCGCCGTACCGCCGTGCTCTCCCTCGTAGGCCGCCGCCCGTGCCAGCACGACGGCGGTCAGGGCCGCCAGTTCCTCGGCGTCGGGCCGGCCCTTCACCACCCGGATCAGGTGGCCGGAGTCGTTCGTTTCCACGGGCTGCTCCTCGTCTCGTGACGTCGCTGCGGCCCCGGGACCGGGTGCCGCGGGGCCGCGCGTCCGCTCACTGCGGCGGGTTGCCGTGCTTGCGGACGGGCAGGTCGGAGTGCTTGGCGCGCAGCATGTCCAGCGAGCGGATCAGCACCGAGCGGGTGTCCCGCGGGTCGATCACGTCGTCGATCAGGCCGCGTTCGGCCGCGTAGTACGGGTGCATCAGCTCCTGCTTGTACTCCGCGATTCGCTGCGCACGGACGGCCTCGGGGTCGTCAGCCGCGCTGATCTCGCGCCGGAAGACGACGTTCGCCGCGCCCTCCGCCCCCATCACCGCGATCTCGTTGGTGGGCCAGGCCAGTGCCAGGTCCGCGCCGATCGAGCGGGAGTCCATGACGATGTAGGCACCGCCGTACGCCTTGCGCAGCACGAGCGAGATCCGGGGCACGGTCGCGTTGCAGTACGCGTACAGCAGCTTCGCGCCTCGCCGGATGATGCCGTTGTGCTCCTGGTCGACGCCCGGCAGGAAACCGGGGACGTCGACCAGCGTCACGAGGGGGATGTTGAAGGCGTCGCAGAACTGGACGAACCGCGCCCCCTTCTCGGAGGCCTCGATGTCCAGTACGCCCGCCAGCGCCGCGGGATTGTTCGCGACGATGCCGACGACGTGCCCGTCCAGTCGGGCCAGCGAGCAGACGAGGTTCGGCGCCCATGCGGGGTGCACCTCGAAGTGGGCGCCGTCGTCGACGACCTCCTCGATCACCTTGCGGATGTCGTACGCCTGCCCGGGCTGGGCCGGCACCAGGTCGAGGAGGACATCGTTGGGACGGTCCGCCGGATCGCCGGAGTGCTCTACGGGGGCCAGCTGCCGGTTGTTGGAGGGCAACAGCCCCAGCAGGTAGCGGACCTCGGCGATGCAGGTCTCCTCGTCGTCGTACGCGAAGTGCGCGACGCCGGAGGTCTGCGCGTGCACGTCCGCTCCGCCGAGGCCGTTCTGGCTGATCTCCTCGCCGGTGACCGCCTTGACGACGTCGGGTCCGGTGATGAACATCTGGGAGGTCTCGCGGACCATGAACACGAAGTCCGTGAGCGCCGGGGAGTACGCGGCCCCGCCGGCGCAGGGGCCGAGCATCACGGAGATCTGCGGGATGACGCCCGAGGCCTTGGTGTTGCGCCGGAATATCCCGCCGTAGCCGGCCAGCGCCGAGACCCCCTCCTGGATGCGGGCGCCGGCCCCGTCGTTCAGCGAGACCAGCGGGGCTCCGGCGGACTCGGCCATGTCCATGATCTTGTGGATCTTCTCGGCGTGGGCTTCGCCCAGCGCACCGCCGAAGATCCGGAAGTCGTGCGCGTAGACGAAGACGGTGCGGCCCTCCACGGTGCCCCAACCGGTCACGACGCCGTCGCTGTAGGGGCGCTTCGCCTCCAGGCCGAAACCGACGGCCCGGTGCCGGCGCAGCGGTTCCACCTCCGTGAACGAGCCCTTGTCCAGCAGCAGCGAGATCCGCTCGTGGGCGGTCAGCTTGCCCTTGGCGTGCTGGCGCCCGGTGGCACCCTCGTCGCCGCTGCGTGCGGACTCCTTGATCCCGTTGAGCTCTTCGATCCGGGACCGGATCGTGTCGTCCGCCATGGGCATTGTCCTCTCCCCACCCTTCCTGTCGGTCGACGGTCAGACTGTGGTGTCGGTGAGCGCGTCCACGGCCGCGGCCAGCCGCGCCGCCGTGTGCGTCGTGTGGACCCGGGCCCGCGGCAGGATGCGCCGGACCAGGCCGCTGAGCACCTGGCCGGGTCCCACCTCCACGAACCGGTCGGCGCCCGAGGCCGCGAGGGTCTCGACGGTTTCGGTCCATCGCACCCGGCTGGTGAGCTGGCCGCGCAGGGAGACGACCGCCTCCTCCGCCGTCGTCACCCGCCCGCCGGTGACGCCGGAGACCAGTGGTACGGCCGGGTCGCGGAACTCGGTGGCGATCAGGGTCTCGGTGAACTCCGCCTCGACATCGCGCAACAGGCTGGAGTGGAACGGGCCGCCGGTGCGCAGCCGCCGCACCCGCGCCCCGGCCGCCCGGGCGGACGCGATGAGGTGGTCGACCGCGACGGCCTCTCCGGAGACCACCGTCTGGCGGGGCTCGTTCTCCCCGGCCACCTCCACGACCCGGCCCGTGGCCGCCCGGGCCTCGGCGCACATCCGCGCCAGGTCGGTGCGGCGCAGGCCGATGACGGCCGCGGTGGCGCTGCCCACCCGGTCGCCGACGGTGGCCACGAGTTCGCCGCGCAGCCGGACCAGCCACAGCGCTTCGCTCCACTCCAGGACGCCAGCGGCGACCAGCGCCGCGTACTCGCCCAGGCTGTGCCCGGCGACCACGTCGGGTTCGAGGCCCTCGCCGCGCAGCACTTCCAGCGCGACCAGGCTCGTCAGGAACACGGCGGGCTGCGCCACCGCGGGGTCCTCCAGGTCCCGGGCTGAGCCCTCCCGGCACAGCCGGCCGAGGGGGATGCCGAGGAGGTCGTCGGCGGCTCGGAGGTAGGTGTCGGCGAGGTCCGGTCGCAGGGCGAGCAGTTCCTTGCCCATGCCGGCGCATTCGGAGCCCTGGCCCGGGAAGACGAAGGCGGTGTGGATCATCCGGTCACGTCCTTACTTGCGGTCGGCTGGGGCGTACTGTGCGGCCGGCCACGGGGAGGCACCGCACGCGGAACCCCCGGCCGCGAGCCAGGTGTCGGGCACCCACCGGACGTCGACCACTTCGGGAGGGGTCCCGGCCACGGCGACGGCGGCGGCATGTCCGGAGTCGGCGGGAACGCCGACCATGGTCCAGCCGTCCGGGTGGCGGTCGTGGTCGGTGCCGAGGTAGTCCTCGGCGGGTGAGCGGCTCAACCCTGTCCCGAGCCCCTTGAGGAACGCTTCCTTTCGCGTCCAGATCCGGCCGAAGAGCTGCCGGCGCTCGTCACCTGCCTCGGTTTCGGCGATCTCCGACTGCTCGTCCGGGTGCAGCGCCTTCGAGCAGATGTCGACGGTTTCGACCCCCGGCAGCTTCTCCACGTCGACGCCGAGGGGTCGGGTACCGACCCCGACGAGCGCGACTCCCCCGCTGTGCGAGAGGGAGTAGTGCAGCGGAGGCGGCGGCGGTGACAGGGCGGGGCGGCCGTGCGCCTCACCGCAGCCGGGGCAGGGCTCGCGCATGAAGCGGACGTCCTGCGGCAGGGTGGCGGTGTAACGGCCGAGCAGCCGGCGCACGGCGACGTGAGCCGCGGCGTAGAGCATGCCGTCGGACTGGCGGATGAACGCGTCGGTCTTCCTGCGCTCGTCGTCGTCCAACTCCCCGATCGCCAGGGCATCGGCCGCCGCGCCGGTGGGACGGCGCACCAGCCACAGGTCGATCCGGTCCGCGGACAGGGTGAAGTCGCAGTCGGGCAGGTCCAGGTGGTGCACCGCCGGGCGGGCGGCGGACAGCAGGGTGGTCGTCGTCATGCCGGCACCGGGGCCCCGTGCAGGTGGGCGTCCGGGCCGAACTGTCCGACGAGGCAGTCGATGAGCTCCTGCGCGCTGTTCGCCAGCAGGAGGCGCTGGAGGTTGAGGTCGACGCCCAGCACCGACTCCATCCGGTACTGCAGTTCGATTCCGGAGATCGATCCGATCCCGAGGCAGCCCATCGGACGGCCCGTCGTGTCGACGTACTGCGGTGCGATCCCGAGGATGCGGCCCAACTCCTCGCGGACGTACTGCTCCAGCATGCGGGCCCGCTCACGCCGCCCTACGGAGTTCAGCACGGTGACGTCCGGCGGGGAGATGCGGACCTGGCCGGTATCCGTCTCGTACGTATGTGACATGTGCAGTGTGGTC
Organism: Streptomyces sp. NPDC058279; assembly: GCF_042881255.1. NCBI lineage: Bacteria > Bacillati > Actinomycetota > Actinomycetes > Kitasatosporales > Streptomycetaceae > Streptomyces > Streptomyces sp. NPDC058279. Next base: position 103,130 of record NZ_JBHVYA010000016.1, on the reverse strand, counting down.
ATGTTGTTCTCCAGGTCGGGGCGGACGGGTGCCCCCGTCCGCCCGTCGAGGTGAAGTGGGGGTCAGGCCTGGTACGGGGTCTTCTCACGGCCCTCGCGCAGGACGGTTCCCCACCAGGCGAGCTGGTCGAGCAGCACCTTCGCGGCGCCCTCGGGCCCTTCGGCGTCCTTGGGGAGGCCGTCCTCGCCGAAGTGCTCCCACGCCGAGTGGAAGCTGACGACGTCGCGGACGGTGACCGCGTGCAGTTCGGCGAAGACCGGCCGCAGGTGCTCCACCGCCCGCAGGCCGCCGGCCAGGCCGCCGTAGGAGACGAAGCCGACCGGCTTGGCGCGCCACTGGGTGTAGTGCCAGTCGATGAGGTGCTTGAGCGAGGCCGGGTAACTGTGGTTGTACTCCGGGGTGACGACCACGTACGCGTCGGCCCGCTCCAGCCGGGGCGAGACGGAGGCGAGTGCCTCGGCGGTCTCCGGGGAGGGGTTGAAGGACAGGGCGGCCGGCAGGTCGTGCTCGGTCAGGTCGATCACGTCGACCTCCAGGTCCGCCCGCTCACGGGCCTGCGCGGCGATCCATTGGCCGGGCACCGGGCCGAAGCGGCCCTCGCGGACGCTGCTGATGATGACGGCCAGTCGCAGAGGCACGTTGGACATGGGACTTCCTTTCAGAGGTGGGTGTGCGGGAACTTCGGGGCAGGCCCTCGCGGGCCCGCCGGACGGACGGGCGTCGGGGCTCCGACGCCCGCCCCAGGCCCGTCAGCGCGACGACGGCGCCCGCCAGGCCGACTGCCGTCACCAACCACAGGGCGTGATCGGTGCCGGCGGTGTACAGGGCGGAGACGAGGACCGTCGTGAGGGCCGCGCCGAGTTGGACGCAGGTCTGGTAGAACGCGCCGGCCTCCGCCTGCCGGTGCGCGGGAACGCCCGCCGTGGCCTGGAGGTGCAGCGCGGTGAAGGCGAGCACGAAGGCGGCGCCGACGCACCCCGTGGCGGGGAGCAGGTCGGTGTAGGCCACCTCGGTCGCGGGGCCGCGGGGGTACAGGGCGTAGCCCAGCGGGGCGGCGGCCGCGCCCGCCGCCACCGCCCGCGCCGGTCCGAGGCGGACGGCGATCCGCCCGGAGCGCAGCGCGAGCAGCGCGAGCGGCGCCCCTGCCGGGAGGAAGGCGAGGGCCGTCTCCCAAGGGGTCCACCCGGCCCGCTGGAGCTGCAGGGTCACCACGAACAGGAAGGCCACGTACGAGCCGTTGAGCGCGGCGGCGCCCACCGCGGAGCGCACCAGGGGCGCGTGCCGCAGCAGCCCGGGCGGAACCAGCGGCCGGCCGGCCGTCCGCTCGGCCCGCACGAAGCCGGCGCCGAGCAGCAGGGCCCCGGCGAACGCGGCGGACGCGCGCCCCGGCTGCCGCCCGGGCCCGGCCGCCTCCGAGACGGCGTACACGAGCAGCAGCACCGTGCCGGTCAGCGCGGCGCCGCCGGCCGCGGCGCGCCGGGTGTGCACCGCGCGGGTCCGCACGGCGGGGACGTCGCGCGGGACCAGCCGGAGTCCTGCGGCCAGCAGCAGGAGGGCGACCGGGGCGGGGAAGGCGAAGGTCCAGCGCCAGCCGACTTCGGTGAGCAGGCCCGACAGCAGCAGTCCCGCGCAGAAGCCGGCGGCGCCGAAGAAGGAGTACAGCGATACCGCCCGGCGCCGGGCGGCGCCCTCCGGGACGGCGGAAACGATGATGGCGAGTCCGGTGGGCGCGGTCAGCGCGACGCAGAAACCCTTCACCACCCGGGTGGCGATCAGCAACCCCGGACCGTCCGCCAGCGCACCCGCCAGCGAAGCGCCGGCGAAGACGAGGAGCGCGGCGAGGTAGACGGGGCGGCGGCCGAGTCGTTCGACCAGCCGGCCGCCGAGCAGCAGGAGGCCGCCGAAGCCGGCGGCGAACCCGCTGACGACCCATTGGAGCCGGGGCTCGGACAGCGCCAGATCGCTGCCGACGGCCGGCAGCGCCACCAGTGTCGCGGACACTTCCAGGGCGTCGACCAGCATGTTCGCGGCGAGTACGCAGACCAGGGCCCAGCGGGCCGCGGACCGGGGGGCGTCTGCCGGGGAGTTCGTCGAGGACTGCATGCTCGCGTTTCGCCAGAGGATCGGTGTCGTCGGAATTCGGTGCCGGAAGGGGCGGGTGGTGGTGGGAAGGGACGGGCCGGCCGGGGAGGCTCCCCGGCCGGCCCGCCCGTCGCCGGCGTGGCGTGGGTGGGCGCCGGCGGTCTCGGGTGGGGGCCGTCTCGGGTGGGGGTCGTCTCGGTTGGGGGTCGTCTCGGTTGGGGGCGGCGGTCAGCCGAGCAGCGTGCCGCCGGTGGCGTCGACGAAGGAGCCGGTGATCCAGCGGGCCTCGTCGGTGGCGAGGAAGGCGACCACGTCGGCGACGTCCTCCGGCTCGCCGACCCTGTTGAACGCCGACAGCGCCGCCATCTGCTCGACGGCCTCCGGGATGTCGAAGACCGGGTTGCCGTTGCGGGTGATGCCGGGAGCCACCGAGTTGATGGTGATGTTCCGCGGCCCCAGGGCCTTCGCGAAGTGCAGTGCGAGCTGTTCGAGCGCGCCCTTGCTCATCGCGTACGCGATCTCGTCCGGGTTCGCGAAGCGGGTCAGGCCGGAGGAGATGTTGATGATCCGGCCGCCGTCGGGCATGTTCCGCAGCGCCCGCCGGATCAGGAAGAACGGCGCCTTGGCGTTGACCGCGAAGATCCGGTCGAAGTGCTCCGGGGTGATGTCTTGGGCGCCGACCCCGCCCATCACCCCGGCGTTGTTCACCAGGATGTTCAGGTCGGTGCTGCCCGTGCGCTCCAGCAGCCCCTCCTCCAGGGCCGCGAAGAGGCCGTCCACGTCGTCGTCGACGCCCAGTTCGGCCCGTACGGCGAAGGCCCGGCCGCCGTCCCGCTCGACCGAGACGACGACCTCTTGGGCGGCGGCCTCGTCGCTGCTGTAGTGGACCGCGACGAGCGCGCCCTCCTCCGCGAGCCGCCGAGCGGCCGCCCGGCCCATGCCCCGGCTCGATCCCGTGACCAGCGCGGTGCGGCCGGTGAGCCGCTCGCCACCGCCCTGGCGCCGGACGGGGCCGGCCGCCGCCGGGGTCACGGCCGTCGGCGCCGCCGCCTCCGACGCCGGGCGGAGTCCGGCACGGGCCCCGTCCGGTTCCTCCTGCGGGCCGAACCAGCGGACCAGTGCCCCGGTGAGGCCGGGTGCGTCCGGACCGTCGACCCAGACCACGTGGCCGTCGGGCCGTACCAGGACCGCGCCGATGGCGTCCGCGCCGTCCCCGGCCACCGAGACCGCGTCCAGGGTGCCGATCCGGTCCGCCCAGGGTTCGGCCAGGGCCGCCAGCTCCGCACGGCGGGCCTCGGACCCGGGCGGCAGCAGCAGGAAGCCCTTCCCCCGGCGCAGGAGCCGGAACGTGGTGGTGCGGCCTTCGCCGGTGGTGACCTCCCAGTCCGGCAGCCGCAGACCCAGCAGTGGGGAGCTGCCGGCGCCCACGTCGTGCCGTACCGACAGGCCGGAGATGCTCCCGGCCAGATGGGTGCGTACGTTCGCGCTGGTGGTCAATTCGGCGAACACCTCACGGATCGCCTCGACTTCGGCGCCGCCGAGCAGCAGCAGCGCTTGGGTCCGGATGTTGCTCTGGACCCCCTGACCGACCGCGTGCCGTTCGTCGTGGTAGCTGTCGAGCAGGGCCTCCGAGGCTCTCCCCGCGACCGTCGCGGCGAGCTTCCAGCCGAGGTTGAAGGCGTCCTGCAGCCCGAGGTTGAGTGCTTGACCGCCGATCGGCATCTGCTGGTGTGCCGCGTCGCCGGCGAGCAGCAGCGGACCGCGGCGGTACCGGGCGGCCTGTCGGGAGGCGTCGCCGAAGGAGTTCACCCACAGCGGGGTGCCGCCGCCGATGTCCTCACCGGTGATGCGCTTCCACGTGTCGGCGACCTCCTCGAAGGAGGGCCGCCCGTCGCGGGGCCGCGCCCCGAACTCGTGGACCATCACCCGGGTCACCCCGTCGGGGCGACGGGCGGCGATGACCAGGCCGTCGTCGAGGCGCTCGAAGCGGCGGGCGGGGATGTCGATGCCGGCGACGTCGGCGCGCAGGAGTTCACGGCCGGCTTCGGTGCCGGGGAACTCGAAGCCGCCCAGCCGGCGTACGGCGCTGTGCTCGCCGTCGCAGCCGACGACGTACCGGGCCCGGAGGGCCGGCTCCGTGCCGTCCTCGGTGCGCGCGGCGGCCACCACGCCGTCGCCCGTCACCGTCAGGGCGGTCAGCTCGTGGCCGCGGCGGATGTCCGCGCCGAGGTCGGCCGCCCATTCCCCGAGAATTTCCTCGAGGCGGGTCTGCGCGACCTTCCACTGGCCGGGGTAGGGGCCGGGAAGGGCGAGGTCGAGCGGGATGCCCGCGAAGTGGCCGGTGCGCTCGCGCGGTACTTCGCCGAGCCGGTCCAGCAGGCCGCGGCTGTCGAGGATCTCCATGGTCCGGGCGTGCAGCGTGGACGCCCGCGATTCGGAGGTGGGAGCGGTCAGCTTTTCGAGGACCACCACGTCCGCGCCCGCCAGCCGGAGTTCTCCGGCGAGCAGCAGACCGACAGGGCCCGCGCCGACCACGATCACCTGGGTCTCGGTGAAGTCCTGATCGATTGCCATGGGCGTACTCCCTTTCTGTGGGCAGGGGTGGCGGGGAGGGGAGCGGCGGCCCGACGGGCCGGCCTCCGCGCACGTTCCGTGTGCGGAGGGCCGCCGTCGTGCCGGGTGCCGGATCCCGTCAGACTCCGACGGTTTCCTTGAGGCTCTCGTTGATGGCCGCGACCAGGGACCGCGGCGTGCTGTTGTCGACGAAGACGTCGTCGTCCAGCGTGATGCCGAACTCGCGCTCGATCCGGCCGCCGGTTTCCAGCAGCGCCAGCGACTCGTAGCCCAGGGACTCGAAGTCGGTGTCGAGGATGTCGCCGTCGAGGTCGACGCCCTCGTCGGCTCCCGCGCCCTCCAGGAGGATGCGCTTGAGGTCGTCAATGGTGAATTCCTGCTTGGACAAGGTGAATCCCTTCTTCGGTCTGCCCGCAGCGGTGGAAATCCGGTTGCGGGGCATAAAAAGCACCCGCCGCTGTCAGATGAGGTGACAGCGACGGGCGCCGGCTCAGGGGCGGTCAGTCGACGGCTCGTACGATGACCGCGGAGTTGAAACCGCCGCGACCGCGGGCCAGGACGAGGGCGGTGCGGACCGAGGCGGTCCGCGGGCGCACGGCCACCAGGTCGAGGTGGTAGGCGGGCGACAGTTCCACGTTCGTGGTCGGCGGAATGAGGCCCTCACTCATGGCGAGGACCGCCGAGACCACGTCCACGGTCGCGGCGCCCGCGCCGAGCCGGCCGGTCATCGTCTTGGGCGCGGTGACCGGGACCCCCCGCGGGCCGAAGACCGAGGTGATGGCCTCTGCCTCCTCCCGGTCGAGGCGCTTGGTGCCGGCGGCGTCCGCGAAGACCACATCGACCTCGGCCGGGTGGCAGCCGGCGTCCGTGAGCGCCGCGTCGATGGCGCGGCGCAGGCCCGGCTCGCGCCCGCTTCCCGGCTTGGGGTCGAGCGTCGCCCCGTAGCCCGCGATCTCGCCGTACACCGTCCGCGCGCCGCGGGCCAGGGCGCTCTCCTCGTCCTCCAGGATGAGCAGCGCGCCGCCCTCGCCGGGTACGTAGCCGGCTGCGGCCTCGTCGAAGGGCAGGTAGGCGCGCTCGGGCTCGTCGCTCTGCGACATCAGCCCGTCGGACAGGCGTGCCGCCCAGCCCCAGGAACAGATGGAGGCGTCGAATCCGCCGGTGGCCATCAGCCTGCTGCCCTTGCGGATCTGGCGCCGGGCGTGGGCGAGGGCGTCGAGGCCGCCCGCCTGATCGCTGACGACGGCTCCGGTGGGGCCGCGCAGGTCGTTGCGGATGGACAGCTGCCCGTTGTTGACGGCGTAGAACCAGGCGAAGGACTGGTACGCGCTGACGTGGTTGGCGCCCTGGCTCCAGAGTTTGCGGAGCTCGTTCTCGCCGAACTCGAAGCCGCCGGAGCCCGCGGCGGTGACCACCCCCGCGTCGTACGCGTCGAGGTCCCCCGGTGCGACGCCGGCGTCGGCGAACGCGCGGTCCCCGGCGACCAGGGCGAGCTGCGTCATCCGGTCGGTCTGCGGCACGAGCCGCCCCGGCAGGTGCTCCTTGGCGTCGAAGCCGTGGATCTCCCCCGCCAGGCGCGACGGGTAGGAAGAGGCGTCGAAGCGGGTGACGGGCCCGATGGCGTTCTTGCCGACACGGGTCGCGGCCCAGAATTCCTCCGCCCCCATGCCGGTGGGGGCGGCCACACCGATGCCGGTGACCAGGGTCCTGGCGCTCATGCGGTCCTCCTGTCGGGACGGGCCAGCACCATCGCGCTCTGGAACCCGCCGAATCCGCTGCCGACGGTCAGGACGGCATCGGTGCGGTGTTCCCGCGCGACGAGCGGGACGTAGTCGAGGTCGCACTCCGGGTCGGGGGTGTGCAGGTTGGCGGTCGGCGGCACCACGTGGTGCTCCATCGCCAGCAGCGAGGCGGCGATCTCCATCGACCCGACGGAGCCAAGGGAGTGCCCGATCATGGACTTGACGGAGCTGATCGGGGTCCGGTAGGCGTGCGGGCCGAGGGCGAGCTTGTACGCGGCCGTCTCGTGCAGGTCGTTCAGCTTGGTACCCGAGCCGTGCGCGTTGACGTAGTCGAGGTCCTCGGGGTTCAGCCGGGCCTCGTCCAGCGCGACCGTGATGGCCTCGGCCAGCTCCCGGCCGTCGGGGCGCAGCCCCGTCATGTGGAAGGCGTTGGAGCGGGAGGCGTAGCCGGCGAGTTCCGCGTAGACGTGCGCGCCGCGTTTGCGGGCGCTCTCCAGCTCCTCCAGGACGAACGCCGCCGCGCCCTCGCCGAGGACGAAGCCCTTGCGGGAGGCGTCGAAGGGGCGCGAGGCGGTCTCCGGCTCGTCGTTGCGCGAGGTCGTCGCCCTGATCGCGTCGAAGCAGGCCAGGGTGATCGGGGTGATCGGGGCGTCGGCGGCGCCGGTGACCATGATGTCGGCGCTGCCCTCCCGGATCAGGTCGGCGGCGTGCGCGACCGAATCGATGCCGGAGGTGCAGCCGGTGGAGACCACCGTGGCCGGGCCTTCCGCGCCGACGGCCCAGGCCACCTCGGTGGCGAACGAGCTGGGCACGTAGTAGTCGTGCAGGTGTGGCGAGGCGTGGGTGTGGTCGACCGCGGCGAGCCGGCCGTCGTCGCTGACCACGCGGTACTCGCTGTCCAGCCCGGTGGTCGCGCCCACGGCGGTGCCGAAGCTGACCCCGGCGCGGTGCGCGTCGAACGCGGCGGCGTCGAGGCCGCTGTCGGCGAGCGCCTCGCGGGCCGACACCACGCCGAACTGGACGGCACGGTCCATGCGGCGGATCTCCCGGGGCGTCAGCCCGTGCCGCAGCGGGTCGAAGTCCGCCTCGGCGGCGACGCGGGAGCGGAACGCGGACGGGTCGAACAGGGTGATCCCCCGGGTCGCCGTGCGTCCTTCGCTCAGGAGACTCCAGAAGGCCGGGGTGCCGGTGCCCCCCGGCGCCACCACGCCGATCCCTGTGATCACTACCCGGCGGGCCACGAGCGGTTCCCTTCCCTCGAATCGGCGGTCCGGGACCTCACTGCGAAGCCGTCCAGTCGTAGAAGCGGGTTGCCATGGCGTCGGCCGGGGAGCGCCAGGTCTCCGGGTCGTACGGCTGTATGAACGGCTGGAGGTCGTAACTGATCTTCATGAACCGGGGGTCGTTGCGGGATTCCTGGATGCGCCGGCCGCCGTCGTCCTGCGCGAAGTCCTGGAGGTGGAAGTACAGCCCGTTGTACGAGAACAGCCGGCGGCGCAGGGTACCCATCCGCTCCGGCATGTCGGTCTGGTCGAACTCGGCGAAGAGTTCGGCTACTTGGGCGCTCGAACGGACATCCATCCGCGCCACGATCAGGTTGCTGTGCATTTTTTTCTGCTTTCTTCATGGACCGGCGGGTCAGCGGGAAGGGTTCGGGGCGTACAGGCGGATGAAGTCCGCGACGCCGTCCGCGATGAGCGCGTCCTCTTCTCGGCGTGCGAGCGGCAGCGCCCCGTGGAAGGAGCGCTGTACGACGGTCGAGGGGACGAGGAGGATGAACCGTTCGGCGGCCTGTTCGGCGTCGGGGATGTCGAGCAGGCCGCGCGCGGCAACCTGCCGGAGCCGGTCGGCCAGCTCGCGGCGGGCCTGCCGGGGGCCGGCGGCCTGCCACTTCTCGACGGCCTCGATCGGCAGCGAGGTGATCTCGGCGCTGATGTGCCGGACGATGGCGAAGTGCTCGCGGAAGGAGCTCAGCGGCGCGAGCCAGGCCCGGCCCAGCGCGATGAGGCCCTGCTCCAAGTCGGTGATCTCCGCGAGGCGGCTTTCCGCGACGGACGCGAGCAAGGCCGCGACGGACGCCGAGCTGTCCAGCAGCACGCCCAGCAGCAGCTGTTCGTGGTCCGGGAAGTGTCGGGTGACGACCGCCGGCAAGACGGCCGCCTCGCAGGCCGTGGCCTCCGCGGTGCAGTGCCTCCAGCCTTCGCGGGCCAGCACGGTGCGGGCTGCCCGGATGATGTCCCGGCGCTCGTCGGCCGGGCCGGACGGGGCACGGTCGACGGTTGCTTGCGGCGTTGCCATGTGGGTGTGTCCTCCAATTGACGGGCTCGTCCGGCCCGGCGGGCTCAGGGGGTACCGAACCACCGCTCGAGCGCCATGGGCAGGTCGTGGTGGCTGCCGGGGGCGGCCCAGGCGACGTACCCGTCCGGACGGATCAGCAGCGCCGCGGCGTCGCCCGCTTCCGCGCCCCGCGGGGCGCCGTGCGGCTCGGCGGTGACGATGTCGATCCGGTCGGCCCAGGCCGTCGCGCGCCGGCGCAGCCGGGGGTTGTCCGCCAGATCGAGGAGGACGCCGCGGGCCGGGTGCAGCAGCTCGGTACTGGACGTCTTGCCGGCCGCACCGACCAGTTCGAGGTGCGGCATGCGCCGACCGAGCAGCGGGTGGGCGCCCGTGCCGACGTCGTAGGAGATCTCCAGGCCGCTCACCATGGCGGCGAGGTGGCGTGCGACGTCGTCGTACGCCATGAGCTCCTTGAGCGAGTCGCGCAGCGGTTGTACCTCGGCTCCGCTCAGGAAGAGCAGCCCTTGGGCCCGGGTGTTCATCAGCAGCCTGCGACCGACCGCGTGCCGCTCGTCGTGGTACGTGTCGAGCAGGCTCAGCGGTGCCCGGCCGCGCACCACCGCGGCCAGCTTCCAACCCAGGTTGACGGAGTCCTGGATGCCGGTGTTCATGCCTTGTCCGCCGGCGGGCAGGTGGATGTGCGCGGCGTCGCCGGCCAGCAGCACCCGGCCGCGCCGGTACTCGGTGACCTGCCGGGTGGCGTCGCCGAAGGAGCTCACCCACACCGGCTCGGCCGCGGAGATGTCCTCTCCGGTCAGCCGCTGCCAGGCGGCGGCGACCTCCTCGAAGGACGGCGGGGTGTCGCGGCGGCGCGGCGGCGTGCCGCGTTCGCAGACCACGATCCGGGTGGTGCCGCCGGGCAGCGGGCCGACCATCACCATGCCGCCGGGAAGGGTCTCCCCGATCGGCCGGGGCTTCAGATCGACGCCCTTGACGTCGGCGAGGAACATCTCCATCGTCGCCGCGGTGCCGGGGAAGTCGAAGCCGGCCGCCTTGCGGACGGTGCTGCGCCCACCGTCGCAGCCGACCAGGTAGGCCGCGCGCAAGGTGTGTGCCCCGCCCGGGCCACGCACCTCCACCTCGACGCCTGCCCCGTCGTCGTGCAGGGAGAGCACCTCGTGGCCGCGCCGGATGTCGGCTCCCAGTTCCGTGGCCCACTCCTCCAGGTGGGTCTCCGTCACCGACTGCGGCACCGACTTGGCGGCACGGCAGGACCCGCCGAGCACGCCGAAGTCGAGGGGCAGCCCGCCGAAGTGGCCGAGCGCGCCGGTCTCGATGTCGCCGAAGCGGGAGAGGATGCCGCGCTGGTCGAAGGTCTCCAGGGTGCGCGCGGTGAACCCGAGGCCGCGTGATTCGCCCGTACGCCGTTCCAGACGTTCCACGACGATGACGGCGACTCCCGCCAGCCGGAGTTCGCCCGCGAGCATCATGCCCGCGGGTCCGGCGCCGACGACGATGACCGGTGCGTCCATCACGTCTCCTTGAGATCAACCTCCGGAGACAGTGCACCGGATCTTGACTACAAGGTTCTTCGGAGGCGAACGGCCGTTCAATGGCGGCGGATTCAGGACTCGGTCAGGTTTCACAAGAGGCGGTCCGCAGCGTCGGAAGCCCGTCAACCGCATGCAAAGGACGGGTCAAACGGGCTCGGTCGGAGCCCGCCGACCCGCCCTGGGAAGGTCTGCGAAAGGGGTGCGGGAAGCGCCCGGGAACCGGGCGGATCGTGCTTCAGCCCCGCGCGGCGCGCGCGCTGAAACAGGTGCGGACATCGGTCTCGCTGTAGTAGGTGCGGCCGGCCGCCTTGCGTCGGCGCCAGCGCTCCTCGCTCGCCAGCCGGTACACGGTGCCCGTCGGTACGTGCCACAACCGCGCGATGTCGGACCCGGACAGCCAGCGCTCGGTGGTGGGTCGGTCGGCGGCGGACGGACGCGCCGGGTCGGCCGAGTCCATGACGTGGCTCAGCTCGCTCCACCGCTCGCTCGTCCAGCGGTGGGCGGGGTCCGCGTCGCACACGACGGCCGGGTTCTCGTCGGGTGTGCGCGAACGGACGGCCAGGGCGAGGGAGCCCGCGCAGTGGGGTTCCGGGCAGGCCCCCAGCCGGACGGTGCGCGCGGGGTCGGGGAAGGCGGCGCGGCGCCCGGCCCGTACCAGCCGGGCGATCTCCTGCGTCGCCTCGGCGGCGGCCGTGTGGCCCGCGAGCCAGTCCGCGTTGCGCAGCAGGAAGGCGGTGAGGGCGGCGACGGTGCGCGGGGGCGGGACCAGACCGCGCTGCTGCGCCACCAGGCCGCTCCACGAGCCCAGCACGGAGACCATCCTGGACCGTACGTCGGCCGCGGCGCCGTTGAAGGGAAGGCCGGGCAACTCACCGCCGGTGGTGCGCTCACGCATGCTGCCGGGGGCCCCGCCGCCGAGCACGCGCCCGCATTCCTCGTAGAGGTGTGCCAGTTCCACGAGGCCCGCGGTGAAGTGGTCGCGGCATCGGTGGCACAGCCGGGTTCCCCCGGCGGTGCGCTGCCGCGTGTGTCCGGCGCCCCCGCTGCGGCAGCCTTCGCCGTGGCACAGCACGGTCCCCGCCATTCCTTGCCCCCTTGGCCCTGTGTGTGGTGGTCCGCCCCAGCGGTAGACCTGGCCGGTTTCAGCCCTGGCCGAAACGGAAACCGACGCCGCGGACCGTGATGATCCAGCCGGCGCCGATCTTGTTCCGCAGGGTGCTCACGTGGGTGTCGACGGTGCGTCGCGACCAGGAGTCGCCCCAGACCTGCTGCATCAGCAGCTTGCGGGGAACGACGGTGTCGGGGCGGGAGGCGAGGAGGTAGAGCATGTCGAACTCCTTGCGCGTGGTCTCGACCAGCTCGCCGTTCAGCGTCACCTCGCGCGTACCCGCGTCGATCCGCAGCGGCCCGGCGGTGATGCTGGCCGCGAGTGGGCGCGCGGGGCGCGCCCGGCGCATGACCGCCTCCATCCGGGCCATGAGCTCGCGGAACCCGTAGGGCTTGACCAGGTAGTCGTCGGCACCGGCCTGCAGGCCCAGGACACGGTCCAGTTCGCTGCCCCGGGCGGTGACCGCGATCACGGCGATCTCGTGGGCGGCGCGGATGCTCCGGCAGACCTCCAGACCGTCGAGGTCGGGGAGTTCGAGGTCGAGCAGCACCAAGTCGGCGTCCGTGTAGCTGCGCAGCGCATCGCTGCCGGTGGCGACGATGTCGACCTCGTGGCCGTGCCGGCGCAAACCGCGCGCAAGCGTCTCGGCCTCGCCGGCATCGCTCTCGACTATGAGAATGCGCCACAGCGCAGGTTGTGCCTGCCGCTCGGGTGACGCTCTGAGACCCTCCGCAAGGGACGGTCCCCCGGCTACTCCTGCGGCAACTGCGTGAGGTTCCAGCACAGCGATGGAACGCTGGTTCATCTGCCCCCCTCCCTCAAGCTCACGTGAGTCAAGGTCAATGACGATACAAACCGCTTCGTCGGTTTGTCAAAGCCTCAGGGAGGTTTGTTCGGGAAGAGGAGATCCTCAAAGGGCGCCGGATCTCCGAGGTTTCCGCCAGATGCAGCGGTAGTTCAGCCATCGTGCGCAGGATGAGCCCCCTTCCAGTCGACGGAGAAGCCAAACCATACCAACGACGCGGTTTAATAGTAGGCAGGATCTGAAACAGGAGCTACGCGTGAGCAAAAAGGAACGCGCTGCCCGAACCCGTGAGGCGCTGATTCACTCGGCGGCCTCGGTGTTCGGTCAGCGCGGCTATGTCGAGACGACGCTGGGCATGATCAGCTCCGGCGCGGGGGTGAGTGCGGGCGCACTGCACTTCCACTTCGAGAACAAGGCGTCGCTCGCCGCGGCCGTCGAGGCGTCCGCCGCCGACTCCCTGCGCGCGACCGTCCGCGCGGTGTACGCGGCGCGGGGGTCGGCCCTCCATGCCTTGACCGAGAGCTCGCACGCGCTCGCGCGGACCCTCGCCGACGACGCGGTGGCGAGGGCCGGGGTCCGGCTGGGCCACGAAGCCGTGTACGTGACGGCCCGCAACCTGCCCGAGCAGTGGTACGCGTACGTCCGCCGGCTGCTCGCGGAGGCCGCGCAGGAGGGCGCGCTGCTTCCCGGGCTCTGCCTGCGGCACGCCGCCGCCATGGTGGTCGCGGCCACGATCGGCTTCGAGGTGCTCGCCCGGGACGATCCGAAGTGGCTCTCCGCCCGCACGCTCAACGGCTTCTGGCGCGTGGTGCTGCCGGCCCTCGGCACCCCCGAAGCCCTACGGCGACTGGCCCTGCGGGGCCCCGGCCCCTGACCGGCCCCGCGACCGGGCACAGCCGGCGGCAGGTCAGGGGCGGACGCGGGCAGGGCCTCGGCCGCGACGGGCCAGGGGCCGGGGGCCGGTCAGAGGGGAAGGCCGGTCAGGAGGGGAGGCCGGTCAGCGCTTCCAGACCGTCGAGCGGGCCTTCCCGTCGGCGGTGGTCGAGAAGCCTGCGGTCGCACCGAAGTCGTTGACGCCGTACGCCTCGGCCGCGCCCGAGGTGACCCCGGGAAGCTGGGTGATCGTGCCGTCGGGGTTCCAGCGCACCGCGCGGTGCAGACCGTCGGCCGTGGTCGAGAACCCGATGACCGTACCGGAGTCGTTGACCCCGTAGGCGCCGGCGCCGGTGTCGCCGGGCAGCGGCGCGAGTTCCGTGAGCCGACCGTCCGCGCTCCAACGCACCGCGTGCGAGGTCGTGCCGGTGTACGAGTTGCCGACCGCGATGCCGGTGTCGCTGATCGCCGACGCCTGCGCGGAGTCGTGGCCCGCCGGGGTCGTGAGCCGGGTGACGGTGCCGTCGGGGCTCCAGGTCACCGGGGACATCGAGCCCGCCGCGTTCTTGGAGTAACCGGCGACGGTGCCCTCGTTGTTGATCCAGCCGGCGGCCGCGGCCGGATCGCCCGGCAGGCCGGCGAGCTGGGTCGCCCTGCCGTCGCCGCTCCAGCGCAGTGCCTTGTAGACGCCGTCGACGCCCGTCGCGAAGCCGACGGCGATGCCGCGGTTGTTGACCGAGTAGGCCCGGCTGATGGTCGTACCGGGCGGGGTGGCGAGGGCGGTGATGGCGCCGTCGCGGGTCCACTTGACGGGGTGCTGGTTCTGGCCCGGTATCAGCGACCGGCCGACGATGACCGTGCCCCGGTCGTTGACCGTGTAGGCCGTGCTCGCCGTGTCGCCCGGGAGCGTGCCCAGGTCGGTGATCTGTCCGGACTCGTCCCACAACACGGCGTGGTTGGCGCCGGCGGCGTTGTTGGAGTAGCCCACGACCAGACCGCCGTCGTTGACGTCGAAGGCGAAGCTGGTGTTGCCGCCGGGCAGGACTCCGAGGTCGACGGTTCGGGTCGTGGCGGAGGCGGACGTGGAAAGCGTGGCGACCACGGCCGCGGTCAGGGCCACGGCGCCGAGGCGCAGTGCGGAGTGTCTCTTCTTCATGTCGTTCCCTTCCGATGGTTCAGGAGTGGGGGGTGCGCCGCCCGGCCCGCGCCGGTGATGGCGTGCCGGGGGCGGGAGGGGCTCAGGAGGCGGTGCCTACGAAGTAGCCGGGGCGCGTCCCCTGCGGTGCGACGTACTCGACCTTGAGGCCGGCCCGGCTGAACGCGGCCTCGTACTCGGCGGGCGTGAAGAGCGTCAGATCGTCGATCTCGCTGCGGTGGCGGACCCCCTCGGAGTCCGCGGTGACGTAATGGAGCTCCATACGGGCGATGTTGCCGACGCGGGTGGAGTGGGAGACGCGCGTGATGGTGCGGTTGTCCTTCGTGAGCGCGTGGCCGGAGACGTGTCCGTCGAGGAAGGTGTCCGGGAAGTACCAGGGCTCGATCACGACGACACCGCCGGGGGTGAGGTGCTCGGCGAACCGGCTCAGTGCCGCGTTCAGCTGCTCGGTGGTGCGCAGGTAGCCGATCGAGCTGAACATGCACACGATCGCGTCGAACGTGGTGTCCAGCCGGAAGCCCGTCATGTCGCCGTGGTGCAGGGCGGCGTTCGGCAACCGCTGCGCCGCCACCTCCAACATGTGCTCGGAGAGGTCGATGCCCTCGGCCCGGTCGAAGAGGGCGGCGAAGGCCTCCAGGTGGATACCGGTACCGCAGGCGACGTCCAGCAGGCTAGTGGCATCGGGCTTGTGGGCGCGTACGAGTTCACTCACCTCGGCGGCCTCGGCCCGGTAGTCCTTGCGGTCCTGGTAGAGCAGGTCGTACATCTCCGCGGCGCTGTTGTTCTCGTACATGAAGGCACCCCACATCGTCGGTTCGGTTGCCGGGGCGCGGCTGGGCCCCCAGTCGATGGCGTGATCGTGTGTCCATCGTCGGGAGCCGGGCTTGAGGTGAACTCGACACCGGGTCGACAGGACTGGGGCCGGTTCGCGCGGCTCGCGGTGGGGGAACGGCCGTGCCCGCACGTCGGCGTGCCCGCACGTCGCCGGGGGCGGGCACGGCCCGCGCGCGCGAAGGGGGCGTGGCCGCGGGATCTCCGCCGCCACGCCCTCCCGCCGATGGATGTCTCAGCCGATCGTGAGCACGACCTTGCCCCGGCCGTGGCCGGTCTCGACGTCACGGTGGGCGTCGGCCGCGCGCTCCAGGGGGTAGGTGGCCCGCAGGTGCACGGTGAGCCGGCCGGCCTCGTAGAGGTCGACGAGTTCCGCCAGTCGCGCCGCGGACCGGACGGGGGTCCATTCGCGCAGGCCGAGTTCCTTGGCCGTGTCGACGTCCACCATCGTCAGGACACGGTTCCGGTCCTTGGTCACCTCCGCGAGGGCGCGCAGGCCGTCCCCGCCGGCGGAGTCCAGCGCGGCGTCCACCCCGTCCGGGGCGAGGGCGCGCACCCGGTCGGCGAGCCCGACCCCGTATTCGACCGGGACCGCTCCCAGCTCGCGCAGGTAGTCGTGGTTCGCCTTGCTCGCGGTGCCGATGACAGTGGTCGCGCCCCAGGCCTTGGCCACCTGGACGGCGAGGGTCCCGAGGCCGCCGGCCGCACCGTTGATCAGGACGGTGTCGCCCGGGCCGACTTCCAGCTCACGCAGGGCCATGTGGGCGCCCTGGCCGTTGCCGGAGAGACCCGCCGCGATGTCCCACGGCATCGTGTCGGGCTTGCGCACGATCTGGTCCGCGGGGATGGTCAGGTACTCGGCATAGCCGTTCAGTACACCGAAGCCGAGTACGTCGTCGCCCTCGGCGAAGGTGTCGACCCCCTCGCCGACCTGGTCGACGACACCCGAGAACTCGTTGCCGGGTACCAGCGGGAAGCCGGCGCTCTTGACGAACGGGATGAGGCCGGCGCGCGCCTTGCAGTCGAAGGGCTGCACGCCGGCGGCCTTGACGCGGATGCGCACTTCACCGGCGCCGGCGTACGGCTCGACGGCCTCGGCCGTCCGGAGGACCTCCGGGGGGCCGAAGGCGGAGATCGCTGCTACTCGCACTGGGGGTTCCTTTCGGGATGCGGTCGGCGGCACGGGACGCCTGCCGGGGAAGAGTCTTGAACCTCGACCGCGATAGAGGTCAAGCGAAGGTGACGCCGGACGTCGTGGCCTGTGTCACCCGGCGACGAGATCGAGGAGGCGGGGGACGATCTGGTCGGGGCCGGGCTCCGCGGCGAGTTGCGCGGAGACGGCCCGGGTGGAGGCGCGCAGGTCCTCGTCGTGCAGGAGCGACTTGAGCAGGGCCGCGTCGACGTCCTCGGGGTCCCGGTTCAGTCCGAGGCCGGTCCGCTCGACCATGGCGGCGTTGATCCAGTTGTCGGCGCCGTGGGGCATGGCGAGTTGGGGGACGCCGGCATGCGCCGAGGTGAGCGTGGTGCCCGCGCCACCATGGTGGATGATCGCGTCGCAGGTGGTGAGGAGCGTGCTCAGGGGGGTCCAGCCGACGACGCGGACGTTGTCGGGAAGGGTGCCCAGCGTGTCGAGGTCAGGGTCGTCACCGAGAGCCAGGACGAATTCCGCGTCGACATCGGCGGCGGCGCCCAGGACGCTCTCGAGGCTGCCGATGCCGGCGACGTGCGGGACGGTGGTCCCGAGGGTGACGCAGACACGGGGCCGCTCCTTGGGCTCGGCCATCCAGTCGGGCAGGGTGCCGCCCCCGTGGAAGGGAACGGAGCGCATGGTCCAGCCCTCGCCCTCGCCGTGCATCATGTGCTCGGGCGCGAAGTAGAGCGACGTGATGTCAGGGAGTTCCGCCGGCACGCCGACACGCTCGAAGAGCGGCGTGAGGTGGGGCAGGAACCGCTGGGGCATGGCCCCTTCGCGCAGGAAGCTGAAGCCGTGCTCGACCGCCGGGATGCCGAGCGCGCGGGCCGCGACCAGGGCGGCGCCGTTGAGCCTGGAGTAGACGATCAGGTCGGGCTGCCATGCCTGGGCGAAGCGGAGCGTCCCGTCCAGCATGAGGTCACTGACCCGGCCGAACTTCTCCAGGATGATGTCGGGGGTCTCCAGGGTCTTGGCGATGGCGAGACCGCGTTCGCGCATGGCCTTGGCGCGCTCCTCGGGCGAGCCGGCCTTGGGGAAGATGGACGCGAAGTCGGCGCCCGGGGAGACCTCCCGGACGGCGAAGCCCGCGTGGGCCGCCGCTTCCGTGGAGACACCGGAGGTGGCGACCGCGACGTCGTGACCGGCGGTGCGGAATGCCCACGCGAGGCCGGAAGACGGGTACAGATGGTCAAGTCCCGGAGAGATGGCGAACAGAACACGCATCGCGACGACCTCGAATCCCAAGAAATCCTGCAGAGCAGTGGCGGCTTTCGCCTATCCGCACCGACGGTGCCCGCAGCCGCTCGACGCGGCCTCGAGCGCCGCCTGACCGCCTCGCCCCGGATTCCGGCCGCGCCCCGGGCGCGGTCCAGCCGCACCCGAGAAGCCCTTGAGCCGCTCCGGGGACGCTCGCCGTATGGAGTCAGAACTCAAACCCTCGGCCGCTCCCCCGCCGAGGGCGGCTGCCCCCACCGCGGGCAAGGACCCGGGGCTGTTCGCGCTCGGTGCGGTCGTCATCCTGGGCACGATCATCGCCGCGGTCGACGGCACGCTCATGGTGGTCGCGATCGACGCGATCGGTCGCGACTTCAGCGCCTCGACGCAGTCGATCCAGTGGATCACCAGTGCCTACCTACTGGCGACGTGCGCGGCGATCCCCGTCTCCGGTTACGCCGTCAACCGGCTCGGCGCCCGCACCGTTTGGCTGTCCTCCTTGGCGGGGTTCCTCATCGCCATCCTGCTCTGCGGCGTCGCCTGGTCCCCCCTCAGCCTGATCGCCTTCAGGGTGCTCCAGGGCTTCTCCGGCGGTCTCATGGCCATGGTCGCCACGGTCGTGCTGACCCGCGCGGCCGGCCCGGAACGCGCCGGACGGGCCTTCAGCGCGGTCGCGGTGCCCTCTTCCCTCGCCCCGGTCCTGGGCCCCATCGGAGGCGGAGCCGTCATCGACGCCACCAGTTGGCGCTGGCTGTTCTTCGGGCAGCTCCCCCTGCTGGCCGCCACCTTGGCGGCGGCCTGGTTCGTCCTGCCCCGCGACAACGGCGACAAGACGGCCCGGTTGGACTGGAAGGGGCTGCTGCTCGTCACCCCCGGCCTGTCCGCCCTGGTGTACGGGCTGTCGGTGATCGCCGGGCTCGGTGGCGCCGAACCGGCCGGGGTCCTGGAGACCGTGAACGGCGTCGCCGCTTTCGCCGTCGGTCTGCTCCTCGTGGCCGCGTTCGTCCGGCACGCCCGGCGACGCCGCTCCGAAGCGGTCATCGACCTGCGCCTCTTCGGCGACAAGGGCTTCGCCACGACCATCGTCATGATCTTCACCGTCGGCTTCCTGCTCTACGGGCTGCTCTTCCTGATCCCGCTCTACTACCAGGACGTCGTCGGGCTCAGCGCGACCGCGGCCGGAAGCCTGCTGGCCCCCCAGGGAGCCGGAATGGGGCTCGCCGCGATCTTCATCGGGTCGCTGAGCGACCGGTTCGGGGCCCGGCCCGTCGTCCTGTGCGGTCTGGTGCTCACCACGGCCGGCACCCTGCCCTACGCCCTCGCCGGCGCCGTACCCAACGACATGCTGCTGGGCGCCGCCCTGGTCCTGCGCGGCATGGGGCTCGCCGCCATCGCCATCCCGCTGTCGGCCTCCCTCTACACGAACTCGCCGTCCCCCGATGACATCCCGCACATCACCACGATCAGTACGGTCGCGCAACGCATCGGCGGGGCCCTGGGCGGTGCGCTGGCCGCGGTGAGTCTGCAACTGGGCTCCAGCGGCGGCGGGCACCCGGACGCCTCCGCCTTCACCACCACCTTCTGGTGGATGACCGGGCTGCTCGTCATCCCCTTCGGGCTGACCCTGCTGCTGCCGGCCCGGGCCAAGCCCTGACCGGCGGACACGGCGCAACGGCCCCGCCGCCCGTGAGGGCGGCGGGGCCGTTCGGCGGTCCGGGCGCGGGGTCCGGGCGGGGCGGGTCAGCCCGCCTCGACGAACTCCTTGGCCCGGTCCAGGATCATCCGGACCTTTCCGCTCAGCTCCCGCCGGACGAAGGCGGTCGCCTCGTCCAGGCCCTTGCCGCTGCCCAACAGCACCTCGATCCCGGACCGCTTCACGATCACCGTCTGCCGCGAGGTGACCGTGACGCCCTGCGCGGTCGGGGTGATGTCCCAGCGGACGTGATGGCTCCTGCCGATCGGCGGCAACACCAACTGCTTGTACACGATGGCGCGACCACCGATCCCGGCGCGCGCGGTCTTCATCTTCAGCACCGCGCCGCTGCTCTCGACGGTGTCGATCTCGACGAGCTGCAGTCCGTCCGCATCCTGCACGACTTCGGCACGGGTCACGTGCGGCAGCAACTCCGGCCAGTCGCGCACCTGGTAGAGAACCTCGAAGACGGCCTCCGCGGTGCCCGCGACGTGAACGGTGTCGGTCACCACCACGCGCAGGTCGGCGGCCTCGGTCAACAGCTCGGCGGCCGACTTCACGGCGGCCGTCTCACCGTCCGCGATGGAGTCGATCACGCCGGTGGTCGCCGCGCGCGCGGCGGCACTGTCGTCCACCAGCGTGTAGGAGTGCAGCAGCCGAACCAGGCTCTCCCCCTCCGACAGCGGCTCCACGACCCACGAGCGCTCCATCGAGGCCAGGGGCGACGACGGCTCCTCGGGGCGGAAGTCGATGCGCAGAGCGCCCGCGTCCAGGCGACGCAGCGCCACCCAGTGCTCGACGCTCTCGCCCGACGTGGTCCACATCCCCACCCGCTCGAACACCCCGTCGGTGCCGATGACCTCGGCGTGCACGAACGGCCCGAAGACCCACGGCCAGTTGTCCAGGTCGGCCAGCAGCCGGTAGATCTCGCGCGCCGGCGCCGACACCTTGACCTCGTGTGTGGCCCGTACCACCGAGTCGTGCGTCCTTGCCATTATTCCCTCCAGTTTCCGGGGCGAACGCCGGCTTCCGGAGGTGGACGTCCGCTCCGGCCGATGGTCGCCCAGGCGCCTGGAGTACCGCTCGAAGCGGGACCCGGCGCCCCGCGTCACACGGCGCGCAGGGCCCGGCCCCCCTCGGCCGCGGGCTGCCGCGCCGGCCCCAGGACGGCGGCGCTCTCGCGCCGGAGCAGCTCGCGGACGTGACGACGTGCCGACTCCGGGTCCGCGCCCGGCCCCGGCACCCGCCCGATCGCGCGCCCGTCCAGCAGGACGGCGTGCCGGGACACCACCGTGCACCCGGCCTCCGGGTCGGGCAGCACCGACCACTCGCCGTGGTGGGCGGCCAGCAGGGGGTGCGGCCGCGTATGGCGGTGGACGATGCGGCCCGCCGCCGGGAAGCACACCCGTACCGACTCCGTGGTGTACGCGGAGCCGTCGCCGTTCACCCGGACCAGGGCGGTGCGCTGTACCCCGGGCCGCTCCTCGGTGACGTCGGCGCGGACGACGTGCGGGACCCGGCCGGGCCAGGAGCCGACGCGGTACAGGACTTCCAGGAGCTGTTCGGCGGTCCCGGGCACGCGCAGCCGGTCCTCGAAGGTCATCAGCAGCCCGTCGAGGGCGCTCCAGTTCTCGGCCGCCGCCCGGACCCCGTCCAGCGCGGCGCGCGCGCCCCGCTCGGCGGTCGCGAGCGCCTCCTGGGTCCGCGCCGTCCAAGCCCCGGCGGCGGTGCTCTCCTGCTCCAGCGTCAGCCTGGACCAGCCGGGCGCCAGGTGCGTCACGCTCAGGGCGCCGGCCGCCGAGGTGAAGGGCGCCCGCGGGTCCTCCTGGTGGAAGTCGACCCGCAGCGCGCCCGCGTCGAGGGTCCGGCGCCACCGCGTCGAGGACACGGCGCTCCCCTCGGGGGCGGACCACAGGCAGAACGCGTCCCGCTCGCCGTCGGCGTCCAGCGGCTCCACGTGCAGGACGTGGGGCAGGAACAGCGGCCAGTGGGTGGTGTCGGCCAGCAGTGCGTACAGGACGCCCGCCGGGGCGGCGGCGTCGACCGCGCACGACATCCGGTGTGCTCGCCCGAGGGACATCGGACACCTCCTCCAACGCTTGACACAGACCTTGTCCGAAGCCGACGGAGACCCGCCGGAGCCGGGCCGGAGCCCGGCCGGAGCCGGGCCCCGGAGCGTCAGACGGCGGCGCGCGCGCCCAACACGCTGTTGACGAGGGCCAGGTAGCGCCGGGGGGTGTCGGCGGCTTCGAGCAGCTCGCCGTCGAGGAGGATGTCGAACTTCCGCTCGATGTAGCCGGTGGTCTGGTAGACGGACAGACAGTCGTAGCCGAGTTCCACCCAGTAGAGGTCGAGGGCGTCCTCGTTCAGCTCGACGCCTTCGTCCTCCCCTTCCCAGAACCGCAGGACGCGGGTCAGGTCGGTGAGTTCCAGCCGGTCCATGGCCATCCTTTCTCCTCCCACCGGGAGCGGTCCGCCCCTCCCGCGGCCCCGACGTGGCGTGTCGGGCCGAGCAGAGTCTGGCCGCGCCCGGTCGAGCCCGCCTTGAGCGCGCGTACGGCGCCGCTCGACCGCCGCCGCCGGGTGCGGCGGCCGGGTGCGGGCCGTCCGGTGCGACCGGCGCCGGGGTTCAGGCCGCGTACAGGTCGAAGGTCGAGCTGCGGCGCGGGCCCGCCACCACGTCCAGGGCGGGATCGACGCGCAGCATCGCCTGGTGCAGCCGCTGGAGCTGGTGCGAGGGCTCCACCCCGAGGTCGTCGATGAGCCGGGTGCGGAGCCTGCGGTAGACGTCGAGCGCGGTCGCCTGCCGGCCGGATCGGTACAGCGCCACCATGGCCTGGGAGTGCAGCCCCTCGTGCTGCGGATGTCTCGCCATCAGCTCGGCGAGTTCCGCGAGCAGTTCGGTGTGCCGGCCCAGCCGCAGGTCCACGTCGATGCGCCGCTCGGTGGTCACCAGTCGGCTCTCCGCCAGCCGCAGCACCTCGATCTCCAGGACCGGTCCGACGCGTACGTCGACCAGCGCCGGCCCCTCCCACAGCGCGAGTGCCTTGCGCAACAGGTCGGCCGCGCGTTCGTCGTCCCCGGCCTCGAAGGCGCTCTGGCCGCCGGCCACGAGGGTCTCGTACGCGTGGACGTCCACGCCCTCCGGCGGGATCTGGAGCAGGTAGCCGCCGTGCCGGGTGGTGAGCACGTCCTTGGCCGAGCCGGGGGCGCCGGGGCCCATGGCCGTCCCCAGGCGCCTGCGGAGCTGGAGGATGTACGTCTGCAGGGTGGTGAGCGCGCTCTGCGGCGGTTCGGTGCCCCAGATCTCTTCCATGAGGGTGGGGATCGGCGCCACCTTCCCGGGGTGGAGCGCGAGGAGCGCCAGGATCTGGCGCGGCTTGCCCGCCGTAGGAACGATCGATCCCCCGTTGACTTCGGCATTCAACGGTCCCAGAACCTGAATCTTCACGGTCTCCCGTCTCCCCTCCGGAATGGGTCGAGATGCTCACGGGTGTCAGCATTCGACGCGAGCACGGTAGCGGCGCGGTGTGCGGTGTCCCCGAAATCTCAAGCCGCTGTCGAGCGGCGCTCCGAGGGTGGTCGGCCGAGGGTGTGGGCCGAGGGTGTGGGCCGAGGGTTGGTCGGCGGTGTGGGCCGAGGGTGTGGGGGCGGGTTCCGGGCCGGGCGGTCAGCCCGCCGGGACCAGCCGCTTGCGCACCGGACGTGCCGTCTCCTCCCGTGCCTCGACGGCGCCTTCCGGGTCGGCCAGCAGGATCGAGCGCTGGAGCGCGCGCAGGGCGCCCGACGGCTCGATGCCGAGTTCCTCGACCAGGTTGGTGCGCAGCCGCTGGTAGGCGGTCAGTGCCTCGCCCCGGCGGCCGGAGCGGTGCAGGGCGAGCATGAACTGGCCGTGCAGGTTCTCGTGGGTGCGGTAGCGGCTGGCCAGCACGGTGAGTTCGGCGAGCAGCTCGCGGTGCCGGCCGAGCCGCAGGTCCGCCTCGATGCGCCGGTCGAGGGCGCACAGCCGGGTCTCCTCCAGCCGCCAGGTCTCCATGTCCAGCTGTACGCCGCCGGCCACGTCGGCGAACGCGGGGCCCGACCACAGGGCCAGCGCCTCGCGCAGCAGGCGGGCCGCGCCGCGGTGGTCACCGGCGTCCATGGCCCGGTAGCCCAGGCCCGCGAGCCGGTCGAACTCGCGGACGTCACTGGCGCCGCCGGCGCTGTTCAGTTGGTAGCCGCCGGGCAGCGTGAGCAGGACGTCCTTGGCGGTCCGGGTGTGGTCGCCGGCCCGTTCCAGCGCCGCCGTGACGAGGGTGCGGAGCTGGAGCACGTAGGTCTGGAGGGTGGTGCGGGCGCTGCGCGGCGGCTCGCCGCCCCACAACTCCTCGATGAGCGCGGTCACCGGCACCACCCGGTCGGCGTGCAGCGCGAGCAGCGCGAGGACCTGCCGGGGCTTGGCGGCCGTCGGGGTGATGGAGGTTCCGCTCTCCCGTACCGCCAGTGTTCCGAGAACCTGGATGTCCACGACGTGCTCCCCCTGCTTGATCCTGGATGCTTCCTTGAGTCCCGCTGGAATGAGGAAAAAACAGCATCGCCGGTTTGTCAATACCAAACCGTTCGCGCTGTTTCCTTCGGAACGCCGGCCCGGAGCTCCGCAACACACCCCTGACCTGTGCTTTAAGCGCATCGACGAGTGCTGCCGGGCCGCCGGCCGCACACAGAAAATCCCCTCGGGACGCATCCCGAGGGGAAGTCGAAGCGGCAGGAACCGACCACGGGGTCCGGTCCGCTCCGGTCTGCTTCGTGTCCGGTCCGTGTCCGGTCCGCTCCGGTCCGGCCCTCCGGTCGGATGGCATGCTCGGCCCGTCCACCGGCCCGCGGCGGCTGCGGCTGCGGCTGCGACGTTCGGGCGTCAGGAGGCCCGGGCGGACCGGGACGCGGGCGGTGCGCCCGAGCCGGCGGCCAGTACGTCGCCGAGCCGGTGCCCCGGGACCAACTGGGGCAGCATCAACGCCCAGTACCGGGTGAGCGAGGAACGCGAGGACCACTCGCGCCGGTCGACGCCGAGCACCTCGAAGCCGACGATCGCGGCGACGACGGCCGCGGCCGCGTCCTGCGGGGACACGCCCTCGGCCAACAACCCTTCGGCCGCCGCGTCGTGGAACTGCGCCTCGACCCAGCGCTGCCACTGCCGCCGCACGGCCCAGCCGCGCTCGCGGCCCACCGCCGAACGGGCGCCGTTGCCCACCACCAGCCCGAACGCCGCGCTGACGACGGCGTCCCGGGCCAGCAGCGCCACCAGGTCGTGGGTCGAGTCGACCAGCGACTGGAGGGAGTTGGCGCCGGCGAGCCGGGAGACGGTGATCACCCGCAAGGACTCCGCCGCCCGATCGACCACCGCGTCCGCCAGGGCGGTCTTGCTCCCGAAGTGGAAGTGCAGACCACCCGTGCTGACACCCGCCCGCTTGCTGATGGTGGCGATGGAGGCGGTTTCGTACCCCTCCTCGGCGAACACCTCTGCGGCGGCACGGACCAGACTTTCGCGCGTACGGACCGCGCGCTCCTGCTTCACCATGACATCTCCACAAACCGTGTCAGCGGTTTGCCCCAGGGAACGTGTGGATCGTGATGGTCGGCCGGGCCGATCGAATCGGCCCGGAGTCCCCCTCGACCCCTCAGGAAGCCACCGGCTCCTTGACGGCGGCCCGTGCCTCCTCCGCCGCTGCCCCGACGGAGAGTTCCAACGCGCGGATCTCCTCCACGACGCGCTCCCCGCGGTCCGCCGCCATGTCCAGGCGGGCGAGCACCGCCGGCGTCGCGATGCTGGGGTAGATGTGCTGGTAGAGCGAGGCCACCCGTTGTTCCAGATCCGCCCGGCCGGTCAACGTCTGGGAGTAGAGCTGCACGCCGGCCCAACCCGCGGAGAGGATCCAGGCGGCCTCCGACGGTTCCACATGCGGGAGCAGCTCGCCCTGGGCCTTGGCCTGGACCAGTCGCTGTTCGGTGAAGTAGTTCCAGGCGGGCACCGATCCGCCGCCGAAGATGTCCCGCATCTCGGGCCCCAGGGACAGCCGCGCACCGGCACTCAGCATGGGATGGCGCCGCATCCGGTGGCCGAGCACCATGCCGACGTCGAAGAGCTCCTGGAGCTTGCTCTCGCGCGGGGGGACATCGCCTTCGGCCATCTGCTCGTCGAGGATGCCCTGCGCCAGTTCCTGCTTCGAGGAGAAGTGGAAGTACAGCGCGCCCTTGGTGACGCCCGCCCGGGCGAGGATATCCGCGATCGTCGCCGCCTCGTAGCCTCGCTCGTCGAAGACGGCGGCCGCCGCCTCCAAGATTGCGCGCCGCGTGCGGACCGCACGCTCTTGCCGTGCCACGATGCCTCCGATGGTGTGTGGGAAACCGACCAAGGGGCTCTCTTCGGAGATCCCCCTCTCCCCCACCACAAAAAGAACCAGAAGGTCCGTATTTTATCAAGTCCAGGAAGATAACAACCTGGAGTTTGAGGCGCTTTCACCGGCCCGCCTCCTCCCGTCGGCGCGCTGCACACGGGGACGAACCACCCTCTTCCAGCCAGGCTGACACCCCACCGCCGGAAAAAATACTAAACCGCTTGAGCGGTTTGTTGCAGCCTACATGGGTTGCCCCCACGCGTCGGGATCACGTCCCACCGAACCTACTCTCCGCAGGCGGCAAGGGGTACGGGCAGACGAGGCGGCGACTCGCCTCCAGGGACCTCGAAGGACCGGAATACCCCCTCCCACTTGGGACGGGACCACCGAGTGCCACTCAGTGCGATCAGTTCGTAACGTGCCTGGTGGGGGTCGGGATGGGGTACCCACACACCGCGGTGGACGCCCTCCGGAGGTCGTGGTCATGTCACAACTGCACCGCCGAACCACCTTGCAAACAAAACCGGAGAGTACGTATCTTGCGGCATCAGGAATGCACCCCCAACCGTCGTTACGACTCTGTGGAGAGGTCAATGACCCTGCTGACGTTCCAGACCAACGCCCAGGTGCAACCCCTGTCTGGAACAGGGGCGCCTTGGACGCGCTGCAACGACCTTCCAGAGCTCACGAGCACGGTACCGAGGGAATACGTCCACCGGACCTCCGTCGCGGAGGTGTTCCTGACCGGTTACCGACGCATCGGTGACGACCTCTTCATGCTCAACGGCCAGTGGCCCCGCGCCCACACCTTCTTCACCAGTGCCGACGGCACCAGCCACGACCCCGTTCAGGCCGGCGAGACGATCCGCCAGGCCGGGCTCCTGCTGTGCCACGCCGAGTACGGCGTACCGCTCGGACACAACGCCCTGTTGTGGAACCTCGGCTTCAAGGCCGACCCCGCGCAGCTCCGCATAGGCACCAGACCCACCGACCTCGAACTCGTCGCCTCCTGCCGCGACTTCGCCTGGAAGGGCAACCGGTTCTCCGGCTTCCTCGAAGTGAGCGTCCGCCGCGAAGGCCGGGTCGCGGCCACCGGCACCGGGTTCTTCAGCTTCGTCCCTCCGGCGGTCTACCGACGGCTACGCGGCGAATGCACCAGCAGCACCGCGGCACCGCTACCCCGGGCGACGCCCATCCCCGCGGTCGAGGCCGGCCGGGTCCTGCCCATCGACGTCGTGCTCGCCCCCACGGGGGAAGCGGGCCGCTGGCTGCTCAACCCCCACCTGAACCACCCGATCCTGTTCGAGCACGCCAACGATCACCACCCCGCGATGGTCCTGGTCGAGGCGGCCCGGCAGGCGGCGTACAGCTCCTTCGCGAGCGACCCGTTCACCGTCACGGGCATCGAGTCGTCCTTCCTCAACTACGCCGAACTCGACGCGCCCTGCTGGATCGAGGCGGAGCCGATCCCTTCCTCGGACCCCTCCGTGCGCACGGTGCGGGTGGTCGGCCGTCAGGGCGACACCAAGGTCTTCGAGGCGCTGGTCACCGGCGCGGTATCCGTCCCCGCCGCTCCCGATCTCGCTTCTTCCGACCTCGCCGCCACCGTCCCCGCCGCCACCGACCTCGCCACGGCTCAGGTCGCCGCGGCTCCCGTCCCCGCCCCGGCGCTCGCCGTCCTCTGATCCCGGTACCAGGAGGCGTACCGCTCCAACCCCTGGGCCGGCGGCGGCCCGGGCTCCGTCCCCACCAGCTTCCACAACCGGCTGCTGTCGTACCAGTGGTCGACCGTGAGCAGGGAGAGCCTGCGGCGTACGAGGGGATCGTCCGCGCCGCCCAGCAGCGCCAGGGCCTCGTCCAAGGTGACGTCCCCCTCCGGCAGCGGCACGTCCAGCGCCCGGGCCACGGCGGTGATCAGCTCACGGCAGGTCACCGGCTCCGGGTGCGAGGCGTGCAGCACCTGTCCGGCGGGGAGCCCGGGCAGCCGGGCCAGGTCCGCCACCGCCCCCGCCAGCGCGTCCGCCGAGATCATCGAGAGCCGTGCCCGGCCGCCGTCCACCCAGTGCGGGAGCCGGCCCATCAGGTCCGCGACCGCGGGGATCACCCAGGTGTCTCCGCGGCCGTAGATCAGGTGCGGCCGCAGGACGGTACCGCCGGCCGCGAGGACCAACCGATCGGCGGCCAGCCGGGTGACGCTGGTCGAGGAGGACGGCTCCTCGACCGGCACTCCTTCCGCCGCGCCCCGGTGCGGCTCGTCCCGGTACACGGCGGCGGTGCCGAGGTGCACGAAGCGCCGCACGCCGGCCCGCTCGGCCTCGGCCAACAGGGCGCGGGTGCCCTCGGTGTTGACCGCCCGGCACTCCTCGTGCGTGCCGCCGATCCGGGCCGCGAGGTGGACGACGGTGGTGACGCCGTCGCAGATCCCGCGCAGCGAGGCCGGGTCGGTGAGGTCGCCGGTCACGGTCTCCACGGCCCGTGCGTCGGCGCCGTCCCCGGGGGTCGGGCGGCGGTGGGTGAACAGCCGCAGCACGGGGGCGTCCGGGCCCGAGGTCCGCAGCAACCGCGTCACATGGGAGCCGACGAAGCCGGTGCCGCCCGTCACGAGGATCCGTTCGGGTATCAACGACAGCCTTTCGCCGGAGAGCCGGGGGCTCTGCTGGGGGATTCTCTTCGGGCCGTGCCGAGGCCCTGACCGGGGTCCCCGATCGTGGTCTCGTCCTGTCATACCTCATGTCCGGCCTGACGATCACCTGACGACAGGAAAGTAGGCTGAGAATATGACCAGCTCAACTCCGCGTCTGACGCCGGTGACCTCCGACAACTTCGACGCCGTGTGCGCGATCCGGCTCCACCCGCACCAGGAGCACTTCGTGTCTCCTGTCTTGAAATCGCTTGCGGAAGCCTATGTCAACGGGCCGCTCGCCTGGCCCCGGGCCATCGTCGACGGGGACGAAGTGGTGGGATTCGTCATGGCGTTCCTGGACTGTGCCTGGGACGGCGACCCGGCCGACCGGCGTTCGGGCCTGTGGCGCCTGAACATCTCCGCCGACCACCAGGGCAAGGGATACGGCCGCTTCGCCGTGGAGGCCGTCGCCCAGGAGGTCCGCCGTTCCGGCGGCTCACGCCTCTACGTCACCTGGCACCCGGGGGAGCGCGGCCCCGAGCCCTTCTATCTCAGGCTCGGCTTCCGCACCACGGGCGAACTCAGCGGCGGCCAGCGGGTGGGCGTCCTGGACCTGACGCCCTCCGCGTAGCGGGCCCGCCCGCCGTCCCGGAACGAGGACTATGGGGTGGCGGGCCCGGCCAGGTGGTGGGCGACGAGGGCATTGGCGTGGCCGTGCCCGAGTCCGTGCTCCGCCTTCAGCCAGGCGACCAGTTCCATGTGCCCGGTCAACGGGGAGGTCCGCAGGAACTCCTGCCATTCCGCGATCGGGCGGCCGTACTTCCGCTCGATGGAGGGGAAGTAACTCGCGGGTCCCTTCACCGGGGCGCTCATGCCGTCACCGGCCGGTAGGTGCAGACGTTCACGCCCGTGGAGCCGGTGACCACGGACACCAGCTCCAGCGTGCGCAGAC
Source organism: Streptomyces sp. NPDC058279 (assembly GCF_042881255.1). Taxonomy (NCBI): domain Bacteria; kingdom Bacillati; phylum Actinomycetota; class Actinomycetes; order Kitasatosporales; family Streptomycetaceae; genus Streptomyces; species Streptomyces sp. NPDC058279. The sequence continues at coordinate 74,080 of NZ_JBHVYA010000016.1, read as the reverse complement.
CGCCGTCCTCCGGGTAGATCGACTTTCCGCCGCCGAGCAGCACCGGCATGACGACGAGCCGGAGTTCGTCGACCAGGCCCTCGCTCAGCAGGGTGCGGACGAGTGTCGGACTGCCCATGACGACGATGTCGCCCCCGTCGGTCGCACGTAGTTCCGCGATCCGGGCGACGGCCTTGTCCGCGGGGATGAGCCGGGTGTTCTCCCAGGCCGACTCGGATGCGTCGAGCGTGCCGGACACCACGTACTTGGGCAGGGAGTTCATCCGGTCCGCGAAGGGGTCGCCGGCCCGCTCGGGCCAGGCCGCGGCCATCGTCTGCCACGTCCGGCGCCCGAACAGCAGCGCTTCGGCGCCGGCCAGGGTGTCGGTGAAGGCACCGCCGACCACTTCCGGGTCGAAGAACGGGTGGGACCAACCGCCGTGGCCGAAGCCGCCGTCACGGTCCTCGTCCGGACCGCCCGGCGCTTGGACGACACCGTCGAGGCTGATGAACTCGCTGATCACGATGCGCATGGGAAAGGTCTTCCTCCGTTTGGTCGTAGAACCCGATCACCGTCTGGCCGGCCCCGCAGATGTGGACGCCGTCCACATCTGATGTCGGGCCGCTCCCGGCCACCACTCACAGGGATAGACCCGGCACCCACGCGAAACTCATCGGCCCACGGCCCGGCGGTTCGCCGGGCAGTTCGGCCGGGCACGCGGCGAGGTTGCGGCACGGTTATGGCCGGGTTGTGGCCGGGTTGTGGCGGCTCGCGGCACCCTCACGCATGGCCGAGGGCGGGGAATATGATCACATGGCGGTATGACGAGGACTCTGTACCTGCTCTGCTCCGCCGCGCCACCCGTCTTCGACGTGGCCCATGTCATCGAAGACGCCCAGTCGCGCGGCTGGAACGTCTGCCTCGGCCTCACCCCGACCGCCGCGCACTGGGTGTCCGCGAGCCTCGACGGACTGGCCGCGCTCACCGGGAACGCCGTGCTGTGGCAGTACCCGCTGCCCGGCGAACCCGATGCCTGGCCACCCGCCGACGCGGTGCTGTTCGCCCCCGCCACCTTCAACTCGCTCAACGCCTGGGCCCTCGGGCTCACCGACCGGTTCGTCGCCGGGGTCGCCGCCGAGGCCATCGGCAGGGGCACCCCGACCGTGGCCGTGCCCAGCCTCAACGCCGCGCTGGCGGCGCATCCGCGCTTCGAGCTGTCGTTGACCGTGCTGCGCGGTGCGGGCGTCGAGCTGCTGTACGGCGAGAACGGCTCCGTCCCGGCCGCGCCGGGCGAGGCCGCCCCGGTCGCCTTCCCCTGGACGGCGGCCCTCGACGCCGTGGACCGGGCGACGGCCGGCCCGACCCCGTGACCGGCTGCCCGGGCCGCCGCGTACTGCGCGCACTCCGCGCAGTCCGCCGCTACGCGACGCCGGCCGTCCGGTACTGCCCCACCCGGGCCTCACCCACCAGGCTCGGCAGCAACAACCCCCACAGCGCCGCGACCTTCCGGCGCAACTCCCCGTACGACAGCCCGGTCCCGGACAGCACCTCGATCCCGGACAGGGCGGCGGCGACCAACGCCTCCGCCTCCTCCCAGCGTTCCCGGCCGGGCTGCCCGTCCGCGTCGAGCCCGTCCGCGTCGAGCCCGTCCGCGTCGAGCCCGTCCGGGACCAGTCCGGCCGCCGCCAGCTCCCCCGCGTCGCGCGCCATCCGCAGCAGCTCGCACACCGACGCCAGCCACGCCCCGTGGAAGTCCATCACCGCCGGTTCCTGCCCCGCACACTCCTTGGTGATCCGGAAGCTCGCGGGGATCGCCGCGTCCTCGTGCAGCGTCCGCGCCAGCCAGTGCGTCGTGTCGATCAGCACCTGCAACGGCGAGGCCCCGCCCTCCCGGAGCCCGCGCACCGCCTCGTGCAACAGCCGGCACCCCTTGCGCTGCACGGCGTCGGCCAGGTCGTCCTTCGACGCGAAGTGGAAGTACAGCGCCCCCTTGGTGACGCCCGCCGCCCGCGCGATGTCGCCCAGCGTCGCGTTGGCGTAGCCGTGGCGGTGGAACAACTCGGCCCCGGCGAAGACCAACCGCCTACGTGTCCGCTCCGACCTCTCCTGCACCGCTCGTCTCCTCTCGCCCGCGCAGCCACGCACGTACCGCACCCCACCCGTACATCGAGCCCGCACCCCGGGCCCCCGGGCCCGTCATCGGGCCCGGCCATCAGGCCCGTACGAGCCGCTCCCGCACCTCCGCCGTACCTGCCCCGAGACCCACACCGACCCCGACCCCGACCCCGGCGGTCGCGGTCGCCGGCGCGCCGACCACCCGCCCCGCGGCCACCCCGTCCGGCCCCGCCATCAGGATCGACCGCTGCAACCGCCGCAACGCGGCCGACGGCTCCAGCCCCAAGTCCCGTACCAGGGTGGTCCGCAGCCGCTGGTACACGTCCAGCGCCTCCCCCCGCCGCCCCGCCCTATGCAGCGCGAGCATGAACTGTCCGTGCAGGTTCTCGTGCGTGCGGTACCGGCTCACCAGCACCGTCAGCTCCGCCACCAGTTCCCGGTGCCGCCCCAGCCGCAGGTCCGCCTCGATCCGCTGGTCCAGGGCGCACAGTCTGGTCTCCTCCAGCCGCCGCGTCTCCATGTCCAGCTGCACACCGCCGTGCACGTCGGCGAACGCCGGTCCCGACCACAGCGCCAGCGCCTCCCGCAGCAGCCGCGCCGCCCCCGGGTGGTCGCCCGCGTCCATCGCCCGGTAGCCCAGCGACGAGAGCCGGTCGAACTCCCGCACGTCGCTCGTCCCGCCCCCGCTGTTCAGCAAGTACCCGCCCGGCAGGGTGACCAGCACGTCCTTCGCCGTCCGAGAGCCGTCACCGCCCTCCAGGGCCGCCGCTATCAGCGAGCGCAACTGGAGCACGTACGTCTGCAACGTCGTCCGGGCGCTGCGCGGCGGCAGACCGCCCCACAGCTCCTCGATCAGTGCCGACACGGGTACCACCTGGTCGGCATGGAGGGCCAGAAGGGCCAGGACCTGCCGGGGCTTGGGGGCGGTCGGCGTGATGGAGATCCCGTTCTCCCGCACGGCCAGTGCGCCCAGTACATCGATGTCCACGTCGTACTCCCCTGTCCTTGGATGAGGTCGCGGGAGTCAGTAAAAAACGGGACAGACGGTTTGTCAACCAGGGAAGCGCATCGGTCTTTTACTCCGCCCCCCTCCCTCCAGTCCACCGCCGCCCCCTTCATCACCCCCTCCACCTGCACATTTCCCCTCACATGGGCGCCAACCCATCCTCCCCAGCCCTCCCAACTCCCCTCAGATAGCAAACCGTTTGGTCTCTTCCCTTTACTCCGGTGCCTGCCCGCCCAGCATCAGCGCCCAGATCCGGGCCACCGTCTCCGGCGCGGCCCACCCCGGTTCGGCGGCGCCCATCACCTCCAGCCCGACCGTCGAGGCCACCACCGCCCGCGCCGCGTCCCGGCGGGACACGCCTTCGGCGAGGATCCCGGCCCGTTCGGCGGCCTCCAGTAACTCGTCCACCCACAACCGCCACTCGCCCCACACGTCGACCCGGCCGCCGCGCGCGACATCGGCGGACAGCCCGAAGCCGGCCCGCACCACGACGTCCTCGGCCAGCAACACCATCAGCGCGGACGTGGAGTCCGACAGCACCCGCAACGGGTCCGCCGCCGCCTCCCCGGCCGCCCTGGCCGAGTCGATGATCCGCCGCACCGCCTCGACGGACCGGTCTTCGACGGCCCGCGCCAGCGCGGCCTTTCCGGCGAAGTGGAAGTGGAATCCCCCGGTGGTCACTCCCGCCCGATGGCTGATCGTCGCGACGGACGCCGCGGCGTAACCCTCCTCGGCGAACACCTCCGCGGCCGCGCGCACGAGTGACTCCCGCGTGCGCGCGGCACGTTCCTGCTTATCCATGGGGGCTCCACAAACCGCATGCGCCGCATGCGCGGTACACCTGAGGGGGTGTGACGGGATCGGGCGGCCACAGTCGGTGGCCACAGCGGAGTCCGGGCGGACTCCCACTGGAGCCGCGGCTTCCCGTTCCGGTCGGCCGCTTTCCGTACCTCCGCCGCGCCCTCGACACGCTCCGTTGGCCCACCCGCTCTCCACATCCTTCTCCCTTCCTCGCGCTCACGGTGGCAGCCCGGTGACAGCCCGATGCAAGCCGCCTACCCGCTGCTAATGTCAGCTTTCATGACTGGTGACACCGGTGTTCTCGCAGGCAAGTCGGCTCTGATCACGGGTGCCAGCGCAGGTATCGGGGCGGCAGCGGCCCGGGTGTTCTGCAGGGAAGGCGCCGCGGTCACGTTGGTGGCCCGCCGGGAGCCGCAACTGGCCGCGCTCACCGAGGAGTTGCGCGCCGCCGGACACCAGGCCCAGTACGTGGTCGCCGATGTCGCCGATGCCGCGGCCGTCGCCCGCGCCGTCGCCGCGGCCGTGGACACGTACGGCACGTTGGACGCGGCTTTCAACAACGCCGGTATCGGCATCGAGCCGAAGCCCATGCACCTCCTCGACGAGGACTCCTACGACACCGCCATGGACACCAACGTCCGCGGCGTGTGGAACTGCATGCGCCACCAGATCCGGGCGATGCTGCTGACCGGCGGCGGCTCGATCGTGAACAACAGCAGCACCGCCGGCCTGGTGGCCACCCCGGTGGGGGCCACGTACATCGCCTCGAAGCACGCCGTCATCGGCCTGACCAAGGCCGCGGCGACCGAGTACGCGCCCCACGGCATCCGCGTCAACGCGGTCGCCCCGGGCTCCACCCGCAGCGAGATGATCGACAACTGGCTCAAGCGCAACCCGGAGGTGGAGGACATGCTCCTCCAGGCGGCCCCGCTCCCCCGGATCGCCGATCCGTCCGAGATCGCCGAAGCGGCCGTGTGGCTGTGCAGCGACCGCGCCTCGTTCGTCGTCGGCACCACCCTCTCCGTGGACGGCGGCTGGACCACCCGCTGACCCTCCCGGGACACCCACGGCCGTCAACGGTCCGCCGGAGGACCGTTGACGGCGTCGGCGTCGGCGTCGGCTTTCACGGTGTCCGCGGTGTCGGCGGTGTCCCGCACGACCATCCGCCGGACCACCGGCCCCGTCAGCGCGGTGGTCACCACGGTCATCAGCACCAGCACCGTGAACACCTCCGGCCCGATCACCCCGAGCCCCAACCCCACGTTCAGCACCACCAGCTCCGTCACCCCCCGGCAGTTCAGCAGCGCGCCCAGCATCACCGCCTCCCGCACCGGCTGCCCCACCGCCCACGCGGCCCCCGCACCCGCGCCCCACTTCGCGGCAATCGCCACCACCAGCACCGCCGCCGCCCACAGCCACGCCCGCACGCCGCCCAACAGCCCGATGTCCGTGCGCAGGCCGCTCCCGACGAAGAACAGCGGCAGCAGGACCGGCACCACGACCTCCCCCATCCGGTGGGCCGCCCGCTCCACCGGCGCCCGGCCCCGTGGCACCACCGCGCCGAAGACGAACGCCCCGAACAGTGCGTGCACTCCGATGGCGTCCGTCGCGTACGCCGCGAGGCAGAGCCCGATGAACAGGGCGACCACCCCGCCGGCGTCGCCCCACCGCCCGGCGCACCGGGCCAGTAGCGGCCGTACCCCCCACCACATCGCGGCGAGGAACCCGGCGGCGAGCGTTGCGGTCACCACCGCCCCGCCGACTCCGTGGCCGCCCCCGCCCGCCACCGCCACGACCACCGCCAGCAGGCACCACGCGACCACGTCCGCGACCGCCGCGCACGCCATCGCCACCGCCCCGACCGGTGTCCCGTAGAGCCCCTGCTCCGTCAGGATCCGTGCCAGTACCGGGAACGCGGTCACGCTCATCGCCACCGCGACGAAGAGGACGAACGCGCCCCGCCCCACCCCGTCCGGCGCGAAGGACCCGTACATCCCCGTCGCCAGCAACCCGCCGAGCACCAGCGGTACGACGACGCCCGCCTGGCTCACCACCACCACGTCCCGGCCCCGCCCGCGCAACAGCCCGAGGTCCAGCTCGAAGCCGACGAGGAACATGAAGACGACGAGTCCGAGGTTGCCCAGCACGCCCAGGTACGGGAGCACCTCCGCCGGAAGCAACCGGTGCTGCCCCGCCGGCCATAGCCAGCCGAGCAGTGAGGGCCCGAGCAGGATTCCCACGGCGATCTCGCCGAGCACCGCCGGCTGCCCGCACCTGCGCATCACCACCGCGCCGGCCCGGCACAGGAGCAGGACCACGGGCACCGCGATCAGCACCCCCGGCAGCGGATCACCCGCCACAGGCCCTCCCCTCGACGGCGTCCCCGGCCCCTTGCCCCCGACCTACCGCCCGGGAAACGGACCCGCGCCGCGAGGAGCGGACTTCCGAAGGTCGCCGCCGCCGGCGACGACGCGAAAAGGCCGGCCCCGCGCCATGGGCGCCGGGCCGACCTCTCGCGTCGTCCTCATCCTGCTCGTCCTGCTGATCGCGCTCGACGGACCCCGTCGGACCCGTGCGACCCATCGAACCCGTCGGACCCGATCCGTCAGTCCGTGCCGAACTCCATCGCCGCGCGGTCCAGCATCTCTTCCTCGCCGGAGACCTCGCCCCGGGAGGCGATGGCCTCGGCGCCGCCTTCCGGCATGCTGCCGATCAGCCCGGTCGCCGCCGCCTGCGCCGCGCCGATCGCGGGGTTGGCGGTGCCGATCAGGCCGAGGGCCGCGTACTGCTCCAGCTTGGCGCGGGAGTCGGCGATGTCCAGGTTGCGCATCGTGAGCTGGCCGATCCGGTCCACCGGGCCGAAGGCCGAGTCCTCGGTGCGCTCCATCGACAGCTTGTCCGGGTGGTAGCTGAACGAGGGGCCCCGGGTGTCGAGGATCGAGTAGTCCTCACCGCGCCGCAGCCGCAGCGTCACCTCGCCGGTGACGGCCGCGCCGACCCAGCGCTGCAGCGACTCCCGCACCATCAGCGCCTGCGGGTCCAGCCAACGGCCCTCGTACATCAGCCGGCCCAGGCGCCGTCCCTCGTTGTGGTACTGGGCGACGGTGTCCTCGTTGTGGATCGCGTTCACCAGGCGCTCGTACGCCGCGTGCAGCAGCGCCATGCCGGGCGCCTCGTAGATGCCGCGGCTCTTGGCCTCGATGATCCGGTTCTCGATCTGGTCCGACATGCCCATGCCGTGGCGACCGCCGATGGCGTTCGCCTCCATCACCAGGTCGACGGGCGAGGCGAACTTCGCGCCGTTGATCGTCACGGGACGGCCCTGGTCGAAGCCGATCGTCACGTCCTCCGGGGCGATGTCCACCGAGGGGTCCCAGAACCGCACGCCCATGATCGGCTCGACGGTCTCCACACCGGTGTCCAGGTGCTCCAGCGTCTTGGCCTCGTGGGTGGCGCCCCAGATGTTCGCGTCGGTGGAGTACGCCTTCTCCGTGCTGTCCCGGTAGGGCAGGTCGTGGGCGAGCAGCCACTCCGACATTTCCTTGCGACCGCCCAGCTCGGTCACGAAGTCGGCGTCCAGCCAGGGCTTGTAGATCCGCAGGTGCGGGTTGGCGAGCAGCCCGTACCGGTAGAACCGCTCGATGTCGTTGCCCTTGAAGGTGGAGCCGTCGCCCCAGATCTGTACGTCGTCCTCCAGCATCGCCCGGACCAGGAGCGTGCCCGTCACGGCGCGACCGAGCGGCGTGGTGTTGAAGTAGGCCCGGCCGCCCGAGCGGATGTGGAACGCGCCGCACGTGAGCGCGGCCAGACCCTCCTCGACCAGCGCGGCACGGCAGTCGACCAGGCGCGCGATCTCGGCCCCGTAGGTCTTCGCCCGCCCGGGCACGGAGCCGATGTCGGGCTCGTCGTACTGGCCGATGTCGGCGGTGTAGGTGCAGGGGATCGCGCCCTTGTCGCGCATCCACGCGACCGCGACCGACGTGTCGAGCCCGCCTGAGAAGGCGATGCCGACGCGCTCGCCGGCGGGAAGGGAGGTGAGGACCTTAGACATAGGAAGAGTATGCACACCCTCGCATGATCATGCAAAACCCGGCACCCCCCGATTTTCGGCGAGGAAGCTCAAGGGGGTGAGGTGGCGCGCGGGGCCGGCTCGCGATCAGCCGCGTTCGAAGCAGTGCGAGCGGCCGATGACGGTGAAGCCACGTCGCTCGTACCACTGATGGGGCCAGTCCGCCGCGTCCGCGAGCAGGAACCGGGTGCCGCAGGCGCTGTCGGCGGCTTGGCGCAGGGCGGTGGCGAGGACGGCATCGGCGTAACCGCGCCGGAGGTGGGCTTCCGAGGTGATCAGGTTCTCGATCTGCGCCGTGCCGGTCGCCGGGTCCGCGTAGAGGTCGGCCCACGAGGCGACCTCGCCCTCCTGTGTGCGGGCGCCGATGAAGCGAACGATCTCGGCGCCGCGGCGGCGCGCCTCGCGCCGCTCCACGAGCTGGCGCACCACCTCGTCGTCGGCCTCCGGAAGGAAACCCCGCCATCGCCGGGCGAGCGGGACGCGCAGGGCATCGAGGTCCACCTCCTGCGCGGGTCCGGCGGCCGGCACCGGGCCGGTGTGCAGCATGACGAGATAGGTGGAGTGGGTGTATCCGGCCCGGCTCAGGGGTTCCGCGCACGCCGTCGCGACCGTGTCGTCGAGGACGGAGATCAGCCGGTGGGGCAGATGCCCCAGTGCCTCGTCCGCTATGGCGGTCAGCGACTCGGCGTGGACCGCGCCGTCGACGGCCGCGTCGATGACGACCTGGTTGTCCGCGCGGGAGTGCGCGAAGGCGTCGTCGTACGCGGCGAACCCGCCCGGGACGTCGACGGTACGCGCCGCCGCGCGGCGGGCGAAGGCCGCCATGAAGGAGTTGGCCCGCCGGAGTTCCGAGTTCGACATGGGCCGAGGGTAGGCGGCCGAGGACGACGGGCACCTCCGGTTTTCCCCGGCTGCGGTGAAAGGGCCCGCCCGTCCCCGATCCTTTCGACACCGCCCATGACCTCCGTGCGTTTCAAGTGCGTTCAAACGTGCGCTTCGCATAGCCTTACCGCGGAGACGTCCACCCGAACGCGCCACACGAGAGACCCGACGAGAGCCCATGAGCCACGACCCTGAACAGACCACGCTCTTCGCAGCGGTCGACGCCTTGCTGGAAGCGGCAGCCGCACAGGACGGCCTGCCCCACCCCGACGAGCGCAAGCGCCTGCGCGAAGCCGCCGGCCTGAGTCAGGACCAGATCGCCAAGGCGCTCTCCGTACGCCGCGAAACGGTCACCTCCTGGGAAACCGGCCGTACCGCCCCCCGCCCGCCGAAGCGCGCGGCCTACGCCCGTCTCCTCGAAGGGCTCTCGGCCCTCCACCCGGCCCCCGGCACCCCGGCCACCCCCCAACCCGTGCCGCCCGCTCCCCCCTCCCCCACCGAGGCCGCCGAAGCCCCTGAACCCGCCTCCACCCCGACGCCCCGGCCCACGCCGGCGCCGGCGCCCCCGACACAGCCCCACCCCGCCGCCCCCACTACCCCCATCCCCCCCACCCGTCACTCCCCCACCCCACGCACCGCCGCCATCCCCCGCGCCACCTCCCGCGCCACCTCCCCCACCACCCCCCTCGCCGTCCTCACCGGCACCTCCCACGCCCACACCACCGGCGGCCTCCTCCTCGACCTCCCCCCCAAGGCCGCCACCCACCTCCCCACCCTCATCACCTGGGCCCTCAGCCCCGAAGCCGACCTCCGCTCCCCCCGCCTCCACCGCAACGGCAAGGACGGCGACCCCCTCCTCGTCCTCACCGCGGCCGCCACCGAAGCCCTCGGCCTCCCCCTCACCCTCGAAGACCGCCGCGCCCTCCGCCTCCCCGACAACCACCCCGCCCTCAAGCTCCTCGCGCAGCACAAGTGGCAGCTCACCCGCCGCGGCTTCGGCCCCTGGGCCCGCGTCTACCGCCCCGCGAGCCCCACCACCGGCCGCCAGTGCGTCCAGCTCGCGATCCTGCCCTGGGGCGCCCTCGACCCCCGCGCCTGGGGCGAGGACACCGCCGACCTCCCCGCGCCCGAGCTCGCCGAACTGCTCACCACGTACGCCACCCGCGTGCTGACCCCGCGCGGCTCCACGGCGGTCACCGGCCTCGAACTCATGACGGCCCTGCGCCCGCCCACCCGTGCCGCCCGCAACCCCGTCACGAACGTCTGGGAGTCCGCCCCCGTGGCCGGCTCCCTCACCCGCCCGGTCGACCCGGCGCCCCCGGAGGCCCCCGACGAACACCCCGTCGTCGCCGCCCTCTACCCCCGCGCCCACCAGCGCACCCCGGACCAGGTCCTGGACGAAGAGGCGTACGACTGGATCCGCGACCCGCAACTCCTCACCGACGCCGAGTGCGCCCGTACCCACGCCGTCGGCATCGACGTGAACATGGCCTTCGCCGCGGCCGCCAACCGGCTCGTCGTCGGCCTGGGTCCCGCGACGCACACCACCGCGCCCCGCTTCGACCCCAAGACCCCCGGCTGCTGGCTGGCGGACCTCTCCGCCCTCCCCCACGACCCCCGGCTCCCCAGCCCCTTCACCCCCCACGGCCGGCCCCCCACCGGCCCGGCCTGGTACGCGACCCCGACCCTCGCCTACGCCGAGGAACTGGGCCACGCCGTGCACCCCACCGAAGCGTGGATCCGCCCCGAGAGCGGCGCCTACCTCGACGCCTGGTACACCCGCCTCCGCGACGCCTACATGGCCACCATGGCCGACCTCGGCATCACCCCCGCCCTCACGGAAGCCGAGTTCCTGGAGGCCATGACGGCGTACAAGCAGCGCGATCCGATCGCCGCCTCGGTCCTCTCGGCGATCAAATCCACCGTCAAGGGCGGCATCGGCAAACTCCGCGAACGCCCCCAGGGCGCCGGCTACCGCCCCGGCGAACCGTGGGCCGCCCTCGAACGCCCCACCTGGCGCCCCGACATCCGCGCCGCCGTCATCTCCACGGCCCGCGTCAACATGCACCGTAAGATGCGCAAGCTCGCCACCGCAGCCGGGGAGTACCCCATCGCGGTCCTCTCGGACTGCGCCGTCTACCTCTCCCCCGGCCCGGGCCCGCTCGACTTCCTGCCCCGCACCCCCGAGGGCAAGCCCCTCCCCGGCGGCTTCCGGATCGGGGTCAGCCCGGGCATGGTCAAGCACGAGGGGACCCAATCCCTCCTGTGGGCGGTCGAGATGCTCGACTCGCAGCTCAACCCCGCACGCCACATCAAGGGCCACGACGCAGCGGCCGACGGAGAGTAAGAACCCATGCCCCCCTCCGACATCGACGACAGCCTGCTCCGCGCCGACGAGCAGAACTTCACCCGCCCGATCCCCAGGTCCGCGGGCGCCCAGATGCGTTTCCTCGTGAAGCAGCTCAAGTCCACCCGGGAAACCGCCCGTCTGCTGGGCATCTCCCAGCGCACGGTCGAGCGTTACGTCAAGAACCAGATCCGGAGCCCCAAACCGGCCCTGGCCGGCCGGCTGGCCGACGAGCTACGCCGCCGCTGGCAGCCCGTGGTCCGCAGGCGCGCCCGCGACCGGGCCGCCCGCACCACCGGCCTCGTCATCGAGACCCGCGCCCGCTTCGGCTTCACCGCGGCCCCCGGCACCACCGACGACGGCCGCATCCGACGCATCACCCAGCACCTGCCGCCGGAGTACGCGAGCCGCCTCTTCACCGCCCAGGAGGCCGGCGCCACCGAAGCCGAACTCCGCTCCATCGCGGCCGAGGGCCTCCAGGAGATCTACTTCAAGGACAACGGCGCCCGGGCCTCCGGCCTCCTGGTCGAGTTCACCGACATCGACTACGTCGACTTCGCCTTCTGACCTCCCCGGGCCCCTGACGGCCTCCACGATCCGCGCGGCGGCCTGGGCGGGCGTGAGGTGCGTGGTGTCGACGACCTCGCCCTCGGCGTGCAGCCACGTGCGTGCCGCCTCGGCGTAGGGCTCAAGGTGTTGGAGACGGAACGCGGAGGGACCGAGACAGGTGTCCCCCTCGATGCGTCCGCGGAGGGTGTCCTGGTCGGCGTGGAGCACGAAGTGTCGGACGGGAACGGCATGTTCGGCGAGACCCGTGCTGATCTCGCGCCAGTACCGCTCGACCATGACGGTCATGGGCATCACCAGAGTGCCGCCGGTGTAGTCGAGTACGCGCCGGGCGGTCTCGACCACGAGCGGCCGCCACGGCGGCCAGTGCTGGAAGTTGCCCGTCCAGGGCAGCCCGGGCGTGATGTCCATGAGGGTCTCGCCGACCTTCTCGGCGTCGAACACCCGTGAGTCGGGGATCAGCTGCCGCACGAGCGCGGCGGTCGTCGTCTTGCCCGCGCCATGGGCGCCGTTGAGCCATACGATCATGAGACCCGACGCTAGCGCCGGGTGGGCGGCGCGACCAGGCACAGCCGGGATCCGGCCCCTGGAGTCCCGCGGCGCTCCCCGCGCGCCGGGAGATCCCAGGGACCCGAGGGACCGCTACCGGAAACGGGTCAGGCGACCGTGGGCGCGGACAGTCCCCGCTGCGACCGCTCCGTCTTCCGGCCCACCTGTCGGGGCTGGATCGTACGGGGATCCACGGCCTCGCCGGGCGCCCCTTCGCGGTAGAGCCCGTCGGGCTCGGCGTCCCGGTCGTGCGGCAGCAGGTAGAAGACCCGACGCTTTTGGAGCCCGCTGTCGGGATCGGCCTCCGCCGTCTCACCGAGTTCGGTGAAGCCGATCATCCGCCCGTCGCGGTGGTACCGGGGCTTGCCCCGGCGCCGGGGGGTCTTGTCGAGGGCCTGGCGGACGTAGTCGAGCTGTTCGGGGTTCTCCAGCCACACCACTTTGACCTCGTGGGCGAGATCGCTTGCTGACAGTAGCGAACTCATGGCGTGGGTCCCTCCTCGTGCGCGTCGCCCCCGTGGGGCCCCTGGTTCCGCCACGCCGCGAGCGACGCCGGTGTCGTTATGCAGCCGCCGCCGGGGCGGCGCGAACGGGTGGTGGATGTCTTCATCTTCCTCGTCCATCGTAGGCATGCCCGTCCCGGGGCGGCGGCACGCATGGGCCGATCACGTCGTGGTTGCCCTGTTCGCCTCGCGCGGTAATTGGTCCTCGTCCGCGAGAAGCGCCAGCCCGGGATAGAACTTCTGCCCGTTCGAGCGCAACATCTCACTGGGCGACGCGACACCGACCTCGGCCCGGATCCGCGTGGCGAACGCGCGCGTGGTCGCGGGCCGCAGACCCTCCCCATCACTGCACCAGGCACTGTAGGCCCGGTAGAGGGCGCCCTGTTCCACTTTCAGGTCACGGGGCTCGGCGAAGTCGCTCCCGGTCGTGCAGCACTCCGCCAGGAACCGCCCGATGTGGTCCTCGGTGGTGGCGTACGCCTGCGTGGCCGTACGGACCACGCTGGGCCCCACCAGAGCCGGTTTGGCGGCGAGGTACGCCTTGGCGCCCTGGATCATCCAGTGCAGGATGCCGGCGCCCTCCTCCTGGACCAGCGTCTCGGCCAGGTTGTCGATCTTGCGGTGGTCGGGCACCACCTTCTCGAACGGGATGAGCCGGATCCGGCGCCAGAAGGCATGGCCGCCCGTCCCCACCTCCGGCCGGTGGTTGCCGAGCAGCCACAGCTTGTGGGTGGGTTCGAAACTGAAGAAGTCCTGCCGCATCCGGCGCGCCTTGAGCCGGTCGCCGCCGGTCAGCAGTTTGACCCGGGCCTCGTCGAACTTGTCGTGGGGCTTGAGCTCGCTACACACGAACAGCCGCCGACCGTGCAGCTCCGTCAGCTCGGTGGAGTGCTCGTTGAACTTGCCGCGCTCCATCAGGAAACCGGGCGGCGCCACGTCCGCGTAGTCCCCGAGGATCTTGATCACCACGTCGAGCAGCGCGGACTTCCCGTTCGCCCCCACCCCGTACAGGAACGGCAGCACCTGCCCGCCCACATCACCGGTGATGCTGTAGCCGAGCAGGAGATGCAGGAAGTGGATCATCTCCTTGCCCTTGTCGTCCTCGCCGAAGGTCTCGTCGAGGAACCGGTGGAACCGGGGCGTGGGCATGGCCTCGGGCGCCAGGTGCGTGGCGCGCGAATGCAGGTCGCGGTTGGGGTCGGGCTTGTGCAGGTCGCCCGTACGCAGGTCCACGACGCCCGCCGGGGTGCACAGGGCGTACTTGTCCCCGTCCAGGGTGTCGGGGTCGAGCGCGAGCTCCGGCGAGGCCTTGGCCTGCGTGAGCATGGCCTTCACGCCCGAGGTGGACATGGCCCGCTTGCGGTGCTGGGCCAGCTCGCGGTCGGTGAACACCCCGCGCGGGTCGTGGGCGGGCAGTTCCTCGGCCATGTCCCCGGCGGCCCAGATCGCGGCCTTCTCGCCACCGGTGCGCTTCCACCGGTACTCGTCCCACACGTACCAACCCAGGCCCTCGACGTGCCGGAACCGGTCGTGGTGCAGGTGCGCGAACAGCTTCGCGTTGCCCCGGTCGGTCAGGTTGTTCAACAGACCGGCCTGGACGAAGTCCGCGGCGCCCGCGACGGCCTGCCCCCCTACTTGCTGGGCGGGCAGCCGAGGGCCCGCCGACGTGGCGTCCGTGGTGAACGCGGCGAGCTGTTCCGCCGCGGCCTGGGCGTCGAACCCCGTGCTTCCGGCGCTCATGTGCGTTCCTTGGGCTGGATCGGTCGGTCTCTTCCGGCGCGCAGCCCCGCGTCGACGATCAGGACGTTGCGGCGCGTCTGGTGCGGTCGCGCCCGGTCCGCCGCCTCCAGGAGCAGCCGGCGGCCCTCCTCCTCCGGGAGGTGCCCGGCGGCGGCCAGTCCGCCGGCGGTGAAGGCGGCCCGGTTGAGCTTCTCGCTGAACGCCGTCCCGGAGGGGCTGAGTCCACAGGCGCGCACTTCCTCCAGCAGCGACGCCAGGAGCCGCTCACCCCGCCCCTGCCCCCGCGCCTGACCCTGACCGCGCCCCTGCCGCCCCCTGCCCCGCGCAGGCGGCTCCGCGGGGCCCGTCGCGGCCCCGGCGGCAACGGACTGCCCGTCGTGCCCCGTACGCACCAACTCGGCCGCCAGCCACAGCGGCAGGGCCGCGGGCACCCGCGCCCCGGGCAGCGCCTCGTAGATCCCCGCGGTGGTCCGGGTGGAGGGTGCCACGATGTAGCCGCCGATCGCACGCACATCGACCTGCCAGGCCAGCGCGACCCGGGAACTCGACCCGCTGGAACACCGGAACCGGGGCCCGTCCTTGGGCGCCCGGTACCAGATGTGCATCCCGCCGGAGGGCGTGCGTACGCGCAGGGTGGAGGTGTCCTCGCAGGGGTTGGGCCGGGACCTGTATGCGGCCAGAAGCGCCAAGGTGTCGAATCCGCTCTGCAGACCGGTCAGATCGACCCGGTCGTCGATGGGAATGCCGGGAAGCAGCCGCTGCCGGTCGGGCAACGGCGCCGAGTGCGCGTCCACGTCGATGACCACGAGCCCGGCGGCCCCGCAGGACACCCCGATCCCGAATCCCGGCTCGGCCGCCCACCACTCCCGCACCGTACGCGGGTCGGTGGTCGCCGCGTGGAACCCATGACACCAACGACGCTCGGCACGGCACGGGCACGCCTCCGGGGCGTGCTCACTCTCCCGGCAGTCACGGCAGTTGGCGGCCGGCGTCTTGCCCCCCGGAGCCAGCGGATGGACGGGATAGCCCCGCCCCGCCAGCCAGACGGCCACATCCACCGGCCCCCCGCCGCGCACACCTTGTGACGGCTCCTCGGGATGGACAAGCACTGGCTCTTCCTTGACGCGGTGTCGGGTCGGCTGCTCTGTCCTCGGACCTTGCTACGGAGGGACCAGAGGGACTGAAGATTCACTATCGCGGAGATTACCCCAGCCACACCGTCGCGTCCGGTGTGGATCACTCCTCTATTCGAATTTGAGTCCCTTCAGTCCCTCCGTCCCTGAGGCCCTACGCTCCTTCGCCCCGTCGGGATCCCGGCGCTTTTCTGCCCGTCCCCCGGGCGTGTCGCCTCCCTCCGCACCCGCCGAGAAACTCGCTCCTCCTCCACCGGGCTTCCAGGCGCCTGCGACGGCCGCCCCAGGCAAAAAAGACAACCTGCGGCTCGCCCCGGCCCGGCGTGGCCTCCGACAGGTACTGAGGGTCTGAAGAACGGCTTCGGTCCCTGACCCTTCAGTCCCTTGAGAAAACCGCAGGTCACAGAGGTGCACAGGGACTGACAGGGACCAAAGGGACTCAAAGTCACTACTTCCGGCCTTTACGTGCGTGTGTGTATGCGCGGGCGCGTAAAGGATCTAGGTAATGCATATCTGGCTTATAACTAGAGATTTGAGTCCCTTCGGTCCCTGTGCAGCCGGGCCTGAGCCCCTGACCTGCAGGTTTATGCAGTGACTGAAGGACCAGGGACCGAAGCCGTTCTTCGGACCCTCAGTACCTGTCGGGGGTCAGGGGACAGGGGGAGGGGGGCTCGATCCCCGAAGCACGGCAGCGCCTTTGGGGAGGAGGGACGGAAGCAAGACACAGCAGGAGGGCACGGGAACAACCGGCCCCGACCTCCCGGTCCACGAGCCGCTGTGCGGGGCCCAGAAGAGCGCCTTCCAGCCCCCTCCACCCCCCTCCAGTCCCTTTCAGAGCTCCCTGGTCATGAACGTGCTGTTCGGGTCGGGCCGGTAGGCCGCGAACGGCTCGCACTCCCGGAAGCCGAACTTCTCGTACAGCCTGCGCGCGGGCAGGAAGAACGCGGAGGAGCCCGTCTCCAGGCTCAGCCGGGCGTAGCCCATTCCTTTGGCCTCCGCGATGATGTGCTCCAGCAGCCGCGACGCGACCCCGCTCCTGGTCCGGGAGGCCCGCGTGCGCATCGACTTCAGCTCCGCGTGCGCCGGGTCCAACCGCTTGATCGCGCCGCAGCCGACCAGTGTGTGCCCGTCCGTAATCGACCAGACCGTCGTGTCCGCGTTCCGAAGGCCGTCGAGATCGAGGGCGTGCTTGCTGCCCTCGGGCGTGATGGACCGCATCTGCCGGACGTGTTCCTCAAGGAACCGGGCGATCTCGGGACCCGACAGGTCGTCCACCACGATGTCCACGTCTCGTCCTCTTCCCCGAAGTCATCCCTCAACTGTTGGCGGTGCGGACCGAGTCGCCCGAGGCTTTCCCCGAACCCCGCGCCGGCCGGCCGGCCCCCAGCATGCCGGACGCCCCTTGACCGGGACCCCGGGCCCTCCCCCGAAGCCCGCGCCCTCAAGACGGCGAACCTGTCGGGGTTCGCCGCCCCCGGAACAGACCGAGGAGCGGGACCGCCGCCCCGACCGCCACCACCGGCAAGCTCCACCGGTCCTTGCCAAGGGCGTCCCAGATGACCATGCCGTGGACCGCCGCCCGCATCGTCGGACGTGCGGTGCTCCGGGATGCCTCGTACCGAGCAGCGCCGTACGACGTCCTACGCCCCTCACCAGATCCGGAACCCGCGCGCCCCGTGCCGCTCCGACTTTTGTCCGCGGACAAAAGTCCCCGCTCCGCCCCTCCGGCTCAGCGTCCCCACCCGGCGGCCCGACCTTTGTCCGCGGACAAAGATTCGGTGCCCCGGTCACCCGACACGCCACTCCCCGGCCCCCCGACTTTTGTCCGCGGACAAAAGTCGCTCCCCACGTGGCTCCGTCTCGGAGCCCTCCGCCCGACCTCCGTGCGGACTTTTGTCCGCGGACAAAGATCGGGCCGGGTGCGCGTCCAAGGCAGAACCGCTCCATCCCTCCTGCCGACTTTTGTCCGCGGACAAAAGTCGGAACCTGCCATCGCGCCCAGGCGTCGGGCTCGCGTTCGACGAGAGCCGGCCTACCTCGCCGTCCGCCACGCGATCCGCCGCCTCGCCCGCACCGCACAGCGCCGCTCGTCCTCCCGGCCGTAGACACCGGCGCCCGTCCAGTGCATCCGCATCGTCCGTCGCAGGACACCGTCCCGGACTCGCGTCACGCACTGCCAAGCTCAGGCACTCGCGCCAGACGCTCCCTCGTCGCCATAGCGGCCATAGCGCCGCTGCACATCAACCGGCCCCGCTCATCGAACGTGACCGCCTCGCCCCCGCACCTCGCCCCCGCACCTCGCCGCCGCCACCTCGGGCTGACTTTTGTCCGCGGACAAAAGTCAGGAGCCGTACGGGCCGGTCTCGGAGCGGATGCCCCCGTTCTGACCCACCTCGAAGACCAGCCCGCTGCCCGACTTTTGTCCGCGGACAAAAGTCGCGTCCTCTCACGGGCCCGGCGCAGGGCCTCCCCTACCCAGGCACCGATCTTTGTCCGCGGACAAAGATCGGGCAGCTCGGACGACCGACACGGACGCCCCCTCCGCAGCCCCCAACTTTTGTCCGCGGACAAAAGTCAGGCCCCGGCCATCGACCCCCAGGCCGCAGAACCCCCCTCCTGGAGCGATCTTTGTCCACGGACAAAAGTCGCTCCAGGAGGTCCCGGTCTGACGCGGCGCCGCCCCCTTGAGGCACCGAACTTTGTCCGCGGACAAAAGTCGGGGCCCACCGCGCGTCTCGCGGTGGGCCCCAACCGATCGGCGGAAGGTCAGCTTCGCCGGTTGTTCTCGATCAACAGCACCGTCAGCTCGGCGCGATGCTTGGCCGACATGTTGGCCCAGATCGCCTCGTACATCGCCTTCGGGTCCTGCCACGGAGCCGGCGTCGTGTCCGTCGTCCGCGTCTGCGAGGGGATCACGCCCTCCGGTTCGCGCCCACCGGACGGCAGAGCAGCGGACGGCGCGCGCACCGGTTCAGCAACCGGGGCGGTCGCCGAAGCCGCCGCCGGCGGCACGCTCTCCGTTCCCCGACCTTTGTCCGCGGACAAAAGTCGCTCGGGGTGCGCGTCCGACGCGGACCCCACTCCACCCTCCTCCTGCCGACTTTTGTCCGCGGACAAAAGTCGGTCCTCACACGGCTGCGGCTCGGAACCCTCCGCCCGGCCCCCGTGCGGACTTTTGTCCGCGGACAAAGATCGGGCCGGGGGTGCGTCCGACGCAGACTCCGTTCCCCCCTCCTGCCGACTTTTGTCCGCGGACAAAAATCGAGCCGGCTCCCCCACCGGCCCGGAACCCACCTCGTCAGGGCCGACCATGCCGGGGCGGTCCGCCACGGACCCCGCCGCCGCTCCCCCGCCCAGGCTCGTCCCCGGCTCCAGCGACACGCTCCGCAGGATCTCCCGCTGCGCTGCCTTCACCTCCGCCTCCTGCTGCTTGTTCTGCTGGAGCAAGCCCAGGAGCTCATCCGCCCTGATACCCGGCTGCTCCTTCGCCCTACGGGCCAACAGCCGACCGTCCCGCTCCGGCAGCTCGCCCGAACTGAGCAGGAGCTGGATCTCCTCGGGCAGCTCCAGCAGCACGAGCTGGTTCGTGACCCACGACGGCGAGCGCCCCAGCCGTTCGGCGGCCCGGGACTTGGCTCCGTGTTCGCGACCGTCCTCCTCGGCGCAAGTCTCGACCAGTTGCCGCACACCGCGGGCCCGCTCGATGACGTCGAAGTCCTCACGTTCGAGGTTCTCGGCGAGCAGGTGGTCGATGAAGTCGGCTCGGGAGACGGCGAGGTCGTCGCGTACGACGAAGTCCAGCGCCTCCAGACCCACGTGGAGGGCGCTACGGAACCTGCGCTCCCCGTTGATCAGGATGTGCGTCGCGCCCCCGACCCGCGACGCGTGGTCCGGCCACAGCCCGAGGTACGCCGCACGGCTGACGGCGACACACGCCGACAACTGCGCTTGGCGCAGCTCCTCGCCGAAACGGGCCTTGTCCTCGTCCGTACCGAAGTTGCGCCGCGGGTTGAGGGGAGTGGGGGAGACCTGGTCGAGGGGGAGGCGGATCAGCTCGTACGTCGGCACATCCCCCTGCGCGATGGCCTTGGCCCGCCCCCGCTCGCTCCGGCCGCTGCTCCGGCGGGCGTTGCTGAAGGCGGCGCCGGTGCCGAGGAGGTCGCTCTTGCTCATGCCGCGATCACCCGGGCGATCTCACGCATGGCCTCGGACTGCTCGCACTCGGGCGCGTAGTGCAGGAGCGGGAGCTTCACGCGCACGGCCTCGCGCTGCTCCTTCAAGTCGGCGATCACCGTGATGACGGGCGGTTCGCCGAACTCCTTCCAGCTGTTGAGGGACGACGTGACGACGTACCCCTTGCGGCTGTCGTAGAGGTTGACCACGAAACCGAGCTGCGCGATCTCGATGCCGAGGTCATCGATCAGATCCTCAAGCTGCTCGCTGAGCATGTCGTAGGCGTCGGCGGAGGTGTCCTCCGCCTGTACCGGGACGATGATCCCGGAGGTCTTCTCGGGCTCTCCCTCGCGCGTCCGCGCGTAGTAGAGCGCCGTGTCCATGGTGTAGCCCAGGCTGGGCGGGCAGTCGACGACGATGTAGTCGAACTCCTTCTCCAGTTCCTCCAGCGCCTTCTCCAGGGCCGTTTCCTTCGTCCGCACATGACGCGTCGTGGCCAGTCGTGCGTCGAGGAGGAAGGCGTCCTTGCAGGACGGGAGGAGGAAGAGGCGCCCGGCGAACACCCCGTGCTCGATGGGGACGAGCAGATCACGGACCCGGCCTTCGATCTCGCCCAGCATGTGCTTGGCGAGGCTGGGCTCCTTGATGGAGAGCATCTCGGCCCCGAGATGGCGCGTGAGGTGGCCCTGCGGGTCGAAGTCGATGACGCAGACTCGCGCGCCGGTCTCGGCGAGGGCCTGGGAGACGCCGTTGCTGATGGCGCTCTTGCCGACCCCGCCCTTCTGGTTGCAGACCACGATCCGGCGGGCCCCCTCGTGGGAGGGACGGCGCCGGCCCATGGGGGAGGGGTGCGTGTCGAGCCACAGCCGGATCGACTGGGCCACCCCCTGGTTGTAGGGGATCTCCCGCGTCCGACAGTCCTCCTTGAACTCCCCGTACAGGCCGGTGGGGAGGTAGGTGGAGAACGACGAGGCGCCGGAGGTGTCCACGGTGGTCGCCGCGGAGGCGTCGGCACGCCATGCGTGGATGCCCTCGGTGACGGCGTCCTGGATGTCCACGCCCAACTGGGCTGCACGGACCTTGAGTTCCTGCCGCAGGGACCCAGGCAGCTTGGCGACTACCTTTTCCCTGACTTCCGGATCATATGGAGCGGTCATGCGGGTACCTTACTAACCTTCCCACCCGAAGGCGAAGAGGCACACCGAAAACCGGCCCAACTCGTCCCGTCCTCGTGCAGTCCGGGCAGCCCGGGTCCCCACCGCGCCCAGACGGACCGTCATCCGGATCGAAGCAGCCCCACCAGGGCCCCGGACCCGCCCTCGGCCGGGGCCCGCATAGGCTCCCGACCATGACCAACGATCCCGGTTTCACCTGCTCGTGCTGCGGGGCACGGCACCCGGAGCTCCCCATGAACTACTCGACCGCAGCGCCCTACGTGTGGGACGAGAGTCTCGCTGGTCGCGAAGACAGCCTGCTCACCTCGGACCAATGCGTCATCCAGGCCCAGCACTACTTCGTCAAGGGTCTGATCGAGATACCGGTCATCGGCAGCGACGACGTGTTCTCCTGGGCGGTCTGGGTCTCCCTGAGCCGCGACAACTTCTCCCGCTCCGCCGACAGGTGGGACACCCCGGGCCGGGAGGCCGACCAGCCCTACTTCGGCTGGCTGAGCACTGACCTCTTCCTCTACTCACCCGGCACCATCAACCTGAAGACCCACCTGCACACCCGCCCGGTCGGCCAACGCCCCCTCGTCGAGCTGGAGCCCACGGACCATCCCCTCGCCGTCGAGCAGCGAACCGGAATCACCTTGGACCGTGTCCGCGAGATCGCCGAAGCGGTTCTCCATCCCTCCGCCGACACCGACTGATCCACACAGAGTGGGTGAGCACCAGAACTCGACGCCCCTCTCTCCGGAACCTTCCCCAGCCCAAGGCCGCGTCCGATTGAGCCGTTGAGGCGATACCTCGACGGTCCCCAACCGATCAGTAGCGGTAGAAAAGCTCTGTAGTGCCGCCTGGCGGCCCGTAGGGACCCCGAAGGTCACATCACACCGCCCCCTCCGCGAAAGGCCCTCAGAGGCCCCGTTCTGTGGGTCGCTTTTGACCGTTGTGGTCAAATTTTCTGGTCCGTCGGTCTGCTCGCGGCCCGTGCGGTCGCGTCTGACGTCGGAACAGCCGACCAGCTGGAGGCGGAACTCGACTGCGAGCCACGCTGGGCGACCGGAGATGGCGCCGACGAGCTGATCGCACAACTTCACACGCTGACGTCCGACGCAAACCCCGACGTTCGCAGCGAGGCCCGGCTGCGCCTGTCGCGTCTGCGCTGACCACCAGCCGGTAGTGACGGCCGCCGTCAGCCTGATGCCGACACGGACGCCGGCATCAGCACCGGCACGGGGTATCAGGCGGAGGGGATGACCCCTCCTCGGCGAGGGGTCTTGTCCCTCACCGGCCGCGGACCGTGAATCCCAGGGGCCAGCCCCTGGACCCCGCCAGCGCCTGGCCGCGCTGGACCGGCCTTGGCATGGGGGGCTACTCGCCCCCCAGACCCCCTCGCCAGGCGCTTGGGCGCCCTGGACCCGCTCCCCCCCACGCCCTGCCCCGCCTCCCTGACGGTCGGCGGTGCACCCCTCGGGCGCAGGGCGCCCTCACTGGGCATGGGGGCCCGACACAACCCCATGGCTACTCCAAGACCCGGCTGAGGCGGGGGGCCGGACCCCGTACGCAAACGGACGGCATCAGCAACTCAAGGTGCGCCGGCTGATGTATCGACAGGGGGAGGAGGCCCGGTCCATCACCAATCAACTAGGCAACCAACACTCACCAACCGACTAACCAGCACCGGCACACCGGCAGACCAACCATCCACTCAGTCCGTGCCGGTAGGTCAACTACCAGCCCTGGCCCCCGAGATGCCCACTGCCCACCCTCAGGACGCGACCCATCACGACCCGGCAGCAGAACCAACCGCCGGTGGTCGGTTGCTCTTGTAGTAAGAGGGCGGCGCGCTCACACGCCTCTGACCTGCGGCTTCTCGCAAGGGGATGTGTCGTGGGCGACACATTTGACGCTCCGAAATGTATACCTGGCCAGCACATTCGCCGGAAAACTCAAGCAGCGGTGTACTTTCTCCACGGGCCGGGCCGCCTCGGATCGCCGCAGGTCAGAGCGGCGCGCCCGAGCGCGACAACGCCCCACCCGGCACCCGCCGCTCGAACAAAGTGTGCCGCCATCACGACAACCGAAATCAAGGAGCGGTGGACTTTCGGGGCCCTGAGGCAAAATAACTACACGCACCGCGTACTTTTGGCGCCTGTCGCGCACCGACCGTGCCCTGAGCTTGAGTTTCGGCGCGCCGACGCACCAAAAGACAAGCCCCCGTTGATTTTTTGGATAGTCTCGGACCGCCTGAGTAACAAGGAGGTCCTGTGACATCTGATCCGCCCGCCCGTCGTCGACAGCGCGGGCCCCGTCCCGTTCCCGTCCCCGCCTCCGCCGGAAACGACGCCGAGTACGGGGACATCCTGGCCGTCCTCGGCCAGCAGCTCGGCGAGCAGGTGGCCAACGCCGCCGACCCCACCGGCCGTCGACGTCTCAAGGGGGTCCACCTCGAGTACGCGGCGGACCCGAAGTCCGTCCACGACATGGCGGGAGGCGCCGGTTACAGCCTCGCCAGCAACTGGTTCACCCAACTCCTGGCCCAGCTGGCGGTCGCGAACAGCATCACCAAGTCCCAGCTGTGCGTCTTCCTCTTCGTGGCGGGCGGTCAGGTGCCGGGCACCGGCATCACCCAGTACACGCAGCAGGAGATCACGGACGGGCTGAACAAGATCGCCGCGCAGAAGGGCGGCAAGATGATCTCGCGTTCCACGGTCAACCGTGCCGTCCAGGCCCTCTGCGGCTACAACTGGGTGGAGAAGGCCGGCAACGGCCGCATCCAGATCAACGTGCGCCTGTGGTTCCAGGGCAACAGCACCGCGCAGCAGGAGGTTCTCGCGGAGATCGCCGAGAAGCACGGCAACGACCCCGATTCCTTCCCTTACGCGGTGGGACCGGAGGGCGCACACCAGGAGCAACTGCACCTCGACTTCGGTGCCGAGGTTCCCGCTCCCAAGAGAAGGCGCACCGGGTGATAGTGCTGTCAGGCCCGCGCACGGGCGACCGTTCACGAGGAAGGCCATCCCATGGCTAACGTCATGTCTCCGATCGTCGCGGAGCGCATCTGGGCCCTGCCGCTGTCGGGGTCTGCCGTCAAGTTCCTGCAGTACCTCGTCTCCCGGAGCGATTTCGGGGGGACCCTGCCGGTACGCCAGAAGGACATGGCGGCCGAGTACGGGGTCACCCCCCAGGCCATCAGCGGCCTGATGGCGCCGCTGTGCGACCTGAACATCGTCCTGCGGCCGCGCAGCGAGGAGCGCAACGGCAACTCGTACCGACTGCACCCGCTCGCGGCGAAGTACGAGAGCCCGGAGGCGATGGAAGCGGCCTTCCGGGCGTCCCTCGCCCGGATCCAGGCGGGCGACCTTCCCAACCTGAAGCTGCCCACCTACCACCAGGCCCCGCCCGCTCCGACCGGCAGGCCGAAGCTCCAGGTCGCCTGACCTCGGGCGATGCCCGAACAAGACGGAAGGCCCTCCACTGGGTGGAGGGCCTTCCGCGCCTGAGTAACAGATGGTGCGACCAGTCTAACCGGCTCCGGCCTCCACGGCACGGCGAGCGTCATCCGCACACACCACCGTGTCCCCACCCTTCCGATACCCGTCCCCGGCTCGGGCGGCCGTCAGGAGGACGTACAGCCCCGGATGTCGTCCGAGCAGCCATGGACGTCCCGGGACTCCAACGTAAGGAGGTTCCAGGCGATCAGGCCGGTCGGCGTGGGGTCGCCGACCGCCGGGGCCACCCGTGCGGTGAAGGAGCGGGCCGCCGGGACGTTCACGCGTACGGGCCGCCGGTCCCCGCAGCGGATGTCCAGGAGCCGCGTGGCCCGTCCCTCGTCACGGTCAGCGTGAGCGGGGAAACGTCGAAACTGTCACAGACGATGTCGAAACGGTACGGCTTGTCGCCCGGGGTGTCGAAGGTCCGGTCGAGTCCTGAGCCGACGTACGCGGATGCCGATTCGACGACGTCGGTCTCCGTGTCATCGGCGTCCAACGCCCGCTGGGCCCGCTGCAAGCCGTCGTCGGGCTCCCACGTGCTGCCCTGATCACCGCTGCCCTGCCCGCAGCCCGAGGCGACAGCAACAACCGTGCACACAACGGCGATTGCCCCACACCCTCGCCCCATACCGGCATCCTAGACGCCTCTCCGCGCCCGCCCGTCTCGATGCCCGGGCCTACCGGTCGGTGTCCAGTCGACCCGCCACAGACCCGGCTGGCGGTCGTCGCCCCGGACCACCGCCGGCCTCCCCGGTTGAGGCGGCGGTCTCACCGCCCGTACGGTACGCGCGAGGCCCGCCGCGGTGACCTGGACAGACGGCCAAGATCACCCGCCCGCGACCTGGCCGAACCACCACACGGGCAGAGCGGCCACACCCGCGCAGCGGGGGACGGCCCGACGCCCCCCGAGCACTGCTCAGGTGCCGGCGGCTGGACCGGCCCCCTGTCCTCTCCGGCCTCGACAGGGGCGGGAGTCGAAGGCAGACGCCGCCGGCCCGGGGTGGGTCGGAACCC
The DNA here is from genome assembly GCF_042881255.1 of Streptomyces sp. NPDC058279. Classification (NCBI taxonomy): domain Bacteria; kingdom Bacillati; phylum Actinomycetota; class Actinomycetes; order Kitasatosporales; family Streptomycetaceae; genus Streptomyces; species Streptomyces sp. NPDC058279. The sequence continues at coordinate 48,545 of NZ_JBHVYA010000016.1, read as the reverse complement.
ACCCCGGGCCGGGGGTCGAGCATTCAGCCGATCAGGCGGTGCGCCCGATCAACCTTCCCTCTACTGCTGGCTGTCGCCGGTCAGGAAGTCGATGAGCACGTCGCCGTTCGACTTGTGGAGCACCAGGGTGGAGTCGGTGGCCCCGAAGGTGAGGTAGGCGCCGTTCTGGCCCCACGTCTTGGTGTCCCAGATCGAGCCGCCCTTGCCCTCGCCGCCGTCCTTCTTGTACGTGACGAGGTTGCCGTCCTTCTGCATCCGGGTGTAGGCGCCCGGGCTGTAGTTCCAGAAGCCCCGACCGTAGTCCTTGCCGCGGTAGAACACCGCGAAGTAGCCGCGGTTGTCCTGCGCCAGGATGGAGTTGGTGGCCGACATCCAGGTGCCGCGCTCCAGGTTCTGGCCGCCGGTGAGCGTGTTGTTGCCCACCTTCCAGGTCTTGGTGGACCAGCTCGCGGAGTTGTCCGCGCGGTAGACGACGAGGTTGGCGTCGTCCTGGAAGTCCAGGTGGCCGTTCGGGTTGCCCCAGGTGCCGGAGCTCCACACGGCGCCGCCCTTGGTCGGGCTGCCGTCCTTCTTGTAGATGACGAAGTTGCCGTCGCTCTGGAAGACCGCGTACGCGCCCGTGTTGCCGTACGAGCCCGACGCCCACAGCTCGGCGCCGGCCTTGTGGTCCAGGACGAGGTTGCCGTCCGGCTGCATGAACAGGTAGCCGTTCTCGGTCTCGATGTACTCGTTCGAGGCGAGGACGTCGCCCGGCCGCAGCGAGACGGTTCCGCTGGTCGCGGTGAGGGCCGTCGCGCGCTGCCGGTTCTTGGCAGCCGCGCCGGCGGCGGCCTTGGCCGGGACACCGCCCTGGGGCTTCTTGACCGCGACCTTGCTCACGGTGGTGGTGTTGGCCTTGGTGCCGTCGGCGGCCTGGGCCACCGGGGCGACGAGCACACCGGCCGATACGGCGGCGGCGACGAGCGCGCCGCTCCAGGCGGCGTGCTTGCGGTTGAGATTCATTGGTTTTACCCCCCATGACGAACACGAAGTTGAACGCGTTCGATTCAACGGCGATCAGTCTGTACGGGCCCTACGCGAAAGGCAAGCCGATTTCGGCTCAGCGCGCGGTGCCGCTCTGCCACAGGACGGCCTCGGAGTCCTTCGCGAGAAGAACGAGGTTCCCGTCGGTCTGGAACACCAGGTGGGCACCCGGGTGGTTCCAGGTCCCGGTGGACCACAGGGCGCCGCCCTTGCCCTCGCCACCGTCCTTCTTGTAGACGACGAAGTTGCCGTCCGACTGCATCCGCGCGTACGCGCCCGGCCCCCAGGTGTTGGTGGACCAACGCTCTTGGAGGGTGTTGCGGTCGCGGATGCTGAGCTTGCCGGTCTGCTCCATCGCGAGGATCGCGTCGGGGCTCCACGTCCAGTTTCCGGAGCCGATCTGCCAGGTCGGGTTCACCACCGTGTCGACCATCCACGTGGCGGTGCTCCAGGCGGCCGAGCCGTCCTGCCGGTAGACGACCAGGTTGCCGTCCGACTGCAACTCCAGCCGCGCGCCCGGGTTCCCGTACGAACCCGCTGCCCACAGGGCCTTGCCGGCGGCCGAGTACACCACCAGGTTGCCGTCTTGCTGGAACGCCACGGTCGCGCCCGGGTTGCCGTACGTGCCGGTCGCCCACAGGACCCCGCCGGACACGTGCTCCAGCACCAGGTTGCCGTCGGACTGGAGCGTCAGTACGGCGTTCTTGCTACGCGCGATCTCTCCCGCGCCCTGCGAGGTGCCGCGCTGCAATCCCTGAGCCGCCGCCGGGGTCACCGCCGTGGCTGCCGGAGCGGACGGAGCCGCCGGGGCGACGGGGGTCACGGGGGCCTTGAACGCCACCGTGGCCGCCTGGGCCGCGCCCGGAGCCGCCAGCGCCCCCGCCGCCAGTACGGCCGCGACGAGGCCGGTGCGCACCACCGTGCGCTTGTGCATGACTGTCATGAGTTCCCCCCACATCAGCAGTGTCCTGCCGATAGACCACTGAGATAGACCACTGAGAGTGCCATGACCCACCGACAGCCGTACGCGGAGGGTCCCGCCCAGGCCGCCGCCCACGCCACAGCCGCGTCCTACGGCTGGGGTCACAGGCTGTCGAGGAACGTCCGGACGGCGGTCCCGAACCCGACGGGATCCGTCTCGTGGACGGTGTGGCCGGTGGGAAGCTCGACGAGCCGGGTATCAGGACGCCGGGCTGCCATGTCCCTGGCATGTTGCGCGCTGAGAACACCACTTCGCGTGCCGTGGACCAGCAGCGCGGGGCAGCGGCTGGACAGCCAGTCGTCCCAGTGATCCCCGTTGAGCTGCTGCGAGGCGACCATGTCCCTCGGTTCGAAGGCGAGGCCCCAGCCGTCGGGGTACTCACGGAAGGCGTCCGCAAGGTAGCGGGCCGATCCCGCCAATCCTTCGATCAGTGCGGCTCTGCTGGGGGCTCGTGCCGGCCAGGACAGGCAGAAGGACAGGTCCCCATCGACCTCGGCGCCGATGTCCTCGACGACGAGAGCTCTCACGAGGCCCGGGTGCCGCGCCGCGAGTTGGTAGGCGTTGACACCGCCGAGCGAATGTCCCAGCACCACGGCGTCCCTGATACCGAGGAGATCGAGGAAGGTCGCAGCGTCTCCTATGTAGCCGTCGCGGGAGAAGTCTGACGGTCGCTCCGAACGGCCGTGGCCCCGCTGATCGAGGGCGATCACCCGCCGGCCGGGGGAGACTTCGGCCGCCAAGCCGGCGAAGGTCCGTGCCTCTCCGAAGTGGCCGTGCAGGGCGAGTAGCGGCTGACCGCGACCGCCGTAGTCGACGTAGGACAAACGTCGACCGCCGACGCTCACCACATGCCGGGTCGGCTCTGTCATGTCGATCACTCTGACAGACGGCGTTGCCGGCCGGGCAATCGGACGTTTCGTCCCCGTACGCCGGCGCGACGGCCTCGCGGCGACGGACCCGGTCGGCTAGACCATCGCTTCCGGCCGGCCTGTCTGGTTTGCCTTCGGATGTGTTGTTCGTTGTCGGTCTGTGTTCGTGTGGGGGCCGTGCGGGGATTTCATTACACATATTATCTCGGTCGTGCGGATTGTGGATTCCCTTATTCCGCATAATGCGGGGCCGGTGCCGGAAGCCTTCAGTCGTCTCGTTGACTCAGATGAACCTCAAATGATTGAAGATCGATTGACGTGTTGCGGTTTCCTCGTGCATCTTTGTGACGCACCGACCCGCGGGTAACCGGGAGGTCGGCGCATAGCACGGGGGGCGGGGCCAATGGGGACGCATATTTGCATCTCTCCCTTCCTGTCCGAATTCATTCGAGTAGCGTGTAAGTGAAGGGGAAAGAAATCAGCATGCGTTCCGTTATCAGAAGAGGTCTCACCGCCGCTGCCGGCGTCGCTCTTGCGGGAATTGCTGTCGGAATGCTGTCCGGTACGGCCCAGGCTGACGATGCCGTGGTCTCGCAGGCTACGCGGACCGCCAAATACTCGGCCTATCTCGCGATGAAGGCGGCTCAGGGGGACGAGCAGGCCAAGGAGACCGCCAAGGGGTTCTCGGCCCTTTCCGATGCGCAGAAGTCCCGATTCCTCGACCTGCTCGAAGACCGTTCCCTGATGGACAAGTTCTTCGAGCAGGCCGAGGCGCCCGCCGCGACCACGGGCAAGACGCTGGCGGTCCTGGCGGGCGGCGACGTCGTGGTGGAGCGCGAGTCCGTCGGCGGCGCCGACGACTCCTCCACCAACACCTCCGCCGCTCTGAGGGCGTCCGGCTACCGGGACATGTGGGCCTCGTACGCGGTCACCGACACGTTCCTCGGCGTCAAGGTCGCGCGGGTCTCGGTCAGGACCAACTACCAGGTCAAGGGCAAGGACACCACGAAGGTGTACCCGGGTAGCGCCTACCACTACCTGTACGTCCCGGGCTGCGACTTCTCCCACAGCCCGGTGAAGGAATGGATCTCCTCCCCGCCGGCCGACAACGCCCAGAGCGAGACCACCTGGACGGCGTCGTGCTGGGGCAGCTCTTGGGACAAGCGGGAGCGGGTCTGGGGTGACTACCGCGGCTTCGTGGGCGGTTACCTGAAGGACGAGTAGAATTCGTTAAGCAATCCCGCTTGTCATTCCGCTGCCGACGCTCTGACTCGACCAGCCGGCTTCCCGCACACAAGGAGGCATCGTGTTCGAAGGTATAGGCGTGGCCCCGCTGATACCCGTGCTGCTCGTGCTCCTCATCGCTTTCCTGGTGGGTGTCACAGCGTTGAGGAGCCACCGGTCCCGCTCGACCGGCGACGATTGACGACGACTGGCGACGGCGCAGACCGCACAGTGTGAAAACGGAATCATTGGCTGTGCAAGTGTCCCTGCCTCTCAATGGAGGCAGGGACACTTGCATGGCGGGCGTTCAATTCCGCGAAGGACACCATGCCCGACAATCTCGACACCATCGCCTGTCACGACCTGCCCGTGCCGCTTACGGCCGCGGCGTGCCAGTGCCCGCTACCGCAGGCGGCGTAACCCCTGAACCAGGTGGCCGCAATCCTGCACGCCGGTCACACCTGAACGCCCCGGTGGATATGCGTGCATCCAGCCGGGGCCGGTCACCGGTCATGCCAGGAACGTACAAGACCGCAGGCGACCGGCGGCGGCACGCTCATCACATGACCACACCCAATGCTGTCGTGAACCTTGCCCACAAGCTCTCGCAGTTCAATGAGCTCTGGACGCAGAAGAAGGTCGCCGATCTCAACAACTACGAGGTCAAGCTCGCCAAGCTGAAGGGCGAGTTCGTCTGGCACACCCACCAGGACACCGACGAGCTGTTCCTCGTCATCAGCGGTCGGCTCACCATCCGGCTCAGAGATGGAGATGTCACCCTCGAACCGGGCGAGCTGTTCGTGGTGCCACGGGGCATCGAACACTGCCCCGTGGCCGAGGAGGAGACCGCCATCCTGCTGTTGGAACCGGCAGGAGTCCTCAACACCGGTGACGCGGGAGGCCCGCTGACCAAAGCCGCGGAGACCTTGGACTGACCTCACAACCGTCTGAGCACTCTCACGGCCAACCCCCTTGGGGTAGTTGATCGCTGAGGGGTGTGGGGCTGGTGCTAGCGTCACGCTTCATGACGGGGAATGGTGAAGGTCTGCTTGTCGGGGTGTCGGCTCTTATTACGGGGGCGAGTTCGGGGATCGGTGCGGCGGCCGCCCGTGTCTTCTGCCGGGAGGGCGCCCGGGTCACGTTGGTGGCCCGACGTGAGCCGGAACTCATCGCTCTGACGGCCGAGTTGACGCAGGCCGGGTACGAGGCGCAGTACGTCGTCGCCGATGTCTCCCGCTCCGGGGACGCCGCCCGCGCGGTCGCCGCCGCCGTCGAGACGTACGGCGGTCTGGACGCCGCTTTCAACAACGCGGGCGTCCCCGCCTTGCCGGGCCTCCTGCACCTCACGGACGACGAGGTCTACGACCGTGTGATGGACGTCAACGTGCGCGGGGTGTGGAACTGCATGCGTGCCGAACTCGCGGCGATGGTGGAGTCGGGCGGTGGGTCCATCGTCAACAACAGCAGCACGGCCGGGCTGGTCGCGACGGTTGCCGGTGCCCCGTACATCGCGTCGAAGCACGCGGTGATCGGACTGACGAAGGCGGCGGCGAAGGAGTACGCGCCGCACCGCGTCCGGGTCAACGCACTCGCCACGGGAGCCACGCGCAGCGAGATGCTGGTCGACTGGATGGCCGGCGATCCGGCCCGTGAGGCGGCGATGGCGGACAAGGCGATGCTGAAACGGCTCGCGGAGACCGAGGAAATCGCGGAGGCGGCGCTCTGGCTGTGTACCGAGCGGTCCTCCTACATCACCGGCACGACGCTGGCCGTCGACGGCGGCCGCCTCGCCAACTGACCCGCCGGAACCCTGCTCGAACCTCGGCCGCCCCCGCGACGCGCGCGTCCGCTGCGCGGCTCCTGCCGGGGCGGTCGTCGCACTCGGGCTCTCTCTGGCCACCGCCGAGCGCCTGATGGACCGCGATCCCGAGCAGGCCAAGGCGCTGATGCGGGAGGCGCGGGCCGGCGCCGCCGCCTCGCTGACCGAACTCCGCGAACCGATCCGGGGCATCGGCCCGCCCGTCCTCACCGAGCGCGGGCTCGTCGACGCCGTACGCGCGCTCGCGCTGGACATCCCCCTCGGCGTGGCCGTCAGCGCCGGCGGCCCGCTGCGCCCGGACCCGCCGATCGAGCCCGCCGTCTTCGACGGCCCGCTCGCGATCGACAGTCCCACGCGTGGGTTGGTCGACGGTCGAGCACGACGGTGGTGATGCCGTAGTGCCCGAGCTCGGCGGCGACGAGCATCCCGACGGGCCCGCCCCCCGCGACCAGGACCTGGGCGTGGGCGATGGGGGTGAGGCCGGGGTCGTCGAGGGGGCGGTTCATGGGGCGCGGTCCTTTCCTGGTGCCTCACCGGCCGGTCGGTCACGGTGTGGTACGGGGTTCGCGGCGGGTGGCGGTACGGGTGAACGCGGATGGCCCGGCGCCTTGACGGGGAATGGGGCGCCAGGCCGGTCTGCGGGGGCGTCGCGGTTCGGTGGGGGAGTGTCTCTACGACACTCCCCGGACTTACGACCCCGTTCGCAGCGGACCCTGGAGCGGAGCCGGCGACGCGAGGGTCACTTGGCGCTGTCGGTGGAGCCGCCGCGCAGCAGGACGGCGACCACCGCGCACAGCGCGACGCAGACCGCGGCGAGTCCCCACAGGACGGTGTGGAAGGCGGAGTCGTACGACTGGGCGAGGAAGTGGGTGAAGCCCTCGGTGTCCACCGCACCGGACAGTTCGGTGGCCCTGGCGAAGTCACCGCCCGCGGCCTGGTCGGCGATCTGCTCCGCGTGCGAGGCACCCGCGTAGTCGCCGATGCCGTCCTCGATGCGCGTGCCGAGCACGGTGGCGAGGGCCGAGCCGTACACCGCCACGGCGATGGCCTCGCTGCCGAGCCGCAGTGTGTTGAGGAAGCCCGCGGCCATGCCCGCCTTGGCCGGGTCGATCAGCTCCAGCGCTTGGCCGTCGACCAGCCCCGCCGAAAGGCCCATGCCGGCGCCGGTGACGAGCATCGGCAGGGCGACGACGAGGATCTTCACGTCGGGCGAGAAGAGCATGAGCGCCAGATCGCCGACGACCAGGCAGGCGAGGCTGACGTAGATCAGGGTGAGCGCCGGGATCCCGCGGGTGACCAGCTTCGCGGCGAGCATCGGGCACACCAGCACGGGCGCGGTGAGCAGCAGCATGATCAGGCCGGCGGCGCCGGTGTCGCGACCGGTGACCGCCGTCAGGTAGCTCGGCAGGTAGGTGAGCATGGTGACGAACCCGAAGGAAGCGGCGACCGGCACCAGGCACAGGCCGACGAACCGGCGGTTGCGCAGCACGCTCAGATCCAGCATCGGGTGCTCCCGGCGGTTCTCGACCGCCACGAAGAGCACGAGGACCACCATCGCGCCGGCGAACAGGCCCAGCACGCCCGCGCTGCCCCAACCCCACTGCGAACCCTGCACGATGGCGGTGGTCAGCAGCACCATGGCGACCACGAACAGGGCGCTGCCCGGCACGTCCACGCTCGCACCGCTGCCGCCGTCGGCCGGCATGGACTTGGCGATGGCAGGCACTGCGAGCAGCACGAGCAGGAGGGCGACGGCGTGTACCGCGAACACCCAGCGCCAGCCGAGGCCCTGCACGAGCACGCCCGCCAGCGAGGGGCCGATCGCCACGCCGACTCCGGCAATGGTGCCGAACAGGGCGAACGCCTTGGCGCGGGCCGGGCCGTCGAAGGCGGTCGCGATGATCGCGGCGCCGCAGGAGAAGATCGCCGCGCCACCGATTCCGGCGAGCGCACGGGCGCCGTCCAACCACAGCACGTTGGTGGCGAGCGCGCTGACCAGCGAGGCCACGGCGCAGACGGCGGCTCCGGCCGCGAAGGCCTTGACCCGCCCGACGATGTCGGCGACGGAACCCCAGACGAGCGTGAAGCAGGCGAAGGCGACGTTGAAGGCGTTCACCACCCACTGCAGGGGGGCGAGGCCGGCGTGGGTGTCAGCGCCGATGCCGGGCAGCGCGACGGCTGTGCCGGAGATCGACATCGGTACCACGAACACCGCCAGGAGCACGGCGGCCAGGGTGAGTGTTCGGCCCGGCTGTCCTTGCGCGTGCACAGGTGGTGCGGCTGACGACGTGGTCTGCGTACTCATGGGGGCACTACTCCAGGCTCGGTTCGGCCGACTGAACGACCAGGTTCGGTTTACATCGAACCTTACGCCGGCACGGAGGGGAGGTACTATGCAACCCGTACCTCAGGAAGGAGGGTGCGATGCCCGACGAGGATGGCCACCCCTCGCTCGATGAAATGAGCCTGTTGACCGTGCTGAACGCGCTTTCCGACCCGCTGCGGTACGCGGTCGTGACCGCCCTGCTGAGGGAACCGGAAGGCACGGCGAGGACCTGTGCCTCCTTCAACCTCCCGGTCTCGAAGTCGACGATCACCCACCACTTCAGGGTCCTGCGCGAGGCGGGTCTGGTACGACAGGTGGACCGCGGGAACAGCAGAGCGGCCACCCTGCGCCGGGCGGACCTGGACGAGCGCTTCCCCGGCCTGCTGGAGCTCATCAGCGCCGAACGCTGAGTACGGGGCACGAGCCGTTGCCGTGATCGAGCGGCGTGCCCGAGTGCCTGCGAGAGAGCACAATGACGACGAGTCAGGAGACACCCGTCAGTCCACCGGTCGCCCGCAAGGGCGACGGAAACACCGACCTGGGCGGCTGCGGCGCACGCGGACGCTGCTCGGGGCGCTCAGTACGCCCCGGGTGATCGCCCCGGAGATGCGCAGTGCCTGCTTCCCCACGGGGTAGCGCTCCTGCTCGTAGGAGTCGAGCAGCGGCTCCCCGGCCCGTCCCTGAACGGGAGTCCGAGGAGGGATCGCAGGAGGTATCACCTCCGTCGGTGGCAGGCGGGAGAAGAGTTGTGGGTGGCGCTTCCGGCGCTGCTCAACCGCTTCCGGAATCCGCGGCTCGCGGTTTCGGAGGAGGAGATCGTGCTGAGCGGTACCGCCTCCATGGCCGGGGTCACGAGCGTTCCCGTCGGCTGGTGAGCCGGACGATCCGGGCATCCAGACCCGTGGACGCCTCCTCGGGGACCGGGGGCGGTACCGCCGCGAGCGGTACCGCACCGCGCGTCTCGCCGGCCTGACGGTTCAGGCCCCTCGGGGCCGCGGGTCACAGGCTGCGGGCGGTGATGTCGCCGTTGGAGGTGGTGGCGTGGATGGCGAGTTCGGTCGTGCCGTTGTTCTTGAGGGCGTTGCCGATGCGGCCGTGGGGGGTGCCGGCGTCCAGGGTTGCCGAGACGCCCGCGGCGGCGCCGACCGAGATGTCGCCGCACTGGGTGCGTAGGACGACCTTGCCGCCCGTGGCCTCGGTGATCAGGATGTCGCCCCGCGCGGTGCTGATCTCGGCGGAGCCGCACAGCCTGCCGATCTCCACGTCCCCGTCGACCGCGGTGAGCCGGACGCTCGCGGCCTCGTCCAGCTTGATCCGGCGGTACGCGCCCTCGAAGGCGACGTCGCCGAGGCGGCCGACGGTCCTCAGTTCGGCGCCGGCCGCCTTCGCCTCGACGCGGGAACCGGCGGGCAGCTTGACCGTCACCTCGATGGAACCGGTGGGGCCGAGGTACTGGTTCTTCGCCGCGTTCCGGATGCGCAGGACCCCGTCGGCGTACTCGACCGTGGTCTGCTCCGCCGCCTTCACGTCGCGGCCCTTCGAGGCGTTCGCGGGCAGGATCTCGACCGCGGTGTCAGCCCGGTCGGCGGCGATGATCTGGACGCGCCCCGCGGGGATGTCCAGGACGGCGGAGATCGGGGCGGGGGTGTTGAACTTCTGCATCGTGCTCTCCCTCATACTCTGCGGACCGTTGTGCCGAACACTGGAAACGCTACGTTGCTTTCCGAATCGCTGCAACAGTGATTTTGCTTTGAATTTGTATCTACGCAGGTAGAAGCAGTGCAATCATTGCAATGCACTCTCGTTTAATGCAACAAACAGAGGATTGATCGTTGCAATCTGTGAGGACGAACGCTATGGTGGAGGCGTCAGGGAACACCGAGCGGCACCATGGGGCACCCGTGGGGCATGAAGGGGGTCGTGATGCCGGGAGGCAGACTCACCCAGCAGGAGCGCCAGCAGATCGCGGCGGGGCTGGCCGACGGCTTGGCGTACGCCGAGATCGCCCGCCGGCTCGACCGTCCGACCTCCACGATCACGCGCGAGGTGATGCGGAACGGCGGCCCCGCCGGCTATCGCGCCGACCTGGCCCACCGCGCCACCCAGCAGCGCACCCACCGGCGCAAGCAGGCCGTGCCCGCGGGCTCGCCGGCGCTTCCGCAGGCCTACGGGCGCGACGCCGAGGCCGTGCGCGACTACCAGGAGGCCCTCACCACCGTCTTCATGACCTCGGGTCTGCCCAAGATGATGGCCCGGGTGCTGGGTTGCCTCTACACCACCGACACCGGCAGCCTCACCGCCTCCGAACTCGCCCAGCGCCTGAAGGTCAGCCCGGCGTCCATCTCCAAGGCGATCACGTTCCTCGAAAGCCTGGACCTCGTCCGCCGGGAACAGGGCGAACGCCGGCGCGAGCGCTACGTCGTCGACGACGACCTCTGGTACCAGTCGATGATCCGCAGCGCCCGGGCCAACGACCAGTTCATCGAGACCGCACGGCAGGGCGTGGGCGTCCTCGGCCGCGGTACTCCGGCCGCCACCCGCCTGGAGAACGCCGCCAGCTTCCTCGACTTCGTCAGCGAAGGGCTCATCCGCGCCGCCGAGCAGGGTCGCGAGGTCCTCTACACCAGAACCGAAACGACCGGGACCCAGTCTTAGACCGTGTCCGGCTGTTCGGCCCTGGCGGCCTTCCTGACCCATCGGCCACCGCCCCGGCCCCGACGGGCCGGGGCGGTCGGCCGTCAGCGCGAGTCGAACTCGCCAGTGACGAAGGGCCCCCGCGACCGAGGCGGTCTGCCGGGGGCGCTCCCTCCGAACACCTGATACGCGCCGACGTCACGTACGAGACGGCGCGGGGCGGTCCGGAGGAGATGTGATGAGTGGTCGGAAGTGGATACGCAACCGCGCCGCACATGCCCTGCCCCTGACCGTCCGGAAATAGTCCGGGCTGCGAGGCCGCCGTCCACAGGCCGGAGGCCAACAGGATCGTGAGCGTCGGTGGGACCGGCGCGATCCACCCCGCCTAGCGTCCCGCCGGGGCGAAGGTGGGGTGCCGATCGGTCACGGTTGGAGACGCTACGTCAGCAGAAGAGGCATGTCGCCGAGTCCCGGGAGCGCACCGTTACTTGCTTTCGGCCGTCGCAGTCCTGGGAGGACCGAACATGACGGGACGGGCTGCGGGGAATCCCCGCAGCCCGTCCCGATCCGCGAACGGATCGTCACTGCCTCTTCCGAGCAGGGGTACTACCCGTGGCTCAGTGGAAGCTGGTGTTGTGGCACTGGAAGCTGGCGCTGCTCATGAGCAGCAGGCCGTCTTCGCCCTCGGCGAGCTCCAGCTGCTGGAGGTTGAGGATGGACATCACGGTCATCTCCGTTCGGTGTTGGCGAGCGTGGGCGGGTTGCCCGTGGCTCAGTGGAAGCTGGTGTTGTGGCACTGGAAGCTGGCGCTGCTCATGAGCAGCAGGCCGTCTTCCCCCTCGGCGATCTCCAGCTGCTGGAGGTTGAGGATGGACATGGGTGTTCACCTCGATTCCTTGGGTGGAAGTTCTGTCCCGGCCGGGTCGGTCGTTGCCGCCCGGAGGCGGGACACGGCTCAGGCGAGGGTGCCGTGGCACGCGTAGCTGATGGCGCTGGCGAGCAGTGCGGCGCCTTCTTCCTCGGCGAGCTCGAGCTGCTGCAGGTTGAGTACGGACATGCGGGTCACCTCCCTTCTGTGTCGGGGTTTCGCCGGACCGGGACCGGTCCAGCAGGCTTCAGGCGGCGGTGGCCGGTACGGGGCCGCCGAGCAGGGGGAGGAGATGGTCGATGCGGCGCTGGGCGCCGTCCATCGCCAGGAGCACTCCGGCCGATCCGGTGGCCAGGTCCATCGACAGCCGGACCAGGTGCCTACCGGGGAAGGCGAGGCCGTCGCCGTGGGGTACGGCGTGCCGCCACAGGTCGCGCCGGTGGCCTTCGAGCGCGGCGGCGTCGTCGGCGCCGTCGCCGACGGCCGTCAGGAAGTACAGCAGTCCGGCGCGGCCGTCGAGCAGACCCGGGAACACGGTGAACTGGCCGCGCGCCGCCAGCCGGATCGAGGCGAGGGCCTCGGCGAGGCCCTCGCCGGTGCGGTGCTTCAGGAAGGCCGCCAGGGCGAGTCCGATGCCGGTGGATCCGGTGCCGAGGTAGAGCACGGACCGCCAGCCGTCGTCGACCTGCAGGGAGCCGTCGACGTCCGCGCACCGGGCGAGGTCGCGGCGCAGTGCCCGCTCCGCGAGGTCGAGGCAGCCCGGCTCGCCGGTGCGTTCGTACAGGCGGACCAGGAACAACGCGGCTCCGGCGGCCCCGGCGGTCAGGCCCGCCCCGGTGGTCAGGCCCGCGCCGGGGTTCTTGCCGGCCGGGTGGTCGAGCGCGGCTTCGATGCGCTCCGCGACGCGGTCGGCGATGCGACGGGCCTGGTCGAGGTGGACGCCGTCCCCGCGGCGGGCGTGGAAGCCGAGCGCGGTCAGACCCGTGCCGGGCAGTCCGGTCAGCAGGCCGAGGCTGGTCGGTTCGCCGGTGCGGTCGAGGGCCCGGCCCAGGATCTCGGTGGCCTCCTCGTGCCGTCCCAGGAGGTCGAGGACGGTGGCCACCCCGCAGGAGCCGTTGAAGAGGCCGACGGGTGCGCGGTCGATGTCCCGCAGCGTCGCTGCGGTGAGCCAGTCGGCCCACGAGGGGTCGACGGCGTGGCCCGTGGCGTGCAGGGCGTACAGGACGCCCGCCGCGCCGTGCGACAGGTTCGTTCCGCCGCCCTCCCGCGCTCCGTCGGGATCGTTGGGGAACAGCCGGTCCTCCCGGTGGGGGGTGGCGCAGGCAGTGAGCGCCGCGACGAGCCCCGCCCGGTTCTCCGCCCAGTCCCTGCCGACCGCCGGGACCGCTCCGGGGCCGGGTGGTTCCCCGGTGGTGGTCCCGCTGATCGCCGCCATGGTGGCCGCGGCGTCATGGGCGTAACCGGCCGGCAGCGGGAAGAGTTCGTGCGCCCATCGGGCGAGCTGGCCGGGCTTGGCCGGATCCGGGCCGGACAGCGCCGTCAGCGGAACGAACTGGCCCAGGCGCAGGGCGGCCAGAGCGTAGGCGTCGATGTCGGTGCCCGTGACGTGGGCGGGCGCCGCGAACCCCGGCGCCCCCAGCAGACCGCTGCGCTCCTCGCCGACGGGGTGGGCGGCTTCCAGGTCGATGAAGGTGACGGTGTCGTCGGGACGCACGATGACGTTGTTCGGGTGCAGATCGCCGAAGACGACCCCGGCCCGGTGGACGGCGGCGACCGCCGCGGCGACCTTGTCGAGGACAGAGAGCGACCAGCGGGTGTACTCCGCGTACGTCTGCGGTGTCGCCCCGGGCCGCACCAGCGGCAGGCGCAGCACGCCGGCTTTCGCCAGCGCGTCGCCGTCGATGTACTCCTGAACGAGGAAGTCGTGTTCCCAGTGGGTCTCGTAGCCCAGTACGCGCGGTACGAGACCGGTCCCGGCCAGCGCGGTGAGCATGCGGTGCTCGTGCCGCAGGCGGGCGACGGCGTCGAGTCCCCGCGCGTCGAGCCCGGCCAGGGGCCGTGCCTCCTTCAACACGACCAGGTCGCCGCTTGCGGGGTCCTTAGCGAGGTAGACCCCGCCCCCGTTGGAGAAGTGCAGCGGTCGCACGATCTCGTAGGGCAGGTCCACGCGGCTGATCTCGCCGAACCGTTCGATGCGTTCGCGGACGAAGTCGGGCATCGGAGCCCACTGCGGCGGGGTGAACGCCGCGGTCCGCGGATCGGGCACGGGCGTTCCGTCCGGCCGGGCGATGGCCAGGACGGGAGCGTCGCTCCCGTCCCGGGCCCACCGCGCGGCGAACGCCCCGTACCGCAGGAACACCGGGCTGCGCTCGCTCCAGCGCAGGTCGGACAGGATGTACGGGCCCCGCTGCCCGTCCAGTACGTCCGTGAGGGCGTCCAGCAGCGTCTTCAACTCCGCGTCGTCGGCCGGGTAGACGGCGATGAACTTCCCCGAGGAACCGCGGTGGGCGTACTTGGAGTTGAACGCCGAGAGCAGCCGGCCGCTGCGCAGGTACTTGAAGGCGACGCGGTGGGAGGTGCACACGGCGGCGGCCCGGTCCAGGACCTCCTGGGCGGCCGGGACGTCGGCCGACACGTGGATCTTCCAGCCCTGGTCCGGCAGCGGCCGGCCGAAGAACACCCGCACCCAAACGTCGGCGTCGTCCTGCTCCAGGGTGGCGTCGCCGACCCGCGGCGGCGTCCAGCGCTCGTCCTCGTCCGCGATGCGCTGCGGGAGGTCGAAGAACACCGGGTCGGCCAAGCAGAACGCGTACATCTGTTCCAGGTTCATCGCTTCCCCCTGCCGGAATCCGGTCCCGACCCGCCCCGGTCGCGGAGCACGTCTCCGCGGGGCTGCGGGCGGTACGTCGGCTCGCGGCGGTGAAGGGGCCACTCGCCGTCCGCCGGGGGTTCCCGGTGGCGGATCAGTTCGTCGGTCATGGCCACAACGGTGCGGCGGGGCGATCCTCGTGCGATGGACGGACGCCCATCGCAGCTGATCGCAGCCGACGATCGGCCGCTCATCGCGCGTGTACGGCCACCGGCGACCTTCATTCCAGGCGGCCGCGGGGCCGCGCATCGCCAAGGAACAAGGGAAGAGCCCCCCATGATCAACTCGAAGCGCGTCCGGCTCGCGCTCGTCGCCCTCGCCGCCTCCGCGGCAGCGTTCACCGCGACCCCGGCGCAGGCTGCGGCGCCCGCCCCGGCTCAGACCCGGATCCAGTCTGTGGCGACGGCGCAGGTCACATCCCTGACGGACTCGCCGATCTCGCTGATGCGCTGCCGCGATGACGGCCAGGGCTGTCCCGAACTCAAGAGCCCGTGCGGCACCGACTACGCCCCTACCACCATCCAGCACTGGTCGGACCACATGTTCGACCGGATGGCCGAGCGCGGCATCACCGAGGAGCAGGTGCGGGCCGTCGTCGCCACCGGGAACGGCTGGTGCCAGGTCAGTCAGAAGACGTTCCTGTACCAGGAGTTGGTGGGCAACCGAACCCTGGCGGTTTCCATGGCCTGGAACGGGGGCGAACCGTTGGCCGTCACTGCTTTCTGGAAGACGCGCTAAGACGCGCTAAGGTGACGGCGGCCTGACCGGCTCCCCCGTCCGGGCAGGCCGCCGCCCACACTTCCGTACACGCTGTCAGGTCGCTCGACACGCCAAGGAGTCCGGATGTGGGCAGGGGACGCGGCGGCTGACGCGCCCGACGGCGACGACGCCCCCCTCTTCCGGCTGCTCGGCCCGGTCCGGGTGGGCCTGCCCGGCGGTCCGGCGGCCCGGCCCGGTCCGCCGCGCCGCCAGGCGGTCCTGAGCGTGCTGCTCCTGCGTCGGCGCCGGCCCGTCCCGGTGGCCGAACTCGTCGCCGCCGTCTGGGGCGACGACGCGCCGGCCAGCGCGGCCGGCAACGTGCGCACCCATGCATGGGCGCTGCGCACCCTGCTCGAACCCGGCCGCACCCCGCGGGAGCCGTCCCGGATCCTGCTCGGCGACGAGCGCGGATACGCGCTGCACACCCCGGATGACTCGGTCGATGTCCGACGGTTCGAGCAACGGGTCGAGGCCGCCCGGACGGCCCGCGGACGCGGCGACACCGCCGCCGAACACGCCCTGTTGGCCGAAGCGCTGTCCCTGTGGTCGGGGGAGGCCCTGGCCGGTGTTCCGGGCCCTTTCGCCGAGGCGGAGCGCGTCCGGCTCGCCGCCCTGTGCACGGCCGCTCGCAAGCGGCACACCGCCTGCGCCCTGCGCCTGGGCCTGCACCACACGGTGGTCCCCGCACTGACCGCGCTGACCCGGGAGTTCCCGCTCGACGAGGAACTGCGGGCCCTGCTCATGCGCGCCCTGCACGGCTGCGGCCGCCAGGCGGAGGCGTTCACCGTCTTCGCCGACACGCACCGCGTCCTCGGCGAGGAACTCGGCGTCGCCCCGTGCCGGGAGCTCACGGCACTGCACGCCCGCCTGCTCACGCGCGAGCCGCCACCCGCCGTCCGCCACCTGCCCCATACGCCTGCCACCGGCCGGCCCCCCGTCCCGGGGGCGGCGCCGGCGGACGCGGCGGACCGGGCCTTCGTCGAAGCCAGGGGAGTGCTCACCGGGGGAGCGGACCGCGCCCCCGTCCCCGTCCTGGTGCTCGCCGGTCCCGCCGGTGCGGGCAAGACCGCGCTCGCCGGGCGGCTCGCGGACAGTACGGTCGACCGCTTCCCCGACGGCCGGTTCTCCGCCGAGCTGCGGACCTGGGGCCCCGACCCGGCCGGTGCCGGCGCGCTCCTGGCGCACCTCCTGCACGCCTTCGGGATCCCGGCGGCGAGGGTTCCCGCCGACCCGGACCAGCGCGCCGCGCTCTACCGGTCGGCCCTCGCGGTCCGGCGCGTCCTCCTCGTCCTCCACGGCGCCCGCGACGCCGCGCAGGTCATGCCCCTGCTGCCCGGCAGTCCCGGCAGTGCGGTCCTCGTCACGACCCGCTCCCGCGTCCTCGCGTCCGCCCTGCCCAGCGCCACGAGCGTGCGGCTCACCGGCCGCCCGCCCGCCATGGTCCAACCCGCCACGGTCCCGCCCGGCGGCCCGGACACCGGAACCCCGGACTGGACCGACCTGCGGCCCGACCTGGCCCGTGCCGCCCGTCGGCTCGCCCGCACCGCGGCCGGAACCGCAGCCGGAATCGGCCCGTCGTCCGCCGATGCCCTCGCGCCCGTACTCGGTACCGGCCTCACGGACGCGGCGCTCATCGCCGAAGCCCTCGTGGACGCAGGGGTGCTCGACACTCCCGTCCCGGGCAGCTACCGCCCGGTGAACCCCTCCTGACGGACCGGCCGCCGACCGCCGTCCCGGCTTTCGTGACGCACGCCGGAGATTCGTCACGCTCGGCCGCCCGGTGGGCCCGCCGGCCGCAAGCACCGGCCCGATCCGGCCGTGCTCGACCGGAGGCCACACCATGCCTCCTAAACGTGCATGGCATTCACATGATCCTTTGAGAGTGGGCCCATGCCGCGCCCCGCCTGGCAAGGTCGTGCCGAGCCCGGCGGGCCGGTTCCCCCAGCCGGCCCGCCCGGCCATGGCCCTCAAACGGAGGTGACGCGTGCGTACGATCGCCGCAGGGATCACGACCGGACCGGTTCCGACCAGCCACCCCACCGCGGACCGCGCGGACGCACCGACACCCGGTTCGGAGCCGGAGGCCACCGTGGACGGCGCCGGCAGCGAGCCCTCCTTCCGCGTGCTCGGAGCGCTCCGGGTCCAGCGGGCCGGAGCCGTGCTCCCACTCGGCTCGCCACAGCAGCGGGCGCTGCTCGCGATGCTCCTCCTGAGGCGCAACGACGTGGTGGACCTCGGCGAGATCGTCGACGGCCTCTGGGGAGAGGAACCGCCGCGCACGGCGGTGGGTACGGTCAGGTCACACGTCTACCGGCTGCGGCGCCCGCTCGGTTCCCGGATCGCGACGCACGGCCAGGGATACCTCCTGCACACCGCCCCGGGTGCCCTGGACCTCGACGTGTTCGACCACCTGGTCGCCGAGGCCCGCAACCGCGCCGCCGCACAGGAGCCCGGTGAGGCGGCCGGACTGCTGGCCCGGGCGCTCGGTCTGTGGCGCGGGCCCGCGCTCGCCGGCCTCCCGGGCCCGCACGCCGCGATCCACCGCGAGCGCTTGGCGGAGCTGCGGCTGTCGGTGCTGTTGGAACGCATAGAACTCGATCTGCGACTGGGTCACCACGCCCGCCTGGTCCCCGAACTCACCAGGCTGTGCGCGGAGCACCCGCTCCACGGCAGGCTGCGCGAACTGGCCGGGCTCGCGCTGGCCCGCAGTGGCCGCCATCTGCGGCCGGCAGCGGACCGGCACCCGCAGGACCGGCAGGACGGTCAGGACGCCCACCCGCACCCGGCCCCCGATCCGGCCCCCGATCCGGCCCCCGATCCGGCCTCCGTGTCCGCCCCCGGCCCGGCCCCCGCGGGCCACGAGTGCGCCGATCCGGGCGGCCCACCCGTTCCCCCGGACGGTGCCGAACTCCCCACACCGGCCCAACTCCCCTTCCCACCGGGCGACCTCATCGGCCGCACCGAGGCGGTACGGGACCTCCTCGCCGCGCTGACGTCCCCGCGACCCGGGGTCCTGGCCGTCGCCACGGTCACCGGCACAGCGGGTGTCGGCAAGAGCGCGCTCACCGTCCACGTCGCCCAGCGCCTGCGGGACCGGTTCCCGGACGGACAGCTGTACGCCGACCTGCGCGGTACCTCGGCCGGCCCGGCGGACCCCGCCGCGGTCCTGGCCGGCTTCCTGCGGGCACTCGGCGTCCGGGAGCCCGCGCTCCCCGACGGACTGCCGGAGCGGGCCGCGCTCTTCCGCACGACGGTGGCCGACCGGCGGCTCCTGCTGCTCCTGGACGACGCCCGGGACACCGCCCAAATCGAGGCGTTACTGCCGGGCTCGCCCGGCTGCGCGGTGCTCGTCAACGGCCGGGCCGCGCTGGACGGGCTGCAGACCGTACACCGCGTGCGCCTGGAACCCCTCGCGGCCCCCGAAGCGCTGGCCGTGCTCGCCGCCGCCGCGGGACCGCAGCGGATCGCCGCCGAGCCCGGCCAGGCGGCGGACCTCACCGAGCGGTGCGGCGGACTGCCCCTGGCCCTGCGGCTGGCCGGGGCCCGGCTCGCGGCCCGGCCCTCGTGGTCCGTGTCCGACTTCGTCCACCTGCTCGACGGAAACCACCCGGCCTTTCCCGCGCTGCCCCCGCTCGCCGTGTTTCCCGCGCCGGCCGGCTCCCAGGACGGCATCACGGCGTGCGTCCGGCCCAGTTACGACCTGCTCGACGGCGAAGAGGCCCGGCTGTTCCGGCTGCTGGCACTTCCCGGCCGGGGCGCCACCGATGTCGCGGGGGCGGCCGCCCTCGGCGGGCTGGCACCGGCGCGCACCGGGCAGTTCATGGAACGGATGACCGGGCTGGGCCTGCTGGAGTCGCCCCGCCCCGGGGTGTACCGCCAGTACCCGCTGCTGCGGACGTTCGCGGCCGAGTGCTCCCGCGTCGAGGACCGCCCCGAAGAACGGACGGCGGCCCTCACCCGCTTCCTCGACCACCTGCTCGCCGAGGCCCGCACCGTCCACGCCGCCGAACGCCCGGGGCACCTCGTCCCCGGCCTGCTGCCCCCTGACGGCCGCCCCGCCCGCCCCGACAGCCGGCGCCGGTTGCTCGACCCCGACCACGACGGCGCGCTCACCGTCGCCGCGCAGATCCTCGAAACCGTGCCGTCGGCCGTGGCCGTGGCCGCCGATCTGGCGCTCGCCGTCGAACCGCTCCTGGAGGACTCCCACCTGTGGGCCCGCTGCCTCGACCCGCTCCGCACGATCCTTGGGACCGCGCAGGACCAGGGACACCTGCGCGCGGCCGGCAGGGCCGGCTACGTGCTGGCCAGCGCACTGGGCCAGTTGGGACGGCTGGACGAGGCCGGCCGGATGCTGGACGTCGCCGAACACGCGGCGCGGGCGGTGGGTGACGACGCGGTGCACACCGGAATCCTCAACCGCCGGGCCCATCTGTGCCAGTACCTGGCCCGTTGGCACCAGGCCGACGCCCTGCACCGGGAGGCCGTCGCCGCCGGTGAGGCATGCGGCAGCGCCTGGGCCGGCCGCAGCGCCCGCGCGGGGCGCGTCAGCACACTGCTGCGCCTGGGCCGGCGCGACGAGGCCGCCGAGCTCAGCCGGACCACCCTGGCGTCCTCCGTCGACGCGGGGGACCGGGGCGGCGAGGCGTACGCCCTCTACAACCAGGGACTCACCGCCCGCCACCTCGGCCGCCCCGACGAGGCCGTGGCCCGACACCGGCAGAGCGCCGAACTGGGGGCGAGCTACGGCTCTCCCGCGATGGAGGCGATGAACCTGGTGTCGGAGACGGCCGCCCAACTGGCCGGGAACCGCGTGTCGGAGGCCGTGGACTGCGGCGAACGCGCGGTCGCGGCGACCGGCCGGCTCGGCTGGCAAGCCGCCGAGGCCCGGGCCCGCCGGCTCCTGGAGACGGCTCTGGCGGCGGCCGGCGACCGCCCGCCCGTCGGGCCCGGGGAACCGCCCACTGCCCCGCCCCGGCACCCGCACGCGCCGCCGCCCCGGCCCGAAGCCCCCTCGGCCTGACGGGGGCGCGGCGCCCGGCCCCAGGGCCGCGATCCGGACGAGCGCACGACAGCGCCCCGCACGGTTTCCCGTACGGGGCGGCATACTCCGGGCACCACCTGGCGGTCACGGCGCCGCTCACGGCGCCGGACGTGCTCGACGTGCCCTTATGACGACCGGGTCGGGCCCACAACCACCCAACCGACAGCGGATGGAGTCCGCTGCCCCCGCACCCGGTCTCCCGGGCGGCTCAGTCGAGCGGCTTGCCGGGGCACCAGGCGTCGCCCCAAGCCGTCGTCACGATGCACGGCTTGTCGTCGTGGACGCCGGCCCACGGCGGTGTGGTGGTCGTCCCGTGCCCGGAGGCGGAGGCCGCAGCGGCTGCGCCCCCCAGCATCCCGGTGCTCAGCACGACCGCGAACAGCGTCCGCAGCAAGATAGCGCGCATGGTGTCAATTCCCCTCGTTTCGACGACAGTCCGGTCACGGCGGGGCGGTGGTCCTGGTCGGGGAGCCGTTCCTGCCGTGGGCACCAGCCTGCCAGTCGCTTGACGGTACACACATACCCGACGGTGGATCATGATCCTGCCAGGCACGTTTAGGAGGCATGTGATGGAGACGGACGGCGGACCCGGCGCGGCGGTGACGGTGCCCGGCCTCGACAGCACGGCGGTCATGCTCTACCGGTGGGCGGTCGTCCACGAACGCCTCACTCCGGCGACCCTCACGCAGGCCGCGGCCGAGACCGGAGTCAGCGCGCGGGCGTGCCTGTCCGCGGTGCGGGCGCTGACCGACTCCTGCCTCCTCACGGAACTCCCCGCCGACGGCGACGCGGGGGAACCGGCCGGCTGGCGGCCGGTCAGCCCCCAGGCCGCCACCGCGCAGCTGCTGTCCGACCGCGACACGGCCCTGCGCGCGCAGGAGGAGGCGCTGCGCGAACAGCGCCGGCGCATCCAACTGCAGCGCGACGGGCTGGCCGCCCTGACGCCGGTCTACCTCCAAGCCCGCCGCCACGCCTTTCCGCAGGGCACGATCGACCACCTGCCGGACAAACTGGCGGTCCGCTCGCTGCTGTCGGACGTGATCGACTCCTGCCGTAGCGAGGTGCTGGTCTCCAAGCACGGCGGGGCGTTCCCGCCCGCGGCGCTGCGGGAGGCGCTGCCGCGCGACCTGGCGCTGCTCGGACGGGGAATCAGGATGCGGAGCCTGTACCAGCACGCGACGCGGTTCGACCAGCCCACCCGGCTGCACGCGGAGCAACTCATCGGGGCGGGTGCCGAGATACGGACGCTGCCGGAGGTGCTCCCGCAGATGATCATCGTGGACGGGTCGCTGGCCCTGCTGCCGGCCCGGTCGGGCGGTGCGCTGCTGATCCGGGAGCCGGACCTGCTGGCGTATCTGCTGGACGTCTTCGAGCGGGACTGGGAGAACGCCGCGCCGTTCGCGACGGGGCCGCAGGCCGCGCACGACGTGTCCAAGACCATGAAGCAGAGCATCCTCGTGCTGCTCGCCAAGGGGCTCAAGGACGAATCCATCGCCCGCCGCCTGGGCATCTCCCTGCGCACCTGCCGCCGTCACGTCTCCGAACTCCTGGAGGTGCTCGGTGCGCACAGCCGTTTCCAGGCGGGAGTCATCGCCGAACGCCAGGGCCTGACCGCCCACCCGGACCTGCCCGCCCCCACCACCCCCCACCCGGATCCGCCCCCGCCCACGTCCGCCCCCGCCCCCGCCCCCGCCGCCCCCGCTCCGGCCGGACCCGCACCCGAACCGCCCGCCGACGCCGCCGGGTCCGGTACGCGGGCGGACTGTCCCGGCTGCGGCGGGCCGGTACGCGCGGCTGCCGCCGCCCCGGGCCGCTCCGCCGGCCGTCCGCCCCGCCACTGCTCGCCCCGCTGCCGCGCCCGCGCCTACCGGGCGCGGCAGCGAGGCCAGGGCGCGGGACCGGCCTCGACGGGTGTCACGAAACCCACCGACCGCATCACTTGACCCCCGCCCGCCCCACCACCACCGCCCGCCGGCACCGAGCCGGCACTGTCTTACGGGGGCACCCGTCCGGTTCTGGTACGAGGCTTTCCGGTCCACCCCTCCGGACGGCCTCCGGGCTGCCCTCGCCGGACCGGTCGATGCTCGCCCCACCTCACCGACCGGCAGGCGCTGTCACTCGGCCGAATCCCGGCCGCGTGCTTCGTATCGACCAGCTCGCCATGCGAAGCACGCCCGGACGCCGCTCGGCGTAGTGAGCCGCGGCAGCTTCCTTGCGGGCGGTATGCCGGATCGCGCTCATCGCCACGCACACGGTCCGGCGCTTCGGCACCAACGTCCGGCACGCCGCTGTGCGGGCTCCTCACCGCCCCGCCGGGACTGCTGATCCCGATGGTCGGGCGCCGATGGTTGCCGGTGATCTTCTGCTGATCACCCGTGGATCGCCGCCGGGCACCGTTTGCGCAGCGGCCGGTCGGCCGCGCACACAGCACCCGGAAGAGGGAATCACCGTGAACACCTCGAAGCGCCTTCGGCTCCTGGCCCTCGGCTTTGTCACCTCTGCCGTGATGGGCATCTCCGGCCCCGCGATGGCCGCCACGACGACCGCGGGCCCGCCCATCCGCGGCGGACACGAAGTGACCGACCGCTGCTACTCGGATGCCGCGCCGAGCGCCTACGACCGCATCACCCAGCACGCCCGCGACCGCATGAACGAGCGCCAGGTGACCGAGGAGGACGTCCGGACGGTCGTCAGGCTCGGTGCCAAGAACGCCGTGTGCCAGCAGAACGGGAACTGGCGCTACACGCTCGGCCTCTCCAGCGGCGGCGAGCTGGTGGTCCTCGTCGGTCTCGGCGACGGCGGCTGGAACGTCGTCACGGTCTTCTGGAAGGGCGAGTAGCAGCAGTCGGTTCCGCGATCCGTGCCTCCACCGGCACGCCGCCGCAGGCACGGTCGCGGCCGGCCGCACGATCCCTGCGGCGGCCAACTCCGGTGACACGGCGAGTGCGAGAAGGGCGGTGCTCCGGGGTCGGGGCGTTTCCGGAGCCGACGGCGGTGTGCTCGGCACACGAGGTCGGCGACAGCGGTGCGGATGACGCCGCGGCTGACGGCGTGTCCCGGGCGCGGTCGGGGAGCGGAGTGGCCGTCCGGACACTCGGTGCGGACGGTGTCGGTCGCGCCCACTGCGCGCCGCCGGCCCGCCGGTCTCCGGCCCTGGCGCGCCCGGGCGCGGTGGGAGCGGAACGCGGCCGGGCCTGCCCTACCGCTCGGTCTGTCGGCCGGCCGGCCGGCCGGTCGGGCGCGCCCTCACGCGTCAGGGCCGGCGCTGCTCCCCCTGCCCGGCGCACCGCTCGGCGAGCCGTACCAGCCGCTCGTGCGTTGTTGTCGGTCAACCGAGACGGCCGATGTGGACGACCACGATGGTGATCGTGGTCTCGCTGATTTCATACAGGACCCGGTAGCGCCCGACGTGCATCCGACGCAGATCGGGGGAGCCGTACTCGGCACTGCCCTCAGGGCGCGGCCGGTCACCGAGGAGGTCGACGGCGTCCATCAACTGCCGCAGCCCGTCGGCATCGTCCTTGAGGAACCGGGCGGCCGCGTCGATCGCACCTTCGTCCCAGACGATCGAGTACGTCAACCGCGCTCCAGTCCGAGCCGGGTGCGCACCTCGTCATGCGGCACTGCCGCTGTGGCGGTGCCGGCGCTCTGGCGCTCGCGGTACAAGGCGAGAGCAAGGGCGTCCTCCAGGTCGGCGAGCTCCTGGGGGTTGATGAGCACGGCCGCCGGCTGGCCGTGGTCGGTGATCGTGATGCGTTCACGGGCGTGGGAGGCGCGGCGCACCAGTGACCCGAACCGGGCGCGCGCTTCGGTGATCGGCAGAGTGTCACTCATGTGCAGAACTGTACACTTCCCGCGTCTTCGTCTGGAAGGTGTGCGGCAAGGGGCCGGCCACGTCCGCGGGGAACCCCTCTCGTACCCGGACGGATCCCGGTGCGATGGAGCTTCCTAGTCTGCCTACTTCACGTGGCTCGAGCCGGCGAGGGACGGCGCCACCGTCGGTCGGGACGTCGAGGACGGGCAGGGCGTCGGTGTTGCCGGCAGTGGGCGAGATTCATGCCGGTCCAGCGAAGACCCGCCTCGGCGCCGGTGCTGGTGCGGATCGGGCAACGGCCCTGGCTGTCCTGCCTCTGCTACGCGGGCCTCGACTGCCCGCCTCGGCGGTCGGCCGCCTGGTCCACTTCGGTGGGGCGTCGAGGTCCCTGACGTCCATCGGACCAGGTGACCGCGCTCGGTCGCTGCCGGGACCTCCCCGCTCTCCCCGACCGGCACGTGCCGCCGGGCCCGGACCAAGCCGCGGCACGCCTACGTCGATTTGGTGGGCGGGACCTTGGACGGCCTGCTGCTTGATGTGACGGGCTGGGACCCGCAGGAGGTCGTCGACGGGGCGATGCTGATGTCAGAGCACGGCCGGGCGGCGGGTCTGACTACGAGCCGGCTGATGCGGACTCCGGGGCCGGCGACGTCGGCCGGTTCGTGTGGCGCGGCGACGTCCCGTAGTCACAGGCGACCCCCAGACCAATGGGCACCGGGCCTTGCCCGTGGGCGAGATCGGCACGGGCTACCTGGCCCCCAACCGGCCTCTGGCGCATAGCAAGGAGGTCCGCTCTGTTCGGGAGCGGGTTTCGTCACAGCGACTTCGCAGCAGCTTGTCAGGTCTGGGCTTGGGACGTTCGTCGGCGCCAGGTGTTCACGGCGGCGATGGCAACGAGAACCAAGAACACCGCTATGGCCAGCCCTCGGGTCACACTCCAGGTGGTACCGACCAACGCTTCCTGCCTATCCGCTTCGGCGGAGAGACGCATGGTGGTCTCACAGATCATCACGACTGGCACGAGCAGCCGGCAGGGAAGGCGGAAGGGCCCTGTCCGGGCACAGTGCCCCGCAAGCCCGCAGATAGGCCCCAGAAGCAAGGCGAACACACACCACAAGGCGAGCATGGAAAGGAAATCGCCCCATGCAAAACTCAGGGCTCCTGAACTCGGGCGGCTGAAATCGGGCTGCCTAAAGTCGCCTTGCGTTGCCTTCGTCACATAGTAGGCGAAGACGGTAACCACGAGGGACGCGAACCCCATTACGGCCGCGCGCCTTTTCGAGTTGGCCAGTAGCCCTGAAAAGAATGCCACCAGGGCGTACATCCAGCCTGCTACGAGCGTGACACTGGCCGCATGACTCGCATGCCCACCTGCTGATTCCAGAGTGGGACCGGAGATTCCGACGATCACACCACCAACGAGGGTTAGCGCGACAGCCGATAAAAAAGAACGCACGTGCGGGACCTCGATACATCGGATGAAGGGTGCGCGCAACCTTACCGGGTCCCTGCTCACACCGCTAGGCCGCCAATGAAGGACCCGAAGGCCTGGCCATCCCGCAATATGTACGGTTGGCCAGACCTTCAGAGAGAAGGCGAAAGTGCGACGCCATGGAGCTCAGTAGACGCCCCAGTAGGCGTTGCATGTGTACGCTGCGCCGGCGGTGATCCCCGCCGTGGCCCAGACGTCGGCTTCGCTGATGTCCTTGTCGACTCCGCCCGCGAACGCCACGCTGGCCGAGTGCTTCTTGCTCGGGTGGATGTAGTTCGAGTAGCACCTCTTGCCATTCCACTGGGCCGTGGTGCCGTAGTTCCAGGTGCCGCCGCCGACGCTTTGGGCGGCTATCCCGGCGACACCCGACTTGGGGGCCGTCGACACGTTGAACGAGGCCACACCCCACGTGGTCGGCTTCTCACCGTGCGGGCCGATGAGCGCGGCCGGAGGAGTGGCTCCCTCGGCCGCCGTAAACACCTGGAACTGCGGGGCTGCCGGGGTAGCCGCAGTGGCGGTTCCGGCAGAGACGAGAGCTCCGGCGGCAGTCAAAACGGAGACTGCGGCGAGAGTGATCTTACCGGGCTTCTTCAATTCATTCCCCGTCTACTAGTGGTCACGATTTGTCTCCTCGCGCTCTGGTGGCTTGAGTTGACGGGGATATCTTGCGTACATGTCGATCTCGCCGAGAAGTCATCTTCGAGACAGGCAACCACCCGAATTCAGGCATTCCGCATAAGCGTCGACGGACAGAGTCCTGCAATAGCAGGAAGGATAGGCGACCTTCCATGCATTTAATTATTTCAGCTATCATGGCCGATTATCGACTGGCTCGAATGAGACCAGCTCACCGGGCGTTGAGCTCATGAACGACGGGCCGATCTCGGCCGACGCGCCGTGCACACCATCCAAGGACCAGCGATTACCCGCTGGGCAGAACTGGGTGATGTGGCCGAAAACGACCAGCGCGCTCCCCTCATCTCGTCACCCGCACCAACATCGAGCCAATAGCCCACACCAAGAGGGGCGCGGCGACAAAAGCAGCCGGACCGCGTCGGAATCCTGCTGGCACACGACATGGGAGAGATCGCCGGCGGCGGAGGGGGCCGTCCAGGCGCGCCGTGGGGATGACTGAAAGGCAAAACGAAGGAGGCCGACGACCCGGCTGCACGCGGAGCAACTCATCCGGGGCGGGTGCCGAGATACGGACGCTGCCGGAGGTACTCCCGCAGATGATCATCGTGGACGGGTCGCTGGCCCTGCTGCCTCTCCGAACTCCTGGAGGTGCTCGGTGCGCACAGCCGTTTCCAGGCGGGAGTCATCGCCGAACGCCAGGGCCTGACCGCCCACCCGGGCCTGCCCGCCCGCGCCCCCGCTGCCGCGCCCGTGCCTACCGGGCGCGGATGAAGGGCCAGGACGCGGGGCCGGACCCGACGGGCGTCACGAAACCCACCGACCGCATCACGTAACCCCACCCCACCGGCTTGTTGAAGGCGGTTTGGAAAGCCGTTCACCGCCGCCTCGCCACTCCATCGGGATTGACCGCGGCGGGCGCCGAGCGGCCGCCCATCACTTCCGGGCCGAGCCGCCGTTGCGGGGAAGCCGCATGCAGGACGGAAACCCATGACCGCCCTGGAAGACAGGCGGGTCCGGCGGCAGTGGAAACCCGGTCGCCACGCGCGGTGCCACGCGCGGTGCCATGCGCCGACGGCCCGACGGCCCGACGGCCCGACGGCCCGACGGCCCGACGGCCCGACGGCCCGACGACCGCGGCGCCGGGACGCGGCCCTCCCACGCGCACGGGAACCGGCCCCGGGTGTTCGCGGGGCGCGGCCGGTCCGCCGCTCGAACAGGCGTCTGACCCTGGAGTGCCCGCCAGGACGGACCGGGCAGGCGCCCGGGGCCGATGCGCCGGGTCTACGGGAGGCCCGAACGCCCTGTCCGTACGTTCCACCGGCCGTCGGTCCTGGACAGCGCGAGGGGGTGGCCGAAGCACCTGCCGACCAGCTCGCCGTTCAGCACCCGCTCGACCCGCCCGGCGGCGAGACAACGCCCCTCGCGCAGCAGCAACGCGTGGGTTGTCCCGGTGGGCAGCTCCTCCAGGTGATGGGTGACCAGTACCGACGCCAGTCCGGGGTGGGCGCGACCCAGCCCGTCCAATCGGTCGATCAACTGTTCCCGCCCGGCGACGTCCAGACCCGTCGCCGGCTCGTCGAGCAACAGCAGCCGGGGGAGGGGCATCAGCGCCCTGGCGATGAGCACCCGGGTCCGCTCGCCTTGCGAGAGCACGGGCCAGCGCGCCTCGCGACGGTCCCCGACGCCGAGGAGTACGAGGAGTTGGTCGGCCCTGGCGGCCTCCTCGGGGGTCGGAGACCAACGCGGTACCCGCTCGACGCTGTTCGTCAGCCCGGTCAGGACCACGTCCCGCACCGTGAGCGCCGAGCGCAGGGGGTGGCGGGGGTCCACGTGTCCCACGTCCGCCCGCAGCGCACGCAGGTCCACCCGGCCCAGCTCGTGGCCCAGCACCTCGACCGTGCCGCGCGTGGGATGCGTGAGTGCGCCGAGAAGGCGGAGCAGGGTGCTTTTGCCCGCGCCGTTCGGCCCCAGGAGCGCCCAGTGCTCGCCGGGTCGCACGGTCAACGACACCCCCCGCAGAACGGCCTTGCCGTCGCGGACGAGGTCCACGCCGGTGGCGCGCAGCACGGGAGCGGGTCGCACGGGGGCGGGCGGTACGGGAGCGGGCGGTACGGATACCCCCGGGGCGGTGGCGCTCTTCCCCCTCACGCGCCCGCCCGCATGACGCGGTTGCAGGCGGAGAGCACGGCTTTCACCGATGCGGACAGGACGCAGGTGTCCCATCCGGCGCCCCAGCGGGTGACCCCGTCCACCCGGCATTCGACGTAGGCGACGGCGGGACTGTCGGGACCGACGGCCGTGGAGTGCTCGGCGTAGTCGAGGATGTCGACGGCGATCCCCGCGGCGCCCAGGGCCTCTGCGAAGGCCGACAGGGGCCCGTTCCCCCGGCCCACCAGCTCGCGCTCGTCCGCCCCGGTGACCAGGGTGCAGACGAACTCGTGCGCACCCGGCGCCGTCCGGGTGGTCCGCCACGCGCCGAGCGTCACCGGGCCGGCCTGCGCCGAGGTGATGTACGTGCGGTGGAAGAGGTCCCACAGGTCTTCGGGGGACAGCTCGCGGCCTTCCGCGTCCGTGACGTCCTGCACCACCCGCGAGAAGTCCGGCCGCATCCGGTCGGGCAGGTTCAGCCCGTGGTGTTCGCGCAGCAGGTGGGCGATGCCGCCCTTGCCGGACTGCGAGTTGATGCGGATGACCTCCTCGTACGTCCGGCCGATGTCCGCGGGGTCGACGGGCAGGTACGGCACCTCCCACGGTGCGCGCCCGGCCGGCACACCCAACTCGCCTGCGTGTCGCGTGTGGTGGGCCATGCCCTTGCTGATGGCGTCCTGGTGGGTCCCGGAGAAGGCCGTGTGGACGAGGGCGCCGCCGTAGGGGTGGCGGGGGTGCACGGGCAGTCGGGTGCAGTCCTCCACGACGTCCCGTACGGCGTCGATGTCGGAGAAGTCGACCATCGGGTTCACGCCCTGGGCGTAGAGGTTCAGGGCCAGGGTCACCAGGTCGACGTTGCCGGTCCGCTCGCCGTTGCCGAACAGACACCCCTCCACCCGTTGCGCACCGGCCATGACGGCCAGTTCGGCGCAGGCCACGCCCGTACCGCGGTCGTTGTGCGGGTGGACCGACAGGATGACCGACTCGCGGCGCGCCAGGTGACGGTGCATGTACTCGATCTGGTCCGCGTACACGTTCGGGGTCGCGACCTCGACCGTCGCCGGCAGGTTGTGCACGACCGGACGGTCGGGGCTCGCCTCCCACAGCTCCGTCAGGCCGTTGCAGACCTCCAGGACGAAGTCCGGTTCGGTGAGGTTGAAGACCTCGGGCGAGAACTCGAAGCGGATACCGGCGCCCGGCCGTTCCTCCGCGCGCCGCATCAGGTACGTCGCGGCCTGACGGATGAGCGTGTGCACCTCGTCCCGGGTCCGGCCGAGGACCACGTCGCGCCAGGTGGGCGCGGTGGCGGTGTACAGGTGGACGAGCGTACGGGGCAGGCCCTCGACGGACGCCAGGGTGCGGTCGACGAGGTCGTGCCGGGCGGCGGTGAAGACCGATACGGTCACGTCGTCGGGAACCGCGTCACTCAGCGCGAGGTGGCGTACGAAGTCGAAATCGGTCCGACTCGCGGACGGATAACCGACCTCGATCTCCTTGAACCCCATCGCGCACAGCAGGTCGAACATACGGCGCTTGCGGGTGATGTCCATGGGTTCGGCCAGGGCCTGGTTGCCGTCCCGCAGGTCGACGGGCACCCACAGCGGGGCCCGGGTGAGGTGCCGGGACGGCCAGGTCCGGTCCCGCAGGGGGAGCGATACGCGCTCGTGCGCGGGCCGGTAGCGGTCGTGCGGCATCGTGCTCGGCCGCTGCGGGTTCCACGCCGGAACGTCGGCGGGAACGGGGCCGGAGGGCGTGCGCAAGGTGGGGAAGACGGTACGTCGAGGAGCAGTCACGGCGGGTGAATTCCTTCGGTCGGCCACAAGTCGACCGGCACGTCCGAGCCCCGCTGCGGGGCGCCGGTCGGCTCAGGCCCCGCAACGGCAGCCGAGGAGAAGACCGCGCAGCGTCATGCCCGCTAAACTAACAACACCTCAGCTCCTCAGACAACCTGATTGGTTCGCGACATGCCCCTCGGCGCCCTCCGCCCCAGCCCGCTCGTGGAACAGGCCACCCAACACCTGCGCGACCAGATCACGGAGGGCCACTGGCCGGTCGGCACCAAACTCCCCGCCGAGACCGCGCTGGCCAAAGCGCTCGGCATCGGCCGCTCCACGGTGCGCGAGGCCCTGCGCGCCCTGTCGGGAGCGGGCCTGGTGCAGGCCCGGCAGGGGGCGGGCGTCTTCGTGATCGCCACCGAACCGGCCGAGGACTGGCCCACCCGGCTGCGCAGGGCGGCCCTGAGCGACCTCTACGAAGTGCGGATGCTCATCGAGGTCGAGGCCGCGCAACTGGCGGCGCGGCGCCGCACCGACGGCGACCTCGCCCTCATCGGCGCCGCTCTGGACCGCCGACGCGCGGCCGCGAGCGGAGACACGACGGGCTTCGTCGACGCCGACATCGCCCTGCACGCCGCCGT
This sequence comes from Streptomyces sp. NPDC058279, assembly GCF_042881255.1. Classification (NCBI taxonomy): domain Bacteria; kingdom Bacillati; phylum Actinomycetota; class Actinomycetes; order Kitasatosporales; family Streptomycetaceae; genus Streptomyces; species Streptomyces sp. NPDC058279. The sequence goes on along the minus strand of NZ_JBHVYA010000016.1, from coordinate 17,625 downwards.
CGTCGCAGCGGCCCACAACCCCGTCCTCACGGCCCTGTTCGCCGAGTTCGTACCCGCCCTGCGCCAAGGACTGATCGAGCTCGTCGAGCTGCTGGACCTGCGCGTCGACGACCCGAACCACGGCGACACCGGCCACTCCGCCCTCGTGGACGCCATCACCGCGTCGGACGCCGACGCGGCCGGCGACGTCCTCCGGGACGAACTGAACCAGACCCTCGCCCACCTCCGCACCACCTGACCGGCAGCGTGACGTCCGCTGAACCGAACCGCCCCGGGGAGCCCGCCACCCCCCGGGCACCGCTGCCCGCTCTCGGGCTCCGGCCGCCGGACAGCGCGGCTCGGATCCGTCCGTCTCGTCCGCGACGAAGCGGACGTCGACGCAACCCCCGACTGCCGACGGGGCCCATGACCATGGCGGTGACTCCGGGTGCCGGCGCGTCAGTCCGTCCATGTTGCGTTCCACGGCGGTGCACGCTGCGCGTACGGGGAACCCCTCACCCGGAGAACCGCCGCAGGCGGTCAGAGCCAGCCGCGTTGGGCCGCCTTGAGACCCGCCTCGAACCGGCTGGTGGCGTGCAGGCGTTCCATCAGAGCGGCCATCTGACGTCGCACGGTACGCAGTGAGACACCGAAGCGCTTGCCCGCGACCTCGTCCGTCAGCCCGGACGCTAGCAGCTTGAGCAGTTCCCGCTCGCCGGCGCTGATGCCGTCCCCGCCCGGCTGCTTGGAGTCCGCGCCCAGCGGCACCGCGGTTTCCCAGGTCTGCTCGAAGAGGGTGATCAGCGAGGCGACGATGCCCGGCGCCGTCGGTGAGCATGCGGTGCTCGTGCCGCAGGCGGGCGACGGCGTCGAGTCCCCGCGCGTCCAGCCCGGCCAGGGGCTATGCCTCCTTCAACACGACCAGGTCGCCGGCGTGTCGCGGGCGAGGGCGGAGACGGAGCGGCCGTCCGGGTACTCGGTGCGGACGGTGTCGGTCGCGCCCACTGTGCGCCGGCCGGCCCGCCGGTCTCCGGCCCTGGCGCGCCCGGGCGCGGTGGGAGCAGAACGCGGCCGGGCCTGCCCTAGCGCTCGGTCTGCCGCTCGGTCTGCCGCTCGGTCTGCCGGTCGGCGTGCCGTCCGGGCGCGCCCTCACGCGTCAGGGCCGGCGCTGCTCCCCCTGCCCGGCGCACCGCTCGGCGAGCCGTACCAGCCGCTCGTGCAGCCCGGTACGCCGCGCCTTGACATAGGCGATCTGCCGGCGCGGGGTGCAGCCGCGCGAGAGCTTCGCCCGGTCCGAGCCCGTGGAGTAGTGGATGTGCGAGATCCCCTCGCGCAGCGCGAGCCGCAGCAGCTCGTAGTAGACGAGGCCGAAGTAGAGCGGGATCCTGCCCTGCACGGCGTAGTCGAACCCGGCCTGCCGTGCGTACAGCTCCCCGCGGTGGGTGAAGGTGAGCGCGAACCCCGCGAGCCGCCCTTCGACGTGGGCCGTGGTGACCCGGGCCGCGGAGGCGGTGTTGGCGGCGACGCTGCGCAGTACGGCCTTGAACGCGTCGGCGTCGGCCGGCGTGCCGTACTTGGCGTACAGGGCGAGTTCCAGCGGGGCGAGTTCCTCGATCAGCGGCTCGGTAAGCGGCTGGGTACGGTAGCTGACGCCGGCGTCGTCCAACGCGCGCAGCTCGCGGTTCAGCTTGCCCCGACGGCGGGTGTCGAAGCGGGCCAGGTACGCGTCGAAGCCGTCTTGCTCCGGTACGGCGAGGGAGTACGCGCTCTGGCCGGGCAGCGCGGCGTAGCCGCGTTCGTCCAGGACCGCGCGCAGCGGTGCGTCGTCCTCGTCGACGTACAGGAACGAGACGGCTTCCAGCCCCACCTGCCGGGCTTCCTCTTCCGCGGCTTCCACCAGTGCGGACAGTACCTGGTGCTGCTCGTCCGGTCCGAGGTCGCCGGCCAGGCCCGCCTTGGTGTGCGAGGGGTTGCGCCCGCCGCAGGCCAGGGCGGGCAGCAGCTCGGCGGCCCAGGGGGCGCCCTCTCCGGTGGCCTCGCGGTGGATGGTGTCGACGACGCGGCCGGGGCTGCAGAAGACGAACGGCGTGCCGGGGTGCAGCGGGTAGCCGGGCAGAACGCCCACGGCCCGCCCGTCCCGTGACGCGGTGAAGTAGTACGGCGCCGGGTCGGCCGTCGCCTGGGCGTGCCGGAGCCAAGGGCTCGCGGCGTAGAAGCCCCGCGGCCCGAGGAGGGCGTCCCACCGCTCCGTGGCTGCCTCGTCCAGGGCTCGGCCCACCGCCACGTCGGGCGCCGCGGAACGGGGCGTCGGCGCGGTCATCACGCGTCGCCGGCCGGCACGCCGGAGCCGTCGATCACGGGCGTCAGCTGGCCGAGGGCCGCTTCCGCCCGGCGTACCGCGTCGCCGGTGGTGTCGCCCACCGCGACGACATAGCCCAGCAGGTCGAGGTTGTTCTCGGCGGGCCGTACGGTGTCGCCGGGATGCGCCTCCAGGTCGACGTCGACGACACCGGGGACGCGGCGGGCCAGGTCCGCTCCGCCGATGGAGGTGAGGATGCCGGTGCCGCGCGCGGCCAGGTAGCGGGACGCCGCCGCCCGGCTGCGGGTGGCGGTCAGGTCGGCCTGCTGCGCCGCGTGCAGCCGAACCACCTCGCGCTGGAGGTAGACGCCGGTCGCCTCGCGAATCAGCTGGGTGATCTCGGCTCCGGGCATGCGGCCGTTGACCTCGACGACGAAGGGGCCGTTCGCGGTCATCTTCACCTCCACGTGCGCGGCGCCGAAGTCGTGGCCCACCGCCTCCAGCGCACGGCGGGCGAGGTCGACGCACTCCTCGCGCACGGACGCGGAGAGCATGGAGGGAAAGGTGTCGCCCATCTCCACGAAGTGCGGGTGAGGTCCGAGCGCCTTGTCGGTGACGCCGAGGAAGACGCGCTCACCTTCCGCCAGCACGGACTCGACACTCACTTCGAAGCCGAGCAGATACTCCTCGACCAGGGCTCCGGGACGCCGGGGCTGGCCGCGGAAGTCGGTCGGCTTCGAGCTGATCTCACGGTAGGCGGCCAGGACTTCGTCGGGGGTGCGGCACAAGGTCACGCCGATGCTCGCGGACTCCGTCATCGGCTTGACGACGCACGGGTACCCGAAGCGACCGGCGGCGGCCAGCGCGTCCTCCTCGCCCACCGCCTGGTGGAAGCCGGGGACGGCGACCCCCGCCGCCGCGCAGGCCTCCCGCATCAGCAGCTTGTCCCGGCAGGTCGCGGCCGCCTTCGGGTTCAGCCCGGGCAGACCGAGGCGGGCGGCCGCCTCGGCGACGATCGGGATGTTGTAGTCGGTGACCGTCAGCACGCCGCGCAGCCGGCCGTCCGCGCGGAACGGCTCCAGCGCGGCGACGACCGCGTCGACGGAGTTGGTGTCCGTGCGCACGATCTCGTCGATGTGCCGGGCGAAGACCTCCTCGGCGAGGCTCACGACGCGGTAGCGGTCGGGGTCGTTGCTCACCAGCACGGTGTGGAAGCCGAGTTCACTGGCGGCGCGCAGCGGGGTCAGACCGAAGTTGGACAGCTGGCTCTCGACGACGGCGAGTACGCCGGGTCCGGCGGGGTGGGAGGAGGAGGTCATACGAGCTGTTCTCCGTGTTCGGGGGTGGGGGGCGTGGCGGGACTCGGCGGGTCGGGTACCGCCACAGCCGCGAGGATAGGTCCGCGGGCTGCCAGGCTCACCACCAGGGCGCCCAGCGTGAAGGCGGCGGGCAGCGCCAATGCGGCCGTCGCCCCGAGGTGTTCGGCCACCAGGCCCGCCACGGCGGAACCGGTCGCACCACCGACCGCGATGAAGCTGCCGACACCCGCGAAGGCCTGTGTCGCCTTCTCCTGGGCCGTCATGTCGCCGATGAGCTGGAATTCCTCGGCGCCGGCCGGTGCCATCGGCAGTCCGCTCAGCAGCAGCAGTCCGCCCAGCAGTACGGCCGTCCAGGTCGCGTCCAGCCCGGCGGCGTGAGCGGGGCGGACGAGGGGCAGCAGGGCCAGCGCGAGGGTCAGGACGACCAGCAGCCTCATGTAGCGCCGGTAGGTGGTGCCGCCCCACGCGCGGGCGCCGTACACCAGGCCGCCCAGCACGCTGCCCACGGACTGCACGGCGACGAGGGTGCCCGCGAACTCGGCCGGCGAGCCCTGGTCTCGGAGGGTGGCCGTGACGGCGATGGCGAGCGCGCTGGAGAGCGCGGCCGTCAGCGCGATGGCGGCCAGCACCGATGTGGCCGCGGCCCGTCCGGGTCCCCGGCGGGTGGCTCCCGCGGACCCGGCGTTCGTGGCGCCCGGGATGTCGTCGCCTCCGGTACGACGTCCCGCGCCGGCACGGCGGCGTACGGCGGACGCCTGCCCGTACCCCAGCCCCCCCGCGCCCAGCAGTACCGCGGTCACCAGCAGGGCACTGCCGGCGCCCACGAGGGCGCCGAAGAGGGTGACCGCGGACGGCCCGAGGACGAACAGCAACTCGCTCAGGGTCGCTTCGAAGGAGTAGGCGCGCCGCCGCAGCGTCGGGTCCTCGGTGAGGTGGGGCCACAGGGCCCGCATCGAGGCGCCCACCGGTGCGGTGGTCAGCCCCGCGGCACAGGCCCCGCCGAGGAGAACCGGCACCGGGGCCGCCTCGGCCCACAGCGCGACCGCTGTCAGCAGCAGTGCCGCCAGGGGCGCGGTCACGCGCAGCACCCGGCTCGGGCCGGCCCGGTCCATGAGCCGCCCTACGACGGGGCCGCCGACGGCGGCGCCGAGCGCGTACCCGGCGCCGGCGCTGCCTGCGACGGCGAGGGAATGCCCCGCGTGGACCGTCGTCAGGAGCAGCGACAGCGGCACCATCGTGCCGGCCAGGCGCGCGAGCGCGGCGGGGGCCGCCGCCGCGCTCGCGCCCGGGAGCCGCAAAAGCTCCGCGAAACCCTTGACCATCAGATGGTCCCCGCCGCGGGGGCCGCCGGCGCGGTGGTCGCCCGCGCCATCGGTACGGGTTCCGCGGCCGGTTCGGCGCCGGCATCCGTGGCCGGGTCGGCCGCCGGGTCGGCCAGCAGGAAGACGTCCGTGCCGGTCTCGGCGCGCCAGACCAGCGTCGCCTCCTCGCCGTCGACGGCGACGACGGCCGCCCGGGTGCGGATGAAGTTGTTGCTGCGCCCCAGGGAGTAGGCACCTGTGTCGCGCAGGCACAGCAGGTCACCGGGCCCGGTGTCGTCCGGCAGATCGACCGCGGACGCGTGGATGTCGTTCTCGTAGCACAGGGGCCCGGACACCGACCAGGTGCTGGTGCGGGACGAGTACGTCCGCCCGATCGGCTCCAGCCGGTGGACCTCCCCGGTCCCCGCCCAGGGGGCGACATTGCTGCCGCCGTCCAGGATCAGCCAGCGTGCCTCCGGCAGCTCCTTGCGTGACACCACCCGGGTCACCAGGCTCATGGCGTCGGAGACCAGCCAGCGACCCGGCTCGCAGGCGAGGGCCACGCCGCCCAGGCCCGCGCGCTCCATGAGCCCGTCAATCGCGGGCAGCAGCCGCGCGACGTCCAAGAAGGGCTCCTCGTCCTGCACGGGGATGCCGCCCTGCTGGGCCCAGAGCGCCGACAGCGGACCGGTGCGCGGCCGGCGTATGCCCGGTACGCCGAATCCGCCGCCGATGTTCACCTCGCGCAGCCCGAAGCGGCCGTGCAGTCGCGCCGCCTCGTCCAGGACCCGCCCGATGGCCCGGAGCATCAGCTCCTCGTGGACGATCTGGCTGCTCAGGTGGGCGTGTACCGCGGTGAGCGTCAGATGGGGAGAGTCGGCGACCAGGTCGACGACGCGGGCCAGTTCGGTCGAGCCCGCGGGCCAGCCGAAGCGGTTGCGCAGGGCGGCGGCCGCGGCCTGCGCCCGGTACGAGGGGTCGCGGGAGGTCGAGACGGGGACCCCGGGAGAGATCCGGATGCCCACCTCCACGGGATGCCCGGCGGCGGCCGCCAGCCGCTCCAGGACCGCGATCTCCTGTTCGCCGTCGATGTGGACGCGTACGCCGTGGCGGACCGCGGCGGCGAGCTCCTCCTCGGTCTTGACCGGACCGTTGAACACGATGTCCGCCGGGGCGAACCCGGCGGCCAGCGCGGCGTCCATCTCGTAGCCGGAGACCACGTCCGCGCCCATGCCGCGGCCGGCCAGCCGGCGCAGGATGAACGGCAGGTAGTTCGTCTTCACCGAGTAGTAGACGCGGGTTTCGCGGCCGAGGCCGCCGAGTACGCCGGCCAGCCGGTCCGCGGCCTCGTCGAGGCGGCCGCAGTCGAGGACGTGGAACGGCGTGGCGTGGCGCTCGGCGAGCTTCGCGAGGCGCTCGTGGTCGGCCCTCACGCGGACGCCCCCGTCGCCCCGGCATCCGCGGCGTGCGGGGAGACGCCGGTCACCAGGCGGAAGCCGGTGTCGATGGCTTCACGGTCCAGCAGGTCCGCGTAGCGGCTCTGCCACACGCCCGAGGCCAGGTCCTCTTCCAGTCGGGCGACGCCGCGCGCGACGGCCACCTGGTCCGTCAGCGCGAACGCCGAGCAGGCCCGGCGGGTCGCGGGATCGAGGTACGCGGTGGGCCGGCGCCAGAACGCGGTCATGAAACCGTCCGTGAAGTCGTGCCACACCGGGAGCTCGGTGACCTCGCACGGTCCCAGCAGGGAGGTGAGGCGTTCCATCGAAGGGACGCGGGACCGCTCGGCGTCCGCGATCTCGGGCACGTAGTCGCGGGTGAACCAGAAGTCGCCCTGGACGTCCATGTCGTACGTGACGATGGCGAAACGCCTGGCGACCCGCTGAAGTTCCGCGATGCCCGCTTCCAGGTCCGACCAGTGGTGGACCGTCAGCACGGCCATGACGGCGTCGAAGCTCTGGTCGTCGAAAGGCAAGTGCTCGGCGCCCGCGGCGACGCAGGGAGCCGCGTCCGCCGGCCGCTGGGCTCTCATCTCCCGCGACGGCTCCACGGAGACGAGCCTGACACCGGCCGGCTCGTAAGCCCCGGAACCGGCGCCCACGTTGAGCACCGTACGCGCGTCGCCGAGCGCGCCATGGATCAGCTCGGCCCACCGGGGGTCGGGGCGGCGGACGGAGGAGTAGCCGATGCCGATCCGGTCGTAGACGGCGGCGGTACCGCTGGGGACGGGAACCGCGGAGGGTACGGCGAGGAGCGGGTTCGACATGGCGTTCACGCCTTCGCGCTGGCGAGGACGGCGGCTTCGTACTCCTCGCCGTAGCGGCGTTCGTCCCACGGGTTGACCGCCACCAGCCAGACGTCGCGGTGACCGCCCTCGTCGGTGAGGTGTTCGATGTCGGTGACGTGGTGGAACATCAGGCGATCGTCGAAGGCGATCGCCTGGCCGTCCTGGAGCGTGGTCCGGAAGAAGGGCTCACCGCCGCCGAGGGGCATGAGCTGCGTCTCGCCCCCGGATATGTTGTGGCGGCGCGTCACGGCGACGATCCCGTAGTGGTGGCCGTCGCGGTGCGGGCCCTCCGGCGCTGCCACGCCCTCCACATCGGGGGTGGACACCACGCGGCACTGGTGGATGTTGAGCTGCCAGTCGGTGTCCCGGTCGAGCCCGAGCGCCTCCGCGCCCGCCGCGATCAGCGGTGTCGGGTCGGTGGTGAGCGGCTCCAGGGTGCGCAGCCGGCCGCCGACGAGATCGTTGTACTGGCGCGGCTGCGCGAAGTGGCGGTGCGGCAGCAGTTCGAGCTTCCACGCGCCGTCGTGGACGAGGCGGAACTGCGAGAAGCGTCGGTAGCGCTGGGTCGACCCGGTGTACGGATCCAGTGGCAGCTTTTCGAACTCCCCGAGTACGTAGTCGTCGAGCGGAGGTGTGTCGATGACGGTGAAACCCTGCTCGTTGAGACTCATGCCGAACTCCCCGTTGTGTGCGCCCAGTCCTGCTTCCTGGGCCGGCCGATTGCGTGGCCCATGAAGTGATCTTGGCGATGCTAGGCAGGCGGACTTCGCCGGAACAAGATGGGGATCACGTCAGAACATCGGATGAATTCCCGGGGTGTCGGCCCTGGTCAACCGGTCTTAACGCAGGGATACAGGGTGATCTCGAGCACCGGTCGACCCTTCCTGGGATGGCCGAAAACAGTCGAAGCCATCGTCCTGTCGGTGACCTTCGAGATGCCGTCCCATCGACGGCAGCGCAAGACGGCCGAAGAGACGGTCCGGACAACATGACGAGGCCCCGCCGTGCCCATCTGCGGGCGGTACGGCGGGGGCACGCGCGAAGCGGGTGCGGGGAATGCCGTCGTCCTCCTCGACTTAACCCTGACCGCCGCGCTGAATTACGTGGACGACGCCGCACTGTCCCTGGCAGAGGCGTACCAGAAGGCGACGCAGAGGCTCGGCAAGGAGGTGTTCCACAGCGGCCGGGCCGCGGGCTGACGGGGCCGACCCGGCTCAGCGGACGGATCTCCCCGGTGTCGGCGTCGGCGAAGCCATCCCCCGGCAGGCCCAGCCGTTCACGTCCACCTCGTCGCCGAGCGCCCGGCGCCGAGTGCCGCATGAAGCGCCCCAACAGGCCCGTGTCAAAGGGGAGATGGTGCGCCTGAGGTCTGACTCCACGTCTTCGTTCATGCGCCCCGGGGCGGACTGCCTCCCGCCCCGGGGACGGATGTGAGAGACGGCGGTGCATGGCAGCCTTCGGGGTGTCGAAGCAAACCCGCAACCAGGAGCCGCCCATGTCGACCAGCGCGCTGACCCCCGCTCCGTCGCAGATCGAGACCGCTTCGCCCGTCCCCCTGTGGGCCCGGCGCGCGGCGGCCGCGACCTTATGGGCGTCCTTGCCGTCCGCGCTATGGCGTCTCGCGGTGGTGCTCGGTATCCCGGTGGGGCTCGCCGACAGCGAGTACGACGCGATGCTCATACCCGGATGGGGGTACCTCATCCTGCCGCTGCTGTCCGCGGTGCAGGAGGCGCTGGCCTTCTTGACTCTGGGGCTGGTGCGGCCGTGGGGCGAGGTATGGCCCCGTTGGATTCCGCGCCTGAGGGGCCGCCGTGTCCCCGTGCGCGGTACGGCCGTATCCGCGGCGTTGGGCGCACTCGTCTGCACGGTCTATGGTGTGCTCTTCGTCTGGACGACGGTGCACGCCGAGATGGACATCACGCCGTGGGGAGAGTGGCTGATGAACATGTGCTACGTGCCGCTGGTGGCATGGGGGCCCCTGCTGGGCGCCGTCACCCTTCACTATTACCGGCGCCGCACACGCAGCTGACCGGCACCACGATCTCACTCCCCGTACGCTCCACCCGCATATGAGCGATGCCCCACTCCGACGTCGTGCCGGCCAGGGGACGCTGCCTCAGGTGTGACGGGAGCGCCACTCGGCCGCAGAACTCGGCGGGAGCAAGTCCGCCGGGGCGGGGCGGTCGGCATCGAGCACCTCGGTGGCGATGCGTACAAAGTCCCAGTTGTCGACGGCGGGGTCATCGGGAGAGACGAGCGCGCAGAGGGCGTCCCAGGTCAGCCGCGTACCACCCGAGACACGAGTGGAGCGCTTCGGTGACCTGCACCGCGGGCGTCGGGCCACTGCTGCACGGTCTCAGCCTGCCGGCGGCTGGCGCGCGGGTCGGCGTGGCCACGGACGTCTACCCCGACTACCCGCACTGGGTCGGCCTTGTGGGCGGTATCTGTGTGCCGTACCGGCCCGGCGACACGGTGGCCGTTGTGCTCCTTGAGCGGCCGCGCTGCTCGGCGACCGGTTCAGCGACCTCGGCGAGGTAAGGCAGCTGTGCGAAGCGGCGGCCCGCCAGAGTGCCGTCGTCCTGGTCGACGAGTCGAACGCGAACTACTGTCCCCCCGCGTTCAGCGCCGCCAACCTCGCCCCTGACGTGGACAACCTCATCGTGGCCCGCGGCCTCTCCAAGGCGTACGGGCTCGGCGGGCTGCGCCTCGGCTACTGCGTGACCTCCGCCGCGACGACCGGCCTGGTCCGTCGAGTGGTGCCGCCGCTGCAGCCCTCTTCCCTGTCACTGCGAATCGGCCGACGGGTGCTCGAAGTCGGCGACATCACCGAGGAGTTGCGGTCGCTCATCGCCACGAACAAACGGCGCACCCAGGACCTGTTGACCGCTGCGGGGCTGGCCTCGGCCCGCCCCGCAGTCGATCACCTGCCTTACATCATGGTGCCGGACCGGCCGCAGGCCGCCATCGAGCATCTGGCGGCCCACGGGGTGCAGGGGAAGCTGCACCCCTTTTGGTCCGCTTGGTCCGGCGAACCGAGTACGGTCGGGCGGGTCAGCGTCCCGCTCGACAGCGGCCGGCTGGTCACACTGGACCGGCAGCTCGGTCGGCTCAGCACAGCAGCTCGGCCGCCTGTCCCGCCGACCCCCAGGACAGCCTGACGGCCGAGCCCGTCGGCATGGGGTAGTCCATCCACAGCTGCCGCTCGCCCCGCATCCCGGCCTCCAGGCGGATACCGGGAGAGGACTCACGGGCGGGATCGGCGGCAGGCACGTCCATCCCCACGCAGTCGACGACCGCGGGCTCCCCGCCGTCCGCGTTCTGCGCGTCGAACCGCTCCAGCTTGCCGCCCGCCTCCCGGAACCGCCGTTCCAGATAGCGTCGGTACGTGGGCACGTGGACGACTTTCGCGTGCACGCCGGTCTCCCCGGGCCGGCCGGCCAGCTGGGTGAGCACGGTCTCGGTGTGGTCCGACCACGCCCGGTAGCCGGTGGGCAGCCCGGCACTGCCCCCTCCCCAGCTCGTCCATTCGTCTCCCGTCAGGGCGGTCCGGTCCGACTCCTGCCCGCGAACCCGTACCCGCAGGCCCGCCTCGGCGAGGCGGATGCCGAGGGTCAGCCTCAGGACGTTCGCTCCTATGATCGAGACGTCGGCGTCGCCCGTCATCTGCTCACTCTCTCGGCTCCGGCGGAGTCCTTGGGCACCTCGGCGTCCGCGGCAGGGCTTGCCGCGCCGCCCTGACCGTCTGGTGAGCGGCCGCGCAGCGCGACGGCACAGAGCAGGAAGGCGAGAGTGCCGGCGCCGCGACGCAGAGCGCGAGCACGAGGGCGGCGGGAGGTCCCTGGAGCGCGACCAGCGCGGTGTAGCAGGCGCCGGAGGCCATCTGGAGGAAGAAGAACAGTCCCGAAGCGGCGCCTACGTGCTCGCCGTCGTACCGCATCATCCCCGCCTGGCAGGTCGCGAACATCGCTCCGACGCCGAGCATGCACACCGCCATCGGCAGGACGACGCTCAGTGTGCTGTGCGGCCAGAGGTGTACTGCGGCCGGCATGAGCAGTGCGGCGGCCGCCGCCACCAAGGAGGCGGTGCGCGCGATGACCTCCAACGATCGTGACGCGCCGATCCGTTTGGCTGCCGAGCTGCCGCCCACGTACCCCAGGATCACCAAGGCGTACAGCAGGCCGAAGTGCGTGGGCGAGGCGCCCAGCTCCACCTGGATGACTTCGCTCGAGTACGCGGTGAAGGTGAAGTACGTGCACCACGCGAGGCTGATGGCGGCGGCGAACACCCTGAAGCCACGGTGGGCGAGCACCCGCCGGTACGCCTGGACAAGTCCCGCCGCACTGAGCCACGGGGGCGCCGGGGCCGGACGGCCCGCGTCGGCCCTTGCGTTCTGGGCCGGAAGAAGCCGTAGGACCCCGAGGGCCACGCAGAGCCCGAGCACGACCATGAAGGCGAACAGGACGCGCCAGGAGGAGTGCTGGACCACCAGGCCGGCAAGGGGAGGTGACGCGGCCGGGGCCACCGCGATCACCGTCGGGAGCATGGTCAGTATCGGCAGCCGCATCCGCTCGGGCAGCTGTCGCTGCACCCACAGCCGGGAGATGACCGTCCCCGTTCCCGCACCAAGGCCTGAAGGATCCGCCCGATCAGGAACACCGGGTGGCTGGGGGCGACCAGACACAGCAAGGACGCTCCGGTGAACAGGGCCAGGCCGCCCAGCTGGACCCGCCGCGGGCCGCTCCGCATGCCGGGCGGTGGCCGGCCACCCGCTGCCGGGGGAGGTCCAATCACGGCCGATGTCCTCCTCGGCCGCCGCTGCTGCGGCTACCGTGGCGGTGAGACCCGCCTGGAGGAGCCCGTGAGCGCCCAGCCCGAGCACACGCCCATCCCGTCGTACGCGCCCGCGCCCGGCGCTCCGGCCGAACTCCTCGCCCGGCTGCGCGCCGACCGGCGCGCAGCGCAGTGGGTGCCAGCCTTCGAGCGGGAGTGGGCGGCAGCGCTGGAGGAGTCCCGCAGGTCGTTTTCCCTTGGCGGGCTGTACGCCGTTGTCCAGGACTGGCAGGGCCGCCTCGCGCACGCCCCGGCGGTCGATGCGTTCGTCGCCTCCGGCTACGACGACAGTGACACCGTCGACATGGCGGAGCTGCGGGGAAGGCGCCGGTGACCGGACAGCCGTACGCGGCCCGCTTCTCCGCGTCGGCCGCCAAGGCCCTCGACACCCTGCCCGAACACGCCGAGGGCACCGTATGGGACGTCCTGGACGCCGCTGCAGCCGACCCGTGGGGCTTCGGCCAGTTCAACGCCGACGACCTCGAGGGCGAGGACGTGCGCTACGCATCCGTCGGCCAGCTCTCCCTCACCTACTGGGTGAACCGGCCGCCGCACCGCCTGACCGTCCTGAACATCGTCTGGCTCGGATAATCACCCGATGACAACGCCCCGCCCCGGCATCGCTAATCGCCAAGGTCGGGGTGTTCTGCGTCGTAGCCACGGCAGTCTCCGCGATAGCCACCCGCCAGGCATCGTGACCGACCACCACGCTCACCTGCTCGCCGCCATCGTCGAGCTCGGCGGTGAGCTGGAGCTCCCAGCTACCCGTAACGGGCGCTTCAGGGGCGCGGTCATCGCAGAAGGCTGCGCGGTCAGCGACGCCGGCCGCCGCCGATGCGGCGGTCGTCGGCCAGTGCGGTCAGCGGGCCGAACTCGCGGGCAAGCTGGTTCCACGTCAGAACCTCGCCACAGCGGGCCGGGAACTCCTTCGGGTTGAACTCGGGCATGGTCCAGGTGCCAGTGCCCCGGTCCCGCAGCCACAGGTCCCCGTCACCGTCGACCACAGTCGGCGGGACCGGTACGGGCTCGGCCTGATCGGTGGGCTCCCAGGTGACCCGGCCCGGGTGGGAAACGCGGCGCAGCTCGGTGGTGGCCAGCCGCGCGGCCAAGTCACGCGTGGACTCTTCGGCGTCCTTGACCGACGCGAGTCGGAATGCGTCGTCAAGTACGGGCAGGGCTGGATTCTTGCTGCGCTTTGAACTCATACGCTGACTACCTCCGGTGGGGGGCGTCACATCCGTTATGGCACCCCGTAGAGGAACACGGTATCCGAGGCGGGAGCCGGGCCGGCTACGACCACTGTCCAGGTGGAGGCGCCGGCACACCGGGCGGTGGGGCTAGTGGTGAGCTGGTCCTGGACGTGGCGCAACCCGTGGTGGTAGCGCTCAGATATGGCGGTCCGGGTCTGAGAAGGTGATGGGGGCGAGCGGACGTCGGGCCGGGGCGGGTGCGGGCTCGGGCTCGGTCTCGCCGGGCGGCTGGCGGAAGTCGGCGCCCTGCTCGAGTGGCATCAGCCGGCGCCCACCCGCCTGGGCGGGTACGGGAGCGTCGGAAGCGGGCTCGGAGAAGGCGGGCAGCGAAAGCGGTCGACGGTCGGTCATGATCCCTAGTCTCCCAGGTCCGGGCCCTGCGGGTAGGGCCAGGCCGCTATCAGCGGTGATAGTGCTCTGGCCTTGGCCAGCAGGGCCAGGCTGGTTGTTTCAGCTCACCAGAACAGAGCGGTTAAGCCACTGCTACCGCCGGTGAACCGGCCCGGACCGCCGAGGCCGGGCGGCACACTGCGCGGGTGACCACGACCCCCGCCTGAACCGGGTTCAGAAATCTCCACGCTCAGACCCCGACGCCAGCGCGTGCGCCCAAACCCTCCCGCCCTGGCCCCGGCCGCCCCCGGTTCAAGAAACAGCCGTTCGGCAACCCGTCACGACGTGGGACGGGTCCTCGCAACCGGCGAGGCGTCACCAGACCCGCCCATCACAAGAAGGGCACCAAGCCCCGCCGACTGGATAAATGACTTCCCAATCAGGATGTCAAGCCGCCGTGGTGACTGGAGGTGCAGCTTGATGGCACGCTCCGTAGATGGACCAGGCTGGTCATGATGTCGGAGAGCCGGTGGTGCGGCTTCCTGTCGGGGTCACTGCGGCCTGTCGAACAGCTGCTGTTCGGCGCGGTCCAGCCAGTCCAGGTACCAGCGGGTGAACGTCACGGGTCGGCCGTCGTCGTCCAGGAGCGGGGCCAGGTCCACCTCGTCGGCCCGGTCGTCGTTCCAGATCCGGCCGCGTTCGGGCCCGCTGACCACCAGCCACTGCCGGGCAGCGCAGCCCAGGTGGCACAGGATCGATCGCACCGGCCGTACGGTGCGGGGCCCACATCACCTCGCCCCACTGCTCGTCCCATCGCTCGTAGGCGGTGTCGAAGTCCTCCTCGCTGGCCTCGAAGTCCTCCTCGGGACGCTGTTCCAGCAGCGCTCCCAGGACTGCCGGGTCCAGCGGGGCAGCGGGGAACGGTTCGGCCAGCCCCAACGCCAGCACACGGTCCCGGACACCGGCCCACAACTGATCACCCATGACGCGCAGCGTAATCGCCCCCAACGACAGGAGAGCAGAGCCCGAAGGCACTAGCTGATCCATCTTCGAGGGCGGCCAGGCGCGGGTTGGTGTCGACGCGGCGGGTGATGTGGTGCAGGGTCCTGCGGGCCGTCACCTGCGGGTTGGGCAGGTCGGCCAGGCCGAACTCGCCCGCCTGCGAGTCGTCCCATGCCCTCGCCGTGACCGGGCCCGGGCTGAGAAGTCCGGCCTTGCCTCGTTACCAATGGCTGAGGCGCCCCGGTGCCTGGACCTCTCGGCGTGACTGGGCACGGCTGCGGATGCGTGTACGGGGCCGGGCCCGTGTGCGCTATGAGGAGTTGGCCTGATTCCGAGGCTGAGGGAGCGGTTGGATGGGGTGGTGTTCCGCTCCTCGTGAGGCGTCGTTGACCGTGTGTGCCGCGCCCGCCGGGATGTGTTCGGCGCGGACGAGAGGAGAGGTCATGAGTGACCGGAGTTCGATCGAGTGGACCGAGGCAACGTGGACCCCGACCACCGGGTGCGACCGCGTGTCCTCGGGGTGCGACAACTGTCTACGCAAGCGCTTGAAGGCCATGGGGTCGGCGAAGTACCAGAATGATGGAGACCCGCGGACCTCAGGTCCGGGGTTCGGGCTGACCGTGCATGCGGATGCCATGAGGGTGCCGTACGGGTGGAAGAACCCGAGGACCGTGTTCGTGAACTCCATGTCGGATCTGTTCCACGCACGGGTGCCGCTGGACTTCGTGCGCCGTGTGTTCGAGGTGATGGCCGACACCCGGCAGCACACCTACCAGGTGCTGACGAAGCGGGCACGCAGGCTGCGGCAGGTCGCGGACCGGCTGGACTGGCCGGCACACGTCTGGATGGGGGTCTGGGTGGAGACCGTCAAGGAGCTCCCCCGTGTAGATGATCTGCGTGAGGTCCCGGCCGCGGTGCGGTTCCGGGCCAGACGGCGGCGCATGACCATGAGCGTCGACCACGACCGCAGACTCACCTCCCTCTCGTGCGTGGTCTAGGTCACATGCAACGGAGTGGGGTCTGCGGACACTAACCAGTGTGGAACATCAACTGTTCGCGGCCATCTATGACGCACACGCCCCGGCCGTGTACGCGCATGCCGTCCGCATGACCGCCGACCGCATGGGGGCCGAGGACGTCGTCTCCCTCACCTTCCTCGAGGCATGGCGGCTGCGCGACACGCTCGACGGGGTCACGAGCCATCGGGCGTGGCTTTTCGGCATCGCCACGAACGTCATACGGAACACCCGCAGGGCAGCGCGTCGTCACCGGGAAGCGATAGGCCGCCTTCCGCCTTCCGATGCTGTTCCCGACCCGGCGGACGCTGTCGTGTCCCGCATCACCGACGCGGCTCAAGCCGCTGCCGCTCTTGCCGTCCTGAACCGGCTGCGACGCGCGGACCGTGAGGTACTCCTTCTGCACGTGTGGTCCGGCCTCAGCCACGAGGAGGTGGCACGGGCGTGTGGGGTACCGGTGGGCACCGTGCGCTCTCGCCTCTCCCGTGCCCGAGCCCGCCTGCGCAAACTCGCGGCTGAATATCTCACGGAGTCGGCAGCCTCCGGACGCGCTCCCGCGTCCCCCATCGCACGGGAGGGAAACCTGTGAACCCCGACAAAGAAACAGGGCTCGATCCGTACGAGGACGTGGAGACCGTCCGGCGCCTGCCCGGCCTCTCGGATGCCGACCTCCCGTTCCACGGACATCTCCG
Source organism: Streptomyces sp. NPDC058279 (assembly GCF_042881255.1). Classification (NCBI taxonomy): domain Bacteria; kingdom Bacillati; phylum Actinomycetota; class Actinomycetes; order Kitasatosporales; family Streptomycetaceae; genus Streptomyces; species Streptomyces sp. NPDC058279. The sequence continues at coordinate 1,323 of NZ_JBHVYA010000016.1, read as the reverse complement.
GATCAAGGAGCACCTGATGCGCGAATCAGCAAGGAGCGCCCAACCCTCCCGGCGCCGCCGCCCTATGGCTCTATTCCTCACAACCGGGGCCGCCGTGTGTGCCGTGGCCCTGGCCGTCACCTTGGGTGTGGGCAACTCCGACGATCGCCCGCCCGTCGCTCGGACCGAGCCTGCTGCCGTGCAGCTGCTGGACCGCGTAGCCCTGGCGGCGCAGGCGGCGCCCGCTCCGGCCGTCCGGGACGGCCAGTTCCTCTACACGAAGACGACCGGTCACTCCACGTCCCTGTCCGAAACGAAGGGTGGGGGCATGGAGGCAGGCCGAACGGACGAGTCGGCCGAGCGCTGGGTTTCTGTGGACGGCACGGCCGGCACGCTCACACGTACCGCGGGGGGCAGCTCGACGGACCCGGCACCCGGGAAGGAGAAAGCCAACCTCAACGGCCCGACCTATCGCTTCCTCGAATCCCTCCCGACCGACCCCGACCGCCTACTGGAAACGATCTACGCGGACGCGCGCCTCAACCACGGCCGGGACTCGGGATCCACCACCGGCCCCGACCAGGAAGCCTTCGTCACGATCGGAGACCTGTTGCGGACGGTGGAGGCTCCGCCTGGAGTGAGCGCCGCCCTCTACCGCGCCGCCTCCCGCATCCCGGGCGTCATTCTGGTGCCCGAGGCAACGGATGCCGCAGGCCGGACGGGTGTCGCGGTCGCCCGCGTCCACAACGGCGAGCGCACCGAGTGGATCTTCGACAAGGACAGCCTGCGCCTGCTGGGCGAACGGACCGTGCTCCTCAAGGACAGTGCGTGGGGGAAAGCCGGAACGCCAGTGACGTCCGTGGCCATCGTCGGCCGGGGAATCGTGGACACCGCCGGGCAAACCCCGAACCCGTAGCGGCGTTCAGGCCAAAAACTCCGATTCTGACCGACTCACCCACAGAAATTTCAATCCAGTGATCTCGGTCACCCGAACTCCGTGGACTCCTGGTTACTCTTTCGGCTGCCTGCCGCTGGGTCGATCCCAGCTGCTTGCTCATGTCTGAAGTGTGAGCCCGCCATCAGGCGGCTCAAAGGGGGAGGGGTTTCATGCTCTACATGCGTATCGGCTTACTGATCGTTTCAGAATGAGGTTCGGAGTCGGCGTAAGCAGATGATGCTGCAGGCGAGTTGGAGGAAACCGAGGTGTAGGTCGGCTCGTATCTCGTAGCGGGTGCGGAGTCGTTTGAAGTGGTGGAGCCAAGCGAAGGTTCGCTCGACGACCCAGCGGGTCTTGCCCAGGCCGGAGCCGTGAAGTGTGCCGCGTCGCGCGATCTTGGGCGTGAT
>NZ_JBHVYA010000015.1:0-146045 GCF_042881255.1 Streptomyces sp. NPDC058279 | reverse complement strand
AAACGCTCGGCTGGAGAACCCCAGCCGAGCGCCTGCGTGATCTACTGACGACCGCGTAAGCCATCAGGTGTTGCGAGGACCCCAAGAATCTGCCGTCCGGGCGTCGGGGGCGTTCTGCCGGTACCCGCGGGCGGGTGCCGGCAGGGAGCGGTACGGAAGGGTCAGAACAGGAACGGCGACGGCAGCGACGGGACCGGCGACGCGGCGCGCCGCTCGGTCGAACCGGGGGCGCTGCGGCAGGTCACGTCCCGCGCCGGCAGTCGACCCGTGGTGAGGTACGCCTCGACCGGTGCGGCGACACAGGAAGCGGGGTCGACCAGGTACACGCCGTGGCCCTCGCCGCCCTCCGCCAGCACCATCCGCGAGCCGCCCAGCGCGCGGTGCAGGCCCTGGCCGCTGACCAGCGGGGTCTGCGAGTCCCATTCGTTCTGCACGGTCATCACCGGGGCCCCGGTCCGCATCGGCGTGGCGGCCTCGATCGGCCGCGACCAGAAGGCACACGGCTTGATCCCGGACGTGAAGTCCCCGTACAGCGGGTACCGGGCCTTGTCCCGGACCGTCTCCCGCTCGTACTGCTCGGGGTAGCGCGGCCACTCGGTGTCCCCGCACACCACGGCCAGGAACGCGGCCGTGCCGTTGTCGGCGGCCGGCTCGGCGGTGGGCAGCAACAGTTTCCGCTGCGCCGGCGAGAGCGCGGCGGGCTTGCCGTCGGCCGCGTCCTTGAGCGCCTTGACGGCGGGGGCCGCCTGGGCGGGGTAGAAGAAGAGCGCCCGAAGCGCCCGGATGTCATCACCCGTCAGCTTCGCGCCGTCGAGCGGGATCGGGTCCTCGTCGGCGCGGGCCACCAGCGCCCAGAACGTCCGCGACACCGCCTCCGGGGTGTCCCCGAGCCCGTACTCGGCCGAACGCTGCGCCGTCCACCGGGTCCAGCGCGCGAACGCGGGCTCGGCCTCGCTCGCCCACACCTGGAGCATGCCCCGCCAGATCCGCTGCGGGTCCACGCCGCTGTCCAGTACGAAGCGGTCCGTGCGGGCCGGGAACAGCTGCGTGTAGACCGCGCCCAGGTAGGTCCCGTAGGAGTAGCCCAGGTACGAGATCTTCCGTTCGCCCAGCGCCGAGCGGATCGCGTCCATGTCCCGTGCGGTGTTGCGGGTGGTGATGAAGGGCAGCACCGCCCCGGCCTTCTCGCGACACTTGTCGGCCACGGTCCGCGCCCACGCCACGTCGGAGGGGAAGCTCTCCGGCCGGTACGGACGCATGATGTCCTGTTCCTCCGGCGTCAGTCCGCAACTGACCGGGCTGCTCGCGCCGACCCCGCGGGGGTCGAATCCGATCAGGTCGTACTGCTCGCGGACCTCCTTGGGCAGCTGCTCGTTCAGCTGGAGCGGCAGGTCGAGCCCGGGGCCGCCCGGGCCGCCGGGATTCAGCAGCAGCACACCGTGCCGCTTCGCCGGGTTCTGGCTCCTCATCCTCGATATCGCGAGGTCGATCGTGCGCCCCGAGGGGCGCCGGTAGTCCAGCGGGACCTTGATGGTCGCGCACTCGTACGCGGCCGGCTGGGCGGGATCGCACCGCTGCCAAGCGGCCGGGCGCGCGACGAACTCGGCGGCCGGGACGTCGGCCGGGGCGGCGGACGCCTGGGGCGCGGTGAGCAGCGGGAGGGCGGTGACCATGAGGCCGGCTGCGGCGAGCAGCGGTGTGAAGCGTTTCCTGCGCACAGGGAGGCGGTTCCTTTCGGCGGGGCGACGGGTCCCGTCCACCCTGTGGCACGCGAGGCCGTACCGAATCCTCCCGAAGAGCTGGTCGGAATCCTCCCCGCGAAGGAGGGTCATTCCGGACAACTGGCCGATACTCCCAGGCGGTTGGGTCCGTGACACACGGAGGCCGAACGCGGCACCGTACCAGCCGTTCGAGGCGTTGCCCGGATCTTTGTCCGTTCGTGATGGTCCTTCCGAACGGGCACCCCGACTGGCACTAGCGTCCCTTGGCACCCGGGGAGCTCGGGTGCACACGGCGTGGCCGCCGGACACCTCCGGCCATGCCGCCCCTCCCCGCCCACGCAGCAAGGAGGCACTGTGCTGTCATTCCGCCGGTCGAACGTCGCCGCCATGTCGGTCGCCTCGCGACACGTGATGGGGACGCTCATCGTCATCGGCGCCCTCGCGTTCACGCTGGTCGCGCTGCTGATCCCCGTGCAGAAATTCGGCGGCACCACGGCCGCGGCCGCCACCACCCCCTCCGGCGACGACGACGGCGCCGGAACGATGAGCACCGCCTTCGGGCCGCTGACGCCGCAGGACCGGGACTTCGTCCGCAAGGTGCGGCTCGCCGGACTGTGGGAGCTTCCCGCCGGGCGGCAGGCGCAGGAACGGGCCACGCGCCCCGCCGTACGCACCGCGGGCGAACACCTCGTCGAAGGCCACACCGCACTCGACCGCCACGTGCGGGCGGTGGGTCAGGCCCTCGGCATGGAGCTGCCCGACCGGCCCAGCGCCCAGCAGCAGGGCTGGCTCAACCAACTCGACACCGCCCAGGGCAACGAGTACGAGCGGCTGTTCGTCCAGTTGCTGCGCCGGGCGCACGGCAAGGTGTTCGCCCTCGTCGCCCAGGTCCGCGCCCAGACCCGCAACTCGATGGTGCGGGATCTCGCCACGGACGCCAACTCCACCGTTCTGGACCACATCTCGGTCCTCGAAGCCAGCGGCCTCGTCGATTTCGACGGCCTGGCGGACGTCTCGCCCGCCCCTTCCACCGTTCCCCGACCGACGAAGTGAAGTGATCGCATGAGCCCAAAGGGCCACAAACGTCGACTGAGGCCGTCCCACAAGGCCCTCGCCCTCGTGTCCGCCCTCGTCCTGGGCGCCGGCGGAGTCGTGATCGTCGAGCAGGCGGCCTCCGCGGGACAGGACTCCGCGCGCAACGCCCCGGTGACCGCCACCATCGACTGTCCCGACGTCGGCGACCGGCTCCGCGAGGTCCCGGACCCCGCACGGGGTGAAGTCGACCGCGACCTGGCGCAGTTGGACACCCAGATAGCGGACTCCTACCAGCGCCTCGCGACCGGCCGGGCCCAGGGCGACGCACTGCTCGGCGAGTTGCAGGGCAAGCGGCAGAAGACCATCACCGGCATGGCCGACGCGATCGGCCGGACCGCCGCCCGCCCCGGGGGTCTGGAGGCCCTCAGCGGCTGCTCGATGAAGCAGGCACCGGCCGCCGACGCCGCGGACACCGCCGCCGAGGCGGCCGGCCCGGCCGACGCCCAAGGACTGGCCCAGGGCAAGGCCGGTGGCGGCAAGGGCGGCCCGGCCCGCTCCGACTTCGTCGTCATCGGCACGGTGAAGCCCAACGTCCGGACCCCCGCCGCCCAGGCGAAGGCGTCCAAGGGCTCCTTCTCCGTCCAGTGCGGACGCAACGAGAACCGCCACCTCAACCCCGACAACGTGATCGTCGCGCCGGGCGTGGGCAACGGCGCGCACCACATGCACGACTACGTCGGCAACGAGACGACCGACGCCTTCTCCACCAACAACAGCCTGGCCGCCTCCGGCACCACCTGCTCCAACGGCGACCAGTCCACCTACTACTGGCCGGTGCTGCGACTGCGCGACGGCCGGGCGGAGCAGGACGCCAAGGCGCCCGGCGGCGGCCAGGACGCCAACGTCGGCACCATCCTCAAGCCCAAGCAGGTGACGATCGACTTCAAGGGCAGCCCCACCGGGCCGGTCACCGCCATGCCGCGCTTCCTGCGGATCATCACCGGTGACGCGAAGGCGTTCACCAACGGTCCGACGAACGCGAACGCCTCCTGGAGCTGCACCGGCTTCGAGAACCGCCAATTGAAGGACAAGTACCCGATCTGCCCCAAGGGCAGCGACGTCGTGCGGACGTTCACCTTCCAGAGCTGCTGGGACGGGAAGAACGCCGACAGCGCCAACCACCGCACCCACGTGGCCTTCGCCCGCGGCGACGGCTCCTGCCCGGCGGGGTTCAAGGCCATCCCGCAACTCGTGCAGCGGATCACCTACGCGGTGGCCCCCGGCGCCCGGTTCGCCGTGGACAGCTTCCCCGAGCAACTGCACAAGCCGGTGACCGATCACGGCGACTTCATCAACGTCATGTCGAACGGGCTGATGGCCGGCGCCGTGCGCTGCATCAACGGCGGGCGGGCCTGCCGCTGAGACCCTCGGGGCGACGCCCCCCTCCCACTCCCCGCGTCGCCCCGAGAGCGGTGCCGGACCGAAGCCGACTTCGGACCGGCACCGCGCCGTGCCGTCGCCCCGCGGCGGCCGGCTCCCACGTCACCGAGGAGCGATCGCCATGTCCGGCTCTCACCGCACCACGGCCGGTGCACCATCCGATCAGGGGGCAGCGCCCAGCGACCGGGAACTCACCCGTCGGCTCAGACGGTCCTACGCCCGCGGCGCCATGGACCCCGACGTCTGCGACCTGCTGTACCGGCGCCACCGCGGCGCCCTCATGGCGTGCGCCCGGGGTTGCTGCCGCGCCCCGCAGGACGCCGAGGACCTCGTCTCGGAAGCCTTCGTCCGCACCCTCCAGGCCGTCCGGTCCGGCGCGGGTCCGCGGGACGAGTGGCGCCCGTACCTCCTCGCGGTGGTCCGGCACACCGCCATCGAATGGCGGACGGGCGACGGCCGGACCGTCCTGACCCCCGACGTCGAATCCTGGTGCGGCCCCGGTCCGTCCGGCGAGGACCCGCAGCAGCGGCTGCTGTCCGAGGAGGAGCGCCGGCTGGCCGCCCGCTCCTTCCACTCCCTGCCCGGACGTTGGAAGGCCGTCCTGTGGCACACGCTCGTCGAGGACGACTGCCGCCACCAGGTGCCCGTGCTGTTCGGGATCACCCCGAGCGCCGTGACCTCGCTGGCCTTCCGGGCCCGCGAAGGGCTCCGGGAGGCGTACTTGTGCGCCCACCTCGGCCCCGCCGCGACCGGCGACGACCGGTGCCGGCCGTACGCCCCGATGCTCGGCGCGGCCGTCCGGCGCCGGGACGCGCCCCGTGCCGGGGGGCTGCGCCGTCACCTGGCGGGATGCCCCTCCTGCTCACGGGCGTACGCGGAACTGCTCGACCTCGGAGCCGCCTTGGGCGTGCACGCCTCCGGCCCCGGCTCCACCCCGCGCTGAGGGGACGGAACCGGGGCCGGACGGCTTGCGGACGCACGGGTCCGCCGGTGCGCGGGTCTACAGGCCGTTGACCCGGGCCATCCGACCGGCACCGAGTGGCGGCCGGAATTCGGCGGTCACGACCCGGGCCCGCCGGCTCACCCGCGAGTGCTGACGCCGTACTTGAGCCATCAGCCGGCGGGTGCGCAGGGCCATCTCCAACTCGAAGCGGGTGCGCGGGTCCCGCAGCCCCGTTCCGAAGAGCTTCTCCAGTTGCCGCATGCGGTAGCGCACGGTCTGGGGATGTACGCTCAGCGCCTTGGCCGCTTCCGGCGCGCCGCCCCCCTCCAACCAGGCGAGCAGGGTCACCTCCAGTCGCTCGCTCTGGCGCGGGGTCAGGTCCGCGAGCGGTCGCAGCCAGCGCGCGGCCAGCGCGTGCGCGAGGGGTTCGTCCTGGAGCAGCAGCAGGGTGGAGAGGTGGTCGTCCACGAAGACGGCGCGGGCCTCGGCGCCGGGCCGGGCGGGGGTCAGGTGGAGCAGGCGCAGCGCCCAGCGCAACGAGGAGGCGGCGTCCCGCAGCGCGACGGGGTGCCCGACGGCGGCGAACCGCCCGCGCAGCGCGCACTCCAACGGGCCGCGGGCGTCCGGGTCGGGGGCGGCCACCAGCAGGCACGGCTGCCCGCCGACCATCCCGGTGAGCGCGTCGTCCAGTACGCCCGCCAATTGCTGCATCTCGCCGGGCGTGGCCGGCGCGACGGCCCGTACGGTGGCCGGCAGGGGCCATCCGGCCGTGGCGGCCAGTTCCGACAGGGCTATTTCGGACATGGGCATGTCATTCGTAAGAGCGGTGAACAGCTCCCGCCGCGCGCGTTCGGCCGCGGTGCCGTGCGCCTCGGAACGCGGTGAGGGAACGGCCTTGAGGGGCACCAACCGGCCACTCGCGGAAGGGTTCAGGTCGGGCCGCGCGGTCTCCCGCGGCCGTTCCTCCTCGGCCGGGGCGCAGGGTTCCCGGTATCCGAGAGCGGTCAGCAACGCCGCCTCCACGCGCTGTTTGACCACCTCTTCGTCGGTGTCGCCGATCAGTTCGCGGAATCCGGGTATGCCCTCCCGGAGCTCCTCCGCGATCCCCGCGGCCAGCGCGGGCAGTTCCCTTCGCAGGACCCGGGTCCACTCGCCGCGGGGGCGGGACCAGATGCGGTTCAGCAGTTCGCACATTGTTACCTCGTTCATGCCGGGGTATGGCCTGCCCCGTGGGAGGGTGACAAGCCTGTCGGGGCCGCCTCCCTCCCCGCCGGCGTCGGTGCCGGCAGGGAGTCGAGCGCCTCGTACTCCCTCCAGGAGCGTGCCATCCACTTGCAGTCCCGCGACCTTGCCTTGATTTTGCCGTCGGGGAGGTGTGGCGGCGGACGAGGGGTGAATCTCGTCGTGACCGCACCACTGGAAGGGAATCTTCCGGGGATGTTCGATGCGATGACTGCGCGGGCGCCAGAAATTATCACGTTTCGATAAATCCCGTGGAGGTGCTGCGACGCTCCACGATGCTTCTGCACTCCGGCCCCCGCTCCCCGGTCGGTGAGGCGTCATCTCCCGCCCGCCGCGGAGCAGTTCCGACGACTGCCCCGGGCGCCGAGCGCGAGGTGGAGTGCTCGGGCCCGGGCGTATGGGAGAACCAGATGCCCTTGCCCCAACCCCGTACGCCACGCTCCCACCGGGCCCGCCGGGCCAGACGCCACGCCGGTACGGCCGCCGCGGCGGCCGGACGACGCGCCGTGCGCCGGCCGCCGCTGCTGTCCGCCCCCGGGGGACTGCACCCGGGCGCCCTGTCCGCCGCCGCGCTCGCCGGCCTCGTCGCGCTGACCGTCGCGGTCCGGGCGGGCGCCCTGAGCCGGCTGTGGGACTTCCTGGACTACGGCGCGGGCGTCCTCTCGCTCGTCTCGCTCACCTCCACGGTCCTGTGGGGCCTGGCCGCCACCGACCGCACGCTGCTGGCGTCCGGCCACCGACTCGTCGCCCAGGGGGTCCACCGCGGACTCGCCGTCGCCGGACTGGCCTTCCTCGCCCTGCACATCTGGATCAAGATCGCGCGGGCGCACACCGGCGCCGCGTCCGCCGTCCTGCCGTTCGCCGACCCCGACCGGCCCGTCCTCATCGGACTCGGCACGCTCGCCGGGTACCTCTTCGTCGCCGTGGCCGTCTCGGGCGCGGCCCGCAGCGCGTTCGCCACCAAGGGCCGCTCGCTGTGGTGGCGGGCCCTGCACGTGGGCGCGTACCCCGCCTGGGGCGCCTCCCTGGTGCACGGCCTCAAGTCCGGGCGGGTGGCGGCCGGTTGGGTGACCGTGGCGTACGGGCTCTGCCTCGCGGGCGTCGCCGCCGTCCTCGTGATCCGGCTGCGCGCGCGACTGCGCGCGTTCCCCGCCCGCCCGGCCGTAGTCCCGCCGCCCCCGCCCCGCGCCCCCGGACAGGGGCCGCCGCGTACGCCGCTGCCCTTCGTCCGCAAGCCCGCCGAATGGGCGGCGGCGCGACTGACCGCACGGCTGGCCCGCCAGACGCAGTCCACCGCCGACGAGGTGCGGCCCGACCCGCTCGGTGATCTGCCGGCGACCGCGCGGGCGGCCGCCGGTCCGGCGACGGTGTCCCGGGCCGCCGCGCAGGCGTATCCCGTGGCCTCGTCCGAACCGCAGCCTTATGCCGCGCAGCCGTATGCCACACCGCAGCCGTATGCCGCGCAGCCTTACGCCGCACCGCCGTACGAGCCGCAGCCGTACCCCGCGACGGTGTTCATACCGAGCAGGCTCGGCGTGGCCGACCGACCCGGTGAACCGCTCGGCGGGGCGCGGGGGCGCCAGTGACCGGCGTGTCCCGCCCCGCCCTGGGCTGCGTGGGCATGCCCCGGCTGTTGGCGGGGCTCGACCTGGCCGCCCGGCTCGATCTGGCCGGGCACCTCGCCGTACACGGGCCCCGGCCCCGCTACCCGGTCGAGGAACTGGCGAACCTGGCCGAAAACGTGGATCTCAAGGGGCGCGGCGGGGCGGGCTTCCCGTTCGCCCGCAAACTCCGCGCCGTGCTCCGCTCCGCGCGGGCGCGCGACGGACGCACCGCCGTCGTCGTCAACGGCAGCGAGGGCGAACCCAGTTGCCTCAAGGACACCGCCCTGCTGCTGCACGTACCGCACCTGGTGCTCGACGGCGCGCTGCTGGCCGCCGACGCGCTCGGTGCCGAGGACGTGGTGATCGGCGTGACCCGGGACGACGTGGAGGGCTCGCTGCGCGCCGCCGTCGCCGAACGCGACCCGGCGGACCGTCGGGTCCGCGTGGCCCGGCTCCCCGAGCGCTTCGTCACGGGGGAGGGCACCGCCCTGATCAACGGCATCGAGGGCGGACCGGCGCTGCCGTCCGGGCAGAAGGTCCGCACCAGCGACCGGGGCCTCGGCGGACTGCCGACCCTGCTGTCCAACACCGAGACCTACGCCCAACTCGCCGTCGCCGCCCGACTGGGAGCCGCCGAGTACCGGATGGCCGGCCTCGACGACGAGCCGGGTACCGTCATGCTGACCGTCGGGGGAGCCACGGTCGTCGAAGTGCCGACCGGGACGTCCCTCGCGTACGTCCTGGACCTCTGCGGATCGGAACCCGGCCAGGGCGTCCTGGTGGGCGGCTACCACGGTCGTTGGCTGGCCCCGGCCGCCGCCCGCTCCGCCGCCCTCTCCCGCCGCTCGCTCGCCTCGTACGACGCCGTGCTCGGGGCGGGCGCCGTGCTGCCGCTGCCCCACGACACCTGCCCCGCCGGGGAGGTCGCCCGCGTCACCCGTTGGATGGCGGACGAGTCCGCCGGACAGTGCGGGCCGTGCGCGCGGGGGCTGCCCTCACTCGCCGACGCGGTGGACGCCCTCGTCGGCGGTGGTGGACGGCCGGCCCTCGAAGCCGTCCAGGCGCGGATGCGCTCGGTGCTCGGCCGCGGGGCGTGCAGCCACCCCGACGGCACCTCCGCCTTCGTCGCGTCCGCGCTCGCCGTGTTCCCCGACGAGTTCCGCGACCACGCGCTCGGCAGCGGCTGCGGACGCCGGGCCCTGGGCGCGCTGCCCCTGCCGGCCGACGAGAGCCCCGAACGGCTCGTCGTGGACTGGACGTTGTGCAAGGGCCACGGACTCTGTGTGGACCTGCTGCCCGACATCGTCCGGCTGGACCCCGACGGCTACCCGGCCCAGGGAGTCATGCCGGTCCCGGGACGGCTGCGGCCCAAGGCGCTGCGCGCGGTCCGCCGCTGCCCGGCGCTGGCGCTGCGCATCCAGGAATGAGCGCGTTCCGCAGGCCGTGAACGGCCGCGGTCGACCCGGGTTCAGCCTTTGGCGCGATCTGACAAATTCCCGCCCGTATGAATTCGACGGGCTTCCGGGGCCTTATGAATGACCCGGAAGAGAAAACGCCGAATGGAAACGCAGGGAGTGAGCAACCATGAACAACAAGCGTCGTGGGGCGGCCGCCGCCGGATCGGTGATGGCGGTACTGGTACTGGCGGTCGGATGCGGGAGCGGCGGGTCGAACGCGGGCCGCTCGGGGAATTCCGTACAGCCGGTCGGGAACAGCAAAGCCGTCGGAAACGGATACGACAGCGGATACGGGTCCGGCGGCGCGGGAGCGGATCCGGCGGCCGGCTCGGGGTACGGCGCCGCCGGCGACGCGGCGGCAGCCACCTCCGCCAGGGCGGGCCAACTCGCCGTACGGGACGTCGCGAACGTGGGCAGCGTCGTCACCGACAGCGCCGGCCTCACCCTCTACCGGTTCGACAAGGACACCGCCAAGCCCCCCACCTCGAACTGCTCCGGCGACTGCGCCACCGCGTGGCCGCCGGTCCCCGCGGCCGACGTCTCGGCCGCCGCGGGCATCGACGCCGCCCAGCTCGGCGAGGTCACCCGCGCCGACGGCAGCAAGCAACTCACCCTCGGCGGCTGGCCCGTGTACCGCTACGCCAAGGACACCCAGGCCGGGGAGGCCAAGGGCGAGGGCGTCGGCGGCACCTGGCACGCGCTGGCCGCCGACGGGAAGAAGGCCGTCGACCAGAAGGGCGGCGAAAAACCCGGGGCGCCCGCGACCGGTGGCACGGGAGCGGGAACGGGCAGCGGAATGGGCAGCGGAATGGGCGACATGAACGCCACATCCGGTGCGGAACTCTCCGTCGCGACCGACGCGAAACTCGGGAAGATCCTCGTGGACGGGCAGGGACGAACCCTGTACCGATTCAACAAGGACAGTGCCTGGCCGATGAAATTCGGTTGCCTCGACGCCTGCCTGGACACCTGGAAGCCCGCCGCTCCGGTGGACAAGACGAAGGTGTCCGGAATAGCGGCCAAACTCGTCGGCTCGGTGAAGCGCCCCGACGGATCGCAGCAATTGACGATCGACTGCTGGCCCGTCTACCTGTTCACCGGCGACACCCAGCCCGGCCAGACGAACGGACACAACAAGCAGGGCCTCTGGTTCGCCGTCGACGACGCCGGCAAGAAGATCCCCGCCGACCGGTAGGCCCCGACCCGCGCGCCGACCCGCGCACCCCCGCCCCGCCCTGCCCCGCCCCGAACCCCCGCGAGGGAGACATGCCGCAATCACCCCGAGTCACCGCCCGCCACCTGGCGCCCTGTGTGGCCGTGCTGCTCGCCTCCCTGCTGTGCGGGGGGTGCGCCGGCGGGCCCGCCAAGGCCCGGCCGGCCGCCGCCACCCGTGCGGCGAGCCACGTCACCGTCCAGGACCTGGCGGCGGCCCTCGGCTGCACCGCCGAGATCACCGTCGATGCCGAGGAACTGCGGGAAGGAGCGTGCGGGGCGGGGGCCGCCGGGTTCCGGATCGAGACGTTCACCGCGGACGAGGGGCAGCGCGCGTGGCTGGCGCAGTCCCGCGAGTACGGCGGCACCTACCTCGTCGGGGACCGGTGGGTGGTCACCGCCGCCTCGGCCGAAGCCCTGGCGCCGCTGCGCGAGCGCCTCGGCGGGACGGTGGAGACCGGTGACTCCCACGGTCCGGACCACGGGGGCCCCGGGCACGAAGACCACGGGGACCCCGGGCACGAAGACCACGGGGGCCCGGGGCACGAAGACCACGGGGGCCCGGGGCCCGGGGACGCCTCCCCGATGGACCCCGCCCACGACCCCGGGCACGACCCCTCGCCGGGCCGGTCACCGGGGTAGCCGGGGCGCGGGGCGCGCCGAGAGGGACACTGGAGGTGAGGTCCCGGCCGTCCGATCCGCGGGGTACGGGCCGCACGGTGCGGCCCGCGCGGACCGGCCGCCGGGCCGGCGGGAGAGCGCCATGAACGGCTCGGTCCTCGTGGGACGCGTGGTCGGCGTACCGCTGCGCATGCACTGGAGCGTGCCGCTGCTGGCGGTCTTCCTCGCGTACGGCCTCGGCCGCCAGACCCTTCCCCTCTGGACACCGGGGCACTCGAACGCCGTCTACACCCTCGCCAGCGCCGCCGGCGCCCTGCTCCTGATGGCCAGCCTGCTGTGCCACGAGGCGGCGCACGCGGCGATGGCCCGCCGCAAGAAGATCTCCGTACAGGACGTGACGCTGTGGGCGCTGGGCGGGATGACCCGCATGGGGCGCCCCCAGAGCGCGGCGGCGGCCTTCGCCGTCGCCGTCAGCGGCCCGCTCACCAGCCTGGTCATCGGCGGGGCCGCCCTCGGGGCCGGTATCGGCCTGGACCGGCTGGCGGGGTGGGCCGTGCCCGGTGCGGTCCTCGGCTGGCTCGGCTGGGTGAACCTGGCCCTCGGCGTGTTCAACCTGCTGCCCGCCGCTCCGCTGGACGGCGGCCGGGTGGTCCAGGCGGTGCTGTGGTGGCGCACCGGTGACCGGGAACGCGCCGAGCGGGCGGCGTCCCGCAGCGGCCAGGTGCTGGGCGTCCTGCTCATGGGCGCCGGCTGGGTCTCGCTGCTGCGCGGCTCCTCGGGCGGACTGTGGCTGGTGTTCACCGGCCTGTTCGTCATGGTCGTCGCGGGCGCCGAACGGCAGCGCGCCGTCATGGGCACGGCACTGCGCGGTGTACGCGTCGCCGACGCCATGACCAGCCCGGTGACCACCGGCGCGGACTGGCTGACCGTACGCCGCTTCATCGACGAGGTGGCCCTCCCGTCCCGCCACTCCGCGGTGCCGCTGCTCGACTTCGAGGGCCGTCCCAGCGGCGTCGTGGAGCTGCGCAGGCTGGCCGCGGTCCAGGGTGCCCTGCGCGAGACCACCCAGGTGCGCGAGGTGGCCACCCCGCTCGCGCGGTGCGCGGTCGCCTCGCCCGACGACCCCCTGACCGAAGCCCTCGACCGGCTCGGCATGGCCACCGGTACCCGCCTCCTCGTGGTCGATGGCGGCCGGCTGGTGGGCATCGTCACGGCGAAGGACATCACCCGCCTGATGCGCCGACAAGTGCTGGGCGGCGAGAAGCCGAGCTGAGCCGGCGGCCTCCGAGGCGGCGGCGCGTTCCGCTCGGACACAATGGGGACGTGCCCGGACCGCGGCAGGCGGTCAGGGACCGGAAGCGGGGGAGCACGCCATGTCACGTACGCGGTCCAAGTCCGAACTCGACGCCCTGACCGCCGAGTTCTTCGGCGCGTTCGACAACCGGGACGGCAAGACCGCCGATGTCGACAGGCTCCGCCGGCTGTTCCTCCCCGGCGGTGTGATCGTCAAGACGGGCCCCGACTTCACGGTCTACACCGTGGCGGAGTTCGTCGAGCCCCGCCGACGACTGCTGAGCGAGGGCCGGCTGGTCGACTTCTCGGAGTGGGAGACCTCCGAGCGCACCGAGATCCAGGGCGACATCGCGTCCCGCTTCGGCGACTACCGCAAGTCCGGAACCCTGGACGGCACCCCCTTCGAGGGCGCCGGCACCAAGACCCTCCAGTTCGTCCGCACCCCCGCCGGCTGGCGCATAGCCGCCCTCTCCTGGCACGACCACCCCTGACCCACGCCCTGACCCACGCCCGCGATCACAGGCGGCCGGCGCGGGCTCGTCACCGTGCCGCTCACGTGGCCGCGCGGGACGCGTAGGCGCGGATGTCGGCGTCGGGGTCGGTGGCGGCCGTGGCGAGGGCGGCGCGGGCTTCGGGGACGGCGCGGTGGACCAGCAGGGAGAGGACGGCGGCCTTGCGGACGTCCGCGTTCGGGTCGGCCAAGGCCTGGGCGAGGACGGGAACCGCCGCGGCGGGTGGGGCCGCCCGGAGGGCGGTCGCGGCGCCGGTCCGGACCTGCCACGCGGGGTCGCCGAGCGCCGCCGCGGCCCGCGCGGCGTACTCGGGCGGGCATCCGACGACGGCCAACGCGGCCAGGGCGGCCCCCCGGACCAGCGGGTCGGGGTCGTCCAGCAGCGGGTCGAGCGGGGCCGGCGTCGGGGCGTGCACGGCCGCGAGTCCGCGGGCCACCGCGACCCGGACCTGACGGGCCGGGTCGGCGGCGGCCACCCCCAGTTCCGCCGCGGCGTCGACCGAGACCAGGGCACGGACGGCGGTGGTGCGGACTTCTATGTCGGTGTCGGCGAGTGCGGCTGCGTACACCGTGGCGTCACCCAGCCGCAGCGCGCGCAGCACGTCGAGTGCGGCGGCCCGGACGGTCGGGTCGGCGATGCGCAGCGCCGCCCGCAGGCCGTCGCCCAACTCCGCTTCGGCCGGCAGCACTTCCACCAGCTCGCGCAGCGCGGCGGCGGCAGCGGCCCGCACCCGTGGCGCGCTGTCCCGCAGGCACGCGGCGAGTGCGGGGCCGGCGCCGGTCGGTACGGTCTCGCCGAGGGCGGCGACCGCGGCCGCCCGCACGCCCGGGTCGGCGTCGGCCAGGTAGGGGCGGAGCGCGTCCAGGTCGGGGGACTCCTCGGCGAGGGAGAGCAGGCGGAGGAGGGCGGCGCCGGGCGCGGCCACCTCGGGAGCCTCGGACGGGGCGGGCGTCGGCGCGGACCCCGCCGCGGCCGCGGTCGAGCGGGCGGCCGGAGCGGCGTCCCGCGGGCCGGCCGTGGCCACCGGCACCAGCGTGACCTCGCCCAGCGGGCGCTCCGGCCCCGGCGTCGGCGCGAACTCCGGCACCGGGACCGCGTACGGTTCGACGGGCCGTGCGGTGAACACCATGGCCCCGGAAGGCGACTTGCGCAGGTCGAGGTGGTGCAGCCAGCCCGCGTCGTCGCGCTCCGGGTGGTCCACCCGCTCGTGGTACAGGCCCCACCGGGACTCGGTGCGGGCCAGCGAGGCCCGGGCGGCCATCTCCGCGCAGTCCCGGATGAAGCCGACCTCCGCGCACCGCATCAGCTCGTGTGCGGTGCGCGCCCCCATCCCGGCGATCTCCTCCGACATCCGGGTGAACGCCTCCACCGCCAGGGACAGCTTCGCCCCCGTCTTCGGCGGTGCCACGTAGTCGTTGACGAACCGCCGCAACTTGTACTCCACCTGCGGCTGCGGCGGGCCCTGGGGGTTGCGCAGCGGCCGGTAGACGAGCTCGTGGGCGGCGACCAGTTGGTCCCGGGGCAGCTCGCCCTCGTAGGCCCGGTACCGCGCGGCGTCCTCGCCGGCCAGGTCGCCGAAGACGAACGCGCCGATCATGTAGTTGTGCGGTACGCAGGCCAGGTCTCCGGCCGCGTACAGCCGGGGCACGGTGGTGCGGGCGTGTGCGTCGACCCGCACCCCGGAGGCGGAGTGACCGCCGCACAGTCCGATCTCCGAGATGTGCATCTCGATGTCGTGGGTGCGGTAGTCGTGGCCGCGGCCCGCGTGGAACGTGCCGCGGGTGGGTCGCTCCGTCGTGTGCAGGATCGATTCGACGGCGGTGACGGTCTCTTCCGGCAGGTGACTCAGCTTGAGGTACACCGGGCCCCGGTCGGAGGCGAGTTCGTCGGCGAACTCGGCCATCATCTGCCCCGACCAGTAGTCCGACTCCACGAACCGCTCGCCGTGCCGGTTCACCTGGTAGCCGCCGAACGGGTTCGCGACGTACGCGCAGGCAGGCCCGTTGTAGTCCTTGATCAGCGGGTTGATCTGGAAGCATTCGATGCCGGTGAGCGCGGCTCCCGCGTGGTAGGCCATGGCGTAGCCGTCACCGGCGTTGGTCGGGTTCTCGTACGTCCCGTACAGGTAGCCGGAGGCCGGCAGTCCGAGCCGGCCGCAGGGCCCGGTCGCCAGGATCACCGCGCCGGCCCGGACGGTGACGAACTCCCCGGTGCGGGTGTTGAACGCGGCCGCGCCGATGGCCCGGCCGTCGTCCGGGTGGGTGAGCACCCTGACCGGCATGACCCGGTTCTCGATCCGGATCAGCTCCCGCATCTCGCGGCGCCGCAGTTGCCGGTAGAGGACCTTCTTGACGTCCTTGCCCTCCGGCATGGGCAACACGTACGAACCGGACCGGTGCACCTGGCGGACCGCGTACTCGCCGTGCTCGTCCTTCTCGAACTTCACCCCGTACGACTCCAGCCGCCGGACCATCGCGAAGCCGCGGGTCGCGGTCTGCCGGACGGTGGACTGGTCGACGATGCCGTCGTTGGCGCGGGTGATCTCGGCGACGTAGTCGTCCGGCTCGGCCCGGCCCGGGATGATCGCGTTGTTGACCCCGTCCATGCCCATGGCCAACGCGCCGGAGTGCCGTACGTGCGCCTTCTCCAGCAGCAGCACCCGCGCACCGCGTCCGGCCGCGGTCAACGCGGCCATCGTGCCGGCGGTCCCACCGCCGATGACGAGGACGTCACAGGACAGCTCGGTCGCGTCGGCGAGAGCGGGAACGGGCAGGGGAGTGTCCACCAGGGTCTCCACGGAGGTGCCTTTCAGAGGGATTCGAGGATGCGGCGGCGCAGTTCGACGGTGCCGGGGGCCTGCCGCGCGGCCCGCTCGCGCGGGTGCGGTACGTCAAGCACCCGGCCGGAACCCAGCAGGGCGACCCGGTCGCCGAGGAGGACGGCCTCGTCCACGTCGTGGGTGACGAAGACGACGGTCGCGCCCGTGCCCCGCACGATGTCCACCAGCAGGTCCTGCATCTCGGCGCGGGTTTGCGCGTCGAGCGCGCCGAAGGGTTCGTCCATCAGGACCGCGCGGGGCCGGCCGGCCAGGGCGCGGGCCAGCTGGACCCGCTGTCGTTGGCCGCCGGACAGTTGATGCGGCAGCTTGTGGGCGTACTCGGCCAGACCGACCCGGTCCAGCCAGTCGGCCGCGGAGCGCCGCCGTTCGGCCCGCGGGACCCGGCGGATCGCCAGCGGGAGTCGCACATTGGCGCTGACGGTGCGCCAGGGCAGCAGGGCGTCGTGCTGGAACACCAGCGCCCGGTCGGCGGCGGGCCCGGTGATCGGCTCGTCGTCGAGGGTGACCTGCCCGTCCAGTGGGGGCAGCAGCCCGGCGAGGGTGCGCAGCAGGGTGGACTTCCCGCACCCGGAGGGTCCGACCACGGCCAGCAGTTCGCCCGGCGGGATGCGCAGGGTGACGGTGCCCGGCAGGGCGGTGCCGTCCGGGTGGCCGAGCCGAACGTCGTGCAGGGCGAGTGCGGCCCCGGTCGGCGGGGTCGTGGGGAGCGGGGTCGTGGGGTTCACGGGACCGGTTCCTTCCGGGGAACGGCGGTGCGGGCCGCGGCGCCCGCGGTGGGGGCGGCTTCGGTGTGGGCGGGGGCGGTCCTGCGGGACGCCGGCCGCTTCGCCCTGGCACCACCGGGTGCTGCCGGGCGGGGCAGCCAGGCCGTGGCGCGATGGCCCAGCAGCTCCACCGCCGTCGAGGTGAGCCATCCGAGGGCTCCGATGGTGGCCATCCCGACGAAGACCCCCGGGTAGTCGAGGATCGTGTAGGCCTGCCAGGTGCGGTAGCCCACCCCGTACTCGCCGGAGATCATCTCCGCGGAGATCACGCAGATCCAGGCGACACCGATGCCCACGGACAGACCACCGAAGATGCCCGGCAGGGCGCCGGGCAGCACCACCGAGAACAGCACCCGGAGCCTGCCGCCCCCCATGGTCAGCACGGCCTCTTCCCAGACCGGGGTGAGCGCCCGCACCGTGTGCCGGGTCGACACCACCACCGGGAAGAAGGCGGCGGTGAAGGTGATGAACACGATGCCCTGCTCGTTGGTCGGCAGCAGCAGGATGGCCACCGGGACGAGGGCGATGGCCGGCACCGGTCGCACCACCTCCACCAGCGGGCCCAGCAGGTCGGCGGCCCACCGGGACCGCGCGATCGCCGTGCCGACCGCCACCCCCAGCACGGCGGCCAGCAGAAAACCCACCACGATCCGCCGGAGGCTGTAACCCAGGTCCTGCCAGTAGGGGCCGGTGCCCAGCCGGTCGGCGAAGGCGGAGGCCACCTCGCCGACCGTCGGGAACTGCTCGAACCGCAGCCACAGGTTGACGTCCAGGGACGTCAGCAACTGCCAGAGCCCGAGGGCCGCGACCAGTGAGGCGGCGCGCAGCAGCCGGCGGCCCGCACTCATGACGCCAGACCCACGGCGTCCGCGTAGCTGACGATCCGCGCCCCGGCGTGCCCGTCGAGGTATCGCTTGGCACTGGCCGGGGTGACGAAGGCGCGCAGGTCGGCGCCGTCCGCCACCCACACCGCCTTGTCGGCGAACCACAGGGTGCCGGTCAGCGCGTCCGGCACGTACGCGGCCCGTACGTCCGCGCCCTTGGCGGCCTTCAGCAGCTCCTTCGGGCTGTCGAACGTGCGGGTGGCGGTCTGGCCCTTCAGCCAGAGTTCGGGCTTGGCGGCGCTCGCCTGCGGGTAGGCGGGGGCCTGCACGGCCCGCTTCAGCGGTGCGGGATCGACGAAGGCGTCCACGTCGACGTCGCCGACCAGGGCGGCGGTCTTCAGTACCGGCACGTCCTCCTTCAGCGCGGCGATCAGCTCCGGGCGGAGCTCCGGGTCGAAGGTGGCGATGCCGTTGGCACCGTTGTAGAGGTAGACCACCTCGGCCGGCAGCCCGGTCGCCTTGGCGACCGACTCGGCGGCGGCGACGGGCCGCTCGCGCAGGTAGTCGGTGGCCCGTCGCTGCGCCTTGAGGAAGTCGTCGAGGACCCCGGCCCGGTCCTCGGCGAACTTCTCCCGGACCGTGACCCCGTGGAAGGTCGGCAGGTTCAGTTCGGCCCCGTCGTACAGGGCCGTGGCGCGCCCCTCGAAGGTCAGCTGGCCGGGCCAGGCGACGAACTGGGAAAGCGCGTCCGCGCTGCCCGCGGCCAGGGCCGAAGCACCCACGCTGGGCTGCTGGTTGAGCTTCTGGATGTCCTTGTTCGGGTCGAGGCCGGCCTTCTGGAGGGCCCGGACCAGCGTGCCGTCGGCGGCCGAGCCGACGCTGGTGGAGACCTTCTTGCCGCGTAGGTCGGCCAGCGACCGCAGCGCCGAGTCGGGGGCGGTGACCACCGTGTTCAGGCCGCCGCGCAGGTTGTAGCCCGTGACCGAGACCAGCCGGGTCGGCTGCTTGAGCTCCTTGCCGCGGGCCGCGTTGATCAGCAGCGGGAAATCGCCCATCGAACCGATGTCGATCTTCCCGGCGGTCATCTGGGCGGTGATCGGCGCGCCGGTCGCGTAGTCCTGCCAGTCGACCTTGTAGGTGGTGCCGTCCTTCTTCCCGCGGGCCGCGAGTTCCTCCTCGAAGTAGCCGAGGGAGCGGAGCAGGGTGCCGGCGGTGACGGTGTTGATGGTCTTCGACTGGTAGCCGACCGTCACCGTGACCGTCTTCGGCCCGGTCTTGCCGTCGGCGCCGGCCGCGGCGCCGCATGCGGTCGCCAGCGGCAGCAGCAGGGCGAGCGGAAGGAGTGGCAGGAGCGGGATTCTCTTGCTGTTCATGGGAGTTCGGCCTTTCACCGGAGCAGGTAGGGCATGTTGACGGTGACCGCGCCGGTGGGGCAGCGGGCCGCGCAGGGGCCGCAGTACCAGCACTCGTCCACGTGCATGTAGGCCTTGCCGTTGTCCTCGCGGATCGCGAGCGAGTCGAGCGGACACATGTCGACGCAGAGCGTGCAGCCGTCGATGCACTTGGACTCGTCGATGGTCACGGGCACGTCGGCGCGTTGCGGAACAAGGGGCATGGCTGTCTCCAAAAGCCCGGAAGGGCCGGGAACACGAGGAATGGAAGGAAGGCGAAGCTCAGGGCTCAGCAGGAGCGGCGCAGCACACCGTTCATGGTGATGCGGTCGCCGCGGAAGCGGATGAATTCCAGGTCCACCGGCCGGCCGTCGGGCAGATGCGTGAGTCGTTCCAGCATCAGTACGGCGGCGCCGCGTGGGGCCTGGAGCACCGCGGCGGAGTGCGCGTCGGCGTTGACGGCCTCCAGGGTGATCTCGGCATGGCCGAGCGGGCCCCCGGTCAGTGACTCCAAGAGCCGGAACACGTCCGTGTTCTCCAGGTCACAGCCGAGCAGTTCGCCGCCCACGTCCATGGGCAGGTAGGACAGGTCGAGAGACAGCGGCAGTCCGCCCAGGCGGCGCAGCCTCTCGATACAGAGCACGTCGGTGTGCTCGGGCAGGCCCAGCCGCCGGGCGACCGGGCCGGGGGCGGTGACGGGGCCGACGGTGCGGACCTCGTTGCTGACCCGGCCGTGCTCGTGCAGGGTCTCGGCCAGGCCTTGGAGGCGGTCCAGGCCGTGCGGGTACTTCTCGCAGACCACCACCGTGCCGACGCCGGGCTGCCGGTCGATGAACTGCTCGCCGCGCAGCAGGTCCAGTGCCTGCCGGACGGTGTTGCGGCTGGTCCGGTAGTCGGCGGCGATGGCGTCTTCCAGGGGGAGGACCCCGCCGGGGAAGCCGCCCGCCAGGATCTGGTGGCGCAGCAGGTCGGCGAGCTGCCGGGCTCGGTCCGCACGCAGCCGTCGGCGGCGCGCGGCGGCGACCGGGAGGGCGGCGGGGGCGGGTTCGGCTGGCATGGAAGGGAACGTACCGGCAGAGCGATCCCCGTGGTGTTGCCGCAGTATTGCGCCACCTGACGCCCTATGCGAACCGCTCTGACCTGCGGATTCAGCGGAAAAGTGGCAAGATCCGCCACTGTGGCGCCCACATCGTGGACGACCGGACGGCCACCATGTGGTCAGGGGTCAGGGGTCAGGGGTCAGGGGTCAGGGGTTGGTCCAGGCTTCCGGGGCGCGGGTCAGCGCGGATACGTCGGCCGGCAGGTCGGACGAGGCGACGTCGGCGAGCGTCACCCCGTCGAGGACCTCGCGCACGTTGGCCCGCAGTGCGATCCACAGGGGCAGCAGCGACCGGGCGGGGCCGGTGTACGACAGGTCCGGCGGGCGTACCCCGCGCACCGAGACGAGCGGTCCGTCCACGACGCGGATGACATCCGCGATGCTGATGGACTGGGCCGGCTTGGCCAGCCGGTAGCCGCCGTTGCCGCCGCGCCGGCTGAGTACGAGACCGCCTCGGCGCATGTCGTTCAGGATGCCTTCGAGGAACTTGTGCGGGATCTGCTGCGCGTCGGCGATGGTCTCGGCCTTCAGCGGCCCGTCATCCTGTGACGCGGCAAGCTGCAGCGCGGCACGTACCGCGTAGTCCGCCCTGGCTGAGATCCGCATAGGGGCATTATCCCGTACGACTACGCCCGCCGTCCGTCCCGGGTGGGCCGCAGGTTGCCTGACGGGCGCTCGCGGCCGGTGGCCGAGGGGGTCGGGTCGCGGATCCGCGTCCCGGGCGGCGCCCCACGTCAGTGGAAAGCCGCCGCCACCGCGCGGTGGGAGCCGTTGAGGTAGTGCTCGCCGATGGAGCGCAGGCGGTGCGCGACCGGGCGGTGGGCCGTCAGCACGCGGGCGTTGCGCCAGAACCGGTCCAGGCCGGGGGCATCGGCGAGCTCCAGCACCCGGGCGGTGATGTGCAGCGCGGCCTTCGCCGTCACGGTCTCGGCCGTGGCGACCAGCGCGGCCACGCCCGCGGGTTCCTCGGCATCGAGCTGCGCGCCCGCACCGAGGGCCTGCGCCATCACCTCCGTCGCCCGGTCGACCACCGCGGTGGCCGTCTGGGCGGCGGACGCGAGTTCCCCGTACGTCAGGAGGAGGTCCGGGTCGGCGGCGGCCGGCCGGTACGCGCGACCGCCCCTGCTGAGGTCACGCGCCTCCGTGAGGGCGCCCTCGGCGATGCCGAGGCCGACGTGGCACAGGGCGAGCCGGAGCGCCGGCTCGGCGAGCGCGGTGAAGGGGGCGGTCGACTCCTCGTCGTGCGGCCGGCGGCCCAGCACCTGCCCGGGCGGGACGGCGACCCGGTCGAAGACGACCTCGCCCGCGCCGGCGACGCGTTGCCCGAGGCGGTCGTGGGCGGGTTCGATGGTCACGCCCCGCGCACCGGGTGGAATCCGTACGACCAGGACGTCACCCGTCACGGCGCAGACGGCGTCCACCACGATCTGGTCGGCGACGGTCACCGACGTATCCACGGACCGGCACCCGTTCAGCACGTAGCCGGTGGTGCGCGGTCTCAGCGTGAGGTCCGGTCCCTCCATGTCGTCATCGGGCGCGGGACTGCGGATCGCGCCGGTCCACAGCCACCGCTCGCGCACCGACTCCTCTTCGAGGCCGGCCGCCTGGTGGTGGGTCCCGTAGAAGCGTCCGCTCCAGGCGTGTACGTAGTGGCGGGCGAGCAGGTCGCCGATGGAGCTGTCCGCCGCCGCGATCTCCCGTATGACGGCGCATCCGGTACGCCAGTCCGTCCCGCGGCCCGACGAGGGCGGGTTGAGGGCCGCCGGCAGACCGGCTTCGCGCAGCCGGGTCGTCTCGTCGATCGGCGGCTTGCCCGCCTGGTCGCGGGTGATGGCGTCGGCGGCGAGGTCGTCCGCCACATCGCGGGCGGTACGCAGGAGCGCGCGACGCCGGGTGTCGGAGAACCGGGCGCCGGGCGCGGCCGGTGACGTCGCCACGGGCGTCATCGAAGGGTCCGGGTGCCGCAGCGTGACGCCGGGGCCGGGCGGACGGCGGTGCCGTGCGGGAGGGCGGTGGTCATGTCGGTCACTCCGAGAGGTTGTCGGGTGGCGGGCTCGTCGAGGTGCCCGCGGGCAAGCCGCTTCCCCACCTTTCCCGTCGAATTGATAGGGATACTCGCCCGGAGTGGCCCTCACGGGCAAGAGCGTGACCGGATGGTGGACAGCAGGGTCTTGAGATGAAAGACGGTGCAGGTCGCAGGCCTGCCGCCGAACCGTGCGTGGGGTGGTCTCGGTCCGACCGTCCATCAGGAGGGATGCCGGCGCGGCGAGTTCGCCGTGCCGGTCGGTGCGCCGCGCGACAGGCCGACACGCACCGTCGAATGCGGCACGGAGCCCCTGCCCCGTCGAGGCCGAACCCGCGGCACCCGTACGTCACTCCAGGCGGTCGGCCGGTGCGCGGACCCGGCCCCGAGCCGGCCCACCGGCTCCCCGGACTGTGGACAACAGCCCGGTTCATTTCACCGGAAGGCGTTTTGTGTCCGGCGGATGAAATTGGCGCGCGCTTCCGCCGATATCGATATCGGGACCGTTGACAGCCCTTCTCCGGGCTGCCTAGCTTACGCCGCAGATAACGACATCAGCGGCCTCTTCTGTCCGGCATGACGGCTGCTTTTCGATTCTTCCATTCATCGAATGCTGCTGGAGTGTCCTTGACCGAATCCCTTGTTCTCAGCGCACCCCCGGGACCGCCAACGCCGGCCGAGCGGGTGCTCCCGCTCCGCCGGCCCGGGCGGTGGATCGCCACCGTCGTCGTGCTGGTCCTGGTGTCCCAGGCGGCCCACGGCCTGCTGACCAACCCCTTCTACCAGTGGGACCGGTTCGCGTACTGGTTCACCCGGCCGGTCATCCTGGAGGGCCTGTTCACCACCCTCCAAGTTGCCGCGTACAGCGCGGTCCTGGGCCTCGCGGGCGGCATCCTGCTCGCCCTCGGCAGGCTTTCCACCAACCCCGTACTGCGGTCCGTGAGCTGGACGTACATCTGGCTGCTGCGCTCGGTGCCGCTGATCGTGGTCCTGCTCTTCCTCTACAACCTCGGCGCCCTCTACCCCACCCTCAGCATCGGGGTGCCCTTCGGGCCCGCCTTCTTCACCTTCGACGAATCACGGCAGGCCACCGACATCGTCGTGGCGGTCGTGGGACTGAGCCTGGCCGAAGCCGCGTACGCCGCCGAGGTGGTACGGGCGGGGCTGCTCTCCGTCGACCAGGGCCAGCACGAGGCGGCGGCGGCGCTGGGACTGCCCAAGCGGTACCAGTTCGCCCGGATCGTCTTCCCGCAGGCCCTGCGCGTGATCGTGCCCGGGTACGTCAACTTGCTGATCGGTCTGGTCAAGGCCACGTCACTGGTCTTCTACGTGTCCCTGCTCGACCTGTTCGGCACGGTGCAGAGCCTCGGCAGCACCTACTCCGGCGACGTGGTGCCGCTGCTGGTGGTGGCCACCTTCTGGTACGTGGTCCTCACCAGCGTCCTCTCGGTCGTCCAGTTCTACATCGAGCGGTACTACGCGCGCGGCGCGCTGCGCACCGTACCTCCCACCCCCCTGCAGCGGGCCCGGACGGGCCTGCGCGACCTGCGGGACCGCTTCCGGAAGGAGACGGCGCGATGACCACGGCCACTGCCGCGCGGCCCGCAGCGATCGAAGTCCACGACGTGCACAAGTGGTTCGGCGGCCGACAGGTCCTGGACGGGGTGAACCTGACGTTGCGGCCGGGCACGGTCACCGCGATCCTGGGCCGCTCCGGGTCGGGCAAGTCCACCCTGCTGCGGGTCATCAACCACCTGGAGAAGCCCGAGGCCGGATACGTCAGCGTGGGCGGCGAGCCGATCGGCGTGCAGCGGCACGGCGGGCGGCTGAAGGAGCTGAGCGACCGGGCCATCCGCGCCCAGCGCGGGCGGATCGGCTTCGTCTTCCAGAACTTCAACCTCTTTCCACACCTGACCGTGCTGGACAACGTCGCCGCGGCCCCGGTGGCAACCGGCAGGCTGCCGCGGCCGCAGGCCCGGGCCCTGGCGCACGAACTCCTGGAGCGCGTCGGGCTCGGCGACCGGACCGGTGCCTATCCGCGGCAGTTGTCCGGCGGTCAGCAGCAGCGCGTGGCCATCGCCCGCGCCCTCGCGCTGCGCCCCGGAGTCATCCTCTTCGACGAACCCACCTCCGCGCTCGACCCCGAACTCGTCGGCGAGGTGCTGTCCGTGATCAAAGACCTCGCCACCGGCGGTACCACCCTGGTCATCGTCACGCACGAGATCGGCTTCGCCCGCGAGGTCGCCGACGAGATCGTCTTCCTCGACGGCGGCCGCATCGTCGAGCAGGGCCCACCCGGGCAGGTGCTGGACCGGCCCGTCCATGCCCGTACGCGGGAGTTCGTGAGCAAGGTGCTCTGACTCCGCCCCGCCCCGTTTCCCCCGTCCCGTCCCGTCCCGCCTCGCCCCGACCGAGCAACCCTTACCGAACCGAAAAGGAACACCATGCAACGCCGACGCTCTCTGCGCACCGGACTTCTTCGCGGCCTCGGCGCCGCCACTGCCACCGTGGCGCTCGCCTCCGGCCTCACCGCGTGCGGGGGCGATGCCGAGGCCACCGGATCGGGCTCCGGCAAGGTCACCGTCGGCGCGGTGTCCAATGGCGCCGCTCAGCAGGTCGAGCTGTCCGTCCCGGTGGTCGAGTCCCTGCGCGCCGGGCTGCCCGCCGACGTCCGCGAGCGAGGCGAACTCGTCATCGGGGTGGGCGCGCTGCCCGCCGGCTTCCCGCCGTTGGCGTACGTCGGCACCGACCAGAAGACCCTGACCGGGGCGGAGCCGGACCTCGGCCGCCTGGTGGCCGCGACGCTCGGGCTCAAGCCGGTGGTGAAGAACTCCACCTGGGAGAACCTCTTCGTCGGCATCGACAGCGGCAAGGTGGACGTGGCCTTCACGAACGTCACGGTCACGGAGGAGCGCAAGAAGAAGTACGAGTTCGCCTCCTACCGGCAGGACAACCTGGCCTTCGAGGTCCTGAAGGACAACCCCTGGACCTTCGGCGGCG
The DNA here is from genome assembly GCF_042881255.1 of Streptomyces sp. NPDC058279. Lineage (NCBI taxonomy): Bacteria > Bacillati > Actinomycetota > Actinomycetes > Kitasatosporales > Streptomycetaceae > Streptomyces > Streptomyces sp. NPDC058279. The sequence continues at coordinate 121,025 of NZ_JBHVYA010000015.1, read as the reverse complement.
ACTTCCACAGTCTGGCGGGCAAGACGGTGTCGGTCAGTTCCGGCACCAACCAGGAGAAGATCCTGCTGGAGTGGCAGAAGAAGCTGCAGTCCGAGGGCAAGGACATCACCGTCAAGAACTTCCCCGATGCCAACAGCGCCTACCTCGCCCTGAGCGGCAAGAAGATCGACATCAGCTTCGGCCCGAACCCGTCCATCGCCTACCACATCACCCAGACGGCGAGCGGCAAGGCGCCCACGCGCAACGCCGGTTCCTTCTCCGGGGCCGGTGAGTCGCTCCAGGGCCTGATCGCCGGGACCGCGAAGAAGGGCAGCGGGCTCGCCAAGCCGGTGGCGGACGCGATCAACCAGCTGATCAAGAACGGCCAGTACGCACAGGTGTTGGCCGCCTGGAACCTGTCGAACGAGGCCGTGACCACCTCGGAGGTCGACCCGCCGGGCCTGCCGGCGACCAACTCCTGAATCCCCGGTCCCAGGCCGCGCCACGGACGGAGAGCCCGCCGTATGAGCACCCACGCAGGTCCGAGCACGAGCACGAGCACGAGCACGAGCAGGAGCACGAGTCCGTATACGGGCACCCTCGTGTCCCCACACATCCTGGACAACCCGGCCTGGGCCGCGTTGTCCGGCCCGCACGCCGCCTTCGCCGAGCGGGCCGCCCGCCCCGACACCGACTCCTCCTCCCGCGCCGCACGCTACGCACCGGACGTCTCACCGTTCGCCGCCCTCGCGGACCCGACCGACCCGGACTCCTGGGCCGACCTGCACAGGCTGGTCGGCGACGGCGGGACCGCCGCGCTCGCCGGCGTGCTGAGCCCACCCGACGGCTGGGAGACCGTCGGCTCGGTCCCCGGCGTCCAGTTGGTCGACACCTCGCTGCGCGCCGAACCCGCCCCCGAGGCGGTTCGGCTCGGCCCGCGTGACGTACCGGAGATCCTGGGCCTGATCGACCTCACGAAACCCGGTCCGTTCCTGCCCCGCACCGTCGAGCTGGGCACGTACCTCGGCATCAGGCACCGGGGCCGGCTGATCGCGATGGCCGGTGAGCGGCTGCGACCGCCCGGCTGGACCGAGATCAGCGCGGTGTGCACCCATCCCGACCACCGGGGCAGGGGGCTGGCGACGCGGCTGGTCCGTGCCGTCGCCGCGGGCATCCGGGAGCGGGGCGACGTCCCGTTCCTCCACACCGCCGCGAGCAACACCACGGCGATCCGACTGTACGAGTCGATCGGCTTCACCCTGCGTCGCCGGCCGTCCTTCATGGCGGTCCGCGCGCCCGGCAACACTGCTGCCAACTCCTCTTAATATCCCGGTCATTGTATGGCACCGCTATCGGGCGTAGCGTTTCGAGGAGATATCGGCGACGGGCCTCTTCTCCGCCCTTTCACATGCCCTCATTCGCGACGCGCATCGGCCTCCTTTTCCGCACGGCCGATCAGGAAGGCGTAATTCGACGTGCCCGCATCCCCGCCCCACTCCGCATTCACATCACCGTCTTCCGCACCGCTGCACCTCGCCGTCGCGCTCGACGGCGCGGGATGGCACCCTGCCGCCTGGCGGGAGCCGGGGGCCCGGCCCGGCGAACTCTTCACGGCCCGCTACTGGGCCGATGCCGTGGCCGAGGCCGAGGCCGGACTGCTCGACTTCGTCACCTTCGAGGACGCCCTCACCCTCCAATCCTCCTCGGCCGACCGTCCCGACGGGCGCACCGACCAGGTCCGCGGGCGGCTGGACGCGGTGCTCACCGCCGCCCGCGTCGCACCGCTGACCCGGCACATCGGGCTGGTCCCGACCGTGACCGCCACCCACACCGAGCCCTTCCACATATCCAAGGCGATCGCGACCCTGGACCACGTCAGCCGCGGACGTGCCGGCCTGCGGGTCCAGGTGTCACAACTGGACTACGAAGCACGGCACTTCGGGCGCCGGGCGGTCCCGCTCCCCGACGCGGAGTCCTATGCGGAGGCCGCCGACCACATCGAGGTGATCCGGAGGCTGTGGGACAGCTGGGACGACGACGCCGAGATCCGGGACGTGGGCACCGGCCGGTTCGTGGACCGCGACAAGCTGCACTACATCGATTTCGAGGGCCGACACTTCAGCGTCAGGGGGCCTTCGATCACCCCCCGTCCACCGCAGGGGCAACCGGTCGTCAGCGCGGCGGGCCCTGCCGGCGCCCTCGGTGACGTCAGCGCGGCGTACGGGCTCATCGCCCGGTCCACGGACATCGGCTACCTCGCCGTACGCGACGCCGATGAGGCCCGCGCCGCGGTCGCGGAGCTCCGGCGGGACCGGGAATCCGCCGGGCTCTCCGCGCAGCCGCTGCACCTCTTCGCGGACCTCACCGTGTTCCTGGACCAGGACGCCCCGGCGGCCGACGCGCGCCGAAGCCGCCTCGACGCGCTCGCGCACACCCCGTACAGCGGTGACACCGCGATCTTCACGGGAACCTCCGCGCAGTTGGCGGACCTGCTCCAGGACTGGCGGACGGCGGGCCTGTCGGGTTTCCGGCTGCGGCCGGGCGTACTCGCCCACGACCTGCCCGCGATCACCCGGGGGCTGGTGCCGGAGCTCCAACGGCGCGGGGTCTTCCGCCACGCGTACGAGGCGGACACCCTGCGCGGACTGCTGGGCCTGGAGCGCCCGGTCGGCCGCTACGCCGCCCACCCCGCCGCCTGATCCCGGACCCGGAAGGACCCACCATGAGCAGCAAGCCGCTCAAGCAGATCCACCTCGCGGCCCATTTCCCGGGCGTCAACAACACCACCGTGTGGAGCGACCCGGCGGCCGGCAGCCACATCGACTTCGATTCGTTCGTCCACTTCGCGCGGACCGCCGAACGTGCCAAGTTCGACTTCCTCTTCCTCGCCGAGGGGCTGCGGCTGCGCGAACAGGGCGGGAAGATATACGACTTGGATGTGGTCGGGCGGCCCGACACCTTCACGGTGCTCGCCGCCCTGGCCGCCGTCACCGAGCGCCTCGGACTGACCGGCACCATCAACTCCACCTTCAACGAGCCCTACGAGGTGGCCCGCCAGTTCGCCTCGCTGGACCACCTTTCCGAGGGTCGGGCCGCGTGGAACGTCGTTACCTCCTGGGACGCCTTCACCGGCGAGAACTTCCGGCGCGGCGGGTTCCTGCCGCGTGAGGAGCGCTACTCGCGGGCGAAGGAGTTCCTGGCCACCGCGACCGAGCTGTTCGACTCCTGGGACGGCTCCGAGGTCGTCGCCGACCCCGTGTCGGGCGTCTTCCTGCGGGACGCGCGGGCCGGGGCCTTCGCCCACCACGGGCGGCATTTCGACATCGAGGGGCACTTCAACGTACCGCGCAGTCCGCAGGGCCGGCCGGTCGTCTTCCAGGCCGGCGACTCCGACGAGGGGCGCGAGTTCGCCGCCGCCAGTGCCGACGCGATCTTCGGCCGGTACGGGACGCTCGACGAGGGCCGGGCGTTCTACGCCGACGTCAAGGGCCGGCTTCCCGCGTACGGGCGCTCCCCGGACCAGTTGAAGATCCTGCCCGCGGCCACCTTCGTACTCGGCGACACCGACGCCGAGGCGCACGAGATCGCGCACGAGGTCCGCCGGCTCCAGGTCAGCGGGCAGACCGCGATCAAGTACCTGGAGCACGTATGGAACCGGGACCTGTCCGCCTACGATCCCGACGGCCCGCTGCCCGCCGTCGACCCGGAGGTCGGCGAGAACACGATCGCCCTCGGTCGGGCGAGCGTCCGCCAGTTCCGCGACCCGCTCGAAACGGCCCGGCAATGGCGCGAGCTCGCCGAGGCCAAGAAGCTGTCGATCCGCGAGCTCGTCATCGCGACCACCTCACGCCAGACCTTCGTCGGGTCCGCCGCCACGGTCGCCGCGTCGATCAACGACCTGGTGCAGGCGGACGCGGCCGACGGGTTCATCCTGGTCCCGCACATCACACCGGGCGGCCTGGACGTCTTCGCCGACACCGTCGTCCCGCTGCTCCAGGAGCGCGGTGTCTTCCGCTCCGAGTACGAGGGCACCACCCTGCGCGATCACCTCGGGCTCTCCGTGCCCGGCGTCGAAGCGCCGGCCCGGCAGCCCGCGGCCTCGTGAAGTTCCTGGCGATCACCCTGATCGCGGACTCCCCGGATCCGGTGACGGGCGCCCCCACACCCACCCGTGAGCGGTTCCGCGAGTTGGTCGCCGCCGCGCTGCTCGCGGAGGAGCTCGGCTTCGACGGCTTCGGCGTCGGCGAGCGCCACGAGCGGCCGTTCCTGTCGTCCTCGCCGCCCGTGGTGCTCAGCCACATCGCCGCGCTGACCCGCCGCATCCGGCTGTTCACCGCCGTGACCACGCTGAGCCTGCTGGACCCGGTGCGGGCGTACGAGGACTACGCCACGCTCGACCACCTCAGCGACGGTCGCCTGGAGCTGATGATCGGCAAGGGGAACGGCACGGCCCAGCGCGAGCTGTTCCACGTGACGCCCGAGGACCAGTGGGAGCGCAACGCCGAGGGCTACGAGCTGTTCCGGCGGATCTGGCGCGAGGACAAGGTGAGCGCCGAGCCGCGCTTCCGCCCCGCGCCGGCCGGCGCCGAGGTGTTGCCGAGGCCCTTCCAGCCGGCCCTGCGGGTCTGGCACGGCAGTGCGACCAGCCGGGAGTCGGTCGAACTCGCGGCGCGCTACGGCGACCCGCTCTTCTCGGCGAACGTCACCCACCCGATCGGTCCGTACGCCGAGCTGATCCGCCACTACCGGGAGCGCTGGGAGCACTACGGGCACGATCCGGCGCACGCGGTCGTCGGCGCGGGCACGGCCGGCTACCACGCGGCCCCCACCTCGCAGCAGGCGGTGGCGGCGTACCGGCCGGTGTTCGCCCGGTACCTCGCCGCCCACGAACGGCAAGGGATCGTTCCCGTCTTCACGACGCCGGAGGACTTCGTCGAGCGGAGCTCGGCTCTCGTCGGCAGCCCCCAGCAGGTGATCGAGAAGGTCCACCGCTACCACGAGGCGTTCGGGCACACGGTCTTGCACCTCCAGGCGGAGCCGGGCGGGCTCACTCCCGCGGAGCACCGCGCCTCCCTCGAACTCTTCCAGTCGCAGATCGCCCCGGTGCTGCGCCGCGAGATCCCCGACCCCGTCTTCCCCGACCCCGCCTTGCCCGACCTGTAAGGAGCCCGGCATGTCCGGCATCCCCCTCGGGGTCCTCGACCTCGTCCCCGTCCCGTCCGGTTCCACCGCCGCCGAGGCCCTGCGCCACAGCATCGACCTGGCCCGGCGGACGGAGGCGTTCGGCTACGCCCGCTACTGGTTCGCCGAACACCACCTCAATCCGGGCGTCGCCGGGACCTCCCCGGCGGTCGTGCTCGCGCTGACCGCCTCCGCGACCTCGACCATCCGGCTGGGCTCCGGCGCCGTCCAGCTCGGGCACCGCACCGCGTTGTCCACGGTCGAGGAGTTCGGCCTGATCGACTCGCTGCACCCCGGGCGCCTGGACCTGGGTCTGGGCCGCTCGGCCGGCCGGCCGCAGTCGCGCACCGGAGAACCGGCCCGGCCCGGCACCCCCGTCGTGGACGGGTACGCCCCGAACGGACTGCGCATCCCGGCCCGGTTCTCCTTCGAGCACCTGCTGGGCCATCCGCGGGTCGCGCTCCAGCGGCGGCTGCTGAACCTGCCCGGCGCCCAGCCACAGGACTACGCCGAGCAGGTCGAGGACGTCCTGGCGCTGCTGCGGGGCGACTACCGCTCCCCGGAAGGGGCGGAGGCACATGCCGTCCCGGGGGAGGGGGCCGACGTACAGGTGTGGATCCTGGGCAGCAGTGGCGGGGTCAGCGCGGAGACCGCGGGCCGCAACGGGCTGCGGTTCGCGGCCAACTACCACGTCAGCCCCGCCTCGGTGCTGGAGGCCGCCGAGGGCTACCGGGCCGCCTTCAAGCCGTCCGCCGAACTCGACCGGCCGTACCTGACGGTGTCCGCCGACGTCGTCGTCGCCGAGGACGACGCGACCGCCCGTGAACTGGCCACCGGATACGCGCCCTGGGTGCGCAGCATCCGTACCGCCGAGGGTGCCATTCCCTTCCCCACACCGGCCGAGGCGCGGGCCCTGCCCTGGACGGAGGCGGACCGGGCACTCGTCGCCGACCGGGTGGACACCCAGTTCGTCGGCTCCCCGCGGACCGTCGCCGATCACCTGGAGCGGCTCCAAGACGCGACCGGGGCCGACGAGTTGCTGATCACCACCATCACGCACGACCACGCGGACCGGGTCCGGTCCTATCGCCTGCTGGCCGAGGAGTGGCAACGCCGCTCCGGCACCGACCGAGCCGCCACCCGCTCGTGAGGCCGGCGCGGGGCCGTCAAGCCGGTGCCCTCCGCGTGCTCGACTACCGTCCGGGAGATCCGGGAGATCCGGGACCGGGGGTTGGTCTCGCGGGCGCGCGATACGTGACAGCTGACCGGACATGCGAATCGTTGTAGGCTGCCGCGACCGCACTTGACCCACTCACGTGGGCAGGGAGCAGACCGACCGGGAGTCACTCGATGCTGCGCACCATGTTCAAGTCCAAGATCCATCGGGCCACCGTCACACAGGCCGACCTGCACTACGTCGGCTCCGTGACCATCGACGCCGATCTGTTGGACGCCGCCGACCTGTTGCCCGGGGAGCTCGTCCACATCGTGGACATCACCAACGGGGCGCGGCTGGAGACGTACGTCATCGAGGGCGAGCGGGGGTCCGGAGTCATCGGGATCAACGGCGCCGCCGCGCACCTCGTGCACCCCGGCGACCTCGTCATCCTCATCAGCTACGCGCAGGTCGAGGACGCCGAGGCCCGGGCGCTGAAGCCGCGCGTCGTGCACGTGGACTCGGACAACAGGATCATCGAGCTCGGGGCGGACCCCTCCGCCCCGGTTCCCGGGACGGACCAGGAGCGCAGCCCCCACGCGGTGGCTGTCTGACATTTCCGAGCAGAGGCGGGGGACCATGGCCGAGAACCAGGCGATCGAGTTCGAGGACGACCGCAAGGCCGGGCGGCTGCTGGCCGTCGAGGACGGGGCGGTGGTCGGGTTCATCGCGTACTTCGTGCTCGACCGGGACCCCCGCGCGCTGGTCGCCGTACACACCATCGTCGAGCCGGGCCACGAGGGCCGCGGGATCGGCGGGCGGCTGGTGAGGACCTTCTACGGGCTCGCCGCCGCCGACGGCGTTCCCGTCGTCCCGCTCTGCCCCTACGCGGCCGGCTGGGCGGCCAAACACCCCGACGAGGCCCCGGCCGCCCCGGCCGAGGCGGTCGAGGCGGCGAAGGCGCGGCTGGAAGCGGACGCCGACCTCTGGTGACCGGCCGCCCCCTGACCCTGCTGCACACCTCCCCGGTCCACGTCCCCGTCTTCGACGCGCTGCGGGACCGGAACCACCCCGGAGCCGTGCTGCGGCACCTCGTCGTCCCGGAACTGCTGGAGCGGGCCCGTACGCACGGGCCCGCGTCGGTGGCCGCGGACGTGCGCGACGCGCTCGCCGGGACGGACGGACCGGTGCTGGTCACCTGCTCGACGATCGCGGACGTCGCCGAGGGCCTCGCGCCCGGATTCGGGCGGTCCGTCCTCCGGGTGGACCGTCCCATGGCGGCCGAGGCCGTGCGCACCGGGCCGAGGATCGTCGTACTGGCCGCCGTCGAGTCCACCCTCGGCCCGACGGTGGAACTGCTGGAGCAGGAGGCCACCGGCCGGGCCGTGTCGATCCGTACGCACCTGGTCGCGGGGGCGTGGGAGCGCTTCGAGGCAGGGGACACCGCCGGGTACCTCGCCCGGGTGGCCCGCGCCGCGGACGCGGTCGAGGGCGCCGACGTCATCGTCCTCGCCCAGGCGTCGATGGCCGCCGCGGCGGAGCTGACGAGCACCGCGGTCCCGGTCCTGGCCAGTCCCGCGACCGGGCTGGCCGCGGCGCTGCGCCCGTAGGACGTCGGGTACGCCGCCCGTACGCCGCCGGCGGGCGTACCCGACCGGTTCCGGGGAAGGTGGGGCTTATGGTGCTCAACCTCGTGGTGCTCGACGAAGACCAGACGCAGCCACCCGCCCCGGAACCCGATCCGGTGCCCGCGCCCCCGCCCGGCCCCGGACCCTTCCCGGAGCCCGACCCCGTGCCGCGGCCCGCCCCTCCGGTGCCGGGGCCCGTTCCGGAGCCCGATCCGGTGCCACCGCCCCCCGGGCCGGCCCCGATCCCGCAGCCCGGACCGCTGGGTCGCGGGTAAAGCGTCAAATCCCCCTCGAAGACAGCCGGTTGTCGCTATTGTCAGCCTCCACCGGCGCCGTCCGCATGTGCGGTTCCGGCACGTCTTCAAGGGGGCTCTCATGGGTGCACGGGGCCGGCACCGCCGGTATCAGCCGAGCAGCATCAACCGCGCCTCGCTCGCCGTCACCGCCGGCGGCGCGGGCATCGCACTCCCGCTCATCGGTGCCGGGGCCGCCCACGCGGCCTCCGTCGGCACCTGGGACAAGGTCGCCGCCTGCGAGTCCACGAACAACTGGCACGTCAACACCGGGAACGGTTACTACGGCGGCCTCCAGTTCAGCCAGAGCACCTGGCGAGACTTCGGCGGCACCGCCTTCGCGTCCCGCGCCGACCTGGCCACCAAGGCCCAGCAGATCGCGGTCGCCGAGAAGGTGCTCAATGGGCAGGGGCCCCGCGCCTGGCCCGCCTGCGGTCCGCAAGCCGGGCTCAGCCGCAGCGGTCCGGCGGCCGACCCGGCGCCCGCCGCGATCCCGCGCCAACAGCAGGCCCCGGCCGCGGCCGTCGAGGCCCAGGCGCCCGCCCGGGCACAGAGCACGCCCCGCCCGACCGGTACCTCGGTCCTGCCGAACCCGTACGTCGTCGCCCCCGGGGACTCGCTCTCGGCGATCGCCACCGACCAGCACGTCGAAGGCGGCTGGCAGGCGCTGTACGAGACCAACCACGACACCATCGGCGGCAACCCGAACCTGATCTTCCCCGGCCAGCGGCTCACCCTGCGCGTCACCACCGCACCCGTCGCGCCGCCCGCCCAGAACCCGGAGAAGCCGCCGCGCGTCGCCGAGCCGGTCAAGCCCGTACAGCCGGCCGCCCCCAAGCCCGAGCAGACCAAGCCCGAGCAGACGAAGCCCGCCCCGAAACCCGAGCAGGACAAACCGGCGGAGTCGGCGTCAGCGAAGCAGGAGACGGCCTCGGGAGGCTTCACCGCGCCCGTCGACGCCGCCATGGGCACGGCGTACCACGTCGCCGGTTCCTCCTGGTCCAGCGGTTACCACACCGGGGTCGACTTCCCGGTGCCGACCGGTACCGGCATCAAGGCCGTCGGCTCCGGCACCGTCCTCTCGGCCGGCTGGGCCGGGGCGTACGGCTACCAGGTCGTCATCCGGCACGCCGACGGCCGGTACTCCCAGTACGCCCACCTCTCCGCCCTCGGCGTGAAGGCCGGGCAGCAGGTGTCCGGCGGACAGCGCATCGGCCGCTCCGGCTCCACCGGCAACACCACTGGGCCGCACCTCCACTTCGAGATGCGCACCGGGCCCGGGTACGGCACCGACATCGACCCCCTCAAGTACCTCCGCGGGCACGGCGTCGACATCTGACCCCCGCGCGTGCGGCGGCGGCGCGGCCGTGAGCAGGATCAGGCCGGCCGCCGCCGCCACGGCGCTCACCAGCGCCGCCGCCGTCCCGACGGACCCGTACCGGAAACCCTCGCCGAACAAGGAGAGGCCGACCACCGCGGCCACCACCGGGTCCACCACGGTCAGCGTGGCGAGCGGCGCCGCCAGCCCGGCCCCCCGGTAGGCCGCCTGCGACAGCAGCAGCCCGCCGGACGCCAGGACCGCGATGGCCAACAGGTCGGGCCACCGGGCGGCCGGCGCGTCCGGCGAGAAGCCGTCGGCCACCGACTTGGTGAACACCGAGGCCATGCCGAAGGCCGTTCCCGCGGCCGCCGCCAGCAGCACACCGTGCAGCGCCACCACCCGGCGCATCCGGTGCGCCGCCAGGAACAGCGCCGCCACCGAGGCCCCCGTCACGATCAGCAGCAGGCCCCGCTCGCCACCCGTCAACGTCCGCCCCGCGTCCCGGTCGCCGCCCGTCAGCGCCAGCAGTCCGGCCAGGCCGACCGCCGCCAGCAGCGCCCCGCGCCAGGCCGCCGCCCCCGCCCGGCGGCGCACGAACACGGCCGCCATCGGAAGCGCGAAGACGATGGTCAGCGCCCCGAGCGGCTGCACCAGACTCAGCGGCCCGTAGGCCAACGCGACGACGTGCAGCACCGCCCCCAGCCCGTTCAGGGCCACCGCCGCCCACCAGACGGGCCGGTGCAACGGCGCGGAGAGGCGGTCCGGCGTGCCGGCCGCGACCCGCTCCTGGACGATCGCGCCCGCCGCGTACGCGACGGCCGAGGCCAGGCAGAGCAGGACCGACAGCGCCAGTGCACTCATGTTGTCCACAATGCCCCACCCCGGCGGCCTATTCCTGGTCCGGCCCGGACCCCTGCGCCGCCTCCTGCCCCGCCCCCTGCCCCACTCCGATCGCGCCTCTCCCGACCGCCTCCCCGCCGGCCGCGACGGCTGCCTTCCGCCTTCCGCAGGGTGACGTCCCCTCGCGCTCCGTGAGGAGTGCGGGCACGGGTTTGGTGCCGGGCGCGTGGCCTCCGTACAGTTGCGGTTTTGAGGACTTCCGCAGCAGGCGGATGCGGACGATTGATCAAGGAACGGCAGCGGCCATGACGGTGACCGAAGACAACCACGTGACCGGGGACGGCGCCCAGGCGTACGGCCCGGGCATCGATCCCGACCGGCTGGCCCTCTGCCTCAGCGTCCTCGACGAGCTGGACAAGCTCGACGTCGACCACCCGGACGCCGTCACCGTACGCCGCGCCACCGCCGGCCTCTACCGCACGGTCAAGCAGCGCCGCCGCCAGGAGCGCCGCGCCGCGAAGACCGCCAACGACAAGGCCGTCACCGAGGCGACCGCGACCGGCTCCGCCGAGCGCATCGACGACGAGACCCAGGGCAACGCGCTGACCGCCGCGACCAAGGGCCCGATCGCCGGGATACTCCAGCGCCCGCGCTCCTGCTATGTCTGCAAGACGCGCTACGTCGAGGTCGACGCGTTCTACCACCAGCTCTGCCAGGACTGCGCCGCCTTCAACCGCGCGCGCCGCGACGCCCGCACCGATCTGACCGGCCGCCGCGCCCTGCTCACCGGTGGCCGCGCCAAGATCGGCATGTACATCGCGCTGCGGCTGCTGCGCGACGGCGCCCACACCACCATCACCACCCGCTTCCCCAATGACGCGGTCCGCCGCTTCAAGGCGATGCCGGACAGCTCCGAGTGGCTGCACCGCCTGAAGATCGTCGGCATCGACCTCCGCGACCCGGCGCAGGTCGTCGCGCTCGCCGACTCGGTCGCCGCCGAGGGCCCGCTCGACATCCTGATCAACAACGCCGCCCAGACCGTACGCCGGTCCCCGGGCGCGTACAGCGAGCTGGTGGCCGCCGAGAGCGCCCCGCTGCCGGCCGGTGAGCTGCCCTCCGCCGAGGTGATCGGCACCTTCGGCAGCGGCACCGTCGACCGGGTCGCGGCCCTCCCCACCGGCAAGGGCGAGAAGCTCACCGCCCAGGACGTCACCGAGCTCGCGCTGGTCTCCGGTTCCGCCTCCCTGGAGCGGATCGCGGCCGGTACCGCCATCGACGCCGGCGGCCTGGTCCCGGACCTGCACGACACGAACAGCTGGATCCAGACGGTGTCCGAGGTGGACCCGATCGAGCTCCTCGAAGTGCAGCTGTGCAACTCCACGGCGCCGTTCATCCTGATCAGCAAGTTGCGTCCGGCGATGGCCGCCGCCGAGGCCGGTCGCCGTTACGTCGTCAACGTCTCCGCGATGGAAGGCGTGTTCAGCCGCGGCTACAAGGGCGCCGGGCACCCGCACACCAACATGGCGAAGGCCGCGCTGAACATGCTGACGCGCACCAGCGCCCAGGAGATGTTCCAGAAGGACCAGATCCTGATGACCGCCGTCGACACCGGCTGGATCACCGACGAGCGTCCGCACCCGGACAAGGTCCGGCTCGCCGAGGAGGGCTTCCACGCCCCGCTCGACCTGGTGGACGGCGCCGCCCGGGTCTACGACCCGATCGTGCGCGGCGAGGCCGGCGAGGACGTGTACGGCGTCTTCCTCAAGGACTACGCGCCCGCCAACTGGTAGGCCGTTCCCGACGGTCCGCGCGCCCCGGCCCCTCCCGCGAGGGGGCCGGGGCGCCGCCGTGTCAGCCGGTCCGGCGGGCCGTCGTACGCGCGAACTCCCCGGCCGCCACCCGTTCCAGGACCGGCCGCCGGTCCTCCATCACGCCCGCGTCCAGCCCGACCACCTTGCCCGTGTCGTCGGCCCGGCGCAGGACCACCGCCGTCGCGGCCTCCGGGTCCGCCTCGAAGGCGCGGACCTCCGACCGGTCCATCGGGCCGCCCTGCTCGCGTCGGAGGGGTGCGAACGGCGCAGCAGCGCCGCCGTCTGGAGCCCGTGGTCGTGCGGGTCCACGGGGTCGCCGCCGCGGTCGGGCGTGTCCCGCGCCCCGCGACAGGCGTGCGGCAGGTCCATGAGCCCCTCGACACTCTCCGTTCCCGGCACTTGGGACCTCGTCACCGCCACCGCTCCTTCGCTCGCCGGCGCACGCGTGTCCGTCCGCCGCGGGCCGAGCAGAGCATCCGCCGATGACGTCCGGTGCCACGATCGGCTGAATTCGGGGCGACGACACGACGGCGAGAGTGAATTTTGCCTTTCCATCGAGCGGGGCCCCGCTCATATGTGTACTCTGGAGCGCATGAAAGGGCCCCACCACGGCCCTCCCTCGCTCCATCACGGCGCCACCGCGTCCGGTATCCCTTTCATTCCTGCCCGGCGCGGGGTTCGCCCGCCGGGTTACGCGACACAAAGGAGTGCGCGGTGACAGAACCGAAGAAGTCCGACCAGGTCCTGCTGGAACGGTCCGGGTGGCAGGGCAAGAGCCGCTCCGACGCACTGGGCAGCCTCGAAGTCTGGGCCCGCTCCGCACCGATCCGACTGGCCGGTTACGAAGACGACCTGGCGGAGCCTCACATCCTGCCCGGCATCGACTAGTTGTCCCACACCGTCGCCCGGCCGGACCGGTCCGGGAGGCGGCCCCGGCGACACAGCGCCCCCGCGCCGGTCCGGCGGCGGGGGCGCCGCACGTATCCGCCCGTCCGCCCGCGCGTACCCACCGGGTTCCCGCACGGTGTACGCCCTGGGCGTCATCGCTGAGGGCGATCAAGGGTTCCGGCCCCGGGCCCCGGCGGGCAGGCTGACCGGCATGAGACTGCTGATGCTGGGCGGCACCGAATTCGTCGGACGCGCCATCACCGAAGAGGCCGCGGATCTGGGCTGGGACGTCACCGTCTTCCACCGGGGGCACCACGCACCCCCGCCGGGCACCACCGCCCTGCACGGGGACCGCACCGCCCCCGACGGCCTGGCCGCGCTCGCCGCGGGGGAGTGGGACCTCGTCGTCGACACCTGGGGCGGGGCCCCCACCGCCGTCCGCGACAGCGCCCGGCTGCTCGCCGGCCGGGCCGGACGGTACGCGTACGTCTCCAGCCGCTCCGTGTACTGCTACCCGGCCCCCGTGGGCCTGGCCGAGGACGGCCCGCTGGTGGAGGGCTCGCCGGACGCGTCGGCCACCGCCTACGCCGAGGACAAGCGGGGTGGTGAGCTGGCGGCCCTCGACGCCTTCGGCGAACGGGCCCTGCTCGTGCGCGCCGGTCTCATCCTCGGCCCGTACGAGAACGTCGGCCGGCTGCCCTGGTGGCTGGGCCGCGCCGCCCGGGGCGGACCGATGATCGCGCCGGGCCCGCGCGACCTTCCGCTCCAGTACATCGACGTACGCGACCTCGCGCGCTGGACCCTGCGGGCCGCCCCGGCCGGCCACGGCGGCGCGTTCAACCTCGTCTCGCCGTCCGGGCACGCCACGATGGGCGGCCTGCTGGACGCCTGCGTGAGCGTCACCGGAGGCGGGGCGGAGCTCCGCTGGACCGATCCGGCCGCGATCGAGGCCGCGGGCATCGAGCCGTGGACGGAACTGCCCGGCTGGCTCCCGCCGGGCGAACTCCACGACTTCATGTGTCGCGCGGACGTCACGAAGGCCCTGGCCGCGGGCCTGGAATGCCGCCCGGTCGAGGAGACCGTGGCCGACACCTGGGCCTGGCTCCGGTCGCTCGGGGGGGTCGCCCCGCAACGCCCCGACCGGCCGATGAAGGGTGTCTCACCGGACCGGGAAGCGGCGCTACTCGGGCTCTGACCAGGCCGCTTCCGCGAGACGGGTGGGCGGCAGGTACTCGCGGAGCAGCCTGCGGTGCCACCACGCGCCGGTCTCGCGCAGCTCGCGCCAGGTGGTGAACCGGTAGCGGTAGAGCCTCGCCCGCACGTATACCGGCGGCGCGTCCGGGAAGGGGTTGTGGCGCAGCAACCGCAGGGTGTCCCGGTCGTTCGCCAGCAGTCGTTCCGCGAACGGACCGAACCAGTCCCGCGCGTAGCCGGGGGAGAGCGCCGCGAACCACATCAGCCAGTCCAGCCGCAGGTGGTAGGGGGCGAACTGGCGGGGCAGTCGGCGCGGATCGCCGGGTTTGCCCTTGAAGCCGTACTCGCGCCAGTCGCCGTCCGTGCGGGGGACCCGCTCGGCGGTGCCCTCCACCACCACCTCGTCGCGGATCCGGCCGACCGTGCCGAACGCCCCGTAAGTGTTGACCAGGTGCAGGGAATCGAAGGAGCGGTTCATCACCTGGCGCCGCGAGAGCATGTTGGCCACCGGATGCCGGCTGAGGACGAGCACCAGCGCGGTCACCGCGCAGACCAGGACCGTGTACCAGAGCGGCGCCGGACGGAAGGCCGCGGCCGGCGGCGGCCCCGCGAGCCCCGTGAAGTCGACGGCACAGAGCGCGGGCGCGATCGTGATCCAGTTCAGCCAGGCGAAGTTCCCCGAGAGGACCAGCCACAGCTGCGTCGCGACGATGATGCCGGCGGCGTACGAGGCGACTGGCTGGGGGGTGAACAGCAGGACGGGGACGACCAGTTGGGTCACGTGGTTCGCCGCGCACTCCACCCGGTGCAGCGGCTTCGGCAGGTGGTGGAAGAACCAGCTCAGCGGCCCCGGCATCGGCTGCGTCTCGTGGTGGTAGTAGAGGCAGGTGAGCTTGCGCCAGCAGGCGTCGCCGCGCACCTTGATCAGCCCGGCGCCGAACTCGACGCGGAACACCACCCAGCGCAGCAGCCACAGCACCAGTACGGGCGGCCCGGTCCGCGCGTTGCCGAGGAAGACGGCGAGGAACCCCACCTCCAACAGCAGCGACTCCCAGCCGAAGGAGTACCAGGTCTGCCCCACGTTCACGATCGACAGGTAGAGCAGCCACAGCACCGCCCACATCGCCATCGCCGCCCCCAGCGGCACGGTGTCCCCGGCGCCCGCCGCGAGGGCCGCGGCCAGTACCGCGCCGGCCCAGGCGCAGCAGGCGAAGAGCCGGTCGGAGTAGCGCCAAGAGAACAGGCTCGGGGCGCGGCGGAAGGGGACATGGCGCACGTACCGCGGCACGGGGAGCATGCCGCGCTCCCCGATCAGCGCCCGGAACTGGAGGGCCGCGGCGGTGAAGGCGCAGAGGTAGACGCCGGCCAGGGCCCGCTGGAAGACCAGCCGGCCCAACCAGTAGCCGGGCGCCGTGAACCAGTCCATCCCCTCCAGTATCAGGCGGCGGGGGCCGCGGTCGCCAGCCTGCGCAGCGTGCGGCCGAGCAGGCGGGCGTAATTCAGCTGGAGGAAGGGGACCACCGGGCCGCCGAGGCGGGTGTACCAGCGGGCGGGACGGCTGAAAGCGGTCACCTCGAACCACACCGTGCCGTCGGGGTCCATGAGCACCATGAACGACTCCTCGCCGGATTCGGGGTGGCCCGTCAGGGTTCCGTAGGCGAAGCCGACACGTGCGCTCTCGTACGCGGTCCGCAGGATCAGGCAGCGGGCGTCGACGCGCAGGGGGCCGAAGCCGATCCCGACCGTCACCCGGGCGCCGGGCCGCACGGCGCCCGGCTCCGCCAGGACGCGCATGCCCGAGGCCCGGTGGGCGCGGAAGGTGGTCAGCGCGGCCCCGGCCGCCGCGAAGACGGCCGGGCCGTGTCCGATCCGGGTGCGGTGGTGGAGGTGGTGGTATCCGGCGGGCAGCGGGCGGCGCTCCGTCGCGCCCCTTTCCGGGTAGCTGAGGGTGTCACGGTCGGTGCTGAGAAGTCGGGTCATCGGGTCATCTCCTGTCGGTCCATGGTGAGCCGGCGCCAGGCCAAGAGCGAGCAGAGGGCGAAGCCGAGCGCGTTCCCGAGGCCGTGGGTCGCGGCCATCCAGGTCAGGGTGGGGTGGGTGATTCCGGTGGCCTCGCCGGTCGCCCACCACAGGGCGAGCAGCATCGTGGCCACCAGGACCCCCGCGGAGCCGGCGAGAAGCGTGCGGGTGGTGCGGTCGCGGGCGCCCGGCCGGATCGAGCGCCAGGTGGTCAGGGCCACCGCCCACATCCCGGCGGTCAGCACCACCGCGCCCACCAGCTCGGCCCAGTCGGCGATGAAGTAGCCGAGCAGCACCAGCAGCGTCCCGGTGGGCACGCTGTACGCGGCCCAGCGGGCCAGGGTCGCGCCGCGCCCGGGAGCGGCCCCGGGCGGGCGGCCCTCTTCGGCCGCCCGGCACACCAGTCCGGCGACCAGGGCGGCGGTGAACCCGGCGAAGTGGAAGTGCGGGACGGTCAGCTCCAAGACATCGAGGTCGAAGCCGAAGAGCCGGTACCCGGCACGCTCCGCGACCAGGGCACTGCCGGCGACGGCGGGGGACACGAGCGCGGTGAGCACGGCGGCCTCGGCCGGCGCCGGCAGGCGGTCGCCGGTGCGCGACGGCGTTCGCACCGGGAGGACACCCAGCCGGGCCGCTCCGCCGGCCGCCAGGGCCAGGGCGGCCGTCGCGTAGAGCGCGGCGAGCACCGTGGCCGGGGCGCCGCGCGGCAGCCACAGGCACACGGCCCCGGGGGCGGCGAGCAGGGGCCAGAGCCGGGCGGTGCGGCGGAACCCGGCCGGGTCGATCAGGCGCAGGCCGGTGGGGACGACGTAGAGCATGCCCAGCGTGACGATCAGGTTCACGAGTACCGTCACGGCCACTCCCGCGGGTCGATGCGTCGAACATTCTTGAACGCGTTCAAGTCACGGTCGTGACCTTACGCGTCCTCTTGAACATGTTCAAGGGCTGGTTCCGGCGCTCCGGTTGCGGGCCGGCCGAGGATGCGGCAGACAAGAGGGAGCAACCGGGGCGAAAAGGGAGAATCTCTTGAACGACGAGCACGCACCGACATCCCGTCAGGCGCCGCGCCGTCATACCCCGGCCCGGACACCGCTCTTCACGGCCATCGGCCTGCTGGGCCTGCTCGCCACCGCCTGCGGTGGCTCGGAGGAGCCCGTGAGCACCCCGGGCCCGGAGACCCAGGAGGTCCACCTCCAACCCGTCGGCTCCGCCGGGCCCGACCCCTTCACCACCTCCACCGCCACCGGTGAGTCCGCCCCCGCCCAACCCCCGCTGCCCAACCAGAGCGGCCGGGGCATCCGCACCGTCAACGCCGCCACACCGGGCCTGTACGGCGGCATCCAGCGGCTCGGAAGCTGCGACGTGGAACACCAGTCGAGCCTGCTGACCGCCGACAACGCCAAGGCGGGTGCCTTCGCCGGGGCATCCGGCGTCGACCAGGACAAGATCGGGGACTTCCTGCGCGACCTCACACCGGTCGTCCTGCGCGCCGACACCCGGGTCACCGGTCACGGCTTCCAGGACGGCCGCGCCAGTGCCTTCCAGTCCGTGCTCCAGGCCGGGACGGCCGTCCTCGTCGACGGCCACGGCATGCCGCGCGTGCGCTGCGGCTCCGGGAACCCCCTCTCCGCGCCCCGCGCCCCCAAGGGGAACCCGGTGATCAAGGGGGAACCCTGGAACGGCTACCAGGCCAACCAGGTCATCGTCATCGAGCCGACCGTCCAACAGTTGGACCACCTCGTGCTCGTGAACCTCGCCGACAACACCTGGCTGGAGCGCAAGATCGGCGACGACGGCGCCCAGGACACGACGCCCCAGGGGATGCCGCCCTACGACCCGGCCGAGAGCATCCCGAGCGGCCCCCTCACCTCCGAGGGGCCCGCCGGGCCGGGCAGCCCGTCCGAACCGGCCCGCCCGACGGGACCGACCGGGCAGAACCGGCCGGTCCGGCCCCCGCAACCGCCGCCCAAGCAGCCGCCGGCACCGCCCTCCGACGCCCCCTCCCCGCTCACCCCGGCCCTCCCGGACGGTCCCGCGCGGGACGTGCCCCAGGACATCCCCCAAGGCCTGCCCCAGGACATCCCGCCGGACGGCACCCTCGACCTCCCGCCGGACCCGTACCCCACCGCGCCGCCTCCAGGCGACCCCGGACTGCCGACGGGCCCCGACGGCGTGGCGCCCGAGCAGGCGGACCCGTACGGATACGACCCCGTCGCCCCCTCCGACCCGTACGCCGTGCCCGACGCCCCGCAGCCCTTCGGCCCCGCCCCCTCCATGGAGAGCGCCTGACCCGCCCGTGTGTCATGGTGGACCGGTGCCGACCGCCGTATCGCTCCCGGACGACTGGCCCGCGCACCCGGACCGGTCGCTCTCGCTGAACCGGATGGGCAGTTTTGACTGGGACCTGCTCACCGGTCTCATGCACATGGACGTGGCGGCCCTCGACGTGTTCGACACGAGCCCCGCCGACTACGACGGCCACCCCGAATCCCTCGCCCGGCGCGTACCGCCCGCCGAGGCGACCCGGCTCGACGCGCTCGTCTCCAGCGCCCTCAAGAGCGGCGTGGACAGCTACGGCGCCTACTTCCGCATCCGCTGCCAGGACGGCACCCTCCGCTGGACCCACAGCCAGGGCCGCGTCATGCGCGGCCCCGACGGCCGCCCGTACCGGATCATCGGCATCGTCCGGGACGCGACCGAGGAGCTCGGCCACTCGGCGGAACGCCTCGGCCTGGACGAGGAGCGCCGCCGCCAGACCTCGGTGGTCGAGAGCACCACCGCCGCCCTCGCCCACGCCCGGACCGTCCAGGACGTCATCGACGCGCTCGGCGACGCCCACGGCCTGGAACGGCTCGGCTCGATGGGCATGGTCATGGGACTCGTCGAGGCCGGCCGCATCCACCTGGTGGCCGAAGGACCGGAGGGCAGTTTCATCCCCGGCACCCGCTACACCCGCATCGACGAGCAGTACCCGATGAGCGAGGTCGTCCGCTCCCTCCAGCCCCGCTTCCTCGACTCCGCGAAGGAGTTCGCCGAGGGCTACCCCGACCTCTGGGCGAAGATCTCCTCGATGGACATCTCGGCGGCCGCCTACCTGCCCCTGATCGCCCAGGCCCGCCCGATCGGCGCCATCGGACTGCTCTACCAGGACAAGGACGGCTTCACGCAGGAGGAACGGAACCTGCTCGTCGCCCTCGGCAGCAGCATCGCCCAGAGCCTGCAACGGGCCATGCTGCTGGAACAGGAACACGACCTCGCCGAAGGTCTCCAGCAGGCGATGCTGCCACGGCGCATCCCCTCCGTCGCCGGAGCGGACATCGCCGTCCGCTACCGGTCGGCGCGCATGGGCCAGGAGATCGGGGGCGACTGGTACGACGTCATCCCGCTGCCGGGCGGCCGCGTCGGGGCGGTCATCGGCGACGTCCAGGGCCACGACACCCACGCGGCCGCGGTGATGGGCCAGCTGCGCATCGTGCTGCGCGCGTACGCGACGGAGGGCCACTCGCCGGCCACCGTCATGGCGCGGGCCTCGGTGTTCCTGCACGAGCTGGACACCGACCGCTTCGCGACCTGCACCTACGTAGAGGCCGACCTCGCGACCGGCGTGCTCCAACTGGTACGGGCCGGGCACATCGACCCGCTGCTGCGCACCCGCGACGGGGACTGCCGCCGGGTCACGGCGGAGGGCGGAATGCCGCTGGGGCTCTCGGCGGAGTTCGGCCGGCTGGAGTACCCGGTCACCACGATGGAGCTGGGCCCTGGGGAAACGCTTCTGCTCTGCACGGACGGCCTGGTCGAGCAGCCGGGCACGGACCTCGACCAGGGGATCGGACACCTGACGGACCTCATCCGGAGCGGCCCGGCGGACCTCCAGAAGCTGGCGGACGTGCTGTGCGGGGTCAACGACGAGCGGGGCGGCGACGACGACATGGCGCTGCTGTTGCTGCGCCGCGAGGTGCCCGAGGCGCCGCAGGGCGGCGGCCGGCTCCAACAGCACGTGGCCCCGGCGGACCCCGAGGCCCTGGTCTCGGCCCGGCACATGATCGGCGCGGCGGTGCGCGCGTGGGGGGCGGGGGAGCGGGCCGACGAGATCGAACTGGTGGCCGACGAGCTGATCGTCAACGCGCTCATGCACACCGACGGCCCGGCCATCGTGACGCTCCGGGTACTGCCCGGCCCCCGGCGCCGGCTCCGGGTGGAGGTCGAGGACCGCTCCAGCGCGCTGCCCCGACGCCGGGAAGCGGGGGAGTCGGGCGTCTCGGGCCGTGGCCTGATGCTCGTGGACCGGCTGGCGGACCTCTGGGGCGTGGACCCCCGGGGCGGCGGCAAGTGCGTGTGGTGCGAGTTCGTCCTCTCGTAGCCGTCGGTCTCGTGGACGTCGGTCTCGTGGACGTCGGCGGTACGGCTCGCGTTCCGCGCGGCGTGGCGGCACGCTGGGAGCATGCCGGAGCTGCCCGAAGTCGAGGCCCTGCGGGAGTTCCTCGACGAGCACCTGACCGGGCGGGTGGTCGAACGCGTCCTCCCGCTCGCGGTCAGCGTGCTCAAGACGTACGACCCGCCGCTCACCGCCCTGGAGGGGCAGACCGCCGGGCCCACCACCCGCTACGGGAAGTTCCTCGCCCTGCGGATCGGCGACCTCCACCTCGTCACCCACCTGGCCCGGGCCGGCTGGCTGCGCTGGCAGGACACCCTGCCCGCGGGGCCGCCGCGCCCGGGCAAGGGGCCGCTGGCGCTGCGCGTCGTACTGGAGGGCGGCGCGGGCTTCGACCTCACCGAGGCGGGCACCCAGAAGCGGCTCGCGGTGTACGTGGTCCGCGACCCCCGGGAGGTCCCCGGCATCGCCCGGCTCGGGCCCGACCCGCTCGCCGACGACTTCGACCGGGCCGCGTTCGCCGCCCTGCTGGCGGGGGAGCGGCGGCAGATCAAGGGGGTCCTGCGCGATCAGAGCGTCATCGCCGGCATCGGCAACGCCTACAGCGACGAGATCCTGCACGCCGCGAAGGTCTCGCCGTTCAAACTGGCCGCCTCCTTCGACGAGGAGCAGGTGACGCACCTCCACGACGCCGTACGGGACACCCTGCGCGCGGCCGTCGAGCGGGCCCACGGGGTGGCCGCGGGGCGGCTCAAGGCCGAGAAGAAGAGCGGGCTGCGGGTCCACGGCCGGGCCGGGGAGCCGTGCCCGGTCTGCGGGGACACCATCCGCTCGGTGTCCTTCGCCGACTCCTCGCTGGAGTACTGCCCCACCTGCCAGACCGGCGGCAAGCCCCTCGCGGACCGGCGCCTCTCCCGCCTCCTCAAGTAGCCGCGAGGTAGCGCCGGGCCCTGTCCCACACCGCCTCGAACTCCTCCGCCGTCAGCCGCTGCGGCACATGGCCCGCCCACCCTGCGTGACTTCGCGGTCGCGGTTCCGGCACGCCGGCGGGGTTCCTCGTGGTGTCGCGCTCATGGGAAGGCAGCCTAGGCGGCCGGTTGTCCGGCCGGCGCTTCCGGTCGGCGGGGCCGCTCGGGGAGGGTGGGGTGCGTAGACTGCCGGACCATGGCCGAGGAGCAGCAGGCGGCGCGGCGGGAGGTCGTCACCGGTGTGCCCCGGGGCTCGCGGCGCAGGGCGCCCGCGCACACCCCGGCGCGGTCGGAGATCTCCGAGCAGACCAGCGTCGGTGCCACCTACGTCAGGGCCCTGATGCGCAGTCAACTCCGGGCCGGGCTCCGGGCGCTGGCCGTGCTCGCGCTGCTCGTCGGCGCGCTGCCGGTGGCGTTCCTGCTGCCCCGGGTGGCGTCCGGCCCGCTGGTGTGGGTGGTGTTGGGGCTGCTCGTGTACCCGGTGATGTGGCTGATCGCCCGCTGGTACGTGGCCCGGGCCGAGCGCAACGAGGCCGATTTCACCGGGCTGGTGACGGACCCCGCCGAGGCGCCCGGGTCCCGCACCGCGGACGCCTGAGCGGCCGATCAGAACAGGTGCATCGCCAAGTGGCCGAGCGGCAGCCCCAGTTGCCAGGCCGGCGTCCAGACGCGGGCGTTCTCGTCCAGGCCGACCGGGGTGTCCGCGTGGCCGTGCCGTCCCGGGTCGAGGTTGGTCGCGAACAGCTCCGTGCGGTCCAGCCAGCGCCAGGCCGCCCGGGCCAGTTCCAGGTCCGGGTCCCCGTCCCGCCCGTCCTCCCGCGCTTCTTCGCCGAGCTGGAGGAAGCGGGTCTCCACCCAGTCGCGCCACGGGTGTCCGTAGGCCGTCAGCGACAGCCACTCGTCGAGCTGGGAGACCACCCGGATCCCGGAGAGCTCACCGGCCGCGTCCGAGAGGTAGACGGTCAGCGCGAGCGTGTCCCGGCCGGCGCGGAACTCCAGCGTGCTGACGGGGATCAGTCGGCCCGTGCGCAGCAGTTCGTCGGCGATGTACTCCGCGTAGAGCCACGCCATGGGCACCGCCAGCCCACTGCCGCCACCGTCACTGGTGCCGTTCGTACCTTCGGGCCGCACCGTTCCACCTTCTCCCGCGCGTGAGCTTCCCGTCGTCAGCCCCGAGCCTTCACCGAGGGCCTCGCGGAGCGGAGGATGTTTACTCAACTTGAACGGTCCGGCACCGGTTTTGTCGCGGCTTGTGTCCGGTCCGTGTCCCTTCGAGGCGTTCTCCGGACCGGGTGCCGCCTCGGGTCGGGCGCACCGACGGCCGCCTCCGCTCCGCCTTGACGGTACCTCAGGCGCCGAGCCCGTAGCCCTGGAGCCCCTTGCGCAGGGCGCGCAGCGCGTAATACGTACGGGACTTGACGGTTCCGGCCGGAATGCCGAGTTCCGCGGCGGCCTCGGCCACCGAGCGGTCCCGGAAGTAGACCTGCATCAACACCTCGCGGTGCTCCTGCCCCAGGCTGCCCACGGCCCGCCTGACATCGATCGCGGTCACCGAGCCCGCCACCGCGTCCTGCGGCGCGGGTGCCTGCTCCAGGCCGTCCGGATTCACCTCCTGCGGCCGAGAGAGGCGGGCCCGGCGGGCGTCGATCGCGAGCCGACGGGCGACGGTGAACAACCACGGCCGCATGGATTCGTGCCCGCCGGCCAACACCTCCGGGTGCTGCCAGACCCGTACCAGGGTCTCCTGGACGAGGTCCTCGGCCCGCTGGGCGTCCCCCGCCGTCAGGCCGACCAGGAATCCGAACAGCGCCCGCCCGTGCTCGCGCTGGAGTTCGGCCAGCGCCTCGGGGTCCGTGCGCAGGAGGGTGGGGGAGGGCGGCACGAGCGGCTCCTTCCGCGGTTCACCGGGTCTGCCGGGGACCGTCCCGGCGCCCGTACGGGGTCCGACGGATCCACCCTGACCTGCACGGGGCGGCCCGGGAACCGTCCGGCGCCGTCGTTGCGCCCAAGCACCCCGGTCCTCCGGTGGGCGGGCGCGCCGCACGGTGAACGGTCGAACGGCGCGGCGAACGGCCACGGGGGTGAACCGTGCGGGTCGGGCCGCGTCGTTCCTTGACTTGTGGCGTCGTCTTCTGTGAATTCAGCTCATCGGATAGTCGTACGAATCCTCCGGAATCGGGTGTCCGGGCGTTCCACGACGTCCCGTGCGTCCCGGCCGTTCCGGCGTCCCCAGGTGTCCCTCCGAGCGAGAGCCGGTACAGATGACCCAGCGCACCCGCCAGGCCCTCGCCCTCGCGTCGGCCCTCCTGCTGTCCGCCACGGCCGCCGCCTGCTCCGCCGGCGGGAGGTCCGCCCCGGCGCGCATGGCCGGCAGCCACGGCCCGGGGTCCTCCACCGGCGGCTCCGCCACCGCCCCGGGCGGCGCCAAGAGCTTCACCCTGGTCGCGAGCGGCGACGTGCTCCCGCACACCTCGATCATCCGGCAGGGCGCCACCGACGCCGGGGGCGACGGCTACGACTTCCGGCCGATGTTCGCCGGGGTCAAACCGGTGGTCTCCGCCGCGGACCTCGCCCTGTGCCACATGGAGACCGTCTACGGCGAGGACGGCGGCCCCTTCACCGGCTACCCGGCTTTCAAGTCACCGCCCGAGATCGCCGACGCGCTGAAGGCCACCGGCTACGACGGTTGCTCCACCGCCTCCAACCACACCCTGGACGACGGCGCCGACGGCGTGCGGCGCACCCTCGACGCGTTCGACAAGGCCGGCCTCAAACACGCCGGCTCGGCCCGTACGGCCGCCGAGGCCGCCACCGTCACCGGCTACCGCGCCGGTTCCGCCAAGGTCGCGCACCTCGCGTACACGTACGACACGAACGGCTACCCGATGCCCGAGGGACAACCGTGGGCCGTCAACCTGATGAAGCAGGAGAAGATCATCGCGGACGCGCGGGCCGCCCGGAAGGCGGGCGCGGACGTGGTCCTGGTCAGCGTGCACTGGGGCACCGAGTGGCAGACCGAGCCGGACGAGACCCAGCTGGCGCTCGGCAAGGCGCTGACCGCCTCGCGGACCGCCGGGCGCCCCGACATCGACCTGATCCTCGGCACCCACGCCCACATCCCCCAGGCCTACGAGAAGGTCAACGGGACCTGGATCATCTACGGCATGGGAGACCAGGTCGCGGGCGAGATGTTCAACGACACCGGCGCCCGGGACGCGCGCGGCAACTACGGCTCGATCGGCCGATTCACCTTCGCCCCGCCGGCCGCCGCGGGACAGCGCTGGCGGGTCACCAAGGCCGAGTTCGTCCCGCAGATGACCGACGAGTCGCCCTGGAGGGTCGTCAACCTTCCCGACGCCCTCGCCAAGCACCCCGACCACGAGGAATGGGAAACCGCCCGGGACGCCATCGGCGAGGCCGTCCTCAGCCGCGGCGCCGGGAAGGACGGCCTCACGATGGGCAAGTAGCGAATCGCCCCGCGTCCGGCCCGTCCGGCCGCCAGCGCCCCCGGCCCGTTACGGCACCACCGTGACGGGCCAGCGGCCCGCCTTGACCAGCCTGACCGCCACCGAGCCGACGATCCGGTGCCCGGCCTGCTCCGACGTCCCGACCACCACCGCGTCCGCCTTCAGCTCCTCCGCCGCGCTCACCAGACCGGCATACGGATCGCCACGGAAGGTGTGGAACTGCCAGTGCACCTCGAAGATGCCCCTCAGGCGCTCGGCGGCCGCCCGGATCTCCGCGACGAGGCCCTCCGCGATCTCACCGGTCGTGTCCGACACCGGCGCCCCCAACGAGGCCCCGGCCGCCATCACCGGCTGCACGTACACCAGCGCCAGCAGCGCGTTCTGCCGCCGCGCCAGCCCCGCCGCGTACGCCGCGGCCCGCAGCGAGGAGTCCGAACCGTCGATCCCGGCCAGGATCACCTTCGGACCGTCCGTACCGCGTTCGAATCCCGTACCCACGTGCTCCGTCACGCCCCCGAGATTATCCCGTCGACGCGCGGACCGGCCCGGCCCTCCCTACAGTGCGAACCATGAGTGCCACCGCGGAGCAGACCCGGGGGACCCGCAGCCGCTTCCTGAACCGGGTCCCCGACGCGTTCGGGGCGTTCTTCGGAACGCTCGGACTGCTGTGCGCCCTCCTGTCGCTCTCCCCGGTGCTGCGCCGCCTGCTGCGCCACATCGTGCGCTTCCTCGACGACTTCGTCATCCCCGTCAGCGCGAACCTCGCCTACGCCGTCTTCCTCTTCCTGCTCGCCGCCGCCCTCGGCGCCCGCAAGAAGGTCGCCTGGTGGATCGTCGTCACCTATCTGGCCTTGCTGATCCTCGTCGACGTCCTGTTCATCGCCGACGACGAGTACTGGGTCGGCGGCGTCTCCCTGGCCATCGCCGCCGCCGCCCTCGCGCTCCTGATCGCCGCCCGCCGCGAGTTCTACGCCGCCTCCCGGCCCGGCGCCTTCTGGCGGGCCCTGCTCGTCCTCGGCCTGGGCCTGCTCCTCGCCGTCCTCGCCGGCTGGGGCCTGGTCGCCCTGTTCCCCGGAACGCTGCCCAAGGACCAGTGGCTCGACTGGGCCGCCAAGGAGGTCTTCGGCGGCCTCTTCTCCGACCGCCGCTTCGACGGCCGCCCGCCCCGCCCGCTGTCCTTCGTCCTCGGCCTCTTCGGCGCGATCGCCCTGCTGAACGCCGCCGCGACCCTGTTCCGGTCCCAACGGCTGACCGCCGCCCTGCACGGGGACGAGGAGCCCCGCATCCGCGCGCTCCTCGGTGCGTACGGGCGCGCCGACTCCCTCGGCTACTTCGCGACCCGGCGGGACAAGGCCGTCGTCTTCGCGCCCAACGGCAAGGCCGCCGTCACCTACCGCGTCGAGGCCGGGGTCTGCCTGGCCAGCGGCGACCCGGTCGGCGACCCCGCCGCCTGGACCCCCGCCATCAACGCCTGGCTGGCCGTGGCCCGCCGCTACGGCTGGCAGCCCGCCGTCATGGGCGCCTCCGAGGACGGCGCGACCGCGTACGCCCGCTCCGGACTCGGCGCCCTGCAACTCGGCGACGAGGCGATCCTGCACGTCGCCCACTTCGACCTCGACGGCCGCGACATGCGCGTCACCAGGCAAGCGGTCAACCGGGTCCGGCGCACGGGCGCCACCACGGTCATCCGCCGCCACTCCGCCCTCTCCGAGGAGGAGATGCACACCATCGTCGAACGGGCCGACACCTGGCGCGACACCGAGACCGAACGCGGCTTCTCCATGGCCCTGGACCGGCTCGGCGACCCGGCCGACGGCGACTGCCTCCTCGTCGAGGCGTTCGACGCCGAGCGCCGGCTGATCGCCCTGCTGTCCTTCGTCCCCTGGGGCAAGGACGGCATCTCCCTCGACCTGATGCGCCGCGACCGCGCCGCCCCCAACGGCGTCATGGAGTTCATGGTCGCCCAGCTCTGCGCCGCCGCGCCCGGGCTGGGCGTGCGCCGGATCTCCCTCAACTTCGCCGTCTTCCGCTCGGCCTTCGAGGAGGGCGGCCGGATCGGCGCCGGGCCGGTCCTCAGGCTCTGGCGCAGACTGCTGCTGTTCTTCTCCCGCTGGTGGCAACTGGAGGCGCTGTACCGCTCGAACGTCAAGTACGGCCCCGAGTGGTACCCGCGCTTCCTCTGCTACCAGGACGCCGGCTCCCTCGCCCGGGTCAGCCTGGCCTCAGGCATCGCCGAGGGCTTCGTCTCCGTACCGAGCATGCGCAAACTGTGGGGCAACGCCCACCCCAAGGGCCTCACCGCGCCCGCCACCACCGAGGGCCTGCCCTCCATCGACTCCCTCGGCCTGGACCTCCTGGGGGAGGCCGGCGCACGCCCGGCGGCCGAACGGCTGCCCGAGCAGGTCCGGGTACGGCACGCCAAACTGGACCGGATCCGGGCCTCCGGCACCGACCCCTACCCGGTCGGCATCCCGCAGCGCACCCACACCGTCGCCCGCCTCGAAGAGGTTCACCCGGGCTACCCGCCCGGCACCCGCACCGGCGAACAGGTCACCCTCGCGGGCCGGGTGATGGTCGTACGCGACCTCGGCGGAGTCGTCTTCGCCGTGCTGCGGGACTGGACCGGCGACACCCAGCTGATGTTCACCCGCGACGAGGCGGGCCCGGACGTCCTGGACGCCTTCACCTCGCAGGTCGACTTCGGCGACCACGTCGTGGCCACCGGCGAGGTCGGCACCAGCAAGACCGGCCGGCTGTCCGTCGTCGTCCACTCCTGGCAGCTCACCGGCAAGTGCCTGCGCCCCCTGCCCGACAAGCGCAAGGGCCTCGCCGATCCGGAGGCCCGGGTCCGGCGCCGCTACCTCGACCTGGTCGCCAGCCCCGACGCGCGCGACGTCGTACGGGCCCGCTCCGTCGCCGTGCAGGCACTGCGCCAAGGGCTGCTGGACCGCGGCTACCTGGAGGTCGAGACCCCGATGCTCCAGCAGATCCACGGCGGCGCCAACGCCCGCCCCTTCCGCACCCACATCAACGCCTACGACCTCGACCTGTACCTGCGCATCGCCCCCGAGCTGTACCTGAAACGGCTGTGCGTCGGCGGCATGGAGAAGGTCTTCGAGATGGGCCGCACCTTCCGCAACGAAGGCGTCTCCTACAAGCACAACCCCGAGTTCACCATGCTGGAGGCGTACCAGGCGTTCGCGGACTACGACGTCATGCTCGACCTGACGCGCGAGCTGATCCAGGGCGCCGCCACCGCGGCCTTCGGCTCGCCCGTCGCCCACAAGACCGACGCCGACGGCACCGTCGTCGTCCACGACATCTCCGGGTACTGGCCGGTCAAGACGGTGTACGGGGCCATCGGCGACGCGCTGGGCGAGGAGGTCGACGCCGACACCGACGAGCGGGCGCTGCGCCGCCTGTGCGACCGGGCCGGGGTCCCCCACTCGCCCGACGACACCCGGGGCGACGTCGTGCTGGAGATGTACGAGCGGCTGGTGGAGGAGCGGACCGAGCTGCCCACCTTCTACAAGGACTTCCCCACCGACGTCTCCCCGCTGACCCGGCAGCACCGCAAGGACCCCAGGCTGGCCGAACGCTGGGACCTGGTCGCCTTCGGCACCGAGCTGGGCACCGCCTACTCGGAGCTCACCGACCCCGTGGAGCAGCGCCGTCGGCTGACCGCGCAGTCACTGCTGGCGGCGGGCGGCGACCCCGAGGCGATGGAACTCGACAACGACTTCCTGGACGCGCTGGAGTACGCGATGCCGCCGACCGGGGGCCTGGGCATCGGCGTGGACCGCCTCGTCATGTTCCTCACCGGTCTGACGATCCGCGAGACGCTTCCGTTCCCGCTCGTACGACGCGGCTGACGGTTCCCGCCCCGCCCCGCCCCACCCGCTTTGCCCGCCCCGGGCCCCGCGGCCGGTCCGGCCTGCGCCGGGCGGGTGACGGGGGGCGGGCGCCTTCGCGCCTCCCGGCGACTCAGCCGATGTGATTGATACCAGTTGAGAATGAAAAATGACGAGCCGACAGTAGGGCGGCGCGTGCTCCTGCGCTCCGCCGTCTTCCTCGGGGTCGCGGCGGCCGCGTCGCTGATCACCGGCGGCGAGAGCGACACCCCGGCCCCCGGCGCCGCCGCCGGAACCGGCCCCGCGCCCGGCCCCGGCGGCGCGGGCTCCACCGGTCGGGGGGCGCCGGGAGCCCCCGCCCCGCGCGCTGCGGGGCTTCCGCCGAACACCTACCGGCTGACCCCGATGACGGCGGAGGCCCCGGCCCGGCCCCCCGCGGTGAAGCCCGCCGTCCGTACCCGCCCCATCCTGGAACTGCCCCCCGAGGCGAGCCGGTCCGGCCAGATGGTCCTCACCTTCGACGACGGGCCCGATCCTCGCTACACCCCCGGCATCCTCGACACCCTCGCCCGGTACGGGGTCCGCGCCGTGTTCTTCGTCTGCGGGGAGATGGCCACCGACAACCGCGACCTGCTGCGCCGAATGGCCGCCGAGGGCCACGTCATCGGCAACCACACCTGGACGCACCCGCTCATCCCCACCCTCACCCGCCCCGACCTGGCCGACGAGATCGGCCGCACCAGCGACGTCGTGGAAGCCGCCGTCGGCACCGCGCCCCAGTGGTTCCGGGCGCCCTACGGGGCCTGGAACCGGGCCGCCTTCGAGATCGGCGCCGAACTGGGCATGGAGCCCCTGGCCTGGACCGTGGACAGCCTCGACTGGACCGAGCCGGGCACCTCCACCATCGTCTCCCGCATCCTGGGAGGCGCCGCGCCCGGGGTGATCGTGCTGTCCCACGACGCCGGCGGCAACCGCTCCCAGAGCGTCGAGGCGCTCGGTACGTACCTGCCCCGGCTGCTCGCCGAGGGCTACCGGATGACGCTCCCCACCCTCCCCGCGGCCCGGGCCCACTGAGGGACCGCCGGACCGCCGACCGCCCCACGGCGGCGGGGGCGCCCCGGCGGTGTCAGCGGGCCTCCACCATCCGGGCGAAGACGACCACGTTGCCGTCGTAGCCCCGGCCCTTCGAGTAGCCGCCGCCACAGGTGATCACGCGGAGTTCCGGGTGGCCGGTGTCCCCGTACACCCGGGCTCCGGGAAAGGTCTCCTTCGAGAACACTTCCACGCCGTACACCTCGAACACCGCCGTGCGCCCGTCGTACCGCTCCACCTCGATGTGCTGGCCCTTGTTGAGCGAGCCCAGGCCGTAGAAGACCGCCGGACCCTGCGCGTTGTCCACGTGGCCCACGATCACCGCCGAGCCCTGCTGGCCCGGGGAGATCCCGTTGAGGTACCAGCCGGCCAGGTTCGGGTCCTGCGGCGGTGGCGCGTCGATGAAGCCCTGCGCGTCCAACCCGACCGTCATCACCGGCGCGTCCACCTTGATGGCGGGGATCCTGATGCGCTGCACCGACGAGTGCTCCAGCACCTCAAGGTCCGGCGGCGGAGCCGGCGGCGCCACCGCCGCCTGGTCGGGCCGTACCGCGACGGCCGCCGCGGCGGCGGGCTGCGGCGGACCCTCGTTCAGGTTCACGCCGTTGCGCATCATGGCGAGGCCGGTGAGCAGGACCAGTGCGAGTGGTCCCCACGGGGAGCGCCTCCTCGGCCGCTGCTCACCCTCGTCCTCGGTCATG
Source organism: Streptomyces sp. NPDC058279 (assembly GCF_042881255.1). Taxonomy (NCBI): domain Bacteria; kingdom Bacillati; phylum Actinomycetota; class Actinomycetes; order Kitasatosporales; family Streptomycetaceae; genus Streptomyces; species Streptomyces sp. NPDC058279. The sequence goes on along the minus strand of NZ_JBHVYA010000015.1, from coordinate 90,264 downwards.
GCTCTCCCTTCCCGACGCGGGGGTCCCGACCCGCGTTCCAGTCCCTCCCCTGTAAGCCCTACGTCACGCACGCTAAGCGCGCACGGCCGGGACGGCGATCGGGGGCGGGCGAACGGGTGGTGCGGCCGGAAGGGGTGCGCCCATCCAGGTAATCGTCACATAAATGCCTGACGGGTCGTGACCTGCGGATCCGTCAGAAACGCTGCGACCTGCCCGGCGTGTCGCTCAACCGGGCGGCCCAAAGTCGGACATGCGCTGGTTGCGAGCCGCCCCGAGGGTTCGTGATGGGAGGCGTTCTCGTCGATCATCCCGGGCGACCGCTCCGGGGCGCTTCCCGCTGGAGGTTCCACCATGCGTGTTTTGCGCGCACTCACCGTGACCGCGGCGGCCTGCGCCGCCGTCGCCCTCGGCGCACCATTCGCCTCGGCGAACCCGGCGGGCGGCCCACCGCTGGGCGGCGGCACCGGGCCCAGCAACGTCACGGTCAACCCCTACTCCGTGCACCAGGGCTCGACGATGCAGGTCAGCGCCGCCGGATGCACCCACGGCGGCACGGTCTGGTCGCACGGCAACTTTCCCGAGACCAGACTGTCGGCCGGTTCCATCGGATTCGCGACCGTCCGCATCTTCAACCACGCCTCTCCCGGCCACCAGACGCTGTCCGTCCGGTGCAACGACAGCAGCCTCGTCGCCACGCACCGCTTCACGATCCTCGACGGCAACGGCGCCCAAGGCGGACTCGGCGGCTCCTTCGGCCCGTCCACCACCGAGACCGCCATCGGTTCCGGTCTCGTCGCCGCGGCCGCCCTCGGCGCGGGCATCCACGTGATGCGCCGTCGCCGCCCGATCGGTAGCCGGGCCTGACCGGCCGACCTCCCCGGTGCGCCCGGTACCGCGGTCGCCCCGAGTCCTGACGAGGGCTCGGGGCGCGTGCGGTTTCCCGCCACGCCCGCCGGGAAGCCCGGCGGGCTCAGTGACCACGGGTGGAGCGACGCCGCAGCACGTATCCCGTGCCGCCCACGGCGGCCAACACGAAGCCGGCTCCGACGCCCAGTTCCAGCAGGTCCATCCCGGCGACGCTGCCGCCGAGGCCACCGCGCACGCCGAGGGTGGTGCCGCTCGAGGCGGGCGCGACGGGCGCGGTCGGCGCGGTCGGCGGCAACGGGAGGCGGCGCGGCGGGCCGACGGTGGAACTCGTGGTGGGCCGGCTCGTTCCGCCGGCGATGGTCAAGTCGGCGGAGCGCGTCTCGCCGTTGCAGGTGAAGGTGACGGAATACAGCGCCCCGGGACGGGCGTCCCGGTCGACGGTGACCCGTGCGGTCTGCCCACGCGCGATGCTCACGGTGTCGAACACCCCGGAGGAGGAGGTGGCGAACGCGGAGTCGCAACCGCTGACGGAGAGCACCACCTGGCCGCCGGGGGCGACCGTCGACGGGGTGATGGCGAAGGCGAACGGGGTGACGGGCTGGGCCTCGGCCGCGAGGGCGGCGCTGGTGCCCGCCGGGCCGAGCGCGAGAACGACGCCCGTGGCGCCGGCGCTCAGCAGGGCTGTGGCGGAGCTGCGTATCGCACCCATGAGTGATTCTCCGGATCCCCGAGGAGCAGCCGCGGAATGGTTTCCGCACGTGGAGGGACGTGCGCCTCGATGTCCGTCACGCTAGGCGGGGGTCCGGGAGCTCGCGATCAGGAACGGGCGAACGGGTCATATCGATGGGCCAAACCGGGGACGGGAGCCCCGTCCCCGGTTTGTCGGGGCGGTCGGGCCGCCCGGCCGTCGGCGGCGCGACCGCCGCGCTCAGTCGCCGAGCCCGAGGTGCGGGAACTGGGCGAAGAAGGGTTCGGCGGTGGCCGCGATGCCCCTTCCGAAGGGTGCGTCGAAGTCCCAGATCAGGAACAGCAGGAAGGCGATCAGCGCGCTGAACAGACCGGCCAGCAGCAGTTCGCGGAAGGAGCGCCGGATCTGGAGCGTGAAGATCAGACCGACCGTCACGAGCGCCCCCACGACCAGACCGAACCACACCACCCCCGGCATCGTGGCCTGGGCGCTCTGTCCGCGGGCGTTGCGGGCGTCGTCCACCGCCGCGACCTGGTCGACCAGCGGCTGGTACGCCTGCCCCTCGTGGTCGGTCTTCGGCTCGTAGTCCGTGACGTCCCGGCGGATGCGTTCCAACAGTTGGCCGCTGCGGTCGGTGATCTTGCCGTGGTCGGCCATCTCCTTCCACTCCGTGTCCACCACGTACGTCACGTACGCGTCTACGTCGGAGCGGATGGTCTTGCGGGTTTCCGGCGGATAGACCTCGGAGCGGACGCTGATCTCGTGCAGGGCCTGCGACTCCTGGCGCACGTACTCCTGGGCGGCGCCGCGGCCCTCCCAGACGCCGGCGATGGCCAGTCCGAGGACGATCGCGTAGATCACCCCGATCATCATCGTCATGTACTCGATGACGTCCGGGGTTTCGCTGGGATCGTCGTCGTCGCCGATCCGGCGCTGGTTGAAGAAGGCGATGCTCAGTACCACGGCGCAGGCCGCGGCCATCGCCAGGGACAGGACGAGCCATTCCGACACGATGACTCCAAAACAGGGGTGAGGGGCCGGCGCCTACGGGCCGGGCCTAGCGGGGGCGCAGCGCGACGATCGCGAGCACCGCGGGGGCCGCGGTCATGAGCGTGAAGGTGACCGGCGAGATGTGGTGTTCGGCCGGTTTGCGGGACGGCGCGTGGTAGGTGGGGCGGGCCACCGGCTTGGGGACGGGCGGGGGCGTCACCGCCGGGGTGGGCGTGGGCTCCGGTTCGGGGGCCGGGGCCGGTTCAGGCGGGCGCGGGGCGGGCGCGACCACCGGCGGTGGCGGGGCGGGCCTCGGGGGCGCGGGCGGCGGTGGTGGCGTGGGCTTCGGTGGTGGGGGTGGCGTCGGCTCGGGGGAGGGGGGAGGCGGTGTGGGCGTCGGCGTGGGGGTGGGTGTCGGGGTCGGGGTGGGGGTGGGTTTCGGGGGGCAGGGTGGCGGTGGCGGTGGCGGGCAGTGGTGCCCGCCGTGGTGGCCCCAGCCGTGTCCGTCTCCGTGTCCGTCGCCGTCCGCCTGGCCGTGGCCGTTCCCGCGGTCGCTCCCATGACCGTCTTCGGGGGCGTCTTCGTGATGTCCGCCACCCCGGCCGGTCCCGGCCAGGATGGCGTGGGCGGCTGTGGGCGGCCCGGCGGGGGCCCCGCCGTCGCCCGGGCCGATCGACGTGGAGGCGCGGCTATCGGCCACGGCCGGTGTGACGGAAAACGCCGCCCACACCAGCACCGGTACCGCCAGCAGGCGCCGGGCACATGCTCTGTTCACCCGGGGAGCATGGGCCCGCGCGAGCCCCCGCACGCGGCGGTCGGTCGTGGTTCGCCAGAACGGGCGGAGTTCGGACCGTAGTGGTTTGAGCCACCTTTTGACCGTCTTCCATGGCCGGCCGGTCAATTCCCAAAAGGTATTTGTCGGTTTCTGTCACGGGGTGCGGTGACACCCCTGCTCGCGTTAGGTGTGTGACCAAGAACGGATCGCCAATTTCCGCTTTCGCTCGCTCCGTTGGCCAATGATCAGTACATTCGGCTCGGACAGGAGTCCGGTTCCTGACCGACCCCCCGGACCACGGCACGACTACGGCTTGGAGACCCCGATGGAGCGCCCCGCCTGGGCCCCGCCAGGCATCGACATATCGGTGCCGAGCGTGTCCCGCATCTACGATTACTACCTGGGCGGTTCGCACAACTTCGAAGTCGACCGTCAGGCGGCCCGTCGGGCCATGGAATTCCTGCCGGGGCTTCCCAAGATCATGCAGGCCAACCGGGCGTTCATGCGCCGGGCCGTGCGCCACGCCGTCGCCGAGGGCATCACCCAGTTCCTCGACATCGGCTCCGGCATCCCCACCTTCGGCAACGTCCACGAGATCGCCCGCCAGGCCAGCCCCGAGGCACGTGTCGTCTACGTCGACCACGACCCGGTGGCCGTCGCGCACAGCCAGGCCGTCCTCGCCGGTGACGACCGGACCGACGTCGTCGCCGCCGACCTGCGCAAACCGCAGGACATCCTGGCCGCGCCCGAGGTGACCCGGCTGCTGGACCTGGACCGCCCCGTCGCCCTGCTGCTCGTCGCCGTCCTGCACTTCCTGGAGGACACCGACGACCCGTACACCGCTGTCGCCCAGCTGCGCGACGCCCTCGCCCCCGGCAGCATGCTGATCCTCACCCACGCCTCCTACGAGGGCATCCCGCTCGCCGAAGAGGTCGCGGTCGGGGCCGTCGGCGTCTACCGGGACATCCGCAACCCCCTGGTGATGCGCACGCGCGAGGAGGTCACGGGTTTCTTCGACGGGTTGGAACTGCTCGAACCGGGCCTGGTGTCGATGCCGGACTGGCGCCCGGAGCTCACCGAATCCCCGGCGGACGGTGACACGCCGGAGGACCCGTTCGCCTTCTCGGGCTTCGCCGGCGTGGGACGCAAGGCGTGAGACTCCCGGCCCCGACCCCGCCGCCCGTCAGCCCGAGCCCGGCCCGTCCACCGGCGGTCGGGGCCGTGACGCCGGCGAAGCAGCCTTCGACCCGCGACGTTCCGCCCGGCCCGCATGCGGGCCGGGCGGACGTGCGGGAACAGCGCAGCGGGCTGGAGGACCGGATCGCGCGGTTCGCGACCATCTGGGGCCGGGCCATCTTTCCCGTCACGGCGACCTCGCTGACCCGCCCCGAATTCGAACGGCACCTGGTCCCGCTGACGCGCACGCTCACCGACGCCCTGCACGCCCGGCCCTTCGACGCCTCCGCCGCCCAGCGGGTCGGCGCCGAACTCGTGGCCGTGCACTGCACCGACCCGGATGCCCTGGCGGGAACCCTGGGCGTCGTCGAGTCGTACCTGGTGCTGTACTGCGGTCCCGACGGCGTGGGGGCGGAAAGCACCGAGGAGTACCGGTCCCGCTGCGCACGGCTCCAACACGGCATCGCGGCCGGGTTCGCCCGCGCCCTGCGGGAGCGCACGCTGAAGGAGCAGGAAGCCATCGCACGCTCCGCGCTGACCGCGCGCGCCGACGCGCAACAGGCGCTGCACGCGAGCGAGGAACGCTTCCGGGCGGTCTTCGAGGGGGCGGCCATCGGCATCGGCATCGCCGACCTGGAGGGCAACGTCCTGGAGGTCAACGACACGCTGCTCCAGATGTTCGGCGGCCTCGAAGGGCACGTCCGCAGCCGCAACGTCAGCGAGTGGGGCCACCCCGACGACACCCCGCACGTGTGGCGGATGTACGGCGAGCTGGTGCGCGGGGAGCGCGAGCACTACCGGGTGGAGAAGCCCTATTACCGCAACGACGGCACCGTCCTGTGGACGAATCTGACGGTTTCGCTGCTGCGGGACGCCGAAGGGCGGCCGCAGTACCAGCTGGCCCTGATGGAGGACACCACCGAACGCCGGCTGCTGAACCTGCGGCTGCGCTACGAGGCCACCCACGACGCCCTGACGGGCCTGCCCAACCGCACCCTGTTCTTCGAGCGGCTGGAGAAGGCCCTGAGCGGGGCCGGCGGACCCCGCTTCGGCCTCTGCTACCTGGACCTCGACGGGTTCAAGGCGGTCAACGACAGCCTGGGCCACTCGGCGGGCGACCGGCTGCTGGTGGAGGTCGCCGACCGGCTCCAGAGCTGCGCGACGGGACCGGGCGAGGTCGTCGCCCGGCTCGGCGGTGACGAGTTCGTGGCGTTGACCACCGGCTCCGACACCGAGGAGAAGGCCACCGAGATGGCCGTCCGGGTACTGTCCGCGCTGTCCACCCCGATCCGGTTGGAGGGCCGCGAGCTGTCGGTGCGCGGCAGCATCGGCATCGTCGAGGGCCCGGCGGGCGAACGAACCCCGGCGGAGGTGCTGCGCAGCGCCGACATCACGATGTACCGGGCCAAGGCGGCGGGCGGAAACCGGTTCGAGTTCGCCGACGAGGAGGCCGACGCCCGCGCCATCACCCGGCACGGCCTGACCAACGCCCTGCCCGCCGCCCTGGAGCGCGGCGAGTTCTTCATCGAGTACCAGCCGCTGGTGCACATGCACGACGGCAGCGTGCACGGGGCGGAGGCGCTGGTGCGCTGGTCGCACCCGCAGTACGGGGTGCTGGGCCCGGACCGCTTCATCCCGCTCGCCGAGCGCACGGGTCTGATCGTCCCGCTCGGCCGCTGGGTCCTCGAGGAGTCCGTGCGTCAGGCATGCACCTGGCAGCGCCGGCACGGCGGCTCCGCGCTGCGCATCAACGTCAACCTCTCGCCGACGCAACTGCACCACCCCGGCCTGGTCGCCGACACCGTCCGCGTACTGGAGGCATCCGGCCTCGCCCCGGGCGCGCTCTGCCTGGAGGTCACCGAGTCGGCGCTGATCGGGGCCGACGACGAACTCCTGGAACCGCTGCGCCGGCTCGCCGCCCTCGGCGTGGACATCGCCCTGGACGACTTCGGCACGGGCTACTCCAACCTGGCCAACCTGCGGCGGCTGCCCGTCAGCGTGCTCAAGCTGGACCGCTCGTTCACGCAAGGGATGCAGCAGCAGCCGGCCAACCCCGTGGACGTCAAGATCGTGCAAGGTATCGTCGCGCTGGCCCACAGCCTGGAACTCGCCGTCACCGTCGAGGGCGTGGAGACCGGTGTCCAAGCGGCCCAGCTCCGCGAGCTCGGCTGCGACACCGCCCAGGGCTGGTACTACGCCCGCCCCGGCTCCGCCGACCGGATCTACGCGCTGTCCCTCTCGGACGCCGTCCCCACCCTGTCCTGACGGCCGGTCCCGGGCGCCGACGCCCGGCATCGCGGAGTCGCGGAGTCGCCGAGGGGGCGCGGAGTCGCGGAGTCGCGGAGGCGACGCGGCAGGCCCGGTGGGATCAGGCCAGGCCCACCTCCGTCCCCCGGCCGGGCGTCCGGACGGCGTCCACGACCCGCTCGTACCGCCGCGCCGTGTCGGCCACCACCTCCATGGCCACCGGCAGGCGCTCCGCCTCGTAGGCGTCGAGCACGTCCTCCTGCCGGGCCGGGTCACCGAGCGCCGCGGCGAGGGCCCGGGCGAGGGCGACCGCGTCCTGGATGCCGGTGTTCATGCCCAGGCCGCCGGCTATCGGATGGACGTGCGCCGCGTCACCGGCGAGCAAGGCCCTTCCCGCACGCATGCGGGCGGCGACGCGGACGTTGATCCGCCAGTCGGAGAGCCAGGTGGCATGGGTGAGGCTGATTCCCGGCATGCGGGCGCACCGGTCGAAGATCCGCTGGAAGCTCTCCAACGAGGGCGGCACATACCCACCCTCCCCGTCCGCCTCGGGCGCGGCCTGGAGCTGGAAGCCGTCCGTCCCCGGGATGGGGCAGAGCAGTATCCCGCCGCCCTCCGAGGTGAACCACTGATGCCAGAAGTCCCGGCTGAGCCCCGGCGCCCGCACATCCCCGAGGACCATGGCCGGCTCCTCCCGGGTGCTTCCTTCGAAGGGGATGCCGAGCAGGCGGCGGATGGTGCTGCGTCCGCCGTCACATCCGGCGAGGTAGCCGGCGGTCACCACGCCGCCGTCCGCGAGCTCCGCTCGCACGCCGGTCGCGTCCTGGGTGACGGCCACAAGCCGGGACCCGTACTCGACGCGGACGCCGAGCCCGGCGAGCCGGTCGCGCAGGGCCTGTTCGACCTGCCATTGCCCGATCAGTAGGCCGCCGTCGTCGACCAAGGTGTCCGCGACCGGCTCCCCGTCGAAGTACTTGCGCAGGACCACGCTCCGGCTGCCCACGGCCCTCACGGCCGCGGCCACCCCGAGGGTTTCGAAGATCTCCAGGCTGCCGGGCCGAAGCCCCTTGCCGCGGGACTCGCGGTGCGGTGCGGGGCGTTGTTCGAGGACCCGCACGGCGGCGCCGCGCAGCGCGAGGGCGCAGGCCAGGGTCAATCCGGTCGGGCCGGAGCCCGAGATCAGTACGTCGGTCATGGGATGTCCTCTGCTCGTCGTTGCCCCAAGGAAAGCCGCTCCGGGAGAAAAAAGCAACCCGGTTAAAAAAATAACCGAGTCAGAAATTCCGTGGTACGCTCGGGACATGGAAAAGACCACCGATCCGCGCACGACAGGTCTGCGCGAGAGCAAGAAGCTGCGCACGCGCCACCACCTGGCGGCCACGGCGCTCGAACTGTTCCTGGAACGCGGCTTCGACGCCGTGTCCGTGGCCGATGTCGCCGCCGCGGCGGAGGTCTCCAAACCCACTCTGTTCCGTTACTTCCCGACCAAGGAGGACCTGGTCCTCGACCGGTTCGCCGACCATCAGGACGAGGCCGCCCGCCTGGTGCGCGACCGCGAGCCGGACCAGAGCCCGGTCGGTGCCCTGCGCGCGCACTTCCTGGCGGCGCTCGCCGAGCGCGATCCCATCACCGGCCTCTGTGACCACCCGAACGTGCTCGCCTTCCAAGGGCTGCTGTACGCCACCGGCAGCCTGGAATCCCGGCTCGGCCACTACACCGCCCGCGAGGTGGAACTGCTCGCCGCGGCGCTGGAGGAGGAGCGGGTCGCCCCGCTCGCCGCGCGGCTCGCGGCGCAGCACCTGGTGACGGTCCGCCACGAACTGGGCCGCGAGAACTACCACCGCCTCGCCGCAGGGCAGAGCGCCGACGCGGCGTACCCCACCGCCGTCGCCGACGCCGAACACGCCTTCGCGATGCTGGCGGACGGCCTCGACCGCACCCTCTCCATACGCCGGTCCTGACGCCCCGCGCCTTTTGGGAGCCGGCCGGGCGGTGCATGCGGCGTCAGGACAGCAGCATCCGCTTGAGTTCGCGGGCCGCGCGCGGGGGAGCGACATCGGTGCGGTGGGCGAGGGCGATCGTGCGGCGCAGCGGGGAGCCCGCGAGCGGGGTGGCGCGCAGGCCCGGCCCGCCGTGGTCGACGACCATCGCCGGGACCACCGCGATACCGAGCCCGGCCCGCACGAAGCCGAGGACCGCGTCCATCTCGCCGCCCTCCACCGTGAACGCCGGCTCGAAGCCGGCCGCCCGGCAAGCCGCCACCGTCAGGTCCCGCAGGTCGTAGCCGTGCCGGAACATCACCATCGGCTCGTCGCGCAGCGCCGCGATGGTCAGCGGGCCGCCCCCGCCCGGCGCCGGCAGCTCCGCCGACGAGACCACCACCAAGTCCTCGGTCAGCAGCTCCACGGTCGTCAGCGCCGGCGCCGACGGCGGAAGTGGCAGCGCGATCAACGCCAGGTCCAGGACGCCGCGCGCGAGTTCCCGTACGAGGTCCAGCGAACCGCTCTCCTCGATCAGCAACTCGATCCCCGGGTGCGCGGTGTGAAAGGCACGCAGTACGTCCGGGAGCAAGCCCGTGCAGACACTCGGCGTGGCCCCCAGCCGCACCCGCCCGCGTCGCAGCTGCGCCAGCTCCTGCACCTCCAGGCGCGCCGTGTCCGCGTCCGCCAGGATCCGCCGGGCCAGCGGCAGCAGCGCCTCTCCCGCATCCGTCAGGGCGATGTTCCCCCGCGCCCGGCTGAACAGCTCCGCCCCCAGCTCCCGCTCCAGGGCCCTGATCTGCTGGGAGAGCGACGGCTGTGCCACATGCACCCGCTCCGCCGCGCGGGTGAAGTGCCGGGTCTCGGCGACCGCCACGAAATAGAGAAGCTGCTGGAACTGCATCAGCCCAGGATATCGGGCCCCCATAGGCACGGCCTATCGAGTGCAGCTCCATCATGTCTTGGACCTTTCGGGACCGTCGTCCCTACCGTCGTCCCATGGCTCTGGCACCGCGGACGGATCGACGGCCGTCCACCACGCGCACGCTCTGGGACTCCACCGTCGGCAAGAAGTCCGTGATGGCCGTCTCCGGCCTGATCATGCTCGGCTACCTGGTCGTCCACATGCTGGGCAACCTGAAGATCTTCTTCGGGTCGGAGGAGTTCAACGGCTACGCGCACTGGCTGCGTACCCTCGGATCTCCGTTCCTGCACCACGAGTGGGCCCTGTGGATCGTCCGCGTCGTGCTCGTCGCCGCCGTCGTCGCGCACGCGGTCTGCGCCTACCAGCTCAGCCGCCGGGACATCAAGGCGCGCCCCGTCAAGTACGCCCACAAGAGGCGCCGCGCGAGCTATGCCACCCGCACGATGCGCTGGGGCGGCGTCATCCTCGCCCTGTTCATCGTCTGGCACCTCCTCGACCTCACCACCCTCACCGTCAACGAGCGGGCGTGGGCCGGCCACCCCTACGAGAACGTCGTCGCCACCTTCTCGACCTGGTACGGGAACACGATCTACATCGTGGCCATGGCGGCGCTCGGCCTGCACGTGCGGCACGGCTTCTGGAGCGCCGCCCAGACCCTCGGCGCCGGCAACGCCCGACGCGAGCGGTCCCTCAGGTTCCTGGCCAACGCCCTGGCCCTCGTCCTCTTCGCGGGTTTCGTGTCCGTGCCCGTAGCCGTCATGACCGGAGTGGTGAGCTGAGATGAGCAACACCGACAACGCCGACAACACCGAGACCACCGACAACGGCGACTACGCCGGCTACACCACCGGCGAGCCCGTCATCGACACCAAGGCCCCCGCCGGCCCCATCGCCGAACGCTGGGACCGCCGCCGCTTCGAGGCCAAGCTGGTCAACCCGGCCAACCGCCGCAAGCACACCGTCATCGTGGTCGGTACCGGCCTGGCCGGTGGCGCGGCCGGCGCGACCCTCGCCGAACAGGGCTACCACGTGGTCCAGTTCTGCTACTCCGACTCCCCGCGCCGCGCCCACTCCATCGCGGCCCAGGGCGGCATCAACGCCGCCAAGAACTATCGCAACGACGGCGACTCCGTACACCGCCTCTTCTACGACACCGTCAAGGGCGGCGACTTCCGCGCCCGCGAGTCCAACGTCCACCGCCTCGCCCAGATCTCCGTCGAGATCATCGACCAGTGCGTGGCCCAGGGCGTCCCCTTCGCCCGCGAGTACGGCGGTCTCCTCGACACCCGCTCCTTCGGCGGCGTCCAGGTCTCGCGCACCTTCTACGCCCGCGGCCAGACGGGCCAGCAACTGCTCCTGGGCGCCTACCAGGCGCTGTCGCGCCAGATCGCCGCGGGCAATGTCGAGATGCACGCCCGCACCGAGATGCTCGACCTGATCACCGTCGACGGAGTCGCGCGCGGCATCGTCGCCCGTGACCTGATCACCGGGAAGATCGGCACGCACTACGCCGACGCCGTCGTCCTGGCGAGCGGCGGCTACGGCAACGTCTTCTACCTCTCCACCAACGCCATGAACTCCAACGCGACCGCCATCTGGCGGGCGCACCGGCGCGGCGCCTACTTCGCGAACCCGTGCTTCACCCAGATCCACCCCACCTGCATCCCGCGCACCGGCGACCACCAGTCGAAGCTGACGCTGATGAGCGAGTCCCTGCGCAACGACGGCCGCATCTGGGTCCCGAAGGCCAAGGGGGACACCCGCCCCGCCGCGGAGATCCCCGAAGCGGAGCGCGACTACTACCTGGAGCGGATCTACCCCTCCTTCGGCAACCTCGTGCCCCGCGACATCGCCTCCCGTGCCGCGAAGAACGTCTGCGACGAGGGCCGTGGCGTGGGCCCCGGCGGTCAGGGCGTGTACCTCGACTTCGCGGACGCCATCCGCCGCATGGGCAAGGACAAGGTCGCCGAGAAGTACGGCAACCTCTTCGACATGTACGAGCGGATCACCGCGGAGAACCCGTACGAGGTCCCCATGCGGATCTACCCGGCCGTCCACTACACGATGGGCGGACTGTGGGTCGACTACGACCTCCAGACCACCGTGCCCGGCCTGTTCGCGATCGGGGAGGCCAACTTCTCCGACCACGGCGCCAACCGGCTCGGCGCCTCCGCGCTCATGCAGGGCCTCGCCGACGGCTACTTCGTCCTGCCCTCCACCATCAACGACTACCTGGCCCGCAACCCGCACCACGACACCGTGGACGACACCCACCCCGAGGCGGCGGCCGTCGTCCGTGAGACCCGCGACACCCTCGCGAAGCTGCTCGCCGTCGACGGCGACCGCACCCCGGACTCCTTCCACCGCGAGATCGGCGAGCTCATGTGGGAGTTCTGCGGCATGGCCCGCACCGACGCCGGCCTGCGCAAGGCCCTCGCCCGCATCCCGCGGATCCGCGAGGAGTTCTGGCGGCGGATCAAGGTCCCGGGCAGCGGCGAGGAGTTCAACCAGTCGCTGGAGAAGGCCAACCGCGTCGTCGACTACCTGGAGCTGGCCGAGCTGATGTGCCTCGACGCGCTCCACCGCGCCGAGTCCTGCGGCGGCCACTTCCGCGAGGAGTCCCAGACCCCCGACGGCGAAGCCGCCCGCCGGGACGAGGAGTTCGGCTACGCGGCGGCCTGGCAGTACCAGGGCACGGGCGCGGCGCCCGTCCTGCACAAGGAAGACCTCGTCTTCGAGTACGTCCACCCCACCCAGCGGAGCTACGCATGAAGCTCACCCTGCGCGTCTGGCGCCAGCGAAACGCCGACGCCCCCGGCGCCATGGCCTCCTACGAGGTCGACGGCATATCGAAGGACATGTCCTTCCTGGAGATGCTCGACACCCTCAACGAGGGCCTCATCCTGCGCGGTGAGGATCCGGTCGCCTTCGACCACGACTGCCGCGAAGGCATCTGCGGCGCGTGCAGCCTCGTCATCAACGGCGACGCCCACGGCCCCGAGCGGACCACCACCTGCCAGCTCCACATGCGGGCCTTCGCCGACGGCGACACCATCGACATCGAACCGTGGCGGGCCTCGGCCTTCCCGGTGGTCAAGGATCTCGTCGTCGACCGCAGCGCCTTCGACCGGATCATCCAGGCCGGCGGTTACATCACCGCCCCCACCGGCTCGGCCCCCGAGGCGCACGCCAACGCGGTGCCGAAGGCCGACGCCGACTACGCCTTCGAACACGCCGAGTGCATCGGCTGTGGCGCCTGTGTGGCGGCCTGCCCCAACGGCTCCGCGATGCTGTTCACCTCCGCCAAGGTCAACCACCTGAACGTGCTGCCGCAGGGCTCGCCCGAGCGGGAGACCCGGGTCCTGGACATGGTGGCCCGGATGGACGGCGAAGGCTTCGGCGGCTGCACCCTGACCGGCGAATGCGCCACGGCCTGCCCCAAGGGCATCCCGCTGCCGTCGATCGCCGCGATGAACAAGGAGTGGCTCCGCGCGGTCCGCAAGGGGTAGCGCCCACCGCCCTCGGGCCGGGCGAGACCCCGGCGGAGGGACCGACGACGGATCCGAGCCAGGGACCCGAACGAGGGACCCGAACGAGGGTGCCGATCCGCCGACCGGGGGCTCGTGGTGGCCGTACGTCGCGCCGCGCCCGGGCGGCATCCCGGCCGTGGGGGACAGTGACCCCATGCCACAAGCCCCCGCCGGGTCCGGACCGCGCCGCCGAGCCGTGCTGGCCGCCGCCCTCGCCCCGCTCGCGGTGGCGGGCTGCACCACCGAGTCCGCGCGCCCGGCCCCCGGCCCGAAGGCTCGTCCCAAGGACGCCCTCGTCATGATCATCCGGCACGGGGAGCAGCCGCCCCCCGGGGACACCGGCGAGGACGACGACGGCAACGAACACCCCGGGTCCCTGGCCGGCCGGGGCGAGCGCCGCGCCGAGGAACTCCCGCGGTTGTTCCCCCCGACGGCCCGGGCTCCGCTGCCGCGCCCGACGGTGATCTTCGCGACGGGCGGTGGCCCGTCCGCACCCGCCCGCAGCAAGCAGACCGTGGAGCCGCTGGCGGCGGCCCTGCGCCTGCCCGTCCGCGGCGAGTTCGCCGTCGGGGCGGAGCCGGCCCTGGCGCAGGCGGTGCTGGCCGCGCGGATGCCCGTACTCGTCTGCTGGGAGCACTCCGGCATCCCCGGCCTGGTCCGTGCCCTCGGCGCCCACCACGTCCTCGGCGTCCCCGCCGCCTGGCCCGACCGCCATGACCTGGTCTGGATGTTCACCCGCCACCAGGGCCGATGGGAGTTCCGCGAACTCCCGCAACACCTGTTGCCCGGCGACGCCTAACACGTCGGGCGACGCCTGGTACGTCGATCGGGCTCCGGCGAAGGGTGACCGGTAGGGAGCCCGCCGGCTCGTCGGTCCGGGAAACCCCTCCTAGAGCTGAGCGCCCGCGGCGTCGGCTTTGGCCTCGTTCCTGGGCAGGGAGACCGCGGCGGCGAGTCCGATGAGCCCGGTGGCCGCGAGCACGATCATCGCGGCGGCGTAGGCGCCGGTACTGAGTCCGGCGACGAGGATCGTGCCGGCCACGGCGGTGCCCAGGGACGAGCCGAGATTCGACACGCTGCGGGAGAGGCCGGAGATCTCGCCCTGCCGCGCCTCGGGGAAGCTCGACTGGACGACGTTGACCGAGGGGGTGAGCATCACACCCAGGCCCAGCCCGAGCAGCAGGAGCCCGGGGGCGAAGGCCCAGGCGCTCGCGAAGCTGTTGACCATGGCGATCAGGATGACGATGCCGACGATCGCGAGGGCGAACCCCGTCGTGATGAGCGTGCGCTGGGCCCGGCGTTTCGCGAGACGTTCGGCGGCGAGGGAGGAGGCGAGCAGGCCGAGGGTCGCCGCGGTGAAGATGACGCCGGTCTGGACGGCGTTGTAGCCGCGCACGACCTGGAGGTAGGCCGCCACGGTGAACGAGGAGCCCATGAGCAGCAGCCACTGGACGTTCTGGGTGATCATGCCGAGGTTGGACGTGCGGTTGCGGAACAGGCTGGTGGACAGCAGCGGTTCCTTGCCGGCGGCCTGGCGGCCGCGGATGTGCCGGAAGAACCACAGCAGGGTCAGTGCGCCGAGCACGAGCAGGCCGATCATCAGCCAGAGGTTGTTGTCGGCGGCCAGGATGCCCATGACGACGAGGACGAGGCCGGCGGCCGAGAGTACGGCTCCGACGGTGTCGAAGGGGCGCGTCGGGTCTGGCGGCAGGGGGTCCTCGAGGTGACGGCTCAGGAAGATGATCACTGCGATCACCACGGCCTGGAACACGAAGGCGGCCCGCCAGCTGATCCATGAGGTGATGAGCCCGCCGATGAGCGGCCCGGCGGCGGCGCCGATGCCGCCCAACGCCATGATGGCTCCGAACGCGCGGGCCCGAGAGGTCATGTCCGTGAAGAGGAGCGTGGCGAGGATGTAGACGGGCGGGATGAGCAGGGCCGTGCCGACACCTTCCAGGATCGAGTTGCCGAGGATCAGGACGCCCAGGCCCGGGGCGGCGGCGGTCAGCAGGGCGCCGACCCCGTACACGGCCAGGCCGGCGAGGAAGCAGCGCTTGCGACCGTACCGGTCGGTCAGCTTGCCGCCGGGGATCATCAGCGCGGCCATGACGAGCAGGAAGACCGTGATCGCGACCTGCACGCCCTGCACGGTCGTGTCGAGGTCCTCGCTGATGTCGTTGATCATCACGTTCATGTTCGAGCCGGCGAAGCTGCAGATGAACTGTGCGAGGGCGAGGGGTGCCAGGACCCGCCGTCGAGCCGTCGAGGGGGCTCCCGAGGTGCCCACGTCAGGCACCGGCCCCGCCTCCTCGGCTCGGGGGACGCAGATGTCCGGGGCTGCTCTGCGGCCGCGTCTCGGCCTTGTCGAGTTGTTCGTCCAGAGCCATGGCCGCGGCGACCAGGGCGAGATGGGTGAACGCCTGGGGGAAGTTGCCCAGTTGTTCGCCTGAAGGCCCGATCTCCTCGGCGAACAGGCCTACGTGGTTGGCGTAGGTGAGCATCTTGTCGAAGGCGTACCGGGCCTGGTGCAGTCTGCCGGACTGCGCCAGAGCCTCGACGTAGAGGAAGCTGCAGAGGTTGAACGTGCCCTCCGAGCCGCGCAGACCGTCGGGGGAGGCCTCCGGGTCGTACCGGTAGACCAGGCTGTCGCTGACCAGTTCCTGGTCCATGGCGTCGAGGGTGGTCAGCCAGGCCGGGTCCTTCGGGGAGAGGAAGCCCACCCGGGGCATGAGCAGCAGTGAGGCGTCCAGGACGTTGGTGTCGTAGTGCTGTACGAACGCCTGCCGCTCCTCGTTCCACCCGCGTTCGACGATCTGCCGGAAGACCGCGTCCCGGGCCCGCGTCCAGCGGGGGACGTCGGCGGGACGGGAATGGTCGGTCGCCAGGTGTACGCCGCGGTCGAAGGCGACCCAGGTCATCAACCGGCTGTAGGTGAAGTCCTGGCGACCCCCGCGGGTCTCCCAGATGCCTTCGTCGGGGCGGTCCCAGTTGTCGGCGAGCCAGTCCAGCACGTCGCTGATGGCCTTCCAGCCGCGGATGGCTCCTATGTCACCGGCGACCAAGAGGGCGTCGGCGGCCTCGCCGTAGATGTCGAGCTGGAGCTGGTCGGCCGCCGCGTTGCCCGCCCGTACCGGGGAGGAGCCCATGTAGCCCTCCAGGTGGTCGAGGGTCTCCTCGGTCAGATGGGGCTCCCCGTCGACCCGGTACATGATCTGCAGGGGGTCGCCCGAGGCGGTGGCGCCGGCCTCGATGCGGTCGCGCAACCAGCGCCGGAAGGCGTGGGCCTCGTCCTCGAAGCCCAGGTCGATCAGGGCCCGGACCGACAGCGAGGCGTCACGCACCCAGGTGTACCGGTAGTCCCAGTTGCGCTCACCGCCGATCTGTTCGGGCAGTCCCATGGTCGCCGCGGCGATGGGCGCTCCCGTGGGGGCGTAGGTGAGCAGCTTGAGGGTGATCGCCGAGCGGTTGACCATGTCCCGCCAACGGCCGCGATAGGTCGAGGAGCGCAACCACGTGTGCCAGAACGTGCGGCAGGCCTCCAGCTCCTCGGCGACGGCGTCGAGGGAAGGCTGCGGCGGGACGGCGCCGCCGCTCGCGGAACTGGTCAGCACGAAGGCGGCCACTTCACCGGCCTCAAGGGTGAAACGGGCCGTCAGGCCGTCACCTTCGGTGGTCAGTGTGATGTGGCCGGTGGACTGGAGATGAAGATCGGTTCCCGGCCCGTGGAAGAGCGCCGAGTGGTCGTCGGAGCGGGTGATGGTGTGGGGCGCACGGGCGTAGTCGAAGGCCGGGCGGCAATCGAACGTGAAGGTCAGGCTGCCCCGGACCACCCGGGCGACCCTGACCATGCGGTGGCGGTCCGTGGCGACGCCGCCTTCGATCGGTGCCATGAAGTCGGCCACCTCGCCGACCCCGCCGGGTGCGAGGAAACGGTTGACCAGGACGGCGGTATCGGAGAGGTACAGCTGTCGAACCGTCGCACCGCTCCCCTCCGCAAGGTCCGCGGTGAGCCGACAGTAGCCTCCTCGATCACTGTCCAGCAGCGATCCGAAGATGCTCGGGGAGTCGAAGCGGGGCGTGCACCACCAGTCGATCGTTCCGCCGGAAGACACCAGCGCGGCCGTTTGGAGATCGCCGACCATGCCGTGCTCGGCAATGGGTGGGTAACGGTTCACTAGCCCTCCTTCGCGCCAAACCGAAGCGCCGGACAGCTCGGAAGCGGGTCACGAGCTGCGTGAGGCACGTCCTCGCCGTCCCGGCGGCCGGAGGCGTCGGCGACCGGGGGGCGTGGCAGCACGCCACTGCGGCAGGGTGCCCTCGGCTCCGAGATGTGCCCCCATGGTCTCAGCGTGCGCCGAACCTCGTCGCCGCGCATGCGGAAGGCGAGGGTGGGGGCGCCGGCGCTCGGTGGTGAGCGAGTTCGACCGGGGTGTCGTGGACGGCGGCGACGTTGCCGCGGCCTGCCCGAGACGGTCGCACGCGGCGTTCGACGGCGGGTGTCCGGACGGGCATCGGACTGCGCGACCGTGCTCGATCCGGCCGGGTTCCGAGCAAGTATTGACATGTACGCGGCACTAGGCTGCACTTGAGCCCCGTTCCGCTCCGCGGCCACAGCGGCTGGAGGCAGCCATGCGTCTGCTCGGACTCCTGATCGCCGCCGTCTGCGCGGTCTGCGCGCCGGCCCTCCCCGGTGCCGACGCCCACCCCACCCCGGTGGCCGCCGCCCACGCCGCCCCGGTGGCCGCAGCCGCGCCGCCGCAGACCGTACCGGCCCTGCGGCAATGGACGGCCGGTGCCGGTACGTACACCTTCACCACCGCCACCCGCATCGCCGTCGACCCCGCCTACACCGCCCAACTCGCCGACGAGGCGGCCACCTTCGCCGACGACCTGGCCGCCCTGACCGGCCGCAGCGTGGCCGTGGTCAGCGCCGCCCCGGCCCCCGGGGACATCGGCCTCACCCTCGGGGAGCCCACCCTGCCCGCCGAGGGCTACCGGATGACCGTCGCCGCCTCCGTCACCATCCGGGCGGCCACCGACACCGGCGCCTTCAACGGCACGCGCAGCGTCCTGCAACTGCTCCACCAGTCCACATCGGTGCCGGCCGGAACGGCGGTCGACTGGCCCGCCAAGCCGGAGCGCGGGCTCATGGTCGACCAGGGGCGGAAGTTCTTTACCGTCGACTGGCTCAAGCAGCACATCAAGGAACTCGCCTACCTCAAGCTCAACACCTTCCACTTCCATCTCTCCGACACCTTCGGCTTCCGTCTGGAAAGCTCCACGCACCCGGAGATCGTCTCCGCCGACCACTACACCAAGCAGGACATCGCCGACCTCATCGCCCTCGGCCGCAAGTACCACGTCACCATCGTCCCGGAGGTGGACACACCCGGGCACATGAACGCGGTGCTGGCCGCGCACCCCGAACTCAAACTCAAGAGCGGCTCCGGCGCCCTCAGCCCCGACTTCATCGACCTCTCCCTCCCCGCCTCGTACACGCTGATCGAAGACCTGATCGACGAGTACCTGCCCCTGTTCCCCGGGCCGTACTGGCACATCGGAGCGGACGAATACGTCACCGACTACACCAAGTACCCCCAGCTCCTGTCCTACGCCCGCGCCCACTACGGCGCGAACGCCACCGCCAAGGACACCTACTACGGGTTCGTCAACTGGGCAGACGCGCTGGTCCGGGCGGGTGGCAAGACCACCCGCATGTGGAACGACGGCATCAAGTCCGGCGACGGGACGCTCACCCCGAACCCCGCGATCGTCGTCGAGTACTGGTACACCTACGGCCTCACCCCACAGCAGTTGGCCGCCGCCGGGCACACCGTCGCCAACGCATCCTGGACGCCCACCTATTACGTGCTCGGCGGCGCCAAACCGGACACCACGTGGATGTACGAGACCTGGACCGCGGACCGCTTCGAGGGCGGCAACACCCTCTCCGACCCGGCGAAGAACCCCGGCTCGCTCCTCCACGTCTGGTGCGACAACCCCACGGCCGAGACGGAGGACCAGATCGCGGCGGGGATCATGTACCCGCTGCGCGCCCTGGCCCAGCAGACCTGGGGTTCGCCGAAGCCGGCGGCGACCTACCCGGCCTTCACCCCGATCGTGGCGGCCGTGGGCCACAACCCCGCCTGGCCGGGCGTCGCCCGACCGGACAACCTGACCCTGGGCCGTCCCACCATCGCCTCCAGCACCGAGACGGCGAACTTCCCGGCTGCCGCCGCGACCGACGGCGATCCCGGCACCCGCTGGTCCAGCGCGTACCGCGACCCGCAGTGGCTCCAGGTCGACCTCGGCGCCGTCCGCCGCGTCGACCGCGTGGTGCTGCGCTGGGAGGCCGCGTACGGCAAGTCGTTCCGGATCCAGCTCTCCGACGACGCCGCCACCTGGCGCACCGTCTACTCCACCACCACCGGCGCGGGCGCCGTCCAGGACCTGACCGGCCTGACCGGTTCCGGCCGCTACATCCGCGTGTACGGCACCCGGCGCGGCATGGCGTACGGGTACTCCCTCTACGAGTTCGAGGCGTACGGGGACCCGACCCACCAGTAGGGGCACATCGCCCGAGCCTCCCAGACGCGAACGGCGAGGATCCCGCCGGCTCACCGACCACGCCGGCTCACCGACCGCGCCGGCTCACCGACCGCGCCGGCTCACCGACCGCGCCGGCTCACCGACCGCGCCGGCTCACCGACCGCGCCGGCTCACCCCAGGGCCTGCGCCAGATAGCGCGCCGTGGCGCTGCCCGGGGTGCGCGCCACCTCGGCCGGGGTTCCGGCCGCGATCACCCGTCCGCCGTCCGCCCCACCGCCCGGTCCCAGGTCGATCACCCAGTCCGCACCCGCCACCACCGCCATGTCGTGCTCCACGACCACCACCGAGTGCCCGGCGTCCACCAGGCCGTGCAACTGCCGCAGCAGCACCCGCACGTCGGCCGGGTGCAAGCCCGTCGTCGGCTCGTCCAGCAGGTACAGCGTGTGGTCGCGGCGCAGCCTCTGCAGCTCCGTCGCCAGCTTGATCCGCTGCGCCTCACCGCCCGACAACTCCGTCGCCGGCTGCCCCAGCCGCAGATAGCCCAGCCCGATGTCCTCCAGCGCCCGCAGGCTGCGCGCCGCCGCCGGGACCCCGGCGAAGAACTCCGACGCCGACTCCACCGTCAGGGCCAGCACCTCCGCGATGCTCAGCCCCTCGTAGCGGACCTCCAGGGTCTCGGCGTTGTAGCGCGCGCCCGCGCAGTCCGGGCAGGGGGAGTACGTACTGGGCAGGAAGAGCAACTCCACCGAGACGAAGCCCTCGCCCTGGCAGGTCTCACAGCGGCCGCCCGGCACGTTGAAGGAGAACCGCCCCGCCTTCCAGCCCCGCTCCCGCGCCTGCGGGGAGGACGTGAAGAGCCGGCGCACCACATCGAACAACCCCGTGTACGTGGCGAGGTTGGAGCGCGGAGTGCGACCGATCGGCTTCTGGTCCACCTCCACCAGCCGCCGCACCGGGAACCGGGCGTCCGCGATCCGCTCCCCGACCTCCCCGGCCAGCGCCTGGCCGACCAGCGTCGACTTCCCCGACCCGGAGACGCCGGTGACGGCCGTGAACACGCCGAGCGGGAACTCCGTGTCCACGCCGCGCAGGTTGTGCCGCTCGATCCCGCTGAGCCGCACCGCACCCGTCGCGGTGCGCGCCGCCCGGGCCGGGGCCGACCCGCCCGGCCCGAACAGGTGCCGGGCCGTCGCCGACCGCGCCACCCCCGCCAGCGCCTCCGGCGGCCCGCTGTGCAGCACCCGCCCGCCGTGCTCCCCGGCCAACGGCCCGACGTCCACCAGCCAGTCCGCGTGCCGCACCACCGCCAGGTCGTGCTCCACCACGAACACCGTGTTCCCGGCGGCCTTGAGCCGGTCCAGTACGCCGAGCAGCGCCTCGGTGTCGGCCGGGTGCAGCCCCGCCGACGGTTCGTCCAGTACGTACACCACCCCGAACAGCCCCGACCGCAGCTGCGTCGCCAACCGGAGCCGCTGCAACTCGCCCGCCGACAGGGAGGGCGCGCTCCGGTCCAGGCTCAGGTAGCCGAGCCCGAGTTCGGCGATCGGCCCGATCCGGGCCCGCAGGTCCTCGATGAGCACCCGCGCCGCCTCCCCGGCGGCGGGCGTGGCGGCCAGCAGCTCGTCCAGGTCGGTCAGCGCCAGCGCCGCCAGCTCCGCGATCGTGCGCCCCGCGAAGGTCACGGCGAGGGCCTCGGGCCGCAGCCTGCGGCCTCCGCAGCGCGGGCACGGCGAGTCGGTGAGGAACTTCTCGGCGCGTGCGCGAAGGGTGGCGCTCTTGCTGTCGGCGAAGGTCCGCATCACATAGCGGTGGGCGCTCATGTAGGTGCCCTGATAGGGGCGTTGGATGCGGTCGGCGTCCCGTACCGGGTGCACGGTGACCACCGGCTGCTCCTCGGTGAACAGGATCCACGCGCGGTCTTTCGCCGGCAGCTCCCGCCAGGGCGCGTCCACGTCGTGGCCGAGCGCCTCCAGGATGTCCCGCAGGTTCTTGCCCTGCCAGGCGCCCGGCCATGCGGCGACCGCCCCCTGACGGATCGACAGGTCCGGGTCCGGCACCAGGAGTTCCTCGCTGGTGTGGTGGACGCGGCCGATGCCGTGACAGGACGGGCAGGCGCCGGCGGCGGTGTTGGGGGAGAAGGAGTCGGAGTCGAGGCGTGCCGCGCCCCGGGGGTAGGTGCCGGCACGGGAGTACAGCATCCGCAGGGAGTTGGACAGCATCGTCACCGTGCCGACCGAGGAGCGCGCTCCGGGGGAGGAGCGCCGCTGTTCCAGCGAGACGGCGGGCGGCAGTCCCGTGACGGAGTCCACCTTCGGGGCGCCGATCTGGTGGATCAGCCGCCGGGCGTACGGGGCCACGGACTCGAAGTACCGACGCTGGGCCTCGGCGTAGAGCGTGCCGAAGGCGAGGGAGCTCTTGCCGGAGCCGGAGACACCGGTGAAGACGGTGAGCGCGTCGCGCGGGATGTCCACATCGACGCCGCGCAGGTTGTGCTCCCGGGCCCCCCGCACCCGGACGTAGGGGTCGTGGGCGTGGGTCTGCGGAGCGGTCTGCGGGTGCATTCGCCCCAGTTTAGGGCTCGCCGCCCACCGCGGCCCCCGCTCCTGCCGCGGTCAGGCCCGCGAGCCGGGCCAGCCGGGTGAACGAGTCCAGCAGCGCCGTACGGTCGTAGGTGGACGTCGTGACCAGCAGCTCGTCGGCGCCCAACGCCCCGGCGACCTCCGTCAGCTCCGCCGCGACCTGCTCCTCCGTGCCGTGGACGTGCCCTTGCAGCGCTCCCTCGTACAGCTCGCGCTCCTTCGCGGTCATCTCCAGCGCCGCGATCTCCTCGGCCGGGCGTAGGGGCGGGAAGGAGCCCCGGGTGCGCGAGTACGCGAGGGACCAGGCCTCCGGGACCAGGATCCGCCGGGCGGCCTCCTCGGTGGCCGCGACCGCCACCGTCCCCGAGACCACCACGTACGGCCGCGCGCCCCACGGCGAGGGCCGGAACTCCTCGCGGTACGCCGCCACGGCCCCGGCCACCCGGCCGCGGGACCGCAGGTCGCCCACGACCACCGGCAGCCCGGCCCGCGCCGCGATCCGCGCGCCCTCGCCGCTGGCCAGTACGTACGCGGGGAGCCGCAGCCCCTCGGCCGGTCGGGCGTGCACCTCGGGGTGGGCCCGCTGGGTGCCGTCGATCCAGCCCAGCAGCTCGGCGAGCTGTTCCTCGAACCGGTCCGCGTCCCCGGTGTCCCGGCCCAGGGCCCGCCGGATCCCGTCGGTGAAGCCGACCGAGCGGCCTAGGCCCATGTCGACGCGGCCGGGGAACAGGGCGTCCAACACCCCGAACTGCTCGGCGACGACCATCGGCCGGTGGTTGGGCAGCATCACCCCGCCCGTACCGACCCGGATCCGCCGGGTGGCGGCGGCCACGGCGGCGGCCAGCACGGTCGGCGCGGAACCCGCCACGCCCGGCACGCTGTGGTGCTCGGCCACCCAGAAGCGGTGGTAGCCGAGCCGCTCCGCCGCACGGGCGAGGTCCACGGTGTCCCGCAGGGCCTGCGGGGCGGGGTGCCCCACCCGGGTGCGGGACCGGTCGAGTATCGAGATTCTCGGGATCACACACTGCTCAACGTCCGCGGACCGCCAGGATTCCCGAAGCCGGGGAGCGGCCTCTACCCTTGCGCCATGTCCCCTGAGAGCGCCGCTCGTCGGCCCCTGGCCGTCTTCGACATCGACAACACTCTGTCCGACACCGACCACCGCCAGCACTTCCTGGAGCGCCGTCCGCGCGACTGGGACGGCTTCTTCGCCGCCGCCCCGGCCGATCCGCCGCTCGCGCGCGGGGTGGCCCTGGCCGTGGAGAGCGCGGCCGACTGCGAGGTGGTCTACCTGACCGGGCGGCCGGAGCGCTGCCGGGCGGACACGGTCGAGTGGCTGGCACGGCACGGACTGCCCGAGGGCCCGCTGTGGATGCGGGGCGACCGGGACCGCCGTCCCGCCCGGGCGACCAAACTGGAGGTGCTCGGCCGGATCGCCCGGGGACGGGAGGTGCGGATGCTCGTGGACGACGACGAACTGGTCTGCCGGGCGGCCCGGGAGGCGGGCTTCCGCGTGGTGCTCGCCGACTGGGCGGCGGACGCGCCGGAACTCACCACCGCCCAGGAGACCGAGGGCCGCACCTGACGCGGCGCCGGACCGTACCCGACGTTCCGCCCGGCCGCCTCCGACGCGAAGCCGGACGGCGTGGTCCGGTCCGCCCGCCCGGGCTTTCGCCCGCCCAGGCTTTCAGCCGCCATCAGCCCTTGTCAGTCCCCGTCAGTCCTCGTCGTCGAGCCGGAAGCCCACCTTCAAGCCCACCTGGTAGTGGGCGACCTCGCCGTTCTCGATGTGCCCGCGCACCTGCGTGACCTCGAACCAGTCCAGGTTGCGCAGCTTCGCGCCCGCTCGCGCGATCCCGTTGCGGATGGCCTGATCGATGCCCTCGTGGGACGTGCCGACGATTTCGGTCACCCGGTACGTGTGCTGGGACATGGGCGTCTCCCGACAGTGGTCGCTGTTGTCTGGTTCCACGGTGCCCCAGTAACTCCGCTCCCGCGAACTTTGCGTGAACAGTCCCGAGGCGGAAGGTCTTGACCAGCCCATTGGTCCATGCCAATTTTCAAGCCATCTGAGATCCGTCCCCAGAAGGTGACTTTCCGTGAAGATGCGCTTCCTCGCCCTGTGCACCGCCCTGGCGGCCGCGACCGCCCTCTCCGGCTGCGCCGGGTCGGCCGGATCGGAGGCGGGGCCCGAAAGGGTGACGCTGTGGCTCATGAAGGGAAGCGCGTCGGACGACTTCATCGCCAAGTTCACCGCCGACTTCGAGAAGGAACACCCCGACATCGACCTCGTCGTCAAGATCCAGGAATGGACGGGCGTCGTCGACAAGGTCAACGCCGTCCTCGAAGGCAAGAGCAAGGAGAACGCCGACGTCATCGAGGTCGGCAACACCCAGGTCGCCCAGTACGTGGAGACCGGCGGGCTGCGCGAACTGACCCTGGAGGGACTGCGCGCCTGGGGCAGCAACGACTGGCTGCGGGGCCTGTCCGATCCCGGCAGCGTCGACGGAGCCCAGTACGGCGTCCCCTGGTACGCGGCCAACCGTGTGGTCATCTACAACAAGGACCTCTTCGCGAGCGCCGGCGTCAAGAGCACACCGAAGACCCGTCAGGAATGGCTCGCGGCCACCCAGAGGCTCGACAAGGGGAACAAGGGGGAAACGGGCGGTCAGCAGGGCATCTACCTGCCGGGCCAGAACTGGTACGTCCTCGCCGGCTTCGTCTGGGACGAGGGCGGCGACCTCGCCGTCGAGAACAGCGGCGAATGGTCCGGCGCCCTCGACGACGAGAAGGCCCTGTCCGCGATGGAGTTCTACAAGCAGCTCCAGAGCCTGGGCGACGGCCCCAAGGACGCCGACGAGGAAACGCCCCCGCAGTCCCAGGTCTTCGCCCGGGGCCAGGTCGCCCAGATCATCGCCCCGCCCGGCCAGGCCCGGGAGATCGAGGCGGCCAACCCCGCGCTCAAGGGCAAGCTCGGCTTCTTCCCGATCCCCGGCAAGACCGCCGAGAAGCCCGGCGCCGTCTTCACCGGCGGCTCCGACCTGATCATCCCGGAGAAGACGAAGCGGCGCGCCCAGGCGGTCGACGTGATCACCGCGCTGGTCAGCGAAAAGTGGCAGACCGAACTCGCCACCACCATGAGCTACGTGCCCAACAAGACGACCCTCGCCCACGTCGTCGAGGGCGACGAGGGCGCCACCGCCATGGCCACCGGCGCCGCCCAGGGCCGCGCCACCCCGAACTCCGCGCACTGGGCCGACGTCGAGGCCAAGAACCCGATCAAGCCGTTCATGACGGCCGTCCTCACCGGTCAGGACCCCAAGCGGGCGGCGGCGACCGCGTCCGACGCGATCGGCAAGATCCTCAACAGCCGACGCTGAGGCCGCCACACCGTCCGAGCACCGAGTTCAGCGTCCGCACATCCCGCCGCCGCTGAGCGGTCATGTCGAATCCAGCCGGTCACGGAAGAAGTAAAGGAGCCAGGCCGCCAACCCGCCGGCCCGGCCACCGTGCCCGGATCAGGAGCAGTCATGACCATCGCCCCCCTGTCCCCGTCCCCCCTCGCACCGCCCGCGACCACCCCCCGGTACGCCGTCCGCCTCGCCCGCGACGAGGACGAGGTGCGCGCCGCCCAACGGCTGCGCCACCTCGTCTTCGCCGGAGAGTTCGGCGCCCGCCTGGACGGCCCCGAGCCGGGCATCGACGCCGACGCCTTCGACGCCTACTGCGACCACCTCCTGGTGGTCGACGAGAACACCGGACAGGTCGTCGGCACCTACCGGCTGCTGCCCCCGGAACGCGCCGCGATCGCCGGCCGCCTCTACTCCGAAGGCGAGTTCGACCTGACGGCGCTGGACCCCATCCGCCCCGACCTCGTCGAAGTCGGCCGCTCCTGCGTCCACCCCGACCACCGCAACGGCGCCGTCATCGCCCTCATCTGGGCCGGCCTCGCCCGCTACATGGACCGCTCCGGCCACAACTGGCTCGCCGGATGCTGTTCGATCCCGCTGGCCGACGGCGGCCTGCTGGCCGCCGCCACCCGCGCCGACGTCCTCACCCGCCACCTCGCGCCCGAGGAGTACCGGGTCACCCCGCGCCTCCCCTGGAACCCCGAAGGCATCACCTTCCCCGACCGCACGGAAGCGCCCCCGCTGCTGCGCGGCTACCTGCGCCTGGGCGCCTGGGTGTGCGGCGAGCCCGCACTCGACGCCGGGTTCGGCTGCGCAGACCTGTACGTCCTGCTCTCGCTGCGCCGCACCAACCCGCGCTACCTCAACCACTTCCTGTCGCTCGCCCCGGGCGCATGAGCGGCTGGCTGCCCACCGCGCCCTGCACCCCCGAAGCCTGCGCGGCCCACGAGGGGCGGGCGGCGAGCGTCCCGCAGGCGGTGGCGCGGCTTGCCTGCGCCGCCGCCCTGACGCTGCTCGCGGCCCTGACCGCCCCGCCGGTCCGGCTGCTGCCGCGGCGCCCCCGCCACGCCCTCGTCCGGGTCTGGGCGGCGGCGCTGCTGCGGGCCCTGGGGATACGGGTCAGCGTGCACGGCAGCCCCGGGCCGGACGGCGGCCGACTGGTCGTCGCCAACCACATCTCCTGGCTGGACATCCCCCTCGTCGCCGCCGTCCTGCCCTGCCGGATGCTGGCCAAGAGCGAGATCGGCGCTTGGCCCGTACTCGGTCGCCTGGCCGCCCGGGCCGGCACCCTCTTCATCGAACGCGACCGGATCAGGGCCCTGCCCCACACCGTCGACACCCTCACCCGGTCCCTGCTGGCCGGGGACCGGGTCACCGTCTTCCCCGAAGGGTCCACGTGGTGCGGACGAGCCCAAGGCCCCTTCCGGCGGGCCGCGTTCCAGTCGGCCCTGGACGCCCGGGTCCCCGTACAGCCCGTACGGATCGCCTACCGGTCGGCGGCCGACGGGCGCCTCGCCGGGGCGCCCGCCTTCGTCGGGAACGATCCGCTGACCGCCTCCTTGTGGCGGATCGCCCGCGCCCGCGGGATACGGGCCGAGGTGCGGCTGCTGCCGCGCATCCCGTCGGGCCGGCACCCGGACCGACGGGACCTCGCGAAGGCCGCTCAGGAAGCCGTCCGCGGCGACACCGGGCAACCGACGCCGCCCGGCATCCCCACTCAGCCCTCCAGGCCGTCGGCCACCGACAGGGACAGCGCGAAACGCCCCTCCACGTCCGTCCACCAGCGGGTCGACGCCAGCCCGGCGGCGGCCAGTTCCCGCCGTACGCCCTCCTGACGGAACTTCGCGGAGATCTCCGTGAGGATCTCCTCACCCGCCTCGAAACGCACCACCAGGTCCAGGGCCCGGATCTTCACCACCACCTCCGACCGGGCCCGCAACCGCATCTCGATCCACTCCCGCTCCCGGTTCCACACCGCCACGTGCGCGAAGTCGGCGGTGTGGAAGTCCGCGCCCAACTCACGGTCGATCACGGCCAGTACGTTCTTGTTGAACTCCGCGGTCACCCCCTGGGCGTCGTCGTAGGCGGCCACCAGCACCGCCTCGTCCTTCACCAGGTCCGTCCCCATCAGCAAGGCGTCACCCGGCGACAACATCGCCCGCACCGACGCCAGGAACGCCGCGCGCTCCGGCGGCCGCAGGTTCCCGATCGTGCCGCCCAGGAACACCACCAGCCGCGGACCGGGCGATTCCGGCAGGCGCAGCGGGCGCGTGAAGTCCGCCAGCAGGGCGTGCACCCGCAACCCCGGATGCGCGGCGAGCAGCGTCTGCGCCGCACCCCGCAGGGCGCTCTCGCTCACGTCCACCGGGATGTACGTCTCCAGCTCGGGCAACGCCTCGATCAGGTGCCGGGTCTTCTCCGAGGAGCCGGAACCCAGCTCCACGAGCGTGCGCGCGCCCGTCTCCGCGGCGATCTCCCGGGCCCGCCCCAGCAGGATCTCCCGCTCGGCGCGCGTCGGGTAGTACTCGGGCAACCGGGTGATCTCCTCGAAGAGTTCGCTGCCCCGGGCGTCGTAGAACCACTTGGGCGGCAGCTCCTTCGGCGATCGGGTCAGGCCGCTGCGCACGTCCGCCCGCAGCGCGGTGTCCGCCGAGTGCTCGTCGAGGGTACGGGTCAACTGGAAGTCACTCACGACAGGCTCTCCTTGAGCGGGGTCAGGTCGACCCGGGTACGGGTGGCGGTCAACAGGGTGCGATCGGCTACCTCGATCCAACGGCTGTCGTCGTCGTACGGCTCGGACGCCACGACCGTGCGGCCGGCCGCCGGATCGGACAGGTACCAGAGGGAGTCGCCCCACGCGGTCGCGGCGATGCCCGTGCCGTCCGTCAGCAGCAGGTTCAACCGGGAGCCCGGGGAAGCGGCCGCCAACTCCTGCACCGGCCCCGCGAGCGCCTCGCCGAGACCGTCCCCCTCCCGCAGCCGGCGCAGCACCAGCGCCCAGATCAACGCCGAATCGGTGCGCGCGGCCAACTGGAGCAACTCGTGCGGCGGTAGTCCCGCGGCCAACGGGGCCGCCGCGTCCGGCCAGTCGCGTATCGCCCCGTTGTGACTGAACAGCCACGGCCCCGACGCGAACGGCGAGGCGGCGGCCTCACCGTCCGCCCCGGCCAATGTGGCGTCCCGGACGGCGGCCAGCACCGCCGTGCTGCGCACCACCCGGGCCAGATCCGCGAAGGTCAGATCGCCCCAGACCGGGCCGGAGCGCCGGTAGCGGGCCGGAACCGGATCCTGCGCCGCGTACCAGCCGACTCCGAAGCCGTCGGCGTTGATCGTGCCGAACCGCTGGCGACGGGGCGCGTAGGACTGCCGGACCAGGGAGTGCTCGGGCTCGCTCAGCAGCCGGCCCAGACACACCTCCGGCCCCAGATAGGCAAGGTGACGGCACATCAGGCCCCACCGCCGCGCGCGGTCCGGAAGCCGGCGAAGATCTGCCGGCGCACCGGCAGGTCCCAGTTGCGGAACGTGCCCCGGCAGGCCACGGGCGCCACGGCGAAGGACCCGCCCCGCAGCACCTTGTGCTCCGGGCCGAAGAACACCTCCGAGTACTCCCGGTACGGGAACGCCCTGAACCCCGGGTACGGGAGGAAGTCCGAGGCGGTCCACTCCCACACGTCGCCGATCAACTGGCGCACCCCGAGCGGGGAGGCGCCCGCCGGATAGCTGCCCGCCGGGGCGGGGCGCAGATGGCGCTGGCCCAGGTTGGCGTGGGCGGGCGTCGGGTCGGCGTCCCCCCACGGGTACCGGGTGGAGCGCCCGGAGCGCGGGTCGTGGCGGGCCGCCTTCTCCCACTCCGCCTCCGTGGGCAGCCGGCGTCCCGCCCAGCGGGCGTAGGCATCGGCCTCGTACCAACTCACATGCAGCACCGGCTCGTCGTCCGGGACGGGCTCGGTGACGCCGAACCGGCGGCGCAACCAGATCCCGCTCTCCCGGTGCCAGAACAAGGGTGCCTCGATCGCGTGGGCGCGGATCTGGTCCCAGCCCTCGGCGGCCCACCAGCGGGGCTCCCGGTATCCGCCGTCCGCCATGAACGCCTGGTAGGCGGCATTGGTGACGGGCGTCGTGTCGATCCAGAACGGCGCCACCTCGCGGACGTGCGCGGGTCGTTCGTTGTCCAGGGACCAGGGCTCGGCCGACGTCCCCATCGTGAACGGGCCACCGGGTACGAGGACTTCCGCCGCCGCCGGGGGAGGCCCCTGGGGCGGATCGGGATCCGGGGCGGTGAGTACCGGGGCGCCGCGCCGCAACTGGTGGGTGA
The DNA here is from genome assembly GCF_042881255.1 of Streptomyces sp. NPDC058279. Lineage (NCBI taxonomy): Bacteria > Bacillati > Actinomycetota > Actinomycetes > Kitasatosporales > Streptomycetaceae > Streptomyces > Streptomyces sp. NPDC058279. The sequence continues at coordinate 60,234 of NZ_JBHVYA010000015.1, read as the reverse complement.
TCAGCATCGTTTCGTCGTGCTGCTGTTCGTGCTGGGCGATCATGCCGAAGGCGAAACCGTCGTCCAGCAGCGGGGTGCCCTCCAGCGGAGTGCGCTCCAGCAGGTCGAAGACCCGGCCCCGGACCTCCGCCGCGTACCGGCGGGCCGCTTCGGGCCCCAGCAACGGCAACTTCGGCCGCTCCGAGCGCGGGTGCTGGAAAGCGTCGTAGAGCGGGTCGATCTCGGGGCGCATCGACTCGCGCCCGTCCACCCGGCGGAGCAGCCAGAGCTCCTCCTGGTTCCCGATGTGCGCGAGGTCCCAGACCAGTGGCGACATCAACGGCGAATGCTGCGACGTCAGGTCTTCGTCGGTCACGGCGTCGGTCAGGGCGGCGGTACGGGCCCGGGCCGCGGTCAGCTCCGCGGCCGCCCGCTCACGTGACACGGCGGGGCGGGATTCGGTGGTCACGATCGCGGTTCCTTCCCGGCGGGCTGCCGCTCATCCAGATCGTCGGCCGGACAGCGGCCGCGCAATACGTAGCGCTCGGTGAAGGCGCCGACCGTGTCCTGTACGTGGGAACTCGCGCCCAGCCGCGGCAGTGCCTCCCCGGCCGCCGCGAAACAGGCGACGGCGGCCGCACGCAGATCGGGGTCGGCCGGTCCCAGCCGGGCCGCGGTCCGCCACAACGGATTGCGGGGCGCGCGCCGGCCCCCGTACGCGTCCGCCAGCGCCTTCACCGCGCGGTAGGCGGTCTCGGCGGCCTCGGGGTCGTCGAACAGCGCGTGCGTGACGGCCACCGGGACCAGCCAGCCGTCCTCACCCGGCTGCGCGTCGATCATCCGCAGCTCCAGGTGGCCGCGCGGCCGGACCGGCGGGAACAGGGTCGTCAGGTGGTAGTCCAGGTCCGCCGGGGTGGGTGGCCGCGGGCCTCCGGAGCGCAGCCAGTCGCGGAACGTCAACCCACCCGGGACCTCCCACGACGGATCGGCGGAGCACACGCACATCACCTCGGTGTCCAGCGCGTGCCGGGTCCAGGCGGCACGGGGCTCCACATCCAACGGCGGGGCGAGCGCCCGCCGCGCGTCGATGTCGCCCCAGATCCCCTGCCGCGCGCACCGCCATCCGGCGTACGGGCCCTCACGCGCGGGCGAGTTGGCGAACGACGCCACCAGCACCGCGCCCAGCAGGTGCGCCAGCCGCCACCGCCGACCGTGCCCGAGCGGGCCCGGCTCCTCCAGTCCGGCGTCCACACAGACCTGCACGGACGCGGAGGCGCGCATCATGGCGCGCCCGGCCGGGCCCGTACGGTCGAAGTAGCTCTCCATCGCCCGGTACCGGGGGCTGTCGAGGAGCCGGCGGTAGGGGCGGCGCGGGTCGCGGCCCAGCCCCCGCAGGACCAGGCCCCGCTCGCGCAGGGCCCCCCGGACGGCCGCCAGGTCGGCCTGGAGCCCGTCCACGCAGGCGGTGAGGGAGTCGGCGGGGGCGGAGCTGAGCTCCAGCTGTCCGCCGGGCTCGACGGTGAACCGGGACCGCAGCGGCAGGGAGCCCGCCGCGTCGTGCGCCGCGGTCAGCCGGTCGGCGTCCAGCGGCAGCCAGGGGCGCTCGGCGTCCACCACCAGCCATTCGAGCTCGGCGCCGAGCAGCCGCGGCGGACCGGTCTTGAAACAGATGCCGTGGATCAGTTCCTCGGCGGTGGCTTCGGTCAGAGGGGAGTCGGGAGCGGGCTGGCAGGGCGGAGCGGGTGAGTCCTGGCGCATGACCGGAACCTCATCTCCTGTCGTCGGCCGTCCTTGTCGACGGCTCGGATGTCACCCGTGCCTACCCGCGCGCGCGGGACAAATTCCCTTGCCGCGTCCGCTCCCGCACCGCAGGATCACGGCGTGAGCAGTAGATTGCGCGAGATCGCGCGGCACAACTCGGTGATCCTGGCGGCCGGCGGTTATCGGACGCCCTCCGGACGGCAGATCTCCTTGGCCGCCGCCCTGGCGGAAGCCAAGGCAGGAACCAGAATATATGGACCAAACCAGGTCATTCCAGACGAACAGCCGCTGAACGGCACCGGCCGGACCACCGTCGACGTCACGGGAGAGAGCAGCACGGTCGCTGCCCGTAGGCTCGCCGCCCACCCCGACCCGGAGCCCGCCGTCGCGGTCCTCAACTTCGCCTCGGCCCGCAATCCCGGCGGTGGATACGTCCGCGGCGCCAAAGCCCAGGAGGAAGCACTGTGCCGCGCCTCGGCCCTCTACGAGACCCTGCTGGAGGCGCCGGACTACTACGAGACGCACCGCGCCGGCCGCAGCACCTTCTACACCGACCGGGTGATTCACTCGCCGGGGGTCCCCGTATTCCGCGATGACCGGGGCGACCTGCTGGAGGCCCCCTACCGGGTCGGCTTCCTCACCTCCCCGGCGCCGAACGCGGGCACGATCCGCCGCCAGGAGCCGGAGCGCGCCCCCGAGATCCCGGCCGCCCTCGCCCGGAGGGCCGAGCGGGTGCTGGAGGTCGCCGCACTGCACCGCTACCGGCGGCTGGTACTGGGCGCCTGGGGGTGCGGGGTGTTCCGCAACGACCCGGCGGAGGTGGCGGGGGCCTTCCGGGGGCTGCTCACCGGGCGCTTCGAGGGCGTCTTCGAGCAGGTGGTGTTCGGGATCCTCGACCGTGATCCGGCGCCGCGGTCGGCCTTCGAGCGGGCCTTCGCGGGGCTCTGAGCACGGGGCGGCCGCGGGCCGCGCGGCCTTCGGCGTGGAGCACCGCGCGAGGCGGCCACCATTCGTATGAATTTCCGGAGGGTCCGTACGCAGGTACGGGAACACGCCGGGATCCATGGGCTACCCCTGTCACGTCATGACGGCGCCCCTCACTTCCCTCCCACTCCACTCCACCACGGCTGGACGCAGGACGACGGCGCGGGGGCCCCGCCTGGGTACCGAGAGGAAGACAAGCGAATGAAGAAGCGTCTCGTGCTCGCCGGATCCGCTGTGGTGGCAAGCCTGGGCCTGGGCATCGCGGCAGTTCCGGCGGTGGCCCAGCCCCTGACCCTGAACGTGCGGTGCGGTGACATCGCAGGACTCATCACCGCCATCACACAGGCGAACAGCAATCCCGACGGCGGCACGATCTCACTGGCCCACCGCTGCGTCTACCGATTCACGGCCGCCGTGGTCCCCGGTGTCGACGCGCTGCCGCCCATCACCAGCCGGGTCACCATCAAGGGCGAGGACTCGACCCTGATGCGGTCCACGATCGTACCTGCCTTCCGGCTGCTGGAGGTGGCGCCGAACGGTTACCTGACGCTGAAGGGCATCGTCGTCAACGGAGGCAGCTCGGACGAGGGCGGTGGCATCTACAACTCGGGCACACTGCTGCTGGAGGACACCACCGTCTCCGGAAACCACGCCGCCCTCAGCGGCGGCGGCATCTACAACAACAACGGCCACGTCACCGCGGTCGACAGCAGGATCCTGAACAACATCGCCGTCACCCTCCAGGGCGGCGGCCTCTACAACGCCGCGAACGGCAACGTCACCCTGCGGAAGACCACCGTCGCGGGCAACACGGCCAACACCGACGGTGGCGGCATCGAGAACGACGGCACGCTCAGGGTCCTGGAGCACAGCGTGTTCACGCACAACGAGGCGTTCGAACACGACGGCGGTGCCATCAACAACGACGGCATCACCACGATCAGCGACAGCCGGTTCGTCGCCAACTGGGCGGATTACGACGGTGGCGCCGTCAACAACAACCCCAGTGCGTCGCTGGAGGCCCGCGAGACGGTCTTCGAGCTGAACAAGGCGGGCCGCGACGGCGGTGCGATCAACAACCTCGGCGTCGCCACCCTGGAGCGGGTCAAGGTCGAGCGGAACTCCGCCGGCCGGAACGGCGGTGGCATCAACAACGGACCGGGGAGCGCGCGCGTACCCGCCGTCCGGCTCTCCCTCAGCCGCTCGCTCGTCGTGGAGAACCGGGCGGCGGTGGACGGCGGCGGAATCAACAACGCCCTGAACGCGGTCGTGGAGCTCAAGGACACCAAGCTCAACCACAACCTGCCCACCAACTGCGCCGGCAACGTCGCGCACTGCGCCGGCTGACCGCAACCGCATCGGCTCCGACGGACGGCCGGGGACCCCGCCCGAGCAACGGACGGGGCCCCCGTGTCACCTGACGACCCGCCCGACTACCGCCAGCCGTAGCGCTCCCGCAGCCGGTTCACCACGAGCTGGAACCGGCCCCGGTCCAACGCGCACGCCTCCCGGCGCATGCCCGACTCGTGCACCCGGAGCACCCGGTCCACATCCACCCAGGACTCCCGCCCCGCGCCGTCCCACGGCCCGGTGCCGATCGGCACCCACTCGCGGTCGTGGTCGTGCCGCTTGCTGGACAGCTGCACCGCGAGCAACGTCCGGCGACCCGCCTCACGCGCGACCACCAGCACGGGCCGGTCCTTGCCGCGCCCGTCGTTCTCCTCGAAGGGGACCCAGGTCCAGACGATCTCGCCGGGGTCGGGGTCGCCGTCCTTGTCGGGGGCGTACTCGGTGCGGACCGGGCCGATGGCGTGCGGATCGGCCTCGGAGGTGGCGGTGAGCCCGGCGCGGCCGGGCTGGTCCACCTGATCGTTGCCGGCGCCGCCGGCGTGGTGCGAAAGTGCCGTCATGCGGGTGAGATTACTGCTTCGGGCCCCGGGGTGAGCACGCCGGCGGTCGCCGCGCCCCACGCCCTATACGGCCGGGACCAGACCGTCGGCCACCAGCCCGGCCAGTACCGCCTGGCCCAGGGCCTGCACCGCGGACTGGGGGCGGACCATCACCGTGATCTCCTTGATCCGCTCGTCCGCGTCCAGGTGCAGCAGATCGATGCCGTGGATCTGCTTCCCGTCCACCGTGGCCCGGAAGACCAACACCGCGGCGGGTGCGTCGCCGGCTCCGGCCGGCTCGGGGGCGCTGCTCTCGGCGGCGCCGTCCAGGCGGCCGACGTAGCGGAAGTCCTCGAAGGTGCGCAGCAGTACACCGAACAGCGCGAGGACCATCGCCTTGCCTTCGAACGGCGTGAACTTCACGGGGCTGTAGAGCCGTACGTCGTCGGTGAGCAACTCCCCCAGGGCGGTCAGGTCGCGGTCGTCGACGGCTGAGCGGAAGCGGTCGGCGGGTGCCGCGGGTGTCGTGGGCGTCGCGGGTGCCATGGGTACACACTCCTCGATGTGATGGGTCGTCGCGACCATCATGGCCAACGGGTCGCCGGGGTGGGGGCTTTGGGGGGCTGGATCTAGCGGGGCGGTGTCGGGGTGGTGCTGGGGGCGACCCGTCAGTCCACTGTCCTTTCGTGTCGTGCCGGCCCGTCCAGGGCGCTCCTTCGTCGCGTCGCGATGCGATGGCCTTCGGCCACCCTTGACTGTCCGTCCCGCCCCGAAACGCCAAAGACTGCCGGAAAGCCCCCAGGGGAAGGGAACGGTCGGGGGGCATCGAAACCCAGCCTCGCCGGCGATTGAGGCGCGGGGTCCGGGGCGGAGTCCCAATAAGCCCCGAGCGCAGCGAGGGGGCCCACCCGCCGGCGCCGCAGACCGCTACGCGCTCCCCTCCGCACAGCGTCTGCGGCCCGCCTGGGGCGCGGAGAGGCCCGCTGTCCACGCGGTCAGTCGCTCGCCGCTCGCCGCCGCTCGAATCTGCAACGCGCAGCGTCATGCGCGCTGCGCAGCAGCCGCAGCAGCGTGCCCGTCGTCCGCTCGCCGGGATTGACGACACAGATCCAGCCGAGCGCGCCGTACACCGGGTGTGGCAACACCTGGTCGACGGCGGTGTAGTCGTGCGGCCCCTCACCGATGAGTTCCCGGTACGCGGCGCGGTCGACGTGGACGTTCACCCGCCGGCGGTCCGGAGGATCGAGGTCGGAAGCGGTGTCGTCCGGATAGTTCTTGCTGACGATGGTCCCGTACGGCTGGACGTTCCCCGGCACCCGCCCTTCGGGGGCGTAGAAGAAGAACGCATCGCCCCAGGCCACCTCGGGGGCACCGCTGTCCGGCTCGGCGACGACAACGAGCGCGCCGGCGAAGCCACGCACGGTCGCGATGATCTGTTCCATACTCATGGTTCAAGCATCACCTTCAAGTGCTTATGTGGGGTTTGCCGATGGGAGAGCGATCGAACGGCTCACGAGGGGGCGTCCTGCGCACCGTCGACCTAGCCAGGGAGTCGCACTACTCGGTGCAGCAGGTCAGAGACCTGGAGCGGCTCGGTGTCATTCCCCCAGCCACCCGGACGGCCAACGGTTTCCGCTCCTACACCCCGCTCCACGTGCAAGCGCTGCGCGCTTACCGTGGACTCGCGTTGGCCACGGGACCCGTGGCGGCCCGGCGGATGCTCGCGGAGCTTCGCACGGCGCCGATCACACAAGCCGCTTCGGCCGTCAACGAGGTACACGTACGGCTCGCGCGGGAACGGGACGAGGCGCTGCGCGCCCTCCAGGCGTTGGGCGCCATCGAAGCGGAGGCAGGCGGCACGGATCACGAGCAGGAGGGTGACGCGATGACGATCACCGAGCTCGCCGCAGCCCTCGGCGTACGTACCTCGACCCTCCGGTTCTGGGAAGAGGAAGGGCTCGTCGCGCCCGAGCGCGTGACCTCGCTAAGGGCACGCCGCTATGGCCTTCCGGCCATCAGGGCCGCCCGGATCGTCGCGGCCCTCCGTGGGGCGGGCTACGGCATTCCCGCAGTCCGGGAGGTCATGGGCTCCCTCCACCGGACCGGTGGCCCGGAGGAGGCGCGGCGCGTCCTGAGCGGACGCCTCGACCGGATCGCCAACCGAACCGTTGCGCTGCTGCGGGCCGGAGCGGATCTGGCCGCCGTCGTGACATCGGCCCAGGGCGCGCCGGCGGTTCGCTGACCGGCCGTACGACCCGTCGCCGTGCCGTTGCCGGCCCACGACGGTCCTTTCGGCGCCGGAGCACGTCAGCCGTTCCGTGATCCATCGCGGCCCATGCCCAGCCCCGGACGGGTCGCAGACGCTGTGCGGAGGGGAGCGCGTAGCGATCTGTCGCGCCGTGGGTGGGTCCCCCTCGCTGCGCTCGGGGCTCCCTGGGGCTCCGCCCCAGACCCCGCGCCTCAAACGCCGGCGGGGCTGAATTTGCCGGGGCGTCGGTCGGGCATCTCCGAGACCGAGACCTTGGAACACGACCCACCGACCGTTCCTCCCCCCTAGATCCACCCCTCCAGCGACGCCATGAACGCCTCGAAGTCGTCCCGGTGGATGGTGTGGCCCGCGCCCGGGACCGGGCGGACCTCGAAGCCGCGTTGCCGGAGGAGCGTCGCGCGTTCCGGTGAGATCAAGAAGCTCGGGTCGGCGATCTGGACCAGGGACGGGACGACCGGGGCCACCGGGAGGAGGTCGCTGGTGGACAGTTCCGCCAGGGCCGAGGCCGTGGCGTCGTCCCACGCCGCCAGGGTCTCCAGCTCGATCTCCACGTCGACCTCGTCCCAACGCGGGTTCATCTCCCGCACCCGCTCCTTGCTCGCCAGCGTCTTGAACCGCGCGAACACCTCCGGTCCGAACCCCGCCGCCGAAGCCAAGTACCAGGCCGGGTCGGAGAAGACGGCACGCTTCGGCTTGAGCCGGTCCACCGCCAGTGACAACGTGAGGCCACCGAGGGAATGGCCGAGCGCGAGGTCCGCGCCGGTGGGCAGGGTTTCGACCACGTCATCGGCGAAGAGGCGGGGGCTGTACTCGCCCCGCCCGCTGGCACCGTGGCCCCGTAGGTCCACGGCGATGACCCGATAGCCACGATCGGCGAGGGCGGGAGCGACGCGGCGCCAGGTCCGGTGGTCGGCCATCATGCCGTGGATGAGGAGGGCGGTCCGGTCGCCGTCGCCCCATGTCCGGGTGTGCAGTTTCACGGTGGTGCTCAGCCTTCTGCTAGTCGGTCTTCTTGTCGTCGGTTTCTTGTCGTCGCGTCAGTCAGCCGTCAGCCGGCAGTGTCGTAGACGTCGGAAGTGGACCTCGTCAACCAAGGCAGCACGGCACGACGGCCGGACCGCGGAGACTCACCGCACCCCCCGGATCGGCCGCACCGCGAGCGCCCCCGCGACCGCCAACACGGCGGCGACCACGAACAGGGCGGTGTAACCGCCGCTCACCGAGACGATCAGGGAGGCGAGGAACGGCGCGACGATCTGCGGCCCGGCGTTCGCGATGTTGAGCACGCCCATGTCCCGGGCGGCGTCCTCCGCCGCCGGCAGCACCATCGTCACCAGCGCCGTGTCCACGGCCATGTAACAACCGAACGCGAGCCCGTTGACCACGGCGAAGACGAGCATCGCCGCCCAACTGGTCGACACCGCCGGGACCATCAGCGCGAGCGCCGACAGCGACGCCGAGACGCCCACGAAGAGCTTGCGCCGGTCGAACTTGTCGGACAGCCACCCGCCGACGACGGTGGACACGATCATCGCCACGCTCGTCAGCGGCAGCAGCAGCGCGACCGCCGCCTCCGGCTCCATCCCGTCGGGCAGCACGGTGTGGTCCTGGAGGATGTAGAGCTCGTAGCCGCTGACCGCGAAATAGCCGAGGACCAGTAGCGCCCTCCCGATGAACGCCCAGCGGAAGTCGTGGTTCCCGAGTGCGCTCGCGAATGCGGCGAGCTGCGCCCGGACCGGCAGCGGCGCCGGCGCCGGGCGCCGCTGCTCACGGGTGCAGGAGGCGAACAGCACCGCCGCGCCCGCCACCAGGACGCCGGACACGAGGTACCCGGTGCGGTAGTGGTCGGAGAAGGCGGCCCCGAGCAGCGCGCCGAGGGTCGAGCCGAAGGGCAGGCCGAGACCCACGGCCGCGGACGCCTTGCCGCGAGCGGAAACGGGCACCTGGTCGGGGACCACGGAGGTGAGGGACGAAGTCGGCGACCTTGCGGGCCGGGTCGATGTCCTCGACCTGGAGCGCGAGCAGGATGCCGGCGACACCGGTGTAGAGCGAGTACATGGCGGTGTTGCCGACGAGCAGCAGGGGCAGCAGGCCGCGCTGTGGAGCGGGCCGTGTCGATGTGCGGGGATCGGCCGCGGCGTTGCCGGTGCCGGGGGAGGAAAGGGCCACGGTGCCCTCCTGGGCAGTCCTGGGCAAGGGGTGGTTACACGTGCCATTGAATCGTGTAACCACTGTGTAGCATTCGTTTCACGCCATCCGCCGGCCCCCGGCTCCGACCGGTCTGGAAAGATTCCAGGGCAATGCCTCAGTCACCGAACACCCCATCACCGAACACCCCATCAGCGAACACCCCGTCAGGGGACGCGCACACGGCGGGCACCCCATCAGCGGGCATCCCCTCGGCGGGCGGTCCGGCCGCCCCCGTGCCGACCAGCGCCGACGTCGCCCGCCTCGCCGGCGTGTCGCGCGCGACGGTCTCGTACGTGCTGAACAACGCGGAAGCCGTGCGCATCAGCGAGCCGACCCGCCGCAAGGTCCGCGAGGCCGCCGAGGAGCTGGGATACGTCCCGCACGCCGCCGCGCGCAGCCTGCGCGCCGGGCACACCCGGATCGTGCTGCTGCCGACCTCCGACGTGCCCGTCGGGCCCCTCTACAGCGCGTTCCTCAACGAGCTCCAGTGGGCCCTGCGGCGCCTCGACTACACCGTGGTGCAGTACGGCAGCCTCGGCCTCACCGGTGACGAGGCCGCCCGCGCCTGGGCCGAGCTGCGCCCGGTCGCGGTGATCTCGCTCGGGGCGATCGCCCTCTCCGCGTACAACGTCGCCACGCTCAAGCGGGCCGGGGCCCGGGCGGTGATAACGCTGGGGCCCGAGGAGGTTCCCGGGGCGCACGCGCTGGTCATGGACCAGGCGGAGGTCGGCGCCCGGGCGGCCGCCCACCTGGTCGAGCGGGGCCGGCGTCGGATCGGGGTGATCGTCCCCGAGGAGGAGGGGCTGGGGCTGTTCTCCGGCCCCCGGCTGGCCGGCGCCCGGTCGGTGGCGTCCGCCGAGGTGGAGCCGTTGCCCTTGGCCTACACCGAGGAGTCGGCCGCGGCGCTCGCGGGCCGCTGGCGGACGCTCGGGCTGGACGCGGCCTTCGCGTACAACGACGAGTACGCCATGCTGCTGATGCGGGCCCTCCAGGACGCGGGTCTGCGCGTGCCCGAGGACGTGGCCGTCATGGGCGCCGACGACCTGCTGCTCGGGCGGCTGCTGCGGCCCCGGCTCAGCACCGTGCAGATCGAGATGCCCACCGGCGACCACTTGGCCGCCCTGGTGGACCGCGTGGTCCGGGACCCTTCCCGGATCACCGAGCGGCACGATCTGATGGCGGCCGTGGCGGTCCGGCGCGAGTCCACCTGAGCCGCCCCGCCTCCCTCCCACCCCTTCCGCACCTCTCCCACCCCTCCCTCGGCCCCCCTCGCCGCCCGGCAGGCCGTTGACAGGCGGTGATCGGCGGACGGAGACTGCGGGCGCGCCCCATCCGGGCGTGCCCGGCGCCGTGCGCCGGCGTCGACACCGGCGCCGCCGCGGCCCCGCCCGTACGGATCCGCCCAGGAGAGACCCCATGAGCATCCGCACCGTCCGCGACGTCTACGTCGTCGACGCCGTCCGCACCCCGATCGGCAAGTTCGGCGGGGCGCTCGCCGGCGTCCGCCCGGACGACCTGGCCGCCCACGTGGTGCGCGCGCTGGTGGACCGTACGCCCGACCTCGACCCGGCCCGCATCGACGACGTCGTCTTCGGCGACGCCAACGGGGCGGGTGAGGACAACCGGGACGTCGCGCGCATGGCGGTGCTGCTCGCCGGACTGCCCGTGTCCGTCCCCGGGGTCACCGTGAACCGGCTCTGCGGGTCCGGCCTGGAGGCCGTGATCCAGGCCGCCCGTGCCATCGCGCTCGGTGACGCCTCCGTGGCCATCGCGGGCGGCGTGGAGTCGATGTCCCGTGCGCCGTGGGTGGTGCAGAAGCCGGAGCGCGCCTTCCCGGCCGGGCACCAGCAGATGTGGTCCACCACCCTGGGGTGGCGGATGACCAACCCCCGGATGCCCGCCGAATGGACGGGCTCGCTCGGCGAGGGAGCCGAACTCGTCGCGGACAAGTACGCCGTCACGCGCGAGGCGCAGGACCTGTTCGCGCTGGAGAGCCACCGCAAGGCCGCGGCGGCCTGGGCCGAGGGGCGCTACGAGCCGGAGGTCGTCCGGTACCCGGGCGTGGACCTGGTACGGGACGAGTCGATCCGCGAGGGTTCCACCCCGGAGGCGATGGCCCGGCTGAAGCCCGCGTTCCGTACCGACGGCTCCGGCACCGTCACCGCGGGCAACGCCTCGCCGCTGAACGACGGGGCGGCGGCCCTGTTGCTGACGGACGAGGCGGGGCTCGCCGCCACCGGCCGGGAGCCGCTGGCCCGGATCAGCGCGAGCGCCGTCACCGGGATCGAGCCGCAGCTCTTCGGGCTCGGTCCGGTGGAGGCCGTCCAGCGGGCGCTCGCCAAGGCCGGCCGGGGGTTGACCGACCTGTCCGTGCTGGAACTCAACGAGGCGTTCGCCGCACAGGCGTTGGGCTGTCTGGCGGCCTGGCCGGAGCTGGACCCGGCGGTGGTCAATCCGCGCGGTGGTGCGATCGCGATCGGGCACCCGCTCGGCGCTTCGGGCGCCCGGCTGGCCGGCTCGGTCGCCCACCAGCTCGCGGCGGCGGGCTCCGGTACGGGGATGGCGGCGCTGTGCATCGGCGTCGGGCAGGGGATCGCGCTGGTCCTGGAGCGCTGATCCTGCTGACCCTCGTGCCGGGCCGCCCGGCGATCATTTCCGGTCAAGATAGTGCCTCAACTGCCCAATAACTGAACAGAAGTGCCGCCCCGGGTCTGGCACGATGGCGCGTGCTGCCGCCCCCCGCTGCCCCGCCCCCCGCCGCACCCAGACCCGGAGGCCCCGCGCCATGCCGCTCCTCGACCCGACGCTCTGGCAGGACGGACCCACCCTGACCGGCGGCACCGCCCCGGTCGTCGAACCCGCGACCGGCCGTACCCTCGCCACCCTCGACCTCGCCGCGCCCGTCGACGTCGCGGAGGCCGCGGTACGGGCCGGGGCCGCGCAACGCGACTGGGCGCGGGCCACCCACCTGGAACGGGCGGCCGTGCTGCGCCGCGCCGGGGACCTGTTCGGGACCCACGCCGGCGAGCTGCGGGACTGGCTGGTGCGGGAGTCGGGCTCCATACCCGGCAAGGCGGACTTCGAGCTGCATGTCGCGGCGCAGGAGTGCTACGAGGCGGCCGCCCTCGCGTCGCGGCCCACTGGTCAGGTCCTGGCCGGGGAGGCGCCCCGGCTCTCCTTCACCCGCCGGGTGCCGGCCGGGGTCGTCGGGGTCATCGCCCCGTTCAACGCGCCGCTGATCCTGTCGATCCGCTCGGTGGCGCCGGCCCTCGCGCTGGGCAACGCGGTGCTCCTCAAGCCCGACCCGCGCACCGCCGTCTGCGGCGGCATCGCCCTGGCCGCGGTGTTCGCCGCCGCGGGGCTGCCGGCGGGGCTGCTGCACGTGCTGCCCGGCGGGGCCGCGACGGGAGCGGCCGTCGTCGCCGATCCCCGCGTACGGGTGGTGTCGTTCACCGGCTCGACCGCGGCCGGGCGGTCCGTCGGGGAACTGGCGGGCCGTCACCTGACGCGCGCCCACCTGGAGTTGGGCGGCAACTCGGCGCTCGTCGTGCTGGAGGACGCCGATGTCGAGGCCGCCGTGGCGCAGGCATCCTGGGGCTCCTTCTTCCACCAGGGCCAGATCTGCATGACGGCCGGGCGTCACCTGGTGCACGCCTCGCTGTACGACGAGTACGTCGAGCGGCTCGCCGCGCGCGCGGAGGCGCTGGCGGTGGGTGACCCGTACCGCGAGCGGGTGCACCTGGGGCCGCTCATCGACCGGGGCCAGGTGGAGCGGGTCCACGCCCTGGTCGAGGCGAGTGCCGAGCAGGGCGCCAAGGTGGTGGCGGGCGGCACCCACCAGGACCTGTTCTACCGGCCGACGGTGCTGGCGGGGGTGTCCGACGACTGCCCGGCCTACGCGGAGGAGGTCTTCGGCCCGGTGGCGCCCGTGCGGTCCTTCGCGACCGAGGACGAGGCGGTGGCGCTGGCCTCGGCGGGACCGTACGGGCTCTCCCTCGGGATCGTCACGCGCGACGCCGCGCACGGGCTCGACCTGGCCGGGCGCATCCCGACCGGTATCGCACACGTGAACGACCAGACCGTCAACGACGAGGCCGTCGCCCCCTTCGGCGGGGTCGGCGCGTCGGGCACGGGGGCCCGCTTCGGCGGCGAAGCGAACCTGGACGCCTTCACCGAACTGCGCTGGACCACGGTCCGCTCGACGGCGCCCGCCCACCCGTTCTAGCGGCCCGTCCCCGTCGCGGAATGCACGGGGCGGATTGTTCGTTCACGCAGGACAACCGGCTAGCAGGAGGTCTGGACACCGTGGCGACAGTCGAGCTCACCAAAGAGAACTTCGATCGGACGGTCAGCGACAACCCGTTCGTGCTGATCGATTTCTGGGCGGGCTGGTGCCGGCCCTGCCTGCAGTTCGCACCGGTCTACGAGAAGGTGTCGGAGGCCAACCCGGACCTGCTCTTCGCGAAGGTGGACACCGAGGCGCAGCAGGAGCTGGCCGGGGCCTTCCAGATCACCTCCATCCCGACGCTGATGATCGTCCGGGACCAGGTGGCGATCTTCGCGCAGCCCGGCGCGCTCCCCGAGGCGGCGCTGACCGACCTCATCGCGCAGGCCCGCGCCCTGGACATGGACGAGGTCCGGGCGAAGATCGCCCCGTCGGACCGCCCCGAGGCACAGGGCGACGAGGGGGCGGATGAGCCGGGAACGTCCGGCACGCCGGAGGTCTGACATTTGCCGCCGCCGCTCCCGCCCCGCGGCGACACTGGCCGCATGACTGAAGCGGTGGAGTACGACGTGGTGGTGCTCGGCGGAGGACCGGCGGGCGAGAACATCGTGGACCGGACCCGGGCCGCCGGGCTCACCACGGCCCTGGTGGAGAGCGAGCTCGTGGGCGGCGAGTGCTCGTACTGGGCCTGCATCCCGAGCAAGGCGTTGCTGCGCCCGGTGCTGGCCCGGGCCGACGCGCGCAGGGTCCCCGGCCTGGCGGGAGCCGTCGGGGGCGCCCTCGACGCGGAGGCGGTGTACGCGCACCGCGACTACTGGACCGGGAACTGGAAGGACGACGGCCAGATCGACTGGCTCGACTCCATCGGCGCCCACGTGTACCGCGGCCACGGCCGGCTCTACGGCATCCGCAAGGTCGCCGTCACCAGCCCCGAGGGCGAACACCACGTCCTCACGGCGCGGCACGCCGTGGTGATCGCGACGGGTACCCGGGCCGTGATCCCGAAGCTTCCCGGGATCGTCGGGGCCCGCCCGTGGACCAGCCGGGAGGCGACCTCCGCCCGTCAGGCGCCGGGGCGGCTGCTGATCGTCGGCGGCTCGGTGGTCGCCGCCGAGATGGCCACCGCCTGGCAGGCCCTCGGCTCCCGCGTCACCGTCCTCGTACGGGGCTCGGGACTGCTGCCGCGCATGGAACCGTTCGCCGGGGAATTGGTCGCCGAGGCGCTGCGCGAGGCCGGCGCGGAGATCCGTACGGATGTCGCGGTGGAGGCGGTCGTACGGGACGGGGCGACCGGGCCCGTCACCGTCGTGCTGGAAGGCGGCGAGACCGTCGAGGGCGACGAACTGCTTATGGCGACGGGCCGCGCCCCGCGCACCGACGACATCGGGCTGGACACCGTGGGCCTGGTGCCCGGCGAGTGGATCGCTGTCGACGACAGCTGCCGGGTCCCCGGCCACGACTGGCTCTACGCCGTCGGTGACGTCAACCACCGCGCGCTCCTCACCCACCAGGGCAAGTACCAGGCCCGGATCGCCGGCGCGGTCATCGCCGCCCGTGCGGCCGGCCGGGAGGCGGCCGACACCGGCCCGTGGGGCGCGCACACCGCGACCGCCGACACCGCCGCCCTCCCGCAGGCGGTGTTCACCGACCCCGAGGCCGCGGCCGTCGGCCTGACCCTGGCCGAGGCGCAGAAGGCGGGCCACCGCGTCCGCGCGGTCGACTACGACCTCGGGAAGGTCTCCGGCGCCGGCCTGTACGCCGACCCGTACCCGGGCCGGGCCCGGATGGTCGTCGATCTGGACCGCGAGGTGCTGCTCGGCGCCACCTTTGTCGGCCCGGGCGCGGCGGAACTCCTGCACGCGGCCACCATCGCGGTCGCGGGGGAGGTGCCGATCAGCCGGCTGTGGCACGCGGTCCCGGCCTTCCCGACGGTCAGCGAGATCTGGCTGCGGTTGTTGGAGACGTACCGGGGCTGACAGCGGGGGAGTCGGGAGCCGCCGGTGATCGATTGGCCCTGGAGGCGGTCGGCGGGGGCCGGTTGAATGGCGGCACCGACGAACGAAGGAGCCACCGTCCGTGATAGTGATCGCACACCTCAGCGATGTCCACTTCGACGGCGACGCGCGGGCCACCGACCGCGCCCGCCTCGTCATGGAGTACCTCGACGGCCTGCCGTACGACCTCGACGCGGTGCTCGTGAGCGGTGACATCGCCGACCGGGCCGCGCCCGAGGAGTACGACGCGGCCCGCAAGGTGCTGCGCTCGCGCCACCCGCTCGTCGTCTGTCCCGGCAACCACGACGAGCGGCTCGCCTTCCGGCGGGGCGTCTTCGGGGAGTCGGAGCCGACCGCGGAGCCGGTGGACCAGGTGGTGCGGGGCGACGGCTTCGTCCTCGCCGTGTGCGACTCCTCCGTCCCGGGCGAACACCACGGTTTCCTTGGGGAGTCGACGCTGGAATGGCTGGACGGGGTCCTGACCGACACCCCGCGCGACGTACCCGTCCTGGTGGCCTTCCACCATCCGCCCGTCACCCTGCACATTCCGTACGTGGACGGCATCCGCCAGTTCGGCGAGGAGCGCCTCGCGGCGCTCGCCGAACGGCACCCGCACCTCAGGGCGTTCCTGTGCGGGCACGCCCACACCGGGGCCGCCACGACCTTCGCGGGCCGGCCGCTGCTGGTGGCGCCGGGCGTGGTGTCCACGACACGGCTGCCGTGGGAGGCGCAGAGCGGTGCCGACGAGCACGTGCACCTCGACGAGCCGCCGGTCGTGGCGTTCCATGTCCTGGGCGAGGACGGGCGGCTGACGACCCACTACCGGGTCGTCGTGGACCGCCGGTAGCCGCTGCCGTCCCGGGCGCGGGTGAGGTGGCCCGAGGTGACCAGGTACCGCCGCAGGGCCGAGCAGTCCTCGTGCACCGTGCGCAGCGCGTCGTTCACCTCCGGCTCGGTGTACTCGCGACCGGGGGTGAAGAGCGTTTGGGCGAGGTGGGCGAGCAACTGCTCGCGCCGGGCCGCCTTGCGCGGAATGGCGGCGAGGCGGCCGTGGGAGAAGAGGTCCTCGACGCCGCGCGGTGTGGTTCGGGTGCTCTGCGATGAGTTCTGTACCGTGCTCTGTGACATGCCGTGCAGCTTTGCGCGGCTGTGTCGGGCGCGCAACGCGATTGTCGGTGCCGGGAGTCGGCCCCACGGCCCACCGGTCCCGGACGTCCTCCGGGATCGGCGGGCCGCTTGCGTGGGGCTCAGGGACGCATGGGCTCAGGGGACGACGGTGATCTGCTGCGCGGGGTCGGTGGTGTCGGTGACCTTGTAGACGGCGTTGAAGGTGGAGGAGGTCGCGCTCGTCGGGCAGCCGAACCCGCCCGTGACCGTGACCGGCACCGAGGCGTTGGTGAAGGTCAGACCGGACGGGGCGCCGTTGGCCCAGGTGCCGCCGACGCTCGCCGGCCCGCCCGGGGCGGCCGTGACCGTACAGGTGGCCAAGCCGGTGGTGTGGACGACGAGGCCGCCGGTCGGCACGGTCATGGTCGCGGTGACGGGGGAGTCGTTCTGCATGGACACCGTCCAGGCGCCGCTGGTGGTGACCGTCGGGGTCACGCCGGGCATGCTCGACGTACAGGAGCTGTACGTGGGAGCGGAGATCGGCGAGGAGACGGCCCCGGCGGCGTTGTGGTTGCCGGGGGCGGCCGGCACCGTACCGGTGGAGACGGAGACCGAGCAGGTCACGGTGACCGACCCGGCCTTGAGGGTGGCCTTGCCGCTGAGCGTGGCCTTGAAGGCGTGCCCGGCCGGGGTGACGGTGGTCGAACCGGCCGGCGGTAACGGCGCGGCGGTCGCGGAGGCGGAGGCCATCGTCAGGGCGGCTGCGGCGGCCATGCCGAGGGCGAGCGCGGTGCGCGTACGGCTCATGGCTGTACTCCTTGGGAATCGTGGTGCGGGGTGGGGGAGCGGGTGGGGTCCGCCGGCGCGTCCCGGGTGGGGATGGGCTCCCGGGAGGCGGTGGGGTCCGCGGCCTCGGTGGCGTCCGGGGCGCGCGGGGCGGCGTACGGCTGCCAGGCGAAGATCAGGCCGCCGCCGAGGATGCCGAGCAGGGTGCCGATCAGGAAGCCGCCGAGGTTGGACAGCACCAGGGCGGCGGTGGCGATCAGGGTGGTGAGGACGCCCGCGAGGGTGCGCTGTCGGGGGGCGAACCAGGCCGTGAGCCCGAGGACGATCATGATGATCCCCATCAGGACGGACGGGATGCCCGCCACCCCCTGTTGGAGCATGATCTTCAACGGTGCCAGCGGTAGGACGCAGATCCAGGCCCCGGCCGCGACGGCGGCCAGGCCGCCCCAGAAGGGTCTGCCGCGCCGCCAACGCCGCCACCCGCGCCACGACGGCCGGTGACGGCTCAGAAGCATTCCTTCTTCCCCTTGCTGATGTCCATGCTCAGCCCGGAGAGTTTGAAGGTGCCCGCGTTGGTGGCCCAGGCGGTCTGGCGCAGATCGGTGATGGCGACGGTGTCGGCCTGCTGGGCGAACAGGTCCTGCATGCCCACCGCCTCCGCCGGCCCCTTGTCGAGGGTGGAGGCGTCGCGGCCGATCTCGATGTTGCTGAACACGGCGTCGCCGGAGAGCTGGGTGGCGTCGACGAACAGGTTGCTCGCCTCGACCGGGTTCTTCTGTCCCGCGGTGAGATTGAGCGAGATGTCCCCGATGAGGGGGAGCGTGGTCACCACCGACTGGCAGAGGCTGTGGAGTTTGGCCTCCTTGATGGCGGTCACCGCCACGGGGATCAGGTCCTGCCGGGCGTTGACGTCCACGCTGCCGTACTGGGCGAAGCCCTCGCCCTCCAGGCTCTTCGCCGACACCTTGAACTGCTGTCCGGAGACGGCGAAGGAGGCGGCGAGCGCGCCTTGGGCGAGAGCGATCCCGAGGCCCGCGGTCACGGCCACGGCGGGCACGGTCAGCAGGGCGAACCGCCGCCAACGGACCCGTCCGGTGCCGCTTCGGTCGTCCTCGCCGGTGGGGTCCTCGGTGCCGGGCGGTTCGGATAAGTTCGGTGAGCTTGCCATGAGATCGTCCCTGTATCTCGGCTGTGCACCTTTGTTACCGACGAGTTGAATGTAAGAGTGCCAATGGAGGTTGGCAAGGTTGCTCGAACGTACCTTTTCGGCCGACTCCTACTGCCCCGTACGCCGCTCCGTGGCCTCGGTGCGGAGCAGTTCCGCCACCTCCGCCTCGACCCGGCGGGCCATCGCGCGGGCGAACTCGGCGGCCACGACCTCGCCGGCCACCGGCCGCAGCGCCGCGGCCGCCTCGGAGATGTGATCCAGCTGGGTGGCCGAAAGCCGCTCTGCCCCGTCCGGAGCGACGAGCCCGTCCGGTCCGAGGTGCCCATTCGGTCCGAGGAGCCCGTCCGGTCCGATCACGTGCCGCCGGAACAGCCCCACGAACCGGTCGGCGAGCGCCGCCGCCTGGTCTTGTACGAAGCCCCCCGCGTCGAGGATCTCCGCGAGCGGCACGCCCTGGCGCACCAGCGTGAGGGTCGCCTCCAGCAGCCGCCGGCTGCGGTGCGTGATCCGGTCCCCGTCGATCCGCAGGTACCCCAGCTCCGCCGCCCGCCGGGTGTCCTCGGCGGTCGCCGCCGCCCCGAACAGGTCGCGCAGCTCGGCCGTGGTCATGGTGACCGGCTCCTCCTGCTCCCAGTCGCCGGTCATCGCCCGCTCCAGGCCGAGCAGTTGGGACAGGCCGCCGCCCCGCTCCCACGCGTCGAGCAGTTCGGCGATGCCGTTGACGGAGTAGCCGCGGCCCAGGAGGTCGTTGATCAGCCGCAGCCGCGTCAGGTGGTCGTCGGAGTACCAGGCGACCCGGCCCTCCCGGCGCGGCGGGGGCAGCAGCCCGCGCTCCTGGTAGTAGCGCAGGTTGCGGACCTTGACGCCGGCCGCCCGCGCCACGTCCTCGCGACGGTAGCGCCCGCCGCCGCTCCGCCCGCTGTCCCCCCGGTCGTCGCCACTTCGGCCGTCCCGTACTTCCCCCTGGCTGCCCACCCGGCCGAGTGTAGGACGTACCGGCAGGTCACATGGGCTCTACGGGCGCCCTTCCCGTTCCATCCGCTTGACGGCCCGCAGCACCACGAACTTGGGTTCGCTCGCGGCGACTTCGCTGTTGCCGAACAACCGCTTGAGGTGGGTGTGGTAGCCCATGTGGCGGTTGGCGACCACCCACAGCTCGCCGCCCGGTCGCAGCACCTTGCGGGACTGGGCGAACATCCGCAGCGCGGTCGCGTCGGTGGTCGCCTGGTGGGAGTGGAACGGCGGGTTGCACAGCACCAGGTCCACCGAAGCGGGGTCCAGCATGGCCACGCCGTCGCCGACGAGGAAGTCGGCCCGGTCGCGGTCGTGCGTCACGTTGGCGCGGAACGTGGCCTTCGCCGAGGCGATCGCCTGGTACGACTCGTCGGTGAACACGACCTCCGCCCGGGGGTCGGCGACCGCCACCGCGGTGCCGACCACGCCGTTGCCGCAGCCCAGGTCCACGACCCGGGCACCGTTCGTGTTGTTCGGGATGGACTGCAGGAAGAAGCGGGTGCCGACGTCGAGCCGGTCCGCGCAGAAGATGCCCGCGTGGTTCACCACGGTCAGGCCGGCACCCGAGCCGCCCTCCGCGTCGACGGTGTAGGTCACCGGCCAGGGGTCGGCGGACGCACCCTGGGCGGTCCGGGAGCCCTGGGTGCCCGCCACACCGGCCGTGCCGGCCGCACTGGGCGTGCAGAAGATCAGGCGGGCCTTCTTCTCGGCGAGCGAGGTCTTCGTCGGACCCAGGATCCGCTCGAAGAGGCGCAGCGTGGAGGTGTGGATCTCCTTGACCATGCCGGCGCCCACCACGACGCTGTCCGCGTGCAGCCGCGGCGCCAGCCGGTGGAGCTGGTCCTCCAGCAGCGCCAGGCTCTTGGGCACCCGGACCAGGAGCACGTCGATCCGCGCGGGCGGCTCGTCCTGCGTGGTCAGCAGGGTCACCGTGTCCTTGGCGGTGCCGACCCCGGCCCGATCCAGGTTGGCCATGGTGGCCGAGCGGGTCAGGGAGGAGTCGGTGATCTGCGTCGGGTGGTGGGCGGCCAGGGCCGTCGTCAGCGCGCCCCAGCGGTCGCCGAGGACGGTGATCTGCCGACCACCGCCCAGGTCCACCGGTCCGCGGTCCCCGGTCCCGGAGTCGAGGTGGTGGAGCAGGTACTCGTCGGCCGCGTCCCAGGCGCGCAGCCGGTCGCGCGGGTCCTGGGGGAAGCGGGTGAGCTCGTAGGAGCCGAAAGGCGTGGTCAGACGGTTCATATTGGCCCCAGGCTATCCGAGACGGCCGCCCGGCCCGCAATGGACGGGGCCGGGCGGCCGGGCGTCGGGCGCCACCGGCGGACCGCCGCGCGGACATCCCGCCCCGCCATCGTGGCGTCCTACGCGGGCGGCTCGCCCGCCATGGCGGCGGCGATCCGCAGGTACGGGGCCGCCTCGGCGGCGCGGCCCCGGCGCTCCAGGGTCCGGCCGAGCATCAGCTGCGCGTAATCCTCCACCGGCCAGCGCTCCAGGATGGCCCGCAGCTCCGCCTCGGCGCGCGAGAGCTGGGCGGAGTGGTAGTAGGCGCGGGCCAGCAGCAGCCGGGGCGCGAGCTGCTCCGGGACCTCGGCGGTCAGGGTGGCCAGGACGCGGGCCGCGCTCGCGTACTCCTTCGCCTCGAAGAAGAGACCGGCCCGCTCCCAGCGCTCGGCCGCCGTCCCGTGTCCGTAGTACGCCTCGCGCGCCTGGTCCACGGCGTCCTGGGTCTCCCGGGCCTCCTCGGCGTCCATGGCCGCTCCTTCCGCCGTTCGGGTGCTGTGTCGGTCCCTCCAACACAGTGGCTCCCCCACGCATTCCTCGGAACGAAGCGGCCCCGACGGTATTAGGTTGTGGGGTATGAGCAATCTCGATCGCCAGCCCGCTCTCTCCGTGTGCGGCGGCCGCGGCTTCGTCGTGGCCGACCCGGTACGCGAGCTCCTCAGCCCGCGTACGGTCAAGCTCGGGGAGTCCACCGAGGTCCGCCGGCTGCTGCCGAACCTGGGGCGCCGGATGGTGGGCGCCTGGTGCTTCGTCGACCACTACGGCCCCGACGACATCGCCGACGAGCCCGGCATGCAGGTGGCGCCCCATCCGCACTCCGGTCTCCAGACCGTGAGCTGGCTGCACGAGGGGGAGGTCCTGCACCGCGACAGCGTGGGCAGCCTCGCCACGATCCGCCCGCGCGAGCTGGGACTGATGACCTCGGGCCACGGCATCAGCCACTCCGAGGAGAGTCCGCGCCCGCACGCCCGCCTCCTGCACGGCGCCCAGCTGTGGGTGGCCCTCCCGGACGCCCACCGCGACGTGGCCCCGCACTTCCAGCACCACGCGGACCTGCCCCGGGTCACGGCCCCGGGCCTGACCGCGACGGTCATCCTGGGCACCCTGGACGAGGCCACCTCGCCCGGCACCGCCTACACCCCCATCGTGGGCGCGGACCTCGCCCTGACGGCCGGCACCGAAACCCGGCTCCCGCTCGACCCGGACTTCGAGTACGCGGTCCTGTCGATGTCGGGCGAAACCCACGTCGACGGCGTCCCGCTGCTGCCGGGCTCGATGCTCTACCTGGGCTGCGGGCGCACGGAACTCCCCCTGCGCGCCGCCTCGGACGCGGGCGTGATGCTCCTGGGCGGCGAACCGTTCGAGGAGGAGATCGTCATGTTCTGGAACTGGATCGGCCGCTCCAACGAGGAGATCGTCCAAGCCCGCCAGGACTGGATGGAAGGGACCCGGTACGGCGACGTCAAGGGCTACGACGGCGCCCCGATCCCCGCTCCGGAACTCCCCGCGACCCGCCTGAAGCCGCGGGGTCGGGTGCGCTGAGAAAAGGCGCGGCCACGGGATGCCGCGCTTGAGGGGGTGCGGGCGAGGTGCGGGCGAACCCCCGGCCTGGCGAGGGTTCGCCGACCGCCGGGTCAGAGCAGTTCCGCGGCCTCGGCCTCGTCAAGGGAAGGCTGGGCCGGGACCAGGAACCGGCTCGACTTGTCGGCCAGTACGCGGGCGAAGAACTCGGCGGCGTCCGGTCGCATCCGGGCCAGGGCGACGAGCGCGGTGATGGCGGTGTCCGCGACCTCCGCCTGCACCTCCTCCCAGGTGTGCGAGGTGCCCTTGCGCGGGTTGGTGCCGTGCACGCCGATCACGGCTTGGGCGGCCTCGCCGAATTCCTCCCCGATCTTGAGGACTTGCAGGGTCCACTGTTGCTCGGTGGGCACCTTCCGTTCGTCGTCGCGTTCCCTGAAGCTCCGGGCGAGCTCGCCGATGGTCTTCCACACGTCGTCCACGGGGTCCTGCCTCGATTCTGGTCGGGTGGCTCAGGTACGGCGGTGTCGGCCGCGTCCGGCGCGCAGCGGCGCCGGGGTGTAGCCGGGCACCGGGACGGACGCGGCCGGGGCGGTCGGGTCGATGAGGCGCCGGGCGGCGGCGTGGTCGGGGGCGACGGCGACGGGCTCCCAGGTGAAGCCGTCCCAGCGGACGATGACTCTCGGGCGGTCCGGCCGGACGTGCTCGCCCCGTGCCGGACCGGCCGTGAGCGGTACGGCGCGGAGCTCACCCACCGTGCGTCTGCGGCGTTCCCGGCGGGCGGCCCATGCTTCCAGCGGCTCGTCGGCCGGGTTGTCGGGTTCGATGGCCATGCGGTCATCCTTGCCCAGCACGGGTGCGGGGACGCGGACGACACGAGGGCGGATGCCTTGCGACTCCATGAGCGTGCAACGGCCCCGGGTGTCAAAGGAGTTCGCTGTGGGTGCCGGGCGGTCCGGGCGGCGGAGCCGGCCGGATTCGAACCGGCGTCCTCACGGTTTTGGAGACCGCGCGCGTCGACCTCTGCGCTACGGCTCCGCCGGTCGGTACCTTACGCCCGGGCAGCGGCCCGGCGGCCCCGGGGTCCGGCTTCCGCTCCCGCGAGTGGGCAACCACCGCGTTACCCCCAGTGGTTGCCTCCTCGTCCGGGCCGGGCCGGGCCGGCCCGCGACCAGCTGCCGTTCCTGACGGCCGCGCGGAACGTCGCCCCGCCGACGCGCTCGCGCGGTGCCGGCCCCCGGCGCGGCGCGAGGTCCGCCGCGCCGTGGCGGCCCGCGACGGCCGCACCAGCGGCGAGGGCCCGCGCCGGCTGGTCAGCGACGGGCACGGCGCGGAATCGGTCAGCGAACGCGAGTTCGTCGTCCTGGACCGCTCGGGGCGCGTCCGGCTCCCCCCGAAGCGCGCCCGGGCCCGGACCGTGCTTCCTCGACCCGCACCGGCTGCGGTGGGAACCCGGATCGCGCCGACCGCGTCCAACCGCCGACCAATGATCCGCTGCGGGGAGGTCGGCGATGCGTGTGCGCGTGGGGACGGTTCTCGCGGTGTTGCTGTGCGCTGCCGGTTGCGGCCCGGGCGCGACGGCCCCCGGGCCGGGGGTGACGGACGGCGTCGTGGCATCCGCCGGTGCCGGCTGTGTGCACGGCGCGGACGCCACCGTCACGGAAGGGGACAACGGCCGGCGCATCTGCCTGGATCGGCACGGCACGGTCCGGGTGTCGCTGGAGGGAAACCCCGCGCCCCCCGTATCGGTGACGGGACCGGCATTGGCAGAGGTCTCCGACCACGTCTTCCGGGGCGCGTCCGCCGGTACCGCCGTCTTGACGTCCGCGGTCCGCGACTGCCCGGAGCCGACTCCCGCCGCGCCCGGCTCGGTCGGCTGCCTGGCGATGGTGCTGTGGCAGGTCACCGTGGTGGTCAAGTGAGGTGGTCGCCGCACGGGCGGACGGGCCCGGACCGATGCCTGCGGTCCGGGCCCGTCCCCTTCACGTGCGGGTCAGCTGGTGCTGACGGCGCTGTCGTCTATGACGAACGAGGTTTGCAGGCTGGAGTCCTCGGTGCCGCTGAACTTGATGCTCACCGTCTGCCCCGCGAAGGAGGAGAGGTCGAAGGACTTCTGCGCGTAGCCGGTGTTCTTGTTGAGGTTGGAGTAGCTCGCCAGGGTGGTGGAGTTGGCCTGGACCGTCAGCTTGTCGTAGGCGGTCGTGGTGGTCGTCTCCGCCGTGTCGATGTGCAGGTAGTAGCTGAGGGTGGCGTGGCAGCCGGCCGGGATGGTCACCGACTGGGAGAGCGAGTCGGAGTGCGTGGAGCCGTAGCCGTTCAGCCACGCCTTCCAGGAGCCGGAGTGGGCGGGCTCGCCGCTGCCGTTGTCGACCACGCCGGTGGAGGCGGTCCACGGGGTGGCGCTGCCGGTTTCGAAGCCGGGGTTGCCGAGGAGCTGCGTGGGCGTGCAGCCGCCGCCGGTCGGGGTGACGGTCCAGGTGAAGGAGGCGCCGCCGGCCGCGTTGGTGGTGTCCTTGGCGGAGACGGTCACGTTGTAGGTGCCGGCGGTGGTCGGCGTACCGCTGATCAGGCCGGTCGAGGCGTTGACGGACAGGCCCGGCGGCAGCCCGGTGGCGCTGTAGGTGAGGGTCTGGCCGCTCGCGGAGTCGGTGGCCTGGATCTGGAGCGAGGCGGCCGTGTTGACGGCGGTGGAGCGGTTGCCGGGGTTGGTCACGGTGACGGTGTTGCCGCCGGTCGTGCCACCGGTGAAGGCGGCGGTGCCGTTGGGGGTGCCGAGACCGGTCGGGCCGTCGTAGCCGGACTTGGCGGTGCAGAGGTAGCTGCTGCCGCAGGAGCCGTTGGCGCCGCTGGTCACGTCGTTGAGGGACGCGGTGTGCGCGTACGGGTACGACGACGGGTAGCTTCCCGCCGCCGGGGTTCCGGCGAGGGCGTAGACGGAGGCGATGATCGGCGCGGAGGCGCTGGTGCCGCCGTAGACGTTCCAACCGCTCGCCTGGTAGCTGTCGTAGACGGCGAGGCCGGTGGCCGGGTCGGCGACCGCCGAGACGTCGGCGACGGTGCGCTTGGCGCAGCCGCTGTCGTGCTGCCAGGACGGCTTGGTGGTGTACGCGGAGCAGCCGGAGCCCGCGCCGTTGCCGCCGGCGCTGCTGCCCCAGACGGCTTCGGACCAGCCGCGGGAGGTGCCGCTCGCCCGCGTCAGCGAGGTGCCGCCGACGGAGGTGACGTACTGGGAGGCCGCCGGGTACTCGACCCCGTAGCCGCTGTCACCGGAGCTGACGGTGATCGCGACGCCCGGGTGGTTGAAGTACGAGGAGTCGGAGGTCGGGTCGGTGGAGTCCTCGCCGCCGCCGTAGCTGTTGGAGACGTACTTCGCCCCCATGGTCACGGCGCGGTTGACGGCGGCGCCGAGGTCCTCCATGGACGGCTGGTTCGCCTCGACGAGCAGGATGTGGCACGAGGGGCAGACGGCGCTGACCATGTCCACGTCGAGGGAGATCTCGCCGGCCCAGCCGGAGTCGGCGGTCGGGTAGGAGGTGCCGCCGTTCTGGTCCACCTTCTCGAAGCAGCCGTTGGCGGTGGTACAGGCCGGCAGGCCGTACTGGGAGCGGTACGCCGCCAGGTCGGACTCGGCGTTCGGGTCGTCGTAGGCGTCGATGATGGCGACCGTCGCGCCGGCGCCGGCGGAGGCCGGCAGGGCGTACGCGCTCTGCAGGTCGGTGGGTCCGTAGCCGGACGGCAGGATGTTCGGCGCGAGGCTGAGCTGCTGCTTGACGTCGGTGCGGGCCAGCGCGTGGCAGGCCATGAAGCCGGCCTTCACGGGCTCCGAGCAGAGCCGCTGGGTGTGCACGGCCGATGAGGCGGTCGACGCGGGCCCGGTCGACGCCGTGGACGGCGAGGCGACGGCGAGTAAGCCGCCGGATATCAGGGCCGCGACCGCGACCAGGCTTCTGACGCGGGTGACGGATTTCGAGTGCAATGAACGGCCCTCCATGGGGGGTGGGTCACCACGGCGTGGGATGGGGTCCTCATGGATGGCAGGTACATGTCATCTTTGACCACGAGGAACGCCGCGGCTGACGAGTGGCACGGGTTCATTGATCTGGCGAACTGCCACCACGTGCTGTGGTGGCCACCGCAGAACCTAGTGACGCCGGTCCCAAGGGGCTACCCGGCAAGGGCAAAGGATTGCTTTCGGTCAGTCATCTCCGGGTATACCGTGTGCTGCCATGGAGTTGGACGAGAGCACCGTCAACGACCTTGTGGCGCTCGGTATTTCGCGCTACGAGGCACGGGTCTACCTCACGCTCGTCAGGCGCGACTCGTACACCGCCGCGCAGGTCGCGCGCGCCGCGGACGTGCCCCGCCAGCGGGTGTACGACGTGCTCGACGCGCTGGTACGCCGGAACCTCGCCGTCCTGCGCCCCGGGCGGGTGGCCACCTTCTCCGCCGTCGCGCCGGAGCCGGCCCTCGCCCGGCTCATGGCCCTGCAACGGGAGTCGCTGGAGCGGATGGACCGCGCCTCGGCCGCCCTCGCCGCGGCGCTGGCCCCGGTCTGGGCCGCCGGTCAGACGCATACCGACCCGCTCGACTACATCGAAGTGCTGCGTGATCCCAAGGCGATCGCCGAGCGTTTCGCGGGCATCCAGGAGCAGGCGACGCAGGAGCTGCTCAGCTTCTGCAAGCCCCCCTTCGTCGCCCCGGCGGCCAACGACGAGGGGATCGAGGCCGTCCGCAGGCTGCGTCGGGCCGGGGGCAGGGCGCGTGCCGTCTACACCCACGAGGCTCTCGGTGACGCGGAAGTCCTGGAGAACGTCAATCGGTTCGGCGCGGCCGGGGAGGAGTCCCGCTTCACCCGGGAGCTGCCCCTGAAGTTGATCGTCGCCGACGCCTCCATGGTGCTGTGTGACATGCCCGATCCGATGGCCGAGACGCGGGCCACCACCGCCCTTTACATCGAGCACCCGGCCCTCGCGGCCTGCCTGCGGATGTCGTTCCTGACGGTCTGGGACCAGGCCGAGACGGTGGCCGACCTCGGCTCGCGCTAGCGTCCCGCCGGCCCGGCCGGTCACACCCGGGCCGCGGGCGGAGCGAGGGCGCCGAGGCCGACTGCGCCGGTCGACCTACTTGGATTCGACCCGGCCGAGCGGGTCGGGTCCGGCCGCCAACGCGGCACACGCCGCCTGCCAGGCGGGGTCCCCGGGGTAGAGCTCGCTGCGGAGGTAGGCGCAGGTGAGCCGCTGTACGACGGACACGCGCTCGGGGTTCTCGTCCGTGGTCTCGGCGACGTCGTACCCGGAGACCCCGCCGAGTCCGTGCTCCGCGTCGAACAGGGTGAGCAGCGCCTTGGGGCCCGGCGAGAGCGAGTACGGATCGGTGTGCCAGTCCGGGCCCAGAACCGTGAGATGCGAAGAGGTGTCCTTGTCGCCGGCGACCACGAGTGCGGGCGCCGTCATCGTGGAGAAGTCCGTGGTCGAGAAGGCGGGGTAGTTGTCCCTCACGAACTCGGTGAGGGCGTCGCCGCCTCTGCCGGGCGCGGCAAGGAGCACGCCCGCCTTGATCCGGGGCTCGGCCAGGTTCACTTCCGTTCCGTCGTCCGGGTCGGTGAGCCGTGCGCCCAGGAGCAGGCTCGCGGTGTGCCCGCCCATCGAGTGCCCGGCCACGGCGACCCTGGTGTGGTCAAGGCGCCCGAGGAGCTGGGGGACGGCGGCCTCGATCACGTCGAGCTGATCGAGGATGCGCGTCATGTCCTCGGCCCGCGATCGCCAATAGAGCGGAGCGCCGGGGGTGTCTGGGGCCAGGCTCAGCGTCGCCGAGCCCAGGTGGGTGGGCTGGATGACCGCGAAGCCGTGCGCCGCCCAGAAGTCGGCGAGCGGCGCGTAGCCGTTCAAGGAGGAGAGGTGGTTCGAGTGGCCCATGCCGTGGGAGAGGAGGACGACCGGCAGCCGGGCCCCGGTCGCCGGCGCGGAGACCCGCACCTCCAGGTCCACGGCCCGGCCGGGAGCGGACAACACGACCGGACTCACCGAAAGTACGGGAGTGGCTGGGCCGAAGCCGTCGATCGGTGTGTGAGTCGATGTACTCATGGTGCGCATTTCCCTTCCATGGCCTCTGCTGCCGCTCGGGCGACCGGGCGACGGGGAACGTGTGCGTCGCCTATACTCGAAACGGAGCGTTGTTCCACTTAATATACGGAGCGCTGTTCCGTTTTGTCAACGACCGTCGAAGGGGTCCGTGGTGCCCGCATCAAGCCCGCCCGGGGAAGGCCGGTCCCGCAGCAAGCGGGCCGACGCCGTGCGCAATCAGCAGACGCTGCTGGAGGCCGCGGCCGCGGTGTTCGTCAGCTCCGGCGTCGACGCGCCGATCCGTGAGATCGCGGCCAGGGCCGGCGTCGGGATGGGGACGATCTACCGCCACTTCCCGACGCGGGCCGATCTCGTCGTCGCCGTCTACCGGCACCAGGTGGAGGCTTGCGCCGAGGCCGGTCCGACGCTGCTGGCCGACTCCGCGTCCCCGCTCGCGGCACTTCGCCAGTGGGTCGACCTCTTCGTCGACTTCCTGGTCACGAAGCACGGACTCGCCAACGCGCTGCAATCGGACAGCAGTGGCTTCGACGCGCTGCACGCCCACTTCCTCGACCGCCTGGTGCCCGTCTGCGCACGGTTGCTCGACGCCGCGGTCGAGGCCGGCGAGATCGGGCCCGGCACGCACGCCTATGAACTGATGCGGGGCATCGGCAACCTCTGCATCGGGCGCGACAGCGATCCCCGCTACGACCCCCGACGCTTGGTCGAACTGCTCCTCAGGGGATTGGGGTCCCGGTAGCGGCCCGGGAGGACGGCGTGGGCGCGGGACGCGTCAGGACTTCGGCCCTCAGGGTGTTGCCGTGGCCGGAACGGCGCGGCGGGCGAGGGTGTCGGAGGTCCGGGCGGTGACGTAGAGGGATGCCGCGAGGGTGAGGACGAGCAGCGCGCCCACCGCGAAGACACTGCCGTCGGACACGGCGGGCGGGCTGCCGGCCTCGGAGCGGGCGGAGCCGCTGAGGAAGGGGACCACGGCCAGGACGGCGACCCCCAGGGCGACCTCGTCCCGGACCACCTTCGGGAAGTGCCGCAAGGTCAGGCGCAGCAGGGAGGACGTGTCGTCTTCCGCCCGGGCCTGCACGATGCGGGGCATCAGCCAGAACTGGTTGACGGCGCCGGCCGGCGAGCCTGGGTGTGGGAGAGCCCGGCGCAGTCGTACCCGCCGCTCGGATCCGGGGTGTACAACCAGTAGGTCGCCAGGAGCAGGAGCACGAGGGATATCGGTGTGATCAGGACGGACACCGTCGCGCACCGCCCCTGCCACGTCGACCATGCCGACGGTCCGTACCGGCGAGCGGCGCGGCGCAGGGCGGCGTACACCATCACGGAGCCGAGCGCGCACGCGAGGCCGGCCCACGAGGTGACGGACATCCGCGGGGAAGGGCCGAGGTAACGGCAGTGCCGGAAGGTGTCGGAGTCGAAGGTGATGCGTGCGACCAACAGCGCCGCCGAGACCGCCCACAGCAGCGGTGGGAGCAGCGCGCGGCGGCGCCAGGCGGGTGAGACGGCGGGGGTGGCGGCGGGGGCGTTCGTGGTCATCGGTACCAGTCCGGGGCCGGTCGGGGTCGGGTGGGGGTGGGGCGACGGTTGGAGGCGGGGGCGGTGTGCCTACCGCTTCTCCCACAGGGTCAGTTTGGTCGCGTAGTCGGGCAGGTCCTCGTCGGCGCCCTGCGTGATGCCGGTGACCTCCAGCATGGCGGCCGTACAGCGGTGTTGGCGATCTGCGCGGCGAGCGTGATGGCGCCGCCGTCGCCGTGGGGGTGCCGGCCGGTGGCCGCGACCGCCGCGATCAGGCCGAGCGAGAACACGTCGCCGGCCGGCCCGACGCGCTCGCCCAGCGCCTGCTCGGGTGACATGTATTGGGGGGTGCCGACCAACCGTCCCGAGTGGGTGAGTTGGGTGGCGTCCGCGGCCCGGGCGATCCCGAAGTCGATGACGTAGGGGCCGTCGGCGCCCAGCAGGATGTTGCCGGGCTTGAGGTCGCGGTGGACGACTCCCGCCGAGTGGATCGCGCTCAAGGCGCGGGCGATGCATCCGACGAGCTGGAAGACGGCCTGCGGCAGCGGCCCGTATCCGGCGAGCGCGTCGTGGAGCGCGAGGCCGGGCACAACGTCGATGCCGGCCAGGGCAGTTCACCGTTCGTGTCGTGGTCGACGACGGGGACGACGTGGTACCCCCGCACGCGCCGGGCCGCCTGCACCTCCTGCTCGAAGCGACGACGGAAGTCCGGCTCCCGCCCGAACTCGCGGCAGATCACCTTGAGCGCCACGGGCTGACCGCCGCGCGTGTGCGAGAGGTAGACGGTCCCCATGCCGCCTTCGCCGATCCGTGCCCGCAGCCGGTATCCGGCGATCTCCCGGGGATCGTCCCCCCGCAACTGCTCCGGTGCCGTGCCCGCCGCCATGTCCAAGCCCCCGCTCGTCGATCTCCATGTGCCGGGCGAGCGTATCCGAAACGCTTCCCCTGACCTCTGGGGTACGTGGCCCGGCCCCGGGGTTGCGCGGCCCGGCGGCGGTCTCCCCGCCGCGTTCCCCGCCCGCGTGGTCGATACTGGTAGCAACGGGCTTTTTCGGGCGTCCCGCCCGACGGGCACGGGAGGCGGTGGGCGCATGCATCCGACCGACGGTGGAACACCCGCGGGCTCCGCCGGCCCCGACCCCGGCCCCGGCCTCCCCGGCCCCGAGCCCGGCTCCGGCCGGTACGGCGAGGCGGTGTTCCGGCCCGGGCAGGCCGGCGAGGACGAGCGCATCGACCTCGGTGCGCTGGCCTACGACGACACCACCATCGCCCGGCTGCGGGAGCTGGGAGCGGGGCCCGGCTGGACCTGCCTCGACGTGGGGGCCGGCACGGGCAGCGTGGCCCGGCGCCTGCTGGGGGAACTCGGTGTCACGCGGGTGCTGGCGGTCGACCGTGACACCCGTTTCCTCGCCGCCCACCCACGGCCCGGCCTCGACTTCCTGGAGGCGGACCTCACCGACCCCGGCTTCGATCCCGGGCGGTTCCACCTGGTCCACGCCCGCTTCGTGCTGATGCACCTGCCCACCCGCTACCGACTGATGGCGCGCCTGCGTGAACTGCTGCTCCCCGGCGGGCTGCTGGTCCTCAGCGACGCGATCGATCCGGCCTCCGACACCGCGCCCCCCAGCCCGTACAGCCGGGCCGTGCAAGCCATGTGGCAGGGCCTGCACGACACCATCGGCACCGACGTGTCCTGGACACCGCGCTACCCGCACCTGCTGCGCGGTCTCGGACTGGAAACCGTGGCCGCCGAGATCCACGTCCCGCCGCTCGTCCCCGGCTCCGCGCTGAGCCGGTTCTGGGCGGACACCTGGGACCGGGCCCGAGAAGCCATGACCGGGACGGGACTGGTGGACGACGCGGACATCGACGCGGCGATCCGCTACCTGGACTCTCCCGGCTGCGCCGCCCTCTCACCCGGCATGATCACCGCGTGGGGCCGCCGGCCCGCCGCCGACACCCGGCCGGGCTGAGGCCGCCGCGTCCCCACCCACGCGGCGAGGGCCCCGTACGAGCCGGCGCACCCGCACCGACCAGACCAGCAGCGCCGCCAACGCGACCGAGGCGACCGCCGTGGACATCCCGACACGGACACCGAAGCGTACGGTGAGGGCCCCCGCCACCAGCGCGCCGAGCGGCACGCCCAGTCCCGAGGAGAGCATCCGACGCGTGGTGTTCACCCGGCCCTGGAGCTCCGCCGGCGTGACCTCCTGCGCGTAGGTCATCGTGTTGACCAGCACCACCAGATACACCGAGCCCCACAGGGCGAGCGCCGGCACCGCGACCCGCCAGTCGTGGACGGACACCACGCCGAGCCCCAGCAGCGCCCCCGCCGGCAGCACCGGCAGGAGGACGCGGAAGGCGTCCAGCCGGCGCCGCAGCCGGGGCAGGAGCAGCGCGCCGCCGATCCCGCCGGCGCTCCACGCCGCGTACAGGTATCCGATCCGCGCGTCCGTGCCGTGGAGCCCGAGGACCCGGTCGGCGTAGACGACCAGCTGGCCGACGATGGCGCCGCCGGCGAAGGACTGCAGCGTGCCGACCACGGTCATGGTGCGCAGCAACCGGTGCCCCACGAGAAACCGCAGCCCCTCGGCGACGGACTCCCTGACACCGGGACGGTCGACGGCCGGAGCCCGCCCGAGGGCCGGAGCCTTCCCGCCCGGCGTGCGAACGACGGCCCCGATCAGGAGGGCCGAGGCGAAGAAGGATACCGCGTCGACGGCCAGGGAGTCGGCCGGGCCCAGCAGGACCATCAGGACGCCCGCGACCGCCGTGCCGGTGATCCGGACGAGGGACTCCGCGCCGTGGACGAGGCCGTTGGCCCGGGCGAGGTTCTCCTTGCCCACCGTCTCGGGAACGAACCCGTACACCCCGGCGTCGAAGAACAGTGCCAGGCACGACGACAGCAGAGCCACCAGGATCAACTGGAGCCCGGTCAGCAGGCCGAGCGCGGCGGCCACCGGGAGGGAGCCCAGGCAGAGGGCGTTCAGCACGTCGGAGACCACCATCAGGCGACGGCGGTCGACACGGTCCGCCACCACGCCGGCCACCAGCCCGAACAGCAGGTACGGAAGGGTCCCCGACGCGGCGACGAGGGACAGCAGGAGCGGCGACCGCGTCCGCTGGTACGTCAGGACGGGGAGGACCACCGCGGTGACGGACGAACCCAGTGCGGAGACCGTCCTGGACAGGAGGAAAAAGCGAAAACCCCTCGGTTTCCCGAGGGGTCGTGGGGCCGGGGGCGCGGATCGCGCGGATTCCGGGGGGTGGAGGGGGCTCACGGGTTTCGCGGATTCCGGGGGGTCACCGACGGTCTGCGGCTCTGCGTTCGAAGACATGGTGATGTATAGGCAGACCCCGGAGCGGGGGTCAACCCGGGTTCCCGGCGCCGGAGCGCCCCCGCCCGGGGCGGCGTGCGCGGCAGGCCGCATACTCGGTGATCGTCGCGCAGACGTGGCCGCGACGGTGGCCGCGCTCCGCGCTCGCTCCGGAAGGGTTGATGGGGGACATGAAGGAAATGAACGAACTGGCCGTGCCGGAAGTGGTGGACAGCCCCGCCCTGCGACCACAACCGAGTGGAGGGCTGGCGCGGTGGCTGCTGCGCCACCGGGTACAGCCGGTCGGGCCGGCGGCCGGCGAGGGGCACAACGAGCCGCACGCCTGGTGGAAGGTGATGTGTCTGACCGGCGTCGACTACTTCTCCAGCCTGGCCTACGTACCGGCGATCGCCGCGCTCGCGGCCGGCGCGGTCTCGCCCCTGGCCACGCTGGTGATCGTCGCACTGACCCTGTTCGGCATGCTGCCGATGTACCGCAGGGTGACGAAGGAGAGTCCGCACGGTGCCGGCTCGGTGGCCATGCTGGAGGACCTGCTGCCCTTCTGGCGCGGCAAGTTGTTCGTACTGGTCCTGTTGGGCTTCGTCGCCACCTCGTGGGTCATCACCATCACCCTCTCGGCGGCGGACGCGTCCGTGCACGTCGTGGAGAACCCCTCCTTCCCCCAATCGCTCCACGGTCACGAGGTGGCCATCACGGTGGGGATGCTGCTGCTCCTGGGCGGCGTGTTCCTGCTCGGGTTCAGCGAGGCGGTCAGCGTCGCCATCCCCTTGGTCGCCGTCTTCCTGCTCCTCAACGCGGTGACCATCGGCGTCGGCACGGTCGACGTGTTCACCACCCCCGGCGCGTGGTCGGCCTGGACGGACGCCCTCGCCGCGGGCGGAGGCAGCCTCGGCGACCTGGCCGGACCGGCACTGCTGGCGTTCCCCCTGCTCGTCCTCGGCCTGTCGGGGTTCGAGACCGGCGTGAGCATGATGCCGCTCGTCGCGGCCGAGGGCGCCGACCCCGAGGAACGCCTGCGGTCCCGGGTCCGCAACACCCGCAAGCTCCTGACCACGGCCGCGCTCGTGATGAGCGTCTACCTGCTGGCGGCGAGTTTCGTCACCACGGTCCTCATCCCGCACAAGGAGTTCGAACCCGGCGGCGCGGCCAACGGCCGTGCGCTGGCCTGGCTCGCCCACGAACACGTCGGCGAGGCCTTCGGCACCGTCTACGACATCAGCACCATCCTGATCCTGTGGTTCGCGGGCGCTTCGGCCATGGCGGGCCTGATCAACATCGTGCCCCGCTACCTGCCCGACTACGGGATGGCCCCCGAATGGGGCCGCGCGGTACGGCCCGTCGTCCTCGTCTACACCGTCCTGTGCGTCGCCCTCACCATCGCCTTCGGCGCCGACGTCAACGCCCAGGCCGGCGCCTACGCCACCGGCATCCTCGCCATGATGGTCTCCGGCGCCTTCGCCGTCACCGTCTCGGCCCTGCGCCGCCGCCGGCGGGCCGCGACCGCGGGATTCGCGGTACTGACCGCGGTGCTGCTCTACGCGCTCGTCGCCAACATCGTCGACAAGCCCGACGGCATCACCATCTCGGGGATGTTCATCGCCGGCATCGTCATCGTGTCCCTGGTCTCCCGCGTCTCGCGCACCACCGAACTGCGGGCCGACCGGATCGTCTTCGACGACGCGGCGCGCCGATTCGTCACCGACACCCTCGCCCACGACAACGCCATCAACATCATCGCCAACCGGCGTGAGGCGGGGGACCGGGACGAGTACGCCGGCAAGGAACGGGAGCAGCGCGGCACCAACCCGGTCCCCGGACCGGCCGACGTCCTGTTCCTGGAGATCGACGTCGTGGACCCCTCCGACTTCAGCGAGACCCTCACCGTGCGCGGTGTCGAGGTCGACGGGTACCGCGTCCTGCGGGCCGACGCACCGGCCGCGCCCAACGCCATCGCCGCGATCCTCCTCGCCCTGCGCGATACGACCGGCGTCCGGCCGCACTGCTACTTCGCCTGGGCGGAAGGGAGCCCGCTGCGGCACATGTTCCGCTACTTCCTGCTCGGCCGGGGCGACACCGCGCCCGTCACCCGGGAGATCATCCGCAAGCACGAACCCCGCGCCGACCGGCGCCCGGGCATCCACGTCGGCGACTGAGGGCCACCGGGGCGCGTTCGGGGCGCACGCCGACCGCGCCCCGTGCTTCGGCCCGGGGGCTTGCGGGGGTCGCCGTGCGGGCATGTCCCTGGTGACCGGTGGCGGGAGGCCGTGTGCCGGACGGGATGTGGAAGGAAGGCACTGTGACCGACAACCATTCCCTGGAACCCGTGGCGACGTTCTGCGGCAAATGCGACTGTGGTTGCCCGCAGTTGTTCGTCGACGAGACCGCGCCCGTCGAACGGCGGATCGTCATCACCGACGACTTCGGGCAGCGCGTGGAGATGAGCGCCGACCAGTTCGGCTCACTGGTCGAGGACGCCAAGGCGGGCAAGCTGGACGCCGTTGCCCTCGGCGGTGCCGCCCTGGCGTAGCGGGGCTTCACCGACTCACACGCGCTGCCGGCGGGGACGGCCGTCCGGCATGGCGGGCCCGGGCGTCGGCTCGGGGCCCCGCAGGTGCAGGTCCCTGATGGTGGCGGCCGTCTCGCGCTGGAAGTGCTCCCAGGAGACCAGCCGCAGCCAGGTCGGGTCCGGCCGGTTGGGCACGGTGGCGCCGCGCGCCGCCCACTCCCGGGCGAGTTCGTCGAACAACGGGGCGGACCCGGCGGCGTGCGACGGCTGGCGCGGCACGAACAAGCTGCGGACGCCGTCGTCCGCGGCCCGGTGCCGCGCCGTGGTGGGCGAGGAGTGCGTCGTCGTCATGCCTGCGAAAACGATTCATCGTCCCACCGGACACGCCCCCCAGGGGTGGTCGGCGCGCTCGGTGGCAGAGGGCCGCGCTGTCCTGCGCATACGTCGCGAACTCCGCCCGTGGGGCGACGGCGGTCTCGCCGGCCGGCAGGGGGGTGCTCGCGTACCGCTCGGCGAGCGACGCCACGGCCGGGGGGCCGGCCGGCCCGTACGCAGCACAGGGCGGCGAGCCCGCCGGAGCCTCCCGGCCGGACCCCCCGGACCGCGTCACCGTCCACGGCCGGATCGCCCGCCCGGCTCCGCGGCCGGGAGGTGGTCTCTCGGCGGGCCGGGGAACTCCGGCCGTCGTCAGTCGCCTTGATCACCGATGCGGGGTGACGGGTACTGGCAGGGCCGTCGCCGGTCACGGGTCCCGCAGGGCCACGGCGGCGCAGTGGCCGTCCGGGACCAGGGCGTCGGTCAGCGTCCACCCCGGCAGGCGGGCCGGGACCGGGCCCGAACCCACGTAGTCCGCCGCCGGGTTCTCCGACAGACCCACCCCCAGACCCTTGAGGTACGCCTCCTTGCGGGTCCACACCCGCGTGAAGGCCAGGGAGCGGTCCGCCGCCGGGAGGGCGGCGAGCTCCGCCGCCTCCCTCGGGTGCAGGACGTCGGCGGTCTCCGCGATCGACTGGGGCAGGACCAACTCCTCCACGTCCACCCCGACCGGGGCGGTCGCGAAGGCCAGCAGGCTGATCCCCGTGCAGTGCGAGAGGGAGAAGTGCAGGGACCCGCCCGGAAGCACCGGACGCCCGTGCGGCTCGTCGCAGTGCGTGCAGGGCGCCCGTTCCACGACCACCTCCCGCGCCGGCATGCCCAGGTAGGCGCCGAGCAGCCGGCGCAGCGCCACGTGGGCGCAGACGTAGCTGTCGCGGTCCGCCGCCCGGACGAACTCGGCCGCGCGGGCCAGTTCCTGGGCGTCCAGGGTGCCGGGGGCGTGCCGGGAGGCGTGCGCCCGGTAGGCGGTCGTGTCGACGAGCCACAACTGCGGACTCGCCGCCACCAACACGGCCTCGGCCGCTCCCGGCCCCGGCCCCGGCCCCGACAGCGGGGTCGGTACGAGCAGGTGAACAGTGCCCGGATTCATCGCGGGAACCTCCTCACACGGCCGCGGGGACGGGGAGCCGCACCGGCGCCGGCTCCGCCGCCTTGGCGGGGTGCCGCAGCGCCAGGACGGCCGCGAGCGGCGAGACGAACGCGATGGCCCCGCACAGCAGCCAGGTGGTCTGGACGCCGAGGGCCAGGGACAGCGAGCTGAACACGGCGATGGAGATCGGGGCCGTGCCGATACCGGCGAGGGAGAGCGTCGACATCGCGGCGCCCATCCGCTCCTCGGGCGCCGACTGCTGGTACAGCGTGACGATGGCCGGCCCGTTCAGGCCCGAGAGCAGGCCGACGCCGGCGGCGACCGCGGTGAGGGAGACCACGGACGGCATGAGGGCCATCACCAGGATTCCCGCGGCCAGTCCGGCGCCGGTGACGACGAGCCGTACGAACATCGGGATGCGGTGCGCCATGGCCGCGCCGACCGCGCTGGAGCCGAGCGCGCCCACGCTGAACGCCGCCAGGACCACCCCGACCGCGCTGACGCCCCACCCGCGTTCGGAGACCAGCAGCGGCAGCGCCACCTCGGCCGGCCAGCTGAACGCCATGTCCAGGCACAGGGCCGCCACGAACATCCAGCGCAGCCGGGGGTGGCGGGCCAGCAGCCGGAAGCCGTCCCCGGAGCGCTTGACCAGGGAGACGCCGGGCTCGGGCGCGGGTCGGGCGAAGCCGTGCGTGACGTGCAGCAGGCAGCCGAGCCAGATCGCGCCCGTGACGGCTCCGACGAGCATCGCCAGCCACAGCTCCCCGACGGTGATCAGGAACGCGCCGGCCGGGGCGCCGAGGATCGGCGCGACCCGGAGCACCATGGAGTAGAGCGAGTTGGCCCGGGCGAGCTGGTCACCGCGGGCGAACATCGGCAGCAGTACCCCGGAGGCGGGTCCCGCCAGGCCCAGCAGGACCCCTTCGACCAAGGCGATCACCACCAGCGGCCACAGCAGGTGCGTCGTCGCGGTGACGACCGCCCCGGCGCCGAGCACGGCGACGCGGGCGGAGGTGGTCCGCAGCAGGACGAAGCGCGGGCCCAAGGTGTCGGCCACCGCCCCGCCGAAGATCAGCATCAGGGCCCGGGGGACGGTGGCGGCCAGGGTCAACAGGGTGACCGCGCCGGTACCGCCGAGCTGGACGGCGGTCCAGTTCATGGCGATGAGCAGCGCGAAGCTGCCGAGCTGGACTGCGGCTTGGCCGCCGACCAGGGAACTCACGCGGCCCCACTGGACGGTGGGAGCCGCGGCGGGCGTCTGTACGGGGGTTTCCATGGTCAACCTGTTCTCGGTGAGGGACGGGTGAGCGGTACGGGACCGCGTGGGCGGTATGTGACCGCTCGGGCGGTACGGGGCCACGGGGCGGGGCCGGGTCAGCGGGTGCGCCGCAGGGCGACGGCGACGGCGCGTTCCGCGGCCCGGGCCAGATCGGCGACGCGTGGCGGCCCGCCGGGGCCGCGCAGGACGAGGTGGCCACCGAGGTGGCCCAGCCCCGCCCGGGTCAGGGCCCGCGAGGCGGCGGCGCCGGCCCCGTCGGCGCCCGGGGCGGCGGGGGTGACCGTGATTCCGGGGAGGTCGGAGAGCCGGAACCGGGCCCGGACGAGGCGGGGTCCGCGCCCGACCGGCCGGCCGCGCCGGGGTCGGGTCGCGGCCCCGGAACGGCCGCCCGGCCGCAACCGCAGCCGCAGCCGGGGCCCCCCTCCGGGCCGGGGCGCGGGGACCGGACGGGCCGTCACGACCGGGCCCCGGTCGGGACGCCCGCCGGGGCCGGCGCCCCCTGTTCGGCGGCGCCGGGCGACCACAGGTCCTCCGGCCCCAGATCCGCTGCCCGGTACTTGCCGACGGCGCTCACCAGGAGCCGGATCTCCAGGGCCAGCGCCCCCACCAGCCGGACCAGACCCTCGCGCGGATCCTCGTCCACCGCGAGCAGCGCCGCCCGGCCCAGGCCCACGGCCGTCGCCCCGAGCGCCAGCGCCCGCACGGCCCGGCCGCCTTCCCAGATCCGGCCCGTGGCGAGCAGGTTCCCGGCCGGGGGGCCGATGCGGCGCAGGCACTCCCCGAGCGGCAGGCCGACCTGGTCGAGGAAGACACGGGGCGCCCAGCCGGTGCCGCCCTCGGCGCCGTCCACCGTCACCGCGTCGGCGCCCGCCGCCCAGGCGGTGACGGCGGCCCGGGCGATGTCCCGGCCGGGGTGGAACTTGACCCAGGTGCGGGCCAGCGGGAAGTTGTTCCGCATGAACCGGAGCTGCTGGCGGACGATCTCCTCGGTGAAGGTGCCCGGGGTCGCGCAACGCAGCAGCCGCTCCCCGTCGCCCAGCAGGTCCCGTACGGTGAACCGCCCGGCCAGCCGCTCGGCTTCGGCGGCGCCGACCACCGTCATCCCGCCGAGCCCGGGCTTCGCCCCTTGGCCCACCTTCAGTTCGAAGCCGAGCCGGCCGGAGTCCCGCAGGGTCCGGGTGCCGGGGTCGCTGTAGAGGAGGTTCCAGACCTCCGAGTCGGCGTCCTCGGTGGACTGCTGCACCACCACACCGCCGACCCCGTCCGGGACGCTCTCCGCGTACGCCGCGATCCGCTCCAGCAGCGCCGACCGCGTACCGTCGCCGCCGCGGGCGTACCCGTGCACCGGCACCATGTTCTCGCCGATCACCATCGGGATCCCGAGCAGTGCCGCTTGTCGGCCGGCCGCCACGCCGAGGTCTCCGCTGCCCGCCCGGGTGGACCCGAACGCCGAGAGGTAGAGGGGCAGTTCGGCGGCGAATCCACCGACGCCCGTCCGCAGGTCCACGTCCTCGTACGAGGGCTCGCGGCCCAGCTCGATCAGCTTCTCCAGCCGCCTCGGCATGAACACCGGCGGCACGAGTCGCAGTTCGTCCAGCGGGTCCCCTGCCGGCTCCTGCGCCGCGGCCCCGTACAGGCGCGCACCGTAGGAGTCCGCGGCCGGGAACACCTCGGCCGTGCCCGCGCGGGCCCGGGCCCGTACCGCCTGCTCGGGGAAGCCCGCCGCGTCCAGTGCCCCGCTCACGGCGCGATCACCCCCGGCGGCTTCGGGTAGGCGCTGACCTGCCACAGGGCGTCGAGCCCGGTGAGGAAGCGGACCAGGCGCTGCAGGCCCATCCCGAATCCGGCACTGGCCTCGATGCCCTCGCGGGCGAGCTCCAGGTACCAGGCGTACTTGGCCGGGTTCTCGCCGCTCTCCCGCATCCGCGTGACGATCGTCGCGTAGTCCGATTCGCGTTCGCTGCCGCTGACCAGCTCCCCGTACCCGCCGTGCGCGATCAGGTCGAAGTTGCGCAGCACACCGGGGCGTTCGGGATCCTCGCGGTCGTAGAAGCCGCGTGAGCCCTTGGGGTAGTCGTCGATGAAGAACGGCCGGTCGGCCTCCAGGGAGAGCACCTTCTCGCCCGCCCAGTCGATCTCCGCGTCCGGGCTCTGCGGGTGGCCCCGGTCGATCAGGCGGGCCACCGCCTCCTCGTGGGTGCGGGAGTCGAACTTGCCCTGCCGGAGTTCGGTGAAGTCCGTCTCGTCGCGGCCCAGTCCGCGCAGGACGTCCGCTGCCGTCGCCCACACGTGGTCCACGACGTGCGTCAGCAGACCTGCCACGATCTCCTGTACGTCGTGGCGCGTGGCGCCGGCCATCTCCACGTCGATCTGGTGGAACTCCACGAGGTGTCGGCCGGTTGAAGCGGTCTCCGGCGGCTCCACGCGCACGTTCGGCGCGATGTAGAACAGTCGGGGGAAGCCCCGCAGCGACGCCTGCTTGTAGAGGATCGCGCTGGTCATCAGCTTGTACGGCTCGCCGTAGTAGTCGACGTCCAGGGCCTTGGCGCCCCGGCCGCCCGGATCGGTGACCGGGCCGACCAGCGGCGGGAGCAGTTCCACGAAGCCCTCGCCGCGCAGGAACTCCCGCGCAGCGTGGAGGGCTTCCTGCTGGACCAGCATCGCGGAGCGCAACTGCGGCGAGCGCAGGTGCTCACCGAGCGGGGGAGGGGTGTGAAGCTCCATGTCGACTCCTGTCGAGAGCGAGTTGCGTTGGGGTGTCGAGCGGCGGGACGGGCCGTGCGCGGGCCGGTTCACCCGGCGGCCTCGTCCGCGTCGTAGCGCCGGGCCATCGCGTGGACGGCCGCGAGCAGCCCGTCCGAGGTCAGCGGGGCACGGCCGGCGCGCAGGGCGGTGCGGGCGACCGGCATGGCGCCCACCTCGGACCAGCGCAGCCGCCCGTCCGGGGCGACGAAGCTGCGCGAGCGGCCCGCGTTGTCCGGGTGCAGGCAGTACGGGACGTCCAGCACGCCCCGCGCGAAGGCCGTCCGCAGCGAGCGCCCGAGGTCTTCGCCGAGATCCAGCACGGCCTCCACGAAGGCACGCGCCTCCCGGTAGACCTCGCTGTCCGCCGGATCCCCGGACAGCGCGGGTCGCTCGGTCAGCGCGGCGGTCGCCGCGGCCGTCTCCAGCGCCCGTACGTTCTCCCAAACGGTCGGGATGCGGTGCGCCTCGGCGGCCGTCTTCACGATCAGCCGCTGCGCCCCGGAGCGGACGGCGAGTCGCGCCGAAGCCTCCAGGAGGCGGGTGGCGCCGCGGGCGGTGTGCGGGAAGACCCCCATGTAGGTGTAGAGGACGATGTGCCGGTCCACCTGGGGCGGCAGGAACTCCTCGGCCAGCCGGCCCAGGGCGCGCACCGCCTCGGTGTCCTGGGCGGGATCGGTCTGCTGGGCATAGCTGAGGGAGACGGACCGGATGCCGTGCCGGGCGAAGAACATGCCCTCCAGCAGGCTCAGTGCCACCAGCAGTCCGGGCGGGCAGAGTTGGCCGAGCATGCAGCCGCCGAAGCTCTCCAGGTGGGGCGTCCGCGGGGGCGGCGCCAGGGCCGCCAGCAGTTCGCAGCAGCGGGCCCAGTTGTCCACGGACTCGGCCAGCGGGGTCCGCCCGTAGGGCAGGCAGTAGGAGACGGGGCCGCCCTCGGTGGCGTCCAGTCCGACGGCGGTGAGCGCGCGGACGATGGCCTCGGGGCGGGAGGAGCCGTGGCGGACCTGGACGGGGAAGCCGGCGTCGAGGACCCCGTCGAGGAGGGCGCGGGTGCGTTCGGTGCGGTGGGTGGCGATCGGGTAGCCGTTGAGCGGGGTCCCCTCGGCCACGGCCGCGCGTGCGGCGGCGTGGGCGCCGACCCGGGTGTAGCTGTCGATGGTGAGGGTGCCGACGGTGGTGGCGACGGCGGATTTGGTCCGCTCCAGGCCGTCCCGCATCCGGCGCGGATCGCTGAAACCCATCCGGGGTTGGACGACGAGCTGACCGGCGGCGGCGCACGCGCCGACGAAGGCGCCGAACGAGGCGGTGCCGCCGGCGGGGACGGTGGGGAAGAGCCTGGCCACGTTCGGTGCGGCGAGCGTGGCGGCCGTCATGCGACGGCCTGCCCACCGGCACCCGCACCGACGCTGACGCCGGCAGCCGCACCGACGCGGACCTCGACGCGGGTGCCGGCCAGGGAGCCCAGGTACGCGCGCAGTCGCCCGATGTCGCCGTCGTCGAAGACGGCGTCGACGCCCGCGTCCAGGAGCCGTGCCCGCCGGCGCGGGTCCACCTCGCCGGCCACCCCGAGCTTCCCGCCGATGACGACGGGCACGGTCAGCCCGGCGGCCCGCAGGGCCCGCACCGCGCCGAGTCCGTCCCGGTAGCCGTGACCGTTGACGCTGCTGACCACGACGAGGTCCGGGTCCCGGTCCGCGCAGACGCCGACGAGCAGGTCGTCCGGCACGCAGGGGCCCAGGTTGTGGACCCGGTGCCCGGACTCCTCCAGCAGGAGCTGGAGGTAGACGAGATTCCAGGTATGGGAATCGGATGCCGTTCCGGTCAGCAGGATGTTCATATTCCGTCGTCGCATACCGAGAAATATAGAAAGCGCCGGACCGGTCGAGGGGAAGTTCCGGCGGCAGTATGGAGGAATTCCGGCGGCGCGGGGTCCACGCCGGGAAAGCGGAAAGCCGCGGCCCGCACTGCGGACCACGGCTTCCCGCTTTTCCCGGTTCGCCGGAACCGGTTCAGGCGCACTGTTTCACGCGTACTGGTTCACGCGTACTGCGCGACCAGGCTCTTGGGACGGATGTCCGTCCAGTTCTCCTCCACGTACGCGAGCGCGTCCGCCCGCGTCCCCTCTCCCCACGCCACGTCCCAGCCTGCGGGAACGGCGGCGAAGACGGGCCACAGCGCGTGCTGGCCCTCGGCGTTGACCACGACGTGGAAGGTGCCCTCGGTGTCGTCGAAAGGATTGGTCATGACAGACTCCTCAATTTTTCGGAAAGGATACGGCCGATCAAAGCGAGCGGTTCCGGTTCGCCCATTCTGGTGTGCGGAACCCCGATCACGTGATTCTCCACGCGGCCCTCGATATAAGGAATCCAGTGCTGCGCGAGCGTGTTTTCCGTTTCCCCGTCCTCGATGGCGGCCAGGAAGAGCAGCTCCGTGGCGACCGGGCGCGGGGCGTACAGGTTCATGATTTCGGCGTGGTTGACGGAGGCGCCGATCACCGACCGGATCTCCGCGTCGGAGAAGGCCCCGAGCACCGGGTCCTTCAACCGGACCAGGTCGATCAGCGCGTCGACGTCGAAGGGCGCGTCCGCCGGCTCGTCCGAGGCGTCGCCGACGAGCATGTCCCGCTTCTGCGCCGGCGTCATCCGGCGCCGCACCGGTTCGGTGGGCAGCAGGTGGACGTCCATCATGGCGAGCAGGTCGGTGCGTTCGCCCAGCTCGGCGAGCCGGACGGCGAGCGCGTGCGCGACGGTCCCGCCGAAGGACCAGCCGAGGAAGCGGTACGGGCCGTGCGGCTGGACCTCCCGGATCAGCGGCAGGTAGTCCTCGACCATCTCCTCCACCGACTCGGGGGAGTGGCCCAGCTCGCTCAGCGCCCGCGCCTGGATCGCGTACAGCGGCTGGTCGGGCCCGAGGTGCCGGGTGAGGCCGGCGTAGGGCCAACCCACGCCCGTACCCGGGTGGACACAGAACAGCGGGGCCCGCGAGCCGCGCGCGTTGAGGGGCAGCAACACCCCCATCGGGTCGAAGCCGGTGGGCTCGTCGCCCAGCAGCCCGGCCACGGTCGGCGTCCGGAACAGGTCGCGGACCCCCCGCTCCAGGCCCAGTACGGTCCGCATCCGGCTGACCAGGCGCACCGCGAGCAGCG
Source organism: Streptomyces sp. NPDC058279 (assembly GCF_042881255.1). Lineage (NCBI taxonomy): Bacteria > Bacillati > Actinomycetota > Actinomycetes > Kitasatosporales > Streptomycetaceae > Streptomyces > Streptomyces sp. NPDC058279. Next base: position 15,999 of record NZ_JBHVYA010000015.1, on the reverse strand, counting down.
AATGGCCGCCCAGCCCGAAGAAGTTGTCGTCGATGCCGACGCCCTCGACGCCCAGGACCTCGGCGAAGAGCCCGCACAGGACCTCCTCGCGCGGGGTGCGCGCGGGCCGTCCCGCGGGTCGTGCGGCCGGGGCCGGCGCGGGCAGGGCCGTGCGGTCGGGTTTGCCGTTGACGGTCAGCGGGATCGCGTCGAGCAGGACGACCGCCGAGGGCACCATGTGCTCCGGGAGTTCGTCCGCCGCCCAGCGCGACAGCCCGGCCTCGGTGAGGGTGTGGCCGGCGCGCGGGACCGCGTACGCGACCAGCCGCTTGCCTCCGGGACCGTCCTCGAAGACCACCACGGCGACCTGTCCGACCCCCGGATGCCGGGCCAGGGTCTCCTCGATCTCGCCGGGTTCGATCCGGAAGCCGCGCAGTTTGATCTGGCCGTCCGCCCGCCCGATGAACCGCAGTTCGCCGTCCGCCGTCCAGTGCACGAGGTCGCCCGTGCGGTACATCCGGCCGCCGTCGCCGCCGAACGGGTCGGCCACGAACCGCTCCGCCGTCAGGCCGGGCCGGCCGATGTAGCCGCGGGCCACCTGGGTCCCGGCGATGTACATCTCCCCGGCGACGCCGGGCGGTACCGGCCGCAGCCGCTCGTCCAGTACGTGGATCCGCGTGTTGTCGAGCGCCGCACCGAGGTACACCCCGTGCAGGGTGCGCTGCGCCGTCGGGAAGCGCTGCTGGTGCGAGGCGAAGGTCGTCTCCGTCGGACCGTAGGAGTGGACCAGCACGGTCTCCGGGCAGTGGGTCAGGACCCGCTGGAGGGCGCTGGGCGAGGCCACGTCGCCACCCGTCCAGACCTCGTCGAGGAGCTTGAGGGTGTCCAGTCCCTCGTCGGCCATGATGTGGAACAGGCCCATCGTGAAGTAGGCGGCGGTGACGTCGTAGGTGCGGATGGTGTGGTCGAGTTCGGCGACGTCGGTCCCGTCGCCCGGGGCGATGACGAGCTGCCCGCCGTTCAGCAGCGGCACCCACAGCTCGTAGGTGGAGGCGTCGAACCCGATCGCCGAATGCACCAGCATCCGGCGGTGGTGCGCGAGGTTCCAGCACCGGTCGGTGACGAGCTCGACCACGTTGCGGTGGGTGACGCCGACGCCCTTGGGCCGGCCGGTCGAGCCCGAGGTGAACATCACGTACATCAGCGCGTCCTCGCCGACCGCGATGCCCGGGTCGGGGGAGTCCGGCTCGTGGACGAGGCCGTCGACCGCCAGCACCCGCACGCCGGCGGCCCGTTCCCGCTCCACCGCCGGCCGGTCCAGGTGCGCCTCCTGCGTGAGCAGGACCGTCGCCGCCACGTCCGCACTGATCATCCGGATTCGGGCGTCGGGCAGCCGCGGGTCCAACGGTACGTACGCGGCGCCGCACTTGAGCACGGCCAGCGCCGCCACCAGCAGGTGCGGGGTGCGGTCCATCAGCACGGTGACCGCCCCGTCGCGCGCCACTCCCGCCTCGATCAGCCGGTGCGCCAGCGCGTTGGCGCGGGAGTCCAACTCGGCGAAGGTGAGGGTCTCCTCCTCGTACGAGAGCGCGATCCGATCGGGGGTCCGCCGGGCCTGCGCCGCGAACCGTTCGTGCACCAGCCCGCACCGGGCCCGCGGGGTCGCCGTGTCGTTGTACTCGACGACCTGCCGGAACTCCTCCACGTCGGTCGAGAGCCGTACGTCGCCGATCCGCTGACCCGGGTCCTCGGCCACCGCCCGCAGGGTGCGTGCCAACTGCTCGGCCAGCAGGGCCGCGGTGCCCGCGTCGTAGAGGTCCGTCGCGTACTCCAGTACGCCGACCAGCCCGCCCGGCGCCCCGTCCGCGCCCCGCACCTCCCGCAGCGACACCGTGAGGTCGAACTTGGTGAACCCGGAGGCCGTGCCCAGCGCGGTCCCGGCCAACGCGGCCCCGGGCGGGGTCTCCGGCTCGGCCGGATGCACCTGCACGATCGCCTGGACCAGTGGGTGGTGGGCGGTGGAGCGCACCGGGTTCAGCCGCTCCACCACCAGATCGAAGGGCACGTCCTGGTGGGCGTAGGCCGCCAGGTCGGTGTCCCGGACCCGGCGCAGCAGTTCGGAGAAGCGCGGATCGCCGGAGGTGTCGCAGCGCAGCACGAGGGTGTTGACGAAGAAGCCGACCAGATCGCTCAGGGCCTCGTCGTCGCGGCCGGCGGTGACCGTGCCCAGCGACAGATCGGTGCCCGCGCCGTGTCGGGTCAGCAGCGCCGCGAAGGCCGCCTGGACCACCGTGAACAAGGTGGTCCCGTGTTCCAGGGCGAGCCGCTCCAGCCGGGCGTGCGTCGCGGCGTCCAGGTCCAGGGGGGTGGCCGCGCCCCGGTGCGAGGCGTCGGCGGGCCGGGTGCGGGAGGAGGTCAGCTCCAGCACCGGCGGGGCGTCGCCGAGGGTCCGCTGCCAGTAGGCGAGGTGTTCGGCGGCGGCCTCCCCGTCCAGCGCGGCCCGCTCCCACAGCGTGTAGTCGGCGTACTGCACCGGCAGCGGCCGCCAGGCGGGGGCCGCCCCGGCCTGCCGGGCCTCGTAGGCGGTGGCCAGGTCGGCCAGCAGCGGGCCGGTGGACCAGCCGTCGGCCGCGATGTGGTGGACGACCAGCACCAGGACGTGCACCGGACCCGCGGTGATCAGCGACGCCCGGAAGGGGAGGTCGGCGGCCAGGTCGAAGACGTGCCCGGCGGCGGCGTCCACCGCCGCGTCGAGCCCGTCCGGATCCGCGGTGACCAGGTCCAGCACGGGTCGGGCCGGCTCCACGACCCGCTGGTACGGCTGCCCGTCCACGGCCGGGTACACGGTGCGCAGCACCTCGTGCCGCCCCGCGACATCGGCGAGGGCCTCGGCCAGCGCCACCGGCTCCAGGGGCCGCTCCAGCCGCAGCGCGAAGGGGATGGTGTAGGAGCGGCTCGGCCCCTCCAACTGGTCCACGAACCACAGCCGGCGCTGCGCGTACGACAGCGGGATCGACTCGGGCCGCTCCGACGCCGGTACGGGGACGAGTGCGGGCCGCCCGGCGGGCGCGGCCTCCCGCAGCAGGCGACCCGCCAGCTCGGCGGGGGTCGGGGCGAGGAACAGGTCCCGGATGCGGGCCTCCACGCCGAGCGTGGCCCGGATCCGGTTGACCAGGCGCACCCCCATCATCGAATGCCCGCCCACCGAGAAGAAGTTCTCGTCGGGAGCCACCCGGTCGAGCCCGATCACCTCGGCGAACAGCCCGCACAGCACCGCCGTGGCGGCCGGGTCCCCGGCCGGGGCCGCCGGGACGGGCTCCAGGGCGCGGGCCCGCGCCAGGCGCTCCCGGCGCTCCGCGACGCCCCGGGCCTCCTCCTCGGTGAGCAGCGCGGGCGCGGCGGCGCCGGTCGGCGCGTCGGGCTCGTCGGCGGCCCGGGACAGGACCCGTAGGAACAGGTCGAGCAGCAGCCGCGCGGTCGGGGCGTCGAAGAGGTCGGCCGCGTACTGCCACCACACCTCCAGTCCGCCGTCCGCGAGCTCCACGCACGAGGCGCTGAGGTCGAACTTGGCCGCCTCCAGGCCGGGTTCGACGAAGCTTCCGGTGAGGCCGCCGCCGAGGGCGAGCGCCCGGTCGCCCTCCTCCTGCACGGTCAGCATCACCTGGAAGAACGGGTTCACGGCCAGGCCGCGCTCCGGGTTGAGGTGCTCCACCAGCAGGTCGAAGGGGAGGTCCTGGTGGGCGTAGGCCGCGAGGTCCGCGTCACGCGCCCGGTCCACGAGTTCCGCGTACGCGGCTCCGCCGGACACGTCGGTGCGCAGGACCAGGGTGTTGACGAAGAAGCCGACGAGATCGGCGAGGGCCTCGTCGCCGCGCCCGGCCACCGGGGTGCCGATCGCTATGTCCGTACCGGCCCCGACGGCGGCCAGGGCCAGGGCGAGGGCCGGTTGGAGGGCCATCAGCATGCTGGCCCCGCGGTCCTCCGCGAGCGCCGCCAGCCGCCGGTGGGCGTCCATGTCCAGCCGGGCGACCAACGTGGCTCCCTCGCCGGTCGGTTCGGCCGGCCGGGGCCGGTCGGCCGGCAGGTCGAGGACGGTCGGCATCCCGTCCAGCGCGTCCCGCCAGTGGGCCAGTGACGGGGCGGGATCGGCGAGGAGGTCCTGCTGCCACAGCGTGTAGTCGGCGTACTGCACGGGCAACGGCTCCCAGCGGGGCGCGCCGCCGGCGAGCCGGGCCTCGTAGGCGCGCCCGAGGTCGCGCAGCAGCGGCGGGACCGACCAGCCGTCGGTGGCGATGTGGTGGGTCAGCAGCGCGAGCGTGGCGGAGCCGTCGCCGGGCAGGAACAGCCGGGCCCGCAGCGGCAAGTGGTGGGAGAGGTCGAAGGTACCGGCGGTGAAGCGGGCGACCAGCGGGGCGAGTTCGGCCGGCGCGCAGGCCCGTACGGTCAGCGGCACCTCGGGTGCGGCCAGGACGTGCTGGTAGGGCTCGGAGTCCACGGCCGGGTACACGGTGCGCAGCACCTCGTGCCGCTCCACCACGTCGGCGAGGGCCGCGGCGAGGGCCGGCCGGTCGGGCACGGAGTCCAGGCGCAGGACGAGCGGCAGGTTGTAGGTGGCCGACGGTCCCTCCAGGCCGGCCAGGAACCACAGCCGGCGCTGCGCGTAGGAGAGCGGTACCCGGTCCTCGGCGGGCAGCACCACGCCGTCGAAGACGCGGACGGCGCCGCTGTCGGCCTCGCCCTCAACGGTCTCGCAGTCGGTGGCCCCGGTGGCCGCGGGCGACTTGAGAAGCTTGCGGTCGATCTTCCCGGAGGACGTCCGGGGGAGGGCCTCGACCAGGTTGACCGCGCTCGGCACGGCCGCCGCCGGGAGCTCGGACCGTACGTGGGAGCGCAGGGCGGCGGCGCTCACCCCGGTGTCGGCGACCACGAACGCCACGAGCCGTTTGACGCCGTCGGGCGTCTCCCACGGGACGACGGCCGCCTCGCGGATGCCCGGGTGGGCGGTGAGGACGGATTCCACCGACGCCGGATCGACCCGGTGCCCGTTGATCTTCACCTCGTCGTCGGCGCGACCGCGGAAGCCGAGCTGCCCGTCCTCCTCCCGCACGTGGACCAGGTCGCCGGTCCGATAGGCCCGCTGTCCCTCCAGCGCGGCGAAGCGGGTGGCGGTCAACTCGGACCGGCCGAGGTACCCGTCGGCCAACGCACCGCCCAGCAACCACAGTTCGCCGTCGACCACGGCAGCCCGGACACCCGGCAGGGGCAGGCCGATCGGCACCGGACCGCCCGTGTACCGGGACAGGTCGGCGACGGTCGCCACCACGGTCGCCTCGGTGGGTCCGTAGGTGTTGAGCAGCCGCACCCGGTCCGGGTCCACGGCCCGGCACCACTGCGCGACCCGCTCGGGCAGCGCCGCCTCACCGCCGATGACCACGGTACGGAGCGTCGGCGGAAGTTCGGCGACCCCGGTCGCGAGGGCGTGGGCCAGCTCGTGCCAGTAGGCGGTGGGCAGGTCCAGGACCGTGATGCCGTGTGCCGCGCAGCCGGCCAGCAGCCCGGGCACGTCGAGCATGTCCTCGTCGCGCAGGACGAGGGTGCCCCCGGCGCCGAGGGTCAGGAAGACCTCCTCGACGCTCGCGTCGAAGTGCAGCGGCGCGAACTGCAGGACCCGGTCCTCGGCGGTGATGCCGTACCGGGCGGTGGCCCCGGCGACGAAGTGGGCGAGGGCGCCGCGCCCGACGACGACGCCGTTGGGCGTGCCGGTGGAGCCCGACGTGTAGATCACGTAGGCGGCGTCCTGCGCCACCCCCGACCCCGGGAGTACGAACTCGCCGTCGTCGAGCCGGGTTTCGGCACCGGCGCAGTCGGCGAGGATCGAGGCGTTACGGGCGGTCGGCGCGCCCGGGTCCAGCGGCAGGTACGCGGCCCCCGTTCGCAGCGCCGCCAACAGTCCCACCACCGCGTCGACGCCCCGGGGCCGGTGCACGGCCACCAGCCGGCCCGGACCCGCGCCCGCGGCCGCCAGCTCGTCGGCGCGGAAGGCCACCGCGAGGGCGAGCTGCCCGTAGGTCAACCGGCGCTCGCCGTGCACCAGCGCGACGCGCTCGGCGTCCTGGGCGGCGATCCGGTCGAGCACACCGGGTGCCGGGGTGATCGCCGGCCCGCCGTCCAGGACGGCGGAGGCGGTGGGGGCGGTCGAGGGCATCGCGGGGCCTCCAGGCGAGGGGAAGGGTGCGGAGAGGACTCCGTGGCCCCCACGCTAGGTACCGGGCGACCGCCCGGCGGGCAGTCCCCGCGGCAGCTCCCGCTCCCCGTCCTGCCGCCCACAACTGCCGCCGGGTGGCTCCGCGCCGGATGCCCGCCCGCCGCCCGGCGCCCCCGGACACGCGAAGGCCGCGGCCGTTCCTCCCGGGCTCCCGGTGCCGGCTACCGCACGCGCGCTCCCGATCGGGTGCGGCGGCGCAGGGCCGGGGCGGGTGCGGCGGCCGGTGCGGCAGCCGCCAGCAGGGCAGCCAGCTTCGCCGGGGTCGGGTGGCGGAAGACCTCGCGGATGGTCAGCTCCCGGCCCAGCTCCGCCCGCACCCGGTTGACCAACCGGACCGCGAGCAGCGAATGCCCGCCCGACTTGAAGAAGTTGGCGTCCGGGGTGACGCGCCCGTTCTCCAGGACCTCCGCGAACAGCCGCAGCAGGGCCGTCGTCAGCCCCTCGTCCGCCGGCGGCGCCGGCTCCGGTGCGACCACGGGCAGGTGGATCGCCGACGGCACCGCGTACTCCGGCAGCCGCTCCGCCGCCCAGGCCTGGAGTTCCGCCTCGGTCACGGCCCCCTGGGCGTGCGCGACGAGCCGGCCGTCCACCGCCTCGGCCCGGGCCCGGGTCACCGCCGGGTGCTCCGACAGCACCGCCGCGACGCGCCCCGGGTCGATGCGGTAGCCCCCGATCAGGGGCCGCTCGGCCGGCCGACGATCGGCCGGCGCCGGAAGGTCCCCCACCCGCAGCGAGGGGTCCGCCGCGAACAGGTCCAACGCCGCCACCAGGAGCTCCGTCAGCCGCCGCGCCCCCGACGGGCCGTACAGGTCGCTCGCGTACTCCAACACCCCGGACATCCCGCCGTCCGTGTTCTCCGTCAGGGCGAAGGTGAGGTCCGACTTGGCCGATCCGGCCCGGTACGTCAGCTCCTCGCCCGCCAGCGGGCCCGCTTCGGCGGGTGCGGCCCCGCCGGCCGGGTGCACCTGGAGCATCACCTGCACCAGCGCCTGGTGGGCGGCCGAGCGGTGCGGGTTGAGGCGCTCCACCAGCCGGTCGAAGGGCAGGTCCTGGTGCTCGTACGCGGCCAGGTCCGCGTCCCGCACCCGGCCCAGCAACTCCCCGAACGCCGGGTCCCCGGACGTGTCGGTGCGCAACACCAGCGTGTTCACGAAGAAGCCGACCAGCCCCGACAGCGCCTCGTCGGACCGCCCCGCGACCGCCGTGCCCACCGCGAGGTCGGTGCCCGCGCCGAGCCGGGTCAGCGCCGCGACGAGCGCCGCCTGCACCACCATGAACAGGGTGGCGCCGTGCGCGTGCGCCACCCGGACCAGCCGCCGGTGCGTGTCGGAGGTCACCGCGAAACCGGTGACGGCGCCCCGGCCCGAGGGCTCGGCCGGCCGCTCCCGCTCCGTCGGCAGGTCGACCAGCGGCGGCAGGCCGGCCAACGCCCGCTCCCAGTAGCCGAACTCCCGCCCGGCGGGCAGCGCCCGCTGCCACAGGGCGTAGTCGGCGTACTGCACCGGCAGCGGCTCCCAATGGGGCGCGCCCCCGGCGAGCCGGGCCGTGTAGGCCGCCGCCAGGTCCGCGAGCAGCGGCCCCGCCGACCAGCCGTCCGCAGCGATGTGGTGCAGCAGCAGCACCAGAGTCTGCGGGCCGTCCCCATCGGGCAGGAACAGCCATGCCCGGAACGGGAGTTCACGAGCGAGGTCGAAGACGTACCCGGCCGCCTCGTCCACCGCCGCCGGCACGTTCTCGGGCCGGCCCAGCTCCAGTTGGGGCCGGGCGCCCTCCAGTACCTTCTGGTACGGCTCACCGCCCTCGGCGCCGTACACCGTGCGCAGCACCTCGTGGCGGGCCGCCACGTCGGCCAGCGCCCCGGCCAGTGCCGCCGGGTCGAGCGGCCGCTCCAGCCGCCGCACCAGCGCGATGTTGTAGGTGGGGGACGGCCCCTCCAACTGGTCCGTGAACCACAGTCGGCGCTGGGCGTACGACAGCGGGACGCGCTCGGGGCGCCGCTCCCGGGGTACGGGCGCGGGTGCGGGCCGCGAGAGCCCGGCGGCCGAGCCGAGCCGGCGGTGCAGGGCGGTGGGGGTGGGCGCGAGGAAGAGGTCGCGGATGCCCGCCTCGACGCCCAGCACGGACCGGATCCGGTTGACGAGCTTGCTGGCGAGCAGGGAGTGGCCGCCCGCCTTGAAGAAGTTCTCCGCCGGGCCCACCCCGTCCCGGCCGAGCACCTCCGCGAAGAGCCCGCACAGGATCTCCTCGCGCGGCGAGAGTCCCGCCGTGCCGGGAGCCGGGTCGGGGCAGGGTACGGGCGCGGCGGCAGCGGCGAGCCGGTTCCGTCGCTCGGCGATCCCCCGCCGTTCGGGCTCGGTCAGCAGCCCCAGTTCGCCGAGCCGGGCGTCCGGCTCGGCGGCGAAGGCGGCCAGCGCCCGTACGTACACCTCCAGCAGCAGCCGGGCGGTCGGCTCGTCGAACAGGTCCCGCGCGTACTGGACGTACACGTCGAGGCCGCCCGGGCCGCCGTCCGCGTCGCGGCGCTCGGCGCAGTGGAAACTCAGGTCGAACTTCGCGGCGCCGAGATCGGTGCTGGTGGCGCGCCCGGTGACCGGACCGAGCCGCACCGCGTCGTCCGCCGCCTCCCGCACCGTCAACATCACCTGGAAGAAGGGGTGTTCGCCGAGGGTCCGGCCGGTCGCCTCCGACAGGTGTTCCACCAGCAGGGCGAACGGCAGGTCCTGGTGGTCGAAGGCCGCCAGGTCCGCGTCCCGGACCCGCTCGACGAGGTCCCCGACGGCCGGGTCACCGGACAAATCGGCGCGCAGGACGAGGGAGTTGACGAAGCAGCCGACCGACTCGTGCAGATCCTGGTCGGACCGGCCGGCCACGGGTGTCCCGATCGCCAGGTCCGTACCGGCGCCCGTGGCGGACAGGGTGGCCGCCAGGGCGGAGCGGGCCACCATGAACAGGCTCGCCCGCCGGGTCCGGGCCAGCGCCGCCAGACCCCGGTGCGCTCCCGCGTCGAGCCGGGCCGTCAGGGTGGCGCCGCGGCCCGAGGGCTCGGCGGGGCGCGGCCGGTCGGCCGGCAGCGCCGTACGGGTCGGCATCCCGTCCAGGGCCGCCTTCCAGTGGTCCAGCAGCGCGGCCGGGTCGGCCAGCAGGTCGGCCTGCCAGAGCGCGTAGTCGGCGTACTGCACCGGCAGCGGGCGCCACCGTGGCGACCGGCCCCCACACCGGGCCTCGTAGGCCTCGTTCAGATCGCGCAGCAGCGGCGCCAGGGACCAGCCGTCGGTGGCGATGTGGTGGACCAGCAGGACCAGCACGCAGGTGCCGTCGCCCGGCACGAACAGCCGCGCCCGCAGCGGGATGTGTACCGCCAGGTCGAAGGTTTCCCGGCCGAAGCGGGCCACCAGCTGCTCCACGTCGGCGAGGGCGCAGCCGATGGTCTCCAGCAGTTCCCGCGGGGTGTCCAGTACCCGCTGGTACGGCTCCCCGCCCTCGGCCCCGTACACCGTGCGCAGCACCTCGTGCCGTTCCACGACATCGGCCAGCGCGGCGGACAGGGCTCCGGGCTCGGGGACCCCGTCCAGACGCAGCACCAGCGGCGCGTTGTACGTCGCGGACGGGCCCTCGATCCGGCCCACCAGCCACAGCGCGCGCTGTGCGGCGGACAACGGGACCCGCTCCGGCCGGTCGGGCACGGCGCCCAGCGGGGGACGGGCCGCGGCCACCGCCCCCCGCTCGGCCAGGCGCCGGTGAAGGGCGGTCGGGGTCGGGGCGAGGAACAGGTCGCGGATGCCGAGCTCCAGGCCGAGCACGCCCCTGATCCGGTTGACGAGCTTGCCGGTGAGCAGCGAATGCCCGCCGTTGCGGAAGAAGTTGGCGTCGGCGGCCAGCTCCTCCCGGCCCAGCACCTCCGCGAACAGCCCGCACAGGATCTCCTCGCGGGGCGACCGGACGTCCCGCCGCGCCGGCTCCGGGGCGCCGGTCTCCGGACGGGCGACGGCGGCCGTCCGCGCCGGCCGCCGGGCCAGGACCGCCGACTCCTCGGTGCCCGGCAGCCCCAGCCCGCCCAGCCGCCGCAGCGGGTCGGCGGCGAAGCCCTCCAGGGCCCGGACGTAGACCTCCAGCAGCAGCCGGGCCGTCGCCTCGTCGAAGAGGTCGCGGGCGTACTGGAGGGAGACCTCGACCCCGTCCGGACGCCCGTCCGCGGTGTGCCGTTCGGCGCAGTACCAGGTGAGGTCGAACTTGGCGGAGTCCAGGCCGACGTCCGCGAGCCGGGCGCCGACCCCACCGCCGAGCGGCACCCGCCCGGCCGCCCCGTCGCCGGCCTCCACGGTGAGCATCACCTGGAAGAACGGGTGGTGGCCCAGGGCCCGTTCGGGCGCCAAGTGCTCGACCAGCAGGTCGAAGGGCAACTCCTGATGCTCGAACGCGGCAAGGTCCGCGTCCCGGACCCGCCCCACCAGCTCCCCGACGGACGGGTCCCCCGACAGATCGGTACGCAGCGCCAGGGAGTTGACGAAGAACCCGACCAGGTCGTACAGGTCCTCGTCCGGGCGTCCCGCCACCGGGGCGCCGATCACCACGTCCGCGCCCGCCCCGCAGGCGGACAGCGCGCCGGCCAGCGCCGCCCGCGCCACCATGGTCAGGCTCGCCCGCGCACCTCGGGCCAAGGCGAGCAGCCCGCCGTGCGCCGCCGCGTCGACGCGGCCGGTCACCAGGCCGCCCCGGCCCGAGGGCTCGACGGGGCGCGGCCGGTCGGCGGGCAGGTCGATCACCGCCGGCGCGCCGTCGAGGACGGCCCGCCAGTGGTCTAGCTGCTCCCGGGCCAGGCTGTCCGGGTCGGCGGGGTCACCGAGCAGCTCGTGCTGCCACAGGCTGTAGTCCGTGTACTGCACGGGCAGCGGCTCCCAGCCGGGGGCCCGGCCGGCGAGCCGGGCCTCGTACGCCAGGGCCAGGTCCCGCAGCAGAGGACGTACGGACAGCCCGTCGGTGGCCACGTGGTGGATCAGCAGCACGAGAACCGGGCTCCCGTCACCGGAGGTGAACAGCCTTGCGCGCAGCGGCGGTTCGGCCGTGATGTCGATCGTCTCGCGGACGAAGGCGGCTACGGCCGTGTCCCGTTCGGCCGCCGCGCACCGCACCGAGGCGAGCCCCGGCACGACGGCCGCGTCCAGCACCCGCTGGTACGGCTCCGCGTCCGCGCCGGCGGGCAGGACGGTGCGCAGCACCTCGTGCCGCTCCACCACATCGGCGAGGGCCGCGCGGAGGGCGTCGGCGTCGGGCTCGGCGTCGAGGCGCAGCACGACGGGGACGTTGTAGGCGGCGGACGGGCCGTGCAGCCGGCCCAGGAACCACAGCCGCCGCTGGGCGAACGACAACGGGATCACGGTCATGTCCTCATCCGTCCTGGCGCTCGGCGACCGGCGTCGCGGTCGCCTCCACGAGGGTGTCGATGTGGGCGGCGAGGTCCCGCAGCCGGGGGTTGGCGTACACGGCCTTCACCGGCAGCGCGACGCGCAGTTCGGCGCGGACCCGCGACACCAGCTTGATCGCGAGCAGCGAATGGCCGCCCAGCTTGAAGAAGTTGTCGTCCGGACCGATCCGGGACGCGCCCAGCACGCTCGCCCACACCGCGGCGATCAGCTCCTGCGAGCGGGTCATGCCCTCGGTCGCCGCCTCGGTGGGCGCGCCCTCCGCGGTCCCGGTCGGGTCGGGCAGCGCGGCCCGGTCCAGCTTGCCGTTGGTGGTGGTGGGGAAGCGGTCCAGGGCCACGAAGGCGGCCGGGACCATGTAGGCCGGGAGCGCGGAGGCGAGTCGGGAGCGCAGTTCGCCCGCGGTGACCCGGCCGCGGTGGTAGGCGACCAGGCCCGGCGCGCCGTGGACGTCGTCCCGGAGCAGGACAGCGGCCTCGGCGATCTCCGGCATGGCGGTCAACGCCGCTTCGATCTCGGGGAGTTCGATGCGGTGGCCGCGCAGCTTGACCTGTCCGTCGGCCCGGCCCAGATAGCCGAGCCGGCCGCCCGGCAGGAGTCGTACGAGGTCACCCGTACGGTACATCCGTCCGCCGTACGCGGCGCCCGCCCCGGAGTCCGCCACGAACCGCTCCGCCGTCAGCCCCGGGCGGCGCCGGTAGCCGCGGCCGACGCGCGGGCCGGCGAGGTACAGCTCGCCGCTCCCGCCCTCGCCCACCGGGTTCAGCCTCTCATCCAGCACCCGCATCCGCAGGCCCGGCAGCACGCTCCCGATGTGCGGCGCGTCGGCCGGGTCCACCCAGCCCGCCGTGGAGTCGACGGTGCACTCGGTGGGCCCGTACAGGTTGACCGTACGCAACACCCCCCGCGCACCCGCCTCGCCGAGGCGCCGCCACAGCGCGGGCGCGATCGCCTCGCCGCCGACCAGCAGCGTCAGCGGGCGCGGGCCGCCGTCGGCGCTGAGCAGGTCCAGCAGCGGATCGGCGTGGGAGGGCGTGATGTCCAGATCGGTCAGCGCCTGCTCGTCGATCAGCGCGGCCAACAGCGCGGGGTCCGCGCGGGTCTCGTCGTCGATCATCACCAGCGTGTCGCCACGGCACACGCGCACCCACTGCTGCACGGAGGCGTCGAAGGACGGCGAGGCGTTCCAGCCGACCCGGCCCCCCTCGGTGACGGCGATGCCCGCGCCCTCCAACTCGGCCAGCAGCGCGGACGCCGCCGCCCGGCCGATCTCGACGCCCTTGGGGCGGCCCGTGGAGCCGGAGGTGTAGATGACATAGGCGAGGGTGTCACCGGTCACCGGCACGGGGGCGAACGCACGGTCCGGGCCGTTCTCCCCCTCCTTCGCGGTCAGTTCGGCGACCGTCACGGCCGGCACGCCGGGCGCGGGCGGCTCGTCCGCCGCGTCCGCCAGGACGACCAGGTCGGCGCCCGAGTCCTCCACCAGGTAGCGGCGCCGCTCGGCGGGCAGCTTCGGGTCGACGGGCAGATAGGCGGCCCCGGCGGTCAGGGTGCCGATCAGCGCGGCGACCAGCGAGGCGCCGCGGGGCAGGCACAGCGCGACCACGCTCTCCGGCCCTATGCCGCGGGCGGCGAGCCGCCCGGCGACGCGCATCGCCTCCGCGCGCAGCGCGCCGAAGGTCAGTTCACGGTCACCGGCGACGACGGCGGTGCGCGCGGCGGGCGCCAGCGCGAGGCGGGCCAGCAGATCGGCGGGGGCGTCCGGGCCCTCGAAGGTACCGGGACGCTCGGGAAGTACGGCGGTCACGGTGGTCACTCCCCGGCGAAAACGGTGGTGGACGGCTGGGTCTCGGGGGAGCAGTCGGCCAGCGCGACCGGCTCGCCCATGGCGACGAGGATCTTCCGGTCGCCCTTGTAGGCCTCCCGGCCGTGTGCGCACAGGATGTTGTCCACGATCATCAGGTCGCCCTGCTGCCAGGTCTCCCGTACGGTGACCCGGTCGTAGACGGCGTTGATCGCGTCGACCTCGGCGTCGGTGAGCCGGGAGCCGTCGCCCAGGTAGGTGTTGAACGGCAGGCCGTCCTCCCCGTAGGTCTCCACGAGCACGTCGCGGACGTCCGGGTCCAGAGTGCGGCTGTTCCAGAAGGCGAAGTGGTTGAACCAGGTCTTCTCGCCGGTCACCGGGTGCGTGACGATCGCGGAACGACGCTGCCGGGTGATCATCGAGTCGTCCTCGTCGACCCACTCGTAGCCGACCGTGTTCTCCTCGCAGTACGCCTCCGCGACGGCCTTGTCCTTAGTCGCGAACGTCTTGTACCAGGGCAGTCCGGCCAGCTCCGAGTAGTTGCGCACGAGCAGCCAGCCGGCCCGCGCGAAGCGTTCCACCAGCTCCGGCGGCAGCAGGCGCAGCGCTTCGCGCATGTCGCCGACGGTCGTCGCACCGCCCTCCTCGGGGGCGATCACGCAGCCGAAGAGGAGCACGCCCGGGAAGTCGAGGGTGTAGCTGTTCTCGTTGTGGAGCCGGATCGGCTGCACGGCCGGCAGGTCGGTGGAGGAGAACACGCCCTCGCCGAAGTCGGTGCGCGGCGTGGCCTTCTCCTTGTAGCCGGCGCGCCGCTCGATCAGGGCGTCACGCGCCGCGGCGAAGGAGGCGGCGTCCTCGACCGGGAGCCCCCGCAGGAGGACGGCGCCGCTACGGTGCAACTCGGCCTGGATGTCGGCCCGGTGGGCGGTGAGCCAGGCCACGGCGGAGGCGAGGTCGGCGCCGGCCGGCGTGTGGACGACGACGGGCTTGCCGGGCTCGCGCACCGGGTCGATACCGGTCGCGGTGGGGACGTCAGCGAACGTGGTCATGGAAGGTCCTTAGAACGGTGCGGAGTCGGGGACGACCGGAGCGGCCGGGCGGGGCGCGGTCAGACGGCGGCGGGGGCCGGCGCGCCGACCACCCGGGCCAGCACGGCGAAGAACTGCGGCAGTTGCTGTTGGAAGTAGAAGTGGCCGCCCGGAAGGACGTACGAGGCGAACCCGTGGTCGGTGATCTGTGCCCAGCGGCCCAACGAGGCGGCCGGCGCGACCGGGTCGGCGTCCCCGCCGATCACCGTCACCGGGCAGTCCACCCGGGCGGCCGACTCCGCGCAGCGGTAGACGTCGTCGATGGCGAAGTCCGCACGGATGGACGGCAGGATGATCTCGCGCAGCTCCGGCTCGTCGAGGATGCCGTCGTCGGTGCCGCCACGCTGCTTGATGGCGGCCACCAGCTCGTCGTCGTCCAGCCGCTCCGGGTACACGGCGCACGGGTTGGCCAGGTAGGGGGCCCGGCAGGCGGAGGCCACCAGCGCCCGGGGGGTGCGGCCGGACGCCTGGAGGGCCCGGACGACCTCGAACGCCACCAACGAGCCCATGCTGTGTCCGAGGACCACCAGGTCGTCGGTGGTACCGGCGGGCAGGGCGGCCACGACGGGCCCGGCCAGGTCGGCGACATCGCGCGGCAGGTCCTCGGCGAAGCGGGCGCCGCGCCCCGGGTACTGGCCGATGAGCAGCCGTACGTCCGAGGGGAGGTGGGCGCGCCATTCGGCGTAGGCGTGGGCGTTGCCGCCTGCGTGCGGGAGGACGAGCAGCGAGGTGCGCTGCGGGCCCTCGCCCGGCAGGTCCCAGACCACGTCGTCGGGTGCGGGCGTGGCGTCGGGGTACTGGTCGTGGCTCATGAGGAACTCCGTTCCTGGTCGGGGGTGCGGCGGCGCAGCGCGGGCCTCGCCCGCCGGGGCGTTTCCGGCGCCGACCGGCGCAGGGTCTCGATGCGCTCGGCGAGGGTGGCGGGGGTGGGGTGCTGGAAGACGTCGCGGAGGGTGAGGGTGACGCCGAGGGTGGTGGAGATGCGGTTGGTGAGGCGGGCGGCGAGCAGCGAGTGGCCGCCGTGGTCGAAGAAGCCGTCGTCGATCGACAGCGGGGCCGAGGTGTTCAGCGCCTCCGCGAAGTACGAGTGCACCTGCTGCTCCAGCGGAGTGCGCGGGGTGCGGCCGCCGGCCTTCAACACCGCCTGCGGGGCGGGCAGGGCCCGCTTGTCGATCTTGCCGTTGGGCGTCAGCGGAAGTCGGTCGAGCAGGACTACGAAGGCCGGGACCATGTGGTCGGGCAACAGGGTGCGCAGCCACAGCCGTACGTCCTGCGGGGCGAGCTCCGGGTCCGTGGCGACCACGTACGCGCTGAGCTGCGGGGTGTTGTGGTGGTCGAGGTGGGTCGACAGGGTGGCTTGGGTGATGTGGGGGTGGGTGGTGAGGACGGTTTCGATTTCGGTGGGTTCGATGCGGAAGCCGCGGATTTTGATTTGGGTGTCGG
>NZ_JBHVYA010000014.1:0-152443 GCF_042881255.1 Streptomyces sp. NPDC058279 | reverse complement strand
CCCCCGCCTCACCCGACACCACAACAGAGGAAGGCCCGTTCACCGCGGCGATCGAAATACGGTCCTCACCCCACGCGGCGATCCGCTCCCGCACCCCACCCACCGCCAACGGCACCGACACCATGCCGCCCACACCCGCCAACACCCGACCGATGGCCTGACTACGCAACGCCACCACCCGAGCCGCATCCTCCAAAGACAAGATCCCCGCCACACACGCGGCCGCGATCTCACCCTGCGAATGACCGATCACCGCACCCGGACGCACCCCCGCCACACGCCACACCTCCGCCAGCGACACCATCACCGCGAACAGCGCGGGCTGCACCACATCCACCCGATCCAACGACGGCGCACCCTCCACGCCGCGCAACACATCGCGCAACGACCAGTCGACGAACGGCTCCAAAGCCCTCGCACACTCATCCACCCGAGCCGCGAACACCGGCGAGGACTCCAACAGCTCCACCGCCATACCCACCCACTGCGAGCCCTGCCCAGGGAACAGGAACGCCGTCTTACCCGCCACGACCGAACCCGTCACCACATGCGCGGCCATCACACCCGAGGCCACCGCACCCACACCCGCCACATGATCGGCCAGCACCACCGCACGGTGCTCCAACGCCGCCCGCGACGACGCCAACGACCACCCCACATCCAGCACACCCACACCCGGCGCACCATCCAACCAACCCGACAACCGCTGCGCCTGCGCCCGCAACGCCGCCACACTCTTGCCCGACAACACCCACGGCACCACCGCAAGCCCCGAACCCGAACCGGCAACCGAACCCGAACCCGAACCCGAACCCGAGCCGGCAACCGAGGCAGCCTCCACCACCGGAGCCTGCTCGACGATCACATGCGCGTTCGTACCGCTGAACCCGAACGACGACACACCCGCACGGCGCGGATGCGTCGTCTCGGGCCACGCGGTCTGCTCCGTGAGCAGCGACACCGTGCCGGACGCCCAGTCCACGTGCGGGGACGGCTCGTCGATGTGAAGGCTCTCGGGCAGCACGCCGTGCTGCATCGCCAACACCATCTTGATGACACCGGCGACGCCCGCCGCGGCCTGGGTGTGCCCGATGTTCGACTTGATCGACCCCAGCAGCAGCGGCCGGCCGGCCGGCCGGTCCTGGCCGTACGTGGCGATCAGTGCCTGGGCCTCGATCGGGTCGCCCAGCGTCGTGCCCGTACCGTGTGCCTCCACGACGTCGACCTGGTCGGCCGAGAGCCGGGCGTTGGCCAGGGCCTGGCGGATGACGCGCTGCTGGGAGGGGCCGTTGGGGGCGGTCAGACCGTTGCTCGCGCCGTCCTGGTTGACCGCCGAACCGCGCACCACCGCCAACACCGGGTGCCCGTTGCGCTGTGCGTCCGACAGGCGCTCCAGCAGCAGGACGCCCACGCCTTCCGCCGGGCCGAACCCGTCGGCGGCGGCCGCGAACGCCTTGCAGCGGCCGTCCGTGGCCAGCCCGCGCTGCTTGCTGAACTCGACGAACAGGCCCGGGGTGGACATCACGTGCACCCCACCGGCGACGGCGAGCGAGCACTCCCCCGCGCGCAGCGCCTGCACGGCCAGGTGCAGGGCGACGAGCGAGGCGGAGCAGGCGGTGTCGACGGTGACGGCGGGGCCTTCGAGGCCGAACGTGTACGACAGGCGGCCGGACATCACGCTGGATGCGTTGCCGGTGCCCAGGTGCCCCGCGTAGTCCTCGGCCGCCTCCAGGAGCGGAGTGAGGTAGTCGGAGCCGTTGATGCCGACGAACACCCCGGACTGGCTACCGCGCAGGGTCTCCGGGTCGATGCCCGCCCGCTCGAACGCCTCCCACGAGGTTTCCAACAGCAGCCGCTGCTGCGGGTCCATCGCCATGGCCTCACGGGGCGAGATGCCGAAGAACGCCGCGTCGAACGAGGACGCGTCGCCGAGGAACCCGCCTTCGCGGGTGATGGAGGTGCCGTGGTCGTCGGGGTCGTCCGAGAACAGGTTGTCGAGGTCCCAGCCACGGTCCGTGGGAAATGCGGTGAGCGCGTCACCGCCGCGGCCCAGCAATTCCCACAGTGCTTCGGGGGACCGGACACCGCCCGGAAAGCGGCAGCTCATCGCCGTGATGGCGATCGGCTCGTGGGCCTGGCTCTCGATTTCCCGCAGACGTCCGTATGCCTCGTCGAGGTCCGTGGTGACCTTCTTGAGGTATTCGCGGAGCTTCGCTTCGTTCGCCACTGGCGCTTCACCTGTTTCGCATGGTCGAGTCGTGGGGGTGTTCGCACGTACTCGAAAGGTCTGGGGTTTCTTGCTGTGGGGGCGTGTCTCGGGGCCAGGGGGGACGTACCGCCGGGGGGCCGGCGGTACGTCCGGGGTGTGGGGTCAGCCCTGGCCGAACTTCTTGTCGATGAGGGCGAACAGCTCGTCGTCGCTCGCCTCTTCGATCGCGGCGGCTCCGGCCTCGTCCTCCGCCTGCCGGGCGGCGTTCCACTGGGCCAGCAGGGTCTGGAGGCGCACCGCGACCCGTGCGTGCACGGCCTCGTCGCCGGCTGCCGCCGAAAGTTCCTCGGGAGCCAGCGAGGAGAAGGTGCTCTCCAGCCGGTCGAGTTCCTCCAGCACGGACAACTTGCGCTCCACCGGGTCCGGAGCCACCTCGCTCAGCAGGTGCCGGGCCAGGGCGGCCGGGGTCGGGTGGTCGTAGACCAGCGTGGCCGCCAGTCGTAGGCCGGTCGCGGCGTTGAGCCGGTTGCGCAGCTCGACCGCCGTGAGCGAGTCGAAGCCCAGCTCCTTGAACGCCTGGGCCTCCCCGACGAGTTCGGCCGACTGGTACCCGAGTACGGCGGCCACCTGGCCGCGTACCAGGTCCAGTACGGTGCGCTCCCGCTCGGCGGGCGGCAGCTCGGCGAGCCGCTGGGCCGCGGTCTGCTCGCCGGCGCCGTTCGTGGCCCCGGCGGCCTCCGCCGGACGGCGCACGCCGCGCGCGGAGCGGCGTACCGGAGTCCGTACCAGGCCGCGGAGCATCGGCAGGAGCTCCCCGTCCGCGGCACGGGCCCGTACGGTCGGCAGGTCGATCCCGACCGGTACGAGGACCGCTTCGTCCGCCGCGAGGGCCGCGTCGAACAGGGCCAGCCCCTCCGCCGCCGACAGCGGCGCGACGCCACCGCGCGCGGCCCTGCCCCGCTCGGCCTCGGTCAGCCGACCCGCCATGCCGCGTTCCTCGGCCCACATGCCCCACACCAGGGACAGCGCGGTGAGCCCGCGAGCCCTGCGGTGGCGGGCGAGGGCGTCGAGGAACACGTTCGCCGCCGCGTAGTTGGCCTGCCCGGCACCGCCGAGCGTGCCTGCGGCCGCGGAGAAGAGCACGAACGCCGACAGGGGGAGGTCGCGGGTCAGCTCGTGCAGGTGGAGCGCCGCCTCGGCCTTGGGCCGCAGGACCCGGTCCATCCGCTCGGGCGTGAGCAGGTCCACGACGCCGTCGTCCAGGACGGCCGCGGTGTGCACGACGGCCGTCAGCGGGTGCTCGGCGGGTACGGAGCCGAGCAGCGCGGCCAGCGCCGCACGGTCGGCCACGTCACACGCCGCCCACGTCACGTGCGCACCCAACCCGGCCAGCGTGGCGGTCAACTCCGCCGCGCCCTCGGCCTCGCCACCCCGACGGCCGACGAGCAGCAGGTGCCGTACACCGTGCTCGGTGACCAGATGGCGGGTGAAGAGCCCGGCGAGCCCTCCGCTCGCCCCGGTGACCAGGACCGTGCCGTCGGGGTCGATCCGCCGGCCGCTGCCGCCCGCGTCCGCGGCCGCCTCGGAGACCGTCCGGGCCAGGCGGGGGACGTAGGCCGCCCCACCGCGCACGCTCAGTTCCGGCTCGTCCGTGGCGACGGCGGCGGGCAGCGCCCGCCACGAGGCGTCCGCCCCGTCAAGGTCGACCAGCACGAACCGACCGGGGTTCTCGGTCTGCGCGGCGCGCACCAAGCCCCACACCGGGGCGTGCACCAGGTCACCGGCGTCCGGATCCGTCTCCGTGCCCGTGGCCACGGCACGTCGGGTGACGACGGCCAGGCGCGCGTCGACGAACCGGCCGTTGTCGAGCCAGCCCCGCACGGTCGCCAGGGCACGGTGCGTCGCCGTGCGCAGCGCGTCCGCGAGGCACGCGGCCCCCTCCGCCGAGTCGGGAGAGGGAAGCACGCCGGCGGTCTCGGTCGCGGCCCCGAGGAACGGGACGTACACCGTCTCCGGCACCGCCCGCCCGGCCGCGAGGGCCGTGTCGAGCGCGTCGAGGTCGTCGTACGTGTCGACGGTGAGACCTGCGGCCTTCAGCGCGGCGGCGAGGGAGCCACCGGCGTCACCGACGACCGCCGACGTGGCGGCGGCCGGTCGTGCCGGAGTCGTCGTCCGCACCCAGTCGAGGCGGAACAGCGACTCGTGGCCCGCGTCCGGGACGGCGGTGAACCGCTCGGCGTCGACCGCCTGCGTCACCAGTGCCCCGACGGACGCGACGGGCGCGCCCCGCTCATCGGCCAGCGCGACGGACACGGCGTCCTTCCCGGCCGGTGCGATCCGCAGACGCAGGACGTCGGCACCGACGGCGTGCAGCCGCACCCCGCGCCAGACGAGCGGGATCCTGCCCGTGCCGCGGGCCCCGGCCGTACCGTCCTCGGCCGCCGGGTCGGCGGTGTCGGCGGGGTCGACTGCCAGGGCCTGCGATGCGATGTCGAGCAGGGCGGGGTGCAGGGCGAACCGGGCCGCCGAGGACCGTAGGTCGTCGGAGAGCCGGGCCTCGGCGAACACCTCATCGCCGCGCGACCACGCCTTCGCAAGGGTCCGGAAGGCGGCCCCGTGGTGCAGCCCGGCGGCGGTCAGGCGGTCGAGCACCGCGTCGACGGGGACCTGTTCGGCTCCGGCGGGGGGCCACTGACCGGCGTCGGCGAGGCCGTCGGGCCGGGCGGTGTCAACGTCGGAGGCGTCGGAGGCGAGGTATCCGGTCGCGTGACGGGACCACCCTGCACCCGCGAGCCCGGCCGAACCGGCCGTCTCCGCGCGGCCGTGCACCTGCACCGGCCGGCGCCCTCGGCCGTCCGCCGCCCCGACGGTGACACGGAGCTGCACGGCACCCGCCTCGGGGAGCACGAGCGGCGCCTCCAGCGTCAACTCGTCCACGACCTCGCACCCGACCTCGTCCCCGGCGCGAACGGCCAGTTCGACGAAGGCCGCGCCGGGCAGCACGACGGTGTCGGCCACCACGTGGTCCGCCAGCCAGGGGTGCGTGCGGAGGGAGAGCCGCCCGGTGAACAGGAACCCGTCCGTGTCCGGCAGTTCGACCGCCGCACCCAGCAGCGGGTGCCCGGCCGCACCGATCCCGGCCGAGGTGACGTCGTCGAACTCGGCGAAGGAGTCGATCCAGTACCGCTCACGCTGGAAGGCGTACGTGGGCAGGTCGACGCGGCGGGCGCCGGTGCCGGCGAAGTACGCGTCCCAGTCGACGGTCACGCCCCGCACGTACGCCTGCGCAAGGGCGGTGGTGACGGTTGCGGTCTCCGGGCGGTCCTTGCGGAGGGCGGGTGCGAAGGTGCTCGCGTCCGTGTCGCCGGTCAGGCACTCCTGAGCGAGGGCGGAGAGGATGCCGTCGGGGCCGAGTTCGAGGTAGGTGGTCACCCCGGCGGCTTCGAGGGTGCGTACGCCATCGAGGAAGCGGACCGCCTCGCGGACGTGCCGGACCCAGAAGTCGGCCGAACCCATCTCGTCCGTGACCAGCGCGCCGGTGAGGTTGGAGACGACCGGGATCCGCGGGGAGGCGTAGGACAGGCTCTCGGCGACCTTGCGGAAGTCGGCGAGCATGCCGTCCATGTGCGGCGAATGGAACGCGTGACTGACCGTCAGACGCTTGGTCTTGCGACCCTGCGCCTCGAACGACTTGGCAATCACAACCGCTGCGTCCTCGTCACCGGCGATCACGACCGACAGCGGGCCGTTGACCGCCGCGATGCTGACTCGCTCGGTGAGCAGCGGAAGGACCTCGTCCTCCGCCGCCTGGACAGCGACCATCACGCCACCGGCAGGTAGCGCCTGCATCAACCGGCCGCGTGCCGCGACCAGCGCACAGGCGTCCTCCAGGGAGAACACCCCCGCCACATGCGCGGCGGCGATCTCACCGATCGAGTGACCCGTCAGGAAGTCCGGCTTCACACCCCAGCTCTCCACCAGCCGGAACAGCGCCACTTCGAGGGCGAACAACGCGGGCTGCGTGTACTCCGTCCGGTCCAGGAGGTCGCCGTCCGAGCCGAACAGCACATCCTTCAACGGCAGCTCAAGGTCGAGCCGCGCGCACACCGCGTCCAGCGCGTCGGCGAACACCGGATACGCGTCGTACAGCTCACGCCCCATGCCCAGCCGCTGGCTGCCCTGCCCCGTGAACAGAAACGCCGTCTGGTGGTCCGGACCGACCACACCCCGTACCACCTGTGCGGCGGACTCGCCCGTCGCCAGGGCCGTCAGCGCCTGGCGGAACCCGTCGGGGTTCCCTGCGACCAGCACGGCACGGTGATCGAGTGCCGCCCTTCCGGTCGCCAGCGAGTGGCCGACGTCCACCGGGCGCAGGTCGCCGTGGGCGTCGAGGTGGGCGCGGAGGCGCTCAGCCTGGTCGCGCAGGGCCGCTTCCGTACGGCCGGAAAGGGTCCACGCCGAGGTGGCGGGGCCGTTCTCCGTGCGGTCGGTCGCGGACTCGGCCGGGACGTCGAGCGGCGGTGCCTCTTCCAGGATGGTGTGGGCGTTGGTGCCGCTCACACCGAAGGACGAGACGCCGGCCCGGCGCGGGCGGCCGGTGTCCGGCCATGCGCACTGTTCGGTCAGCAGGGCGATGTCACCGGCCGTCCAGTCGACGTGCGGGGTGGGCTCGTCGACGTGCAGGGTCTGCGGGAGCACCCCGTTCTGCATCGCCAGCACCATCTTCATCAGACCCGCCACGCCGGCGGCTGCCTGGGTGTGGCCGATGTTGGACTTGATGGAGCCGAGCAGCAGCGGCTGCCCCTCGGGCCGGTCTTGGCCGTAGGTGGCCAGCAGTGCCTGCGCCTCGATGGGGTCGCCGAGCCGCGTGCCCGTGCCGTGCGCCTCCACCGCGTCCACCTCGGCCGCCGACAGCCCGGCACTGGCCAGAGCGGCGCGGATGACGCGCTGCTGGGAAGGCCCGTTGGGGGCGGTCAGGCCATTGCTGGCACCGTCCTGGTTGACCGCCGAGCCACGCACCACCGCGAGCACCGGGTGACCGTTGCGGCGGGCGTCCGACAGCCGCTCCACGAGCAGCATGCCGACGCCCTCACCCCAGCCCGTACCGTCGGCCGCCGCCGCGAACGCCTTGATCCGACCGTCCTCGGCAAGACCGCGCTGACGACTGAACTCGACGAACGCGCCCGGCGTGGACATGACCGTCACACCACCGGCCAGTGCCAGGGAGCACTCCCCGTTCCGCAGCGCCTGCACCGCGAGGTGCAGGGCCACGAGGGACGCGGAGCACGCCGTGTCGACCGTGACCGCCGGACCCTCCAGTCCGAACACGTAGGAGAGCCGTCCGGAGACGACGCTCGCGGAGTTGCCCGTGCTCATGAAGCCGTCACCGCCGTCGGCGGAGTTCAGCACGAGCGACAGGTAGTCCTGGCCGTTGGTGCCGACGAAGACACCGGCCTGGCTGCCCCGCAGCGAGGACGGGTCGATACCCGCCCGCTCGAACGCCTCCCACGACGTCTCCAGCAGCAGCCGCTGCTGCGGGTCCATGGCGAGCGCCTCACGCGGCGAGATCCCGAAGAACGACGGGTCGAAGTCCGCCACGTCGTACAAGAACCCGCCCTCACGTGCGTACGGGGCGTCCTCGGTGGACTGCGGACCGAAGAGCGACTCCGCGTCCCAGCCCCGGTCGGCCGGGAACTCTCCGATGGCGTCCCCACCGGTGGCCAGCAACTGCCACAGGTCTTCCGGCGTGCGTACGCCGCCGGGGAAACGGCAGCTCATCGCCACGATCGCGATCGGGTCGTCGTCGGTGGCGGTGTGCACCACCGGTCCGGTCACCGCGGCCTTCGTGCCGAGCAGCTCACCCCGCAGGTATGCGGCCAGCTCGGCTGAGGTCGGGTAGTCGTAGATGAGCGTGGCGGGGAGCGTCAGCTCGGTGGCGGCGCCGAGGCGGTTGCGCAGCTCGACGGCGGTCAGCGAGTCGAAGCCCAGTTCCTTGAACGCCCGCCCGGCGCCCACCTGCTCTACACCGGCGTGGCCGAGTACCGCGGCCACCTCCTTGCGTACGAGGTCGAGCAGCCACCGGTCCTGCTCTGCGGCGGACAGCCCCGCAAGCCGCTGTGACTGCGGGCCCCGGACCACACCGTCGACGCCCTGGCCATCGGGGTCCTTCCGCAGGTCGAGAGCGCGCCGGGCTTCGGGCAGGTCGGTGAGGAGGCGGCTGGGCCGTGCGGCGGTGAAGCCGGGGGTGAACCGTGACCAGTCGATGTCCGCGATCGTCACGGCCGCGTCACCGGAATCGACCGCCTCGCCGAACGCCGAAACCGCGAGATCGGCGTCCATGGGCGGAACACCACCCCGACGCATCCGCGCCTCAAGCTCCGCGTCGGCGGCCATGCCGCCCTCGGCCCACGGCCCCCAGGCCAGGGACGTGGCCGCGAGACCGTCCGCACGACGCTGCTCGGCCAAAGCATCCAGATAGGCGTTCGCGGCAGCGTAATTACCCTGCCCGGCCGTGCCGATCGTGCCGCTCATCGACGAGAACATGACGAACGCCGCCAAGTCGATACCCAACTCGACCGTCAGCTCATGCAGATTCCGGGCCGCATCGACCTTGGGACGCAGCACACCGTCCATGCGCTCCGGCGTCAGCGCGTCCAACACACCATCGTCCAGAACACCGGCCGTATGCACCACAGCCGTCAGCGTCTGCGCCTCGGCCACCAGCAGCGCGCGCAGCGCATCCCGATCGGCCACGTCACACGCCACCACCGACACATCGACCCCGAGGGCGGACAGCTCGTCCACCAACCCGGCGGCACCCGGCGCATCGATCCCCCGACGGCTGGAAAGCACCAACCGCCCAGCACCCGACTGGGCCAACCACCGCGCGACCCGGCCACCCAACGCACCCGTACCACCGGTCACCAACACCGTGCCACCCGGCACCCAAGCCGAACCCTCGACGCGAGCCGCACGCACCAAACGACGCCCGAACACACCCGAAGACCGCACCGCGACCTGGTCCTCACCAGAACCGGCCGCCAGGACGTCCACCACACGGGACAACGCCCGCTCATCCAACGCACCAGGCAGATCAACCAACCCGCCCCAACGCCGCGGAACCTCCAAAGCGGCAACCCGCCCCAGACCCCACACCTGCGCCTGCACCGCAGACCCAAGCCGATCCGACCGACCCACCGACACCGCGCCCTGAGTCAGGCACCACAACGGTGACTCAACCCCGACATCACCCAACGCCTGCACCAACGCGACGGTGGAAAGCAGACCGGCAGCCTCATCCAAGCCCAGCAGAGAAACCACACCGGCACACGCACCCGCGTCCACCAGCAACTCCGCCAACGCCCCGCGCCCGGCATCCGCATCCACGGACACCCGCCGGACCTCGGCACCCCGCTCCGCCAGACCACGCACCACAACGTCGGCGTCGTCAAGACCGGCAGGCAACACGACCAGCCACGTCCCCGACAACCGCGCCCCGGACCCGACACCCGCCAAAGGCCGCCACGCCACCCGATAACGCCAGCCGTCCACCTGCGCCTGCGCCTGGCCCTGTCGGCGCCAGGCGGACAGGGCGGGGACGACGTTGCCCCATGCGCTCGCGTCATCGAGGCCGAGCATGGCGGCAAGGGACTCGACGTCCCCACTCTCGACGGCGTCCCAGAACGGCGCGTCCACCGCATCCGCGCTCCCGCCGACCGGCACCAGACCCGCCACCTGCGACGCTTCCGGCCAGAACCGCTGCCGCTGGAACGCATACGTCGGCAGGTCCACCCGCCGGGCATCGGCCCCGTAGAGCGCCTGCCAGTCGACGGCGATGCCCCGGACGTGCAGGTGGGCAAGGGCCGTCATCGCCGTCTCGGCCTCATGACGCCCACGCCGCACGACGGGCAGGAACGCAGATCCGCCATCGGTCACACAGTCTTGAGCGAGGGCGGACAGGACTCCGTCCGGCCCCAGCTCCAGGTACGTGGTGACGCCCGCAGCTTCCAGTGCCCGTACGCCGTCCAGGAAGCGGACCGCCTCGCGGACGTGCCGCACCCAGAACTCCGGGGACGACATCTCGTCGTCGGAGACGACCGCACCGGTCAGGTTCGACACGACCGGGATACGGGGGAACTCGTACGCGATCGACTCCGCCACCTCACGGAAGTCGGCGAGCATGCCGTCCATGTGCGGCGAGTGGAACGCGTGACTGACGGTCAGACGCTTGGTCTTACGACCCTGCGCCTCGAACGACCCGGCAATCGCCACCGCCGCGTCCTCATCACCCGCGACCACGACCGACTGCGGCCCGTTGAGCGCTGCGATGCTCACCCGCTCCGTCAGCAGCGGAAGGACCTCGTCCTCCGACGCCTGCACCGCGATCATCACGCCACCGGACGGCAGCGCCTGCATCAGCCGCCCACGAGCGGCGACCAGCGTGCACGCGTCCTCCAGCGAGAACACCCCCGCCACATGCGCGGCCGCGATCTCACCGATCGAATGCCCCGCCAGGAAGTCCGGCTTCACACCCCAGGACTCCACCAGCCGGAACAACGCCACCTCAACCGCGAACAACGCCGGCTGCGTGTACTCCGTCCGATCGAGTACGGCCTCATCGTCCCCGAACAGCACGTCCTTCAACGGTAGTTCGAGACGTGCGCAGACCGCGTCCAGCGCGTCGGCGAACACCGGATACGCCTCGTACAGCTCACGACCCATGCCCAGCCGCTGGCTACCCTGCCCCGTGAACAGGAAGGCGAGCTTCCCGGCGACCGGCGAGCCCGAGACGACACCCGCCGCCGAACCACCCTCCGCCAGCGACGCGAGGCCCGCCAGGAGAGCGTCACGGTCCGGGGCGACCACGGCCGCGCGCTGTTCGAACGCCGAGCGGCTGGTGGTCAGCGTGCGGCCGACGTCGGACAGGCGCAGTTCGGGAGCGGTGGTCAGCCGCGCGTGCAGGTTGTGGGCCTGACCGCGCAGTGCGGCATCGTTCTTCGCCGACAGCACCAGCGGGAGGAAGTCCGGTTCGGTGGTGGCGTCGTCGGCCGGAGCCGTCTCCGTCTGCACCGGAGCCTGCTCGATGATGGTGTGGGCGTTCGTACCACTGAAGCCGAAGGAGGAGATCCCCGCCCGGCGCGGGCGGCCCGTCTCCGGCCACTCCATCTGCCCGGTCAGCAGGGTGATGTCCCCGGCTTCCCAGTCGACCTGAGGGGACGGGGCATCGATGTGGAGGCTCTTCGGCAGCACCCCGTTCTGCATCGCCAGCACCATTTTGATGACGCCCGCGACGCCGGCGGCGGCCTGCGTGTGGCCGATGTTCGACTTGATGGAGCCGAGCAGCAGCGGCTGTCCCTCGGGCCGGTCCTGACCGTAGGTGGCCAGCAGCGCCTGCGCCTCGATCGGGTCGCCGAGCCGCGTGCCCGTACCGTGCGCCTCCACCGCGTCGACGTCACCGGCCGACAGCCCGGCGCTCGCCAGCGCGGCACGGATCACGCGCTGCTGGGAAGGCCCGTTGGGGGCGGTCAGGCCGTTGCTGGCGCCGTCCTGGTTGACAGCCGAGCCACGCACGACCGCCAGGACCGGGTGACCGTTGCGGCGGGCGTCCGAGAGCCGCTCCACGAGCAGCATGCCGACGCCCTCACCCCAGCCCGTACCGTCGGCCGCCGCCGCGAACGCCTTGATCCGGCCATCCTCGGCAAGGCCCCGCTGACGACTGAACTCGACGAACGTGCCCGGCGTGGACATGACGGTGACACCGCCGGCCAGGGCGAGCGTGCATTCGCCGTTGCGCAGGGCCTGGATCGCCCAGTGCAGGGCGACCAGCGACGACGAGCAGGCCGTGTCGACGGTGACCGCCGGGCCCTCCAGGCCGAAGACGTAGGAGAGCCGTCCGGAGACGACACTGGCCGCGTTGCCCGTGCCCAGGTGGCCCTCCAGGCCGTCGGCCTCCTCCAGCAGTACGGACAGGTAGTCCTGACCGTTGGTGCCGACGAAGACGCCGGCCTGGCTTCCCCGCAGCGTCTCGGGGTCGATGCCCGCCCGCTCGAACGCCTCCCACGACGTCTCCAGCAGCAGCCGCTGCTGCGGGTCCATCGCCAGCGCCTCACGCGGCGAGATCCCGAAGAAGTCGGCGTCGAAGTCGGCGGCGTCGTAAAGGAAACCGCCGGCACGCGCGTACGACGTGCCCTGCGCGTCGGGGTCGGAGTCGTACAGGGTCTCGACGTCCCAGCCCCGGTCCAGCGGCAGGTCCGAGATGGCGTCACCGCCTGAGGCGAGCAGCCGCCACAGGTCCTCCGGCGTCCGGACACCGCCCGGGAAACGGCAGCTCATCGCCACGATGGCGATCGGGTCGTCGTCGGCTGCGGTGGCGGTCGGTCCGGCCGCCACAATCTCCGCACCGAGCAATTCCGTACGCAGGTGAGTGGCGAGGGCGAGTGGCGTCGGGTAGTCGTAGACGAGCGTGGCAGGCAGCCGCAGGTCGGTGGCGGCACCGAGACGGTTGCGCAGCTCGACGGCGGTCAGCGAGTCGAAGCCGATCTCCCGGAACGCGCGCCCCGCCTCGATGTCCCCGGCCCCGGAATGCCCCAGTACCTCGGCGACCTGGGCGCGTACCAGTTCCAGGAGGAACGGCTCGCGGTCCCCTTCGGCCATGGCCTGGAGCCGCTGCGCGAGCGACGATCCGGCAGCCGCCGGACGACCGTTCACTTCCCCGGCACCGCTGGTGGCCCCTGCTGCTTCGGGCAGGTCGGTGAGGAGTCGGCTCGTCCGTGCGGCGGTGAAGCCGGGGGTGAACCGTGACCAGTCGATGTCCGCGATCGTCACGGCCGCGTCACCGGAATCGACCGCCTCGCCGAACGCCGAAACCGCGAGATCGGCGTCCATGGGCGGAACACCACCCCGACGCATCCGCGCCTCAAGCTCCGCGTCGGCGGCCATGCCACCCTCGGCCCACGGACCCCAGGCCAGGGACGTGGCCGCGAGACCGTCCGCACGACGCTGCTCGGCCAAAGCATCCAGATAGGCGTTCGCAGCAGCGTAATTACCCTGCCCCGCCGCGCCGATCGTGCCACTCATCGACGAGAACATGACGAACGCCGCCAAGTCGATACCCAACTCGACCGTCAGCTCGTGCAGATTCCGGGCCGCATCGACCTTGGGACGCAGCACACCGTCCACACGCTCCGGCGTCAGCGCGTCCAACACACCATCGTCCAGAACACCGGCCGTATGCACCACAGCCGTCAGCGTCTGCGCCTCGGCCACCAGCAGGGCGCGCAGCGCATCCCGGTCGGCCACGTCGCACGCGACGACGGACACATCGACCCCGAGGGCGGACAGCTCATCCACCAACCCGGTGGCACCCGGCGCATCAAGCCCCCGACGGCTGGAAAGCACCAACCGCCCAGCACCCGACTCGGCCAACCACCGCGCGACCCGGCCACCCAACGCACCCGTACCACCGGTCACCAACACCGTGCCACCCGGCACCCAAGCCGAACCCTCGACGCGAGCCGCACGCACCAAACGACGCCCGAACACACCCGAAGACCGCACCGCGACCTGGTCCTCACCAGAACCGGCCGCCAAGACGTCCACCACACGGGACAACGCCCGCCCATCCAACACACCAGGCAGATCAACCAACCCGCCCCAACGCCGCGGAACCTCCAAAGCGGCAACCCGCCCCAGACCCCACACCTGCGCCTGCACCACAGACCCAAGCCGATCCGACCGACCCACCGACACCGCACCACGCGTCAAGCACCACAACGGTGACTCAACCCCGACATCACCCAACGCCTGCACCAACGCGACGGTCGAAACCAGACCGGCAGCCTCATCCAAGCCCAGCAGAGAAACCACACCAGCCGGAGTCCCGACCCCCGCCAGCAACTCCGCCAACGCCCCGCGCCCGGCATCCGCATCCACGGACACCCGCCGGACCTCGGCACCCCGCTCCACCAGACCACGCACCACAACGTCGCCGTCATCAAGACCGGCAGGCACCACAACCAGCCACGTCCCCGACAACCGCGCCCCGGACCCGACATCCGCCAAGGGCCGCCACGCCACCCGATAACGCCAGCCATCCACCTCCGACCGGACACGCCACTGCCGACGCCACGCCGACAGAGCCGGCATCACCTCACCGAGCGCCGCCTCGTCGACGTCCAACTCCGTGACCAGCGACGCCAGATCCTCACGCTCCACGGCCTCCCAGAACCGGGCGTCCACCGCATCCGCGCTCCCGCCGACCGGCACCAGGCCCGCCGCCACCTGCGACGCTTCCGGCCAGAACCGCTGCCGCTGGAACGCATATGTCGGCAGGTCCACCCGCCGGGCACCTGTACCCGCGAAGAACGCGGACCAGTCGACATCGACTCCCCGCACGTGGGCCTGAGCCAGGGCGGTGACCACCGTCTCGGCCGCGGGGCGGCCGTTCCGCAGTGCGGGAAGGAACGCCGCGACGTCACCGGTCACGCATTCCTGCGCCATCGCCGAGAGCACCCCACCGGGGCCGAGCTCCACGAACGTGGTGACACCCGCCTCCTCCATCGCACGTACGCCGTCAAGGAAGCGGACCGCCTCGCGGACGTGCCGCACCCAGAACTCCGGGGACGACATCTCGTCGTCGGAGACGACCGCACCGGTCAGGTTCGACACGACCGGGATTCGGGGGGACTCGTACGCGATCGACTCCGCCACCTCACGGAAGTCGGCGAGCATGCCGTCCATGTGCGGCGAGTGGAACGCGTGACTGACGGTCAGACGCTTGGTCTTCCGACCCTGCGCCTCGAAGACCTGGGCGATGGCCACCGCCGCGTCCTCATCACCCGCGACCACGACCGACTGCGGCCCGTTGATCGCTGCGATGCTCACCCGCTCCGTCAGCAACGGAAGGACCTCGTCCTCCGACGCCTGCACCGCGATCATCACGCCACCGGAGGGCAGCGCCTGCATCAACCGCCCACGAGCGGCGACCAGCGTGCACGCGTCCTCCAGCGAGAACACCCCCGCCACATGCGCGGCCGCGATCTCACCGATCGAATGACCCGCCAGGAAGTCCGGCTTCACACCCCACGACTCCACCAGCCGGAACAACGCCACCTCAACCGCGAACAACGCCGGCTGCGTGTACTCCGTCCGATCGAGTACGGCCTCATCGTCCCCGAACAGCACGTCCTTCAAAGGCAGTTCGAGACGTGCGCAGACCGCGTCCAGCGCCTCCGCGAACACCGGGAACGCCTCGTACAGCTCACGACCCATGCCCAGCCGCTGGCTACCCTGCCCCGTGAACAGGAACGCCAGCCCGCCGCCGACGACCGTGCCCCGCACCAGGCCCGGGGAGTGCTCCCCGGCGGCCAGGGTGTCCAGCAGGGAGGTCAGGGAGCGGGGGTCGGACCCGTCACCGAGGAGCACGGCCCGGTGCTCCAGGGCCGCGCGGGTGGTGGCCAGGGAGTAGCCGAGGTCGAGCGCCCCGGACGTCCCGGACGTCCGGTCGGCGGTCAGGACGGTGGTCGCGGCCGACGTAAGCCGGTCCGCCTGGGCCTGGAGGGCCGTCGCCGTACGGCCGGAGACGAGCCACGGCAGCACCGGCAGGGTGCGGGTCGCGGGGGCGCGCGGGGGTAGGGCGTCGCCCGGTGTATCCGCTTCGGGGTGCTGCGGCGCCTGTTCGAGAACGGCGTGCGCGTTGGTGCCGCTGTAGCCGAAGGAAGAGACACCGGCTCGGCGCGGGCGGCCGGTCTCCGGCCACGGGAGCGGCTCGGTGAGCAGCGAGATCGCGCCTGCCGACCAGTCGACGTACGGCGTGGGCTCGTCGATGTGCAGGGTCTGCGGGAGCATGCCGTGGCGCATCGCCATGACCATTTTGATCACGCCGGCGGCTCCGGCCACGGCCTGTGTGTGGCCGATGTTCGACTTCACGGAGCCCAGCCACAGCGGACGGTCGTCGGCGCGCCCCTGGCCGTAGGTGGCGAGCAGCGCCTGCGCCTCGATCGGGTCGCCCAGCGTCGTGCCCGTACCGTGCGCCTCCACCGCGTCCACGTCGGCCGCCGACAGGCCCGCGTCGGCCAGGGCCTCGCGGATGACGCGCTGTTGCGAGGGGCCGTTGGGGGCGGTGAGGCCGTTGCTGGCGCCGTCCTGGTTGACGGCGGTGCCGCGGACCAGGGCGAGCACCGGGTGGCCGTTGCGGCGGGCGTCCGACAGCCGCTCGACGAGGAGCATGCCGACGCCCTCCGACCAGCTCGTGCCGTCGGCGGAGGCGGCGAATGCCTTGATGCGGCCGTCGGCGGCGAGACCCCGCTGCCGGCTGAACTCGGTGAACGCTCCGGGGGTGGACATGACGGTCACGGCGCCCGCGAGGGCCATGGAGCACTCGCCGCGCCGGAGGGCCTGGGCCGCGAGGTGGAGGGTGACGAGGGAGGAGGAGCACGCGGTGTCGACGGTGACGGCCGGGCCCTCCAGGCCGAAGGTGTAGGAGATCCGGCCGGAGACGACGCTGGCGGCGTTGCCGGTGCCGAGGTGTCCTTCGAGTCCGTCGGAGTCGTTCAGCCAGAGCTGGAGGTAGTCCTGCGCGTTGGATCCGACGAAGACGCCGGTGCGGCTGCCGCGCAGCGTCGCCGGGTCGATGCCGGCGCGCTCGATGGTCTCCCAGGTGGTTTCGAGGAGGATCCGCTGCTGCGGGTCCATGGCCAGCGCTTCACGGGGCGAGATGCCGAAGAACGCGGCGTCGAACTCGGCGACGTCGTGCAGGAACCCGCCTTCGCGGGCGTAGCTGGTGCCCTCGCGGTCGGGGTCGTCGCTGTAGAGGGTGTCGAGGTCCCAGCCGCGGTCGGCGGGGAATCCGGTGATGCCGTCGCCGCCCGTGCCGAGCAGGTGCCAGAGGTCCTCGGGGCCGTTGACGCCGCCGGGGAAGCGGCAGCCCATGGCGACGATGGCGATGGGGTCGTCGGACTCGTCCGCCGAGGTGCGGCCCGGCGCGAGGGCCGGGGCGGTCGCGCCGGCCGTACTGGCCGTACTGGCCGTGAGGTCTCCTACCAGCTCCTCGCGGAGGTATCCGGCGAGCGCGGTCGCGGTCGGGTAGTCGAAGACCAGGGTGGCGGGCAGGCGACGGCCGGTGGCGGCGCCGAGGAGGTTGCGCAGTTCGACGGCGGTCAGCGAGTCGAAGCCGAGTTCCTTGAAGGAGCGGCCCGGTTCGACGGCGGCCGCGCCGGAGTGGCCGAGTGCCGTGGCGACCTGCTTGCGGACGAGGTCGAGGAGGGCCCGGTCCTGTTCGGCGGCGGACAGTCCGGCGAGCCGCTGCCCGAGGCCGGTTTCGCCGCCGGTGCCGGCGGCGCCGTTGGCGGTACGCCGGGCGGGGACCCGTACGAGGGTGCGCAGCAGCGGTGACATCGTCCCGGCCCGGGCCTGGGAGCGCAGGGCGGTCGGATCGACGCGCATGAGGACCGGTACGGCCTCGTCGATCGTGTGGGCGAGGTCGAAGAGTCCGAGGCCCTCGTCCGAGGTGAGCGGGGGGAGACCGTTGCGCCGCATGCGGCTGATGTCGGCCTCGTCGAGGTGTCCGGCCATGCCGGCGCCGTCGGCCCACAGGGCCCAGGCCATCGCGGTCGCCGGGAGGCCCTGCGCGCGGCGGTGCTGGGCGAGGGCGTCCAGGAAGACGTTCGCGGCCGCGTAGTTGCCCTGACCGGGGCCGCCGAAGATGCCGCCGATGGAGGAGAAGAGGAGGAACGCGGAGAGATCGAGGTGCCGGGTCAGCTCGTGCAGGTGGCAGGCCGCGTCGACCTTGGGCCGCAGCACGGCCGAGAGCCGCTCGGGGGTGAGGGAGGTGATGACCCCGTCGTCGAGGACGCCGGCGGTGTGGACGACCGCGCCGAGCGGGTGTTCGGCGGGTATCCGGTCCAGCACGGCGGCCAGCGCGTCACGGTCGGCCACGTCGCAGGCCGCCCAGGTGACCGACGCGCCCGCCTCGGCCAGTTCGGCGCCGAGCCGCTGGGCCTCGGGGGTGGCGCCGCCCCGGCGGCCCACCAGCAGCAGGTGTCGTACGCCGTGTTCGGCGACCAGCCGGCGGGCGACCAGTCCGCCCAGCATGCCGCCCGCTCCGGTGACCAGTACGGTCGCACCGGGCGCGTACCGCAGGGTCGCGGTGGTGTCCTGCGGGGCCGCCACGCGGGCGAGTCGCAGGGCGTGCACGGAGCCGTCGCGGAGGGCGAGTTGCGGCTCGCCGGCGTCGAGCGCGGCCGGAAGGGCCCGTACGGAGTCGTCGTGTCCGTCGGTGTCGACCAGCAGCAGCCGGTCGGGGTACTCGGACTGCGCGGAGCGGAGCAGGCCCCAGACGCCCGCGTGTACGGGGTCGGTGACCGTGTCGCCGTCGCCCACCGCGACCGCGCCCCGGGTGACGACGACCAGTCGGGTCGCGGCGAACCGCTGCCCGGTGAACGGCTCTTCGCCCACCCAGGCCCGGACCAGGGCGAGGGCGTGGTGCGTGGCCTCGTGCACGGCGTGAGCCGACACCTCCGCCGCGCGTGATCCGGTCGCGTCCGCGGCTGCGGCTGCGGCTGCTCCCCCGTCCGCGGCCGGACCGTAGCCGGCCAGCACCACGTGCGGCGCGTCCGCCCCGGCCTCGACGGCCGCCGCCAGCGCCGCGAGGTCCTCGTGGACCGTGACCTCGGCGGGCAGGGCTGCCGGCAGCGCGTCCCGCAGGTGGGCCACCGCGCCGGCGCCGCCCAGTACCGCCCAGCGGCGGGGTGTGGCCGGGGCCTCCGGCACTGCGGGCAGCGGCGTCCACTCCGCCCGGAACACCGCGTCGTGGAACGCCGTGCGCGCCGCCTGGACCTGTTCCGCCGATACGGTCCGAAGGACCAGCGAGTCGACGGTCGCGACGGGGGCACCGGCCGTGTCCGTGATCTCCAGCCGGACGCCGTTCGGACCCGCCGGCGCGAGGTGTACGCGCAGCGCCTCGGCGCCGGACGCGTAGAGGGACACCCCGCTCCAGGCGAACGGGAGCCGGCCCTCACCCTCGACGCCGCCCAGGACGCCGAGACCCAACGCGTGCAGGGCGGAGTCCAACAGGGCCGGGTGCAGCCCGAAGTCCCGTGCCGTGGAGGCGGTTTCCTCGGGGAGGGCGACCTCGACGTAGACGCTCTCGCCCAGCCGCCACGCAGCCGTCAGGCCCCGGAACACCGGCCCGTACCCCATGCCTACCTCGGCGAGGTCCGCGTACAGGCTCTCCGTCGGGATCGCCTCGGCGCCGGCCGGAGGCCACTGGGCCGACGCGAAGTCCGGCCGCGCCGCGCCCAGGCCGAGCACACCACTGGCGTGCCGCGTCCACGGCTCGTCGGCGGCCTCGTCCTGCGGCCGGGAGGACAGGGTGAAGGTCCGGCTTCCCGTACCGTCCGCCTCCGGGGCGCCGACGTGGATCTGGAGCTGAACGCCGCCGCGCGGGGGCAGCACCAGCGGTGCCTCCAGCGTGAGTTCCTCCAGGACGTCGCAGCCGACCTGGTCGCCCGCGTGCACCGCCAGCTCGACGAAGGCGGTGCCGGGCAGCAGCACGGTGTCCATGATCGCGTGGTCGGCCAGCCACGGGTGGGTGTCCAGACCGAGCCGCGCGGTGAGGAGGAGCCCTTCCGAGTCGGCGAGTGCCACCATCGCACCGAGCAGCGGGTGCCCGGCCCTTTCCAGTCCCGCGGCGGTCACGTCGCCGGCGCGGGAGCCCGGCTCGATCCAGTACCGCTGCCGCTGGAACGCGTACGTCGGCAGGTCGACCCGCCGAGCGCCGGTACCGGCGAAGAACGCCTGCCAGTCCACGGCGACGCCCCGCACATGCGCCTGGGCGAGAGCAGCCGTGACGGTCTCGTCCTCGGACCGGCCCTTGCGCAGGGCGGCCACGAAGGCGACGTTCCCGTCGCCGGTCAGGCACTCCTGAGCGAGGGCGGACAGTACGCCGTCCGGCCCCAGCTCCAGGTACGTGGTGACCCCGGCGGCCTCCAGCGCACGCATTCCGTCCAGGAAGCGGACCGCCTCGCGGACGTGCCGGACCCAGAAGTCGGCGGACGCCATCTCGTCCGTGACCAGCGCACCGGTCAGGTTCGACACGACCGGGATACGGGGGGACTCGTACGTGATGCCCTCGGCGACCTGGCGGAACGCGTCCAGCATGCCGTCCATGTGCGGCGAGTGGAACGCGTGACTGACGGTCAGGCGCTTGGTCTTACGACCCTGCGCCTCGAACGACCCGGCAATCGCCACCGCCGCGTCCTCATCACCCGCGATCACGACCGACTGCGGACCGTTGATCGCGGCAATGTTGACCCGGTCCGTCAGCAGCGGAAGGACCTCGTCCTCCGACGCCTGCACCGCGACCATCACGCCACCGGACGGCAGCGCCTGCATCAGCCGCCCACGAGCGGCCACCAGCGCGGCCGCGTCCTCCAGCGAGAACACCCCCGCCACATGCGCGGCCGTGATCTCACCGATCGAATGACCCGCCAGGAAGTCCGGCTTCACACCCCAGGACTCCACCAGCCGGAACAGCGCCACTTCGACCGCGAACAACGCGGGCTGCGTGTACTCCGTACGGTCCAGGGTGCTCGCATCGTCGCCGAACAGCACGTCCTTGAGCGGCAGTTCGAGCCGCGCGCACACCGCGTCCAGCGCCTCCGCGAACACCGGGAACGCGTCGTACAACTCACGACCCATGCCCAGCCGCTGGCTCCCCTGCCCCGTGAACAGGAACGCCAGCTTCCCGGCGACCGGCGAGCCCGAAACGACACCCGCCGCCGAACCACCCTCCGCCAGCGACGCGAGGCCCGCCAGCAGACCCCCACGGTCCGCGGCCACCACCACCGCCCGGTCCTCGAAGGACGCGCGGCCCACCGCCAGCGAGTGGCCGACGTCCACCGGACGCACGTCGGGGTGCTGTTCGGCGTGGGCGTGCAGTCGGCGGGCCTGGTCGCGCAGGGCGTCCCCGCCCTTCGCCGACAGGAGCCACGGGACCGCCCTCGGCGGCGCGGCGGTGTCGTCGCCGGGCGCGGCCGAGTCCTCGACGTCCGGTGCCTGCTCGATGATCGTGTGGACGTTGGTGCCGCTCACGCCGAAGGCGGAGACGCCGGCCCGGCGCGGGCGGCCGGTGTCCGGCCACCGCACCGGTTCGGTGAGCAGCGAGACACCACCCGTGGACCAGTCGACGTGCGAGGTGGGCTCGTCGACGTGGAGGGTCCGGGGCAGGACGCCGTGGCGTATGGCCATGACCGTCTTGATGATGCCCGCGACACCGGCGGCGGCCTGCGTGTGGCCGATGTTCGACTTCAGGGAGCCGAGCCACAGCGGCGGCTGGTCCGCCGTGCGCCCCTGGCCGTAGGTGGCGAGCAGGGCCTGGGCCTCGATCGGGTCGCCCAGCGTGGTGCCCGTGCCGTGCGCCTCGACGGCGTCGATGTCGGCGGGCGTGAGGCGGGCGCTTTCCAGGGCTTGGTGGATGACCCGCTGCTGGGACGGACCGTTGGGGGCGGTGAGGCCGTTGCTGGCGCCGTCCTGGTTGACGGCGGTGCCCCGGACGACGGCCAGGACCTGGTGGCCGTTGCGGCGGGCGTCCGACAGGCGTTCCACGAGCAGGACGCCGACGCCCTCGGACCAGCCGGTGCCGTCGGCCGCCTCGGCGAAGGACTTGCAGCGGCCGTCGGGCGACAGGCCGCGCTGGCGGCTGAACTCGACGAAGACGTCCGGGCCCGCGAGCACGGTGACGCCTCCGGCGAGCGCCAGCGAGCACTCGCCCTGGCGCAGTGCCTGGACGGCCATGTGCAGGGCGACGGAGGAGGACGAGCAGGCCGTGTCGATGGTGGCGGCGGGGCCTTCGAGTCCGAAGAAGTAGGCGAGGCGGCCTGACACCACGCTGGAGGCGGTGCCGGTGAGCAGGTGGCCCTCGACACCGTCGGGGAGGTCGTGGTTGCCGGCGCCGTACGCGTTGGCGGACGCGCCGACGAAGACTCCGGCGCGGCTGCCGCGCAGGGTGGCGGGGTCGATGCCGGCGCGCTCGAAGACCTCCCAGGTGGTCTCCAGCAGCAGTCGCTGCTGCGGGTCCATCGCCAGCGCCTCACGCGGCGAGATCCCGAAGAACGCCGGGTCGAAGTCGGCGGCGTCGTGCAGGAAGCCGCCGTCGCGGGTGTAGGTGGTGCCGTCATGGTCCGGGTCGGGGTCGTACAGCGACTCGATGTCCCAGCCCCGGTTGTCGGGGAAGCCCGTGATGGCGTCGCCGCCGCTCTCGACGAGTCTCCACAGTTCCTCGGGCGACCGGACGCCACCGGGCAGGCGGCAGCTCATGCCGACGATCGCGATCGGTTCGCGCGAGGCGTCGGTGAGCTCCTGGTTCCGGCGACGCAGCCGCTCGGTTTCCTTGAGGGAGGCCCGCAGCGCTTCAACGACTTTTTCGTTGGGGGTTGTCATCACTTACTCCGCACTTCGGGCACGTCAGGATCGGTTGCTGTGGTGGTCGTCGCCGCCTGGGCCGGTGAGCCCGTCACGGTCGTCGGGGTCGCTGCCGCCGTCGAGGGCGAGGTCGAGGAGGTCCTGGAGGTCCATCGTGTCGATGGACTCCACGTCGACGGTGGCGGTGGTGCTGGTGGTGTCGGGGGTGTCGGGGCCGGCAAGTCGGAGCAGGCTGTCGAGCAGCCCCGCCTCGCGGATGCGGCTCAGGGGGATGCCGGCCAGGGTGCGGCGCAGTTCCGCTTCCTGCGGGTCGGTCTCGACGGTCGCGCCGGCCGGATCGCCGGTCCCTTCGGGGAAGAGGGTCCGCAGCAGGTGCAGGGTCAGCGCCTGCGGGTTGGGGTAGTCGAAGACGAGGCTGGACGGCAGCCGCAGGCCGCACGCGGCGCCCAGCCGGTTGCGCAGGTCGACCGCGGTCAGCGAGTCGAACCCGAGGTCCTTGAAGGCCCGGTCGGGTGCGACCGCGTCGGCCGAGTCGTGCCCGAGGGCGGCTGCCGCGTGTTCGCGTACGAGGTCGAGGACGGCCGCCCGCCTGTCGTCCCCCGCGAGCCCGGTGAGCCGCTGGAGTGCGGCGGGCCGGGCGTCGGCGGTCGGTCCGTCTCCGGACGGTCCGGCGGTGGCGCGCAGGGCCTCCCGTACCTCGGGCAGGTCGGCGATGAGCGGGCGGGGACGGGCGGCCGCGAACACGGGCGCGAACCGGGCCCAGTCGACGTCCGCGACGGTCACCGCGGCGTCCCGGCCGGCCACGGCGCGTTCCAGCGCCGACAGGTTGGTCGCCGGGTCCATGGGCGGGAGGCCGCGGCGGCGCAGTTGCTCCTCCGCGTCGCCCTCGGTCGCCATGCCGCCGTCCGCCCACGGTCCCCAGGCGATCGCCGTGGCGGGGAGCCCCCGGGCCTTGCGGCGTTCGGCGAGCGCGTCGAGGAAGGTGTTGGCCGCCGCGTACGCGCCCTGGCCGCCGCTGCCCCAGACGCCGGCGACGGAGGAGAACAGGATGAACGCGTCGAGGGAGTCCGGCGTGTCGAACAGCGCGTCGAGGTGGACGGCGCCGGCCGTCTTCGCGGCCACCACCCGGGCGAAGCCGGGGAGGTCGGTGCCGGTGCCGGGCGGCTGCGAGATGCCGGCGGCGTGCACGACGGTGCGTACCGGGGTGCCCTCGTCGGCCAGGCGCGCGACCAGTGCCGCGAGCGCGGCCCGGTCTGCGACATCGCAGGCCGCGAGGGTCACGGTGGCGCCGAGCGCGGTGAGTTCCGCCTCGGTCTCGGCCGCGCCCGGCGCGTCGGCGCCACGGCGGCTGACGAGGACGAGGCGTTCGGCGCCCCGTTCGGCGAGCCGGCGCGCGACGTGGCGGCCGAGTGCTCCCGTACCGCCGGTGATGAGCACCGTGGACCGTGGGGTCCAGGTCGCGGCCGGGGCCGTCTCCGGGGTGGTGCGCACCAGCCGTCGTACGAGGGTGCCGGAGGCGCGGACCGCGCTCTGGTCCTCGTCGCCCGCCGCGGCGAGCAGCGCCATCAGCCGGGACAGGACGCTGTCGTCGCAGCTCGTGGGCAGGTCGACGAGGCCGCCCCAGCGCTCGGGGTGTTCCAGGGCGACCACCCGGCCCAGGCCCCAGACCTGCGCCTGGGCCGCGCCGCCGAGGTCGTCCGAGGGGACGGCCGCAACGGCGTCGCGCGTGACGCACCACAGCCGAGCGTGGACGTCCCCGGCCGGTACGCCGGGGAGCTCGGACGGGACGGACGTGAGGGCGGACGTGAGGGCGGATGTGAGCGCCAGTCCGACGGGCACGCCCGGGTGTCCGGGGTGCGGACGCTCGTCGAGCGCCAGCAGGGAGAGGACACCCGTCACAGGACCGTCGGCCGCTTCGCGGAGCCGCTCGGCCAGGCGCGTGTGCAGTTCTCCGGGGTCGGCGTCGGCGACGTCGAGCGGGAGCGGTACGA
This sequence comes from Streptomyces sp. NPDC058279, assembly GCF_042881255.1. Taxonomy (NCBI): domain Bacteria; kingdom Bacillati; phylum Actinomycetota; class Actinomycetes; order Kitasatosporales; family Streptomycetaceae; genus Streptomyces; species Streptomyces sp. NPDC058279. The sequence continues at coordinate 127,825 of NZ_JBHVYA010000014.1, read as the reverse complement.
CGCGGGCGCCCCCGTCACCCAACCGGTCGGTGAGAGCGCTGACCCAGGGATCTTCGGCGTGCGAGGCGGGCAGGACCACGAGCCAGGTGCCGGCGGGCGTGCCGTCCCGGTCGGCGCCGGACCACGGCCGCCAGGTGACGCGGTACGAGCGGGCGTCCGCCTGTGCCAGTGCCTCCTGGTCGCGGCGCCAGGCCGAGAGGACGGGCAGGGCGGTGCTGAGCGGCTGGTCGGCGTCGATCGCCGGCCGGCCGGCGAGCAGCGGGACGAGGTCCGCGCGCTCGACCGCCTCCCAGAACCGGGCGTCGACGTCGTTGCCGGCGGCGCCGGGCCCGGTACCGCGCGGGGCGGCGGCGGGCGCGGGCCAGTAGCGCTTGCGCTGGAAGGCGTAGGTCGGGAGGTCGACGCGCCGCGCGCCGGTACCGGCGAAGTACGCCTCCCAGTCGACCGAGGTGCCGTGGGTGTGGGCCTGCCCGAGGGCGGTGGTGAGGGTCTCGGCCTCGGGGCGGCCCTTGCGGAGGGCGGGTGCGAAGGTGCTCGCGTCCGTGTCGCCGGTCAGGCACTCCTGAGCGAGGGCGGAGAGGATGCCGTCCGGGCCGAGTTCGAGGTACGTGGTGACCCCGGCGGCTTCGAGGGTGCGTACGCCATCGAGGAAGCGGACCGCCTCGCGGACGTGCCGGACCCAGAAGTCGGCCGAACCCATCTCGTCCGTGACCAGCGCGCCGGTGAGGTTGGAGACGACCGGGATCCGCGGGGAGGCGTAGGACAGGCTCTCGGCGACCTTGCGGAAGTCGGCGAGCATGCCGTCCATGTGCGGCGAATGGAACGCGTGACTGACCGTCAGACGCTTGGTCTTACGACCCTGCGCCTCGAACGACCCGGCAATCGCAGCAGCGTCCGCCTCGTCACCGGCGACCACGACCGACTGCGGCCCATTGATCGCGGCAACGCTCACCCGGTCCGTCAGGAGCGGCAGGACCTCGTCCTCGGACGCCTGCACCGCGATCATCACGCCACCGGACGGCAGCGCCTGCATCAGGCGCCCGCGAGCGGCGACCAGGGTGCACGCGTCCTCCAGGGACAGCACTCCGGCCACATGCGCGGCCGTGATCTCACCGATCGAGTGCCCTGCCAGGAAGTCGGGCTTCACACCCCACGACTCCACCAGCCGGAACAACGCCACCTCGACCGCGAACAGCGCGGGCTGGGTGTACTCCGTACGATCCAGCAGATCACCGTCCGAGCCGAACAACACTTCCTTGAGCGGCAGTTCGAGCCGCGCGCACACCGCGTCCAGCGCGTCGGCGAACACCGGATAGGTGTCGTACAGCTCACGCCCCATGCCCGGCCGCTGGCTCCCCTGCCCCGTGAACAGGAACGCGAGCCCGCCACCGGTGGCGGTGCCCCGGACCAGCCCCGACTCCTGCTCTCCGGAGGCCATGGCCGCCAGGGTGCGGGTCAGGGCCTCGTGGCCGTCGGAGACGATCACCGCGCGCTCGTGGAGGGCCGCCCGGCCGGTCGCCAGCGAGTGGGCGAGGTCCACCGGACGGGGCCGGTCGGCGGACTCCAGCAGGGGCAGGAGCTGACCGGCCTGGGCGCGGAGGGCGTCCGCGTTCCTGGCCGAGAGGACGAAGGGCAGGGTGCCCGGCGCTTCGGTGGGCGCCGGCTGTCGCGGAGCGGGGAGGGGTTCGGGGGCCTGCTCGATGATGGTGTGGGCGTTCGTTCCGCTGATGCCGAACGACGACACACCGGCCCGCCGCGGACGGTCGTCCGCCCGGGACCACACCGTCGGTTCGGTCAGCAGGGTGATGTCGCCGGCCGTCCAGTCGACGTGCGGGGTGGGCTCGTCGACGTGCAGGGTCTTCGGGAGCACCCCGTGCCGCATCGCCAGCACCATCTTGATGATGCCGGCGACACCGGCGGCGGCCTGCGTGTGACCGATGTTCGACTTGATGGAGCCGAGCAGCAGCGGCCGGTCCGCCGGCCGGTCCTGCCCGTACGTCGCGAGGAGGGCCTGCGCCTCGATCGGATCGCCGAGCCTGGTGCCCGTACCGTGCGCCTCGACGACATCGACCTCTGCGGGGGTCAGCCCCCCGCTCGCCAGGGCGGCACGGATGACCCGCTGCTGGGAGGGGCCGTTCGGCGCGGTCAGACCGTTGCTCGCACCGTCCTGGTTGACGGCCGAGCCACGCACCACCGCGAGCACCGGGTGCCCGTTGCGGCGGGCGTCCGAGAGCCGCTCCACGAGCAGCATGCCGACGCCCTCGGCCCAGCCGGTCCCGTCGGCTGCCGCCGCGAAGGCCTTGATGCGGCCGTCGGGCGAGAGTCCGCCCTGGTGGCTGAACTCGCTGAACGTGCCGGGGGTCGACATCACCGTGACGCCGCCCGCGAGGGCCATCGTGCACTCGCCGTTGCGCAGCGCCTGGATCGCCCAGTGCAGGGCGACCAGCGACGACGAGCATGCCGTGTCGACGGTGACGGCCGGGCCTTCGAGTCCCAGGGCGTACGAGACGCGGCCGGACAGGACGCTGCCCGCGTTGCCGGTCATCACGTGGCCGAGGACCTCGTCGGTGCCGGATTGCTCCAGTTGCGCGTCGTACCCGCTGTAGGCGGCTCCGACGAACACACCGGCGCGGCTGCCGCGCAGGGCGGACGGGGCGATGCCGGCCCGCTCGATGGCTTCCCAGGCCGCTTCCAGGACGAGCCGCTGCTGCGGGTCCATGGCGAGCGCCTCGCGCGGCGAGATGCCGAAGAAGTCGGCGTCGAAGGTGTCGGCGTCGTGCAGGAAGCCGCCTTCGAAGGCGCGGCCGTTCCCGTCCGCGTACAGCGCGTCGACGTCCCAGCCCCGGTTGCCGGGGAAGGGGGAGATCGCGTCGCCGCCGGTCTCGACGAGCCGCCACAACTCCTCGGGGGTGCGGACGCCGCCGGGGTAGCGGCAGCTCATGGCCACGATCGCGACGGGGTCGTCGGCGAGGCTCATGGCCGGGGCGCCGGGAACGAGGTCGTTGTCCGGGGCCGTGTCGTGCGGGTCGCCGAGGAGCTCGCTGCGGAGGTGTCGCGCGAGCGCGGTCGCTGACGGGTGGTCGAAGACGAGCGTCGTCGCCAGTCGGAGGCCGGTGGCGGCGGACAGTTGGTTGCGCAGGTCGACGGCGGTCAGCGAGTCGAAGCCGAGGTCCTTGAACGCCTTCGCCGCGTCGACCCGTTCGGCCGAGGCGTGGCCGAGCACGGATGCGACGTGCGTGCGGACGAGGTCGAGCAGCGCCCGGTCCTGTTCGGGGCCGGTGAGGCGGCGCAGCCGCTCGGCGAGCGGGGTACCGCCACCGGTACGGGTCTGCGCCGTCCGACGGCCGCCGGTGCCGACGAGCTCCCGGAACACCGGGGCGACCGGGCCGGGAGCCGCGGCGGTACGGAGGGCGGTGACATCGAGGCGGGCCGGGACGAGGACGGGCCGGCCGGCGGTGAACGCCGCGTCGAGCAGGGTCATGCCTTCGGCGGCGGACAGGGCGCCCATGCCGTGCTGCTCCATGCGCCGCAGGTGGGCCTCGTCGAGCGTGCCGGTCATCCCACCGGCGCCGGCCCATACGCCCCAGGCCAGCGAGGTGGCCGGCAGGCCCTGGCCGTGGCGGTGCTGGGCGAGGGCGTCGAGGAACACGTTGGCGGCCGCGTAGTTGGCCTGCCCGGCGCTGCCGAGCGTGCCGGCGATCGCCGAGTAGAGAACGAACGCCGAGAGGGGCAGGTCCCGGGTCAGCTCGTGCAGGTGCAGTGCGGCGTCGGCCTTCGGCCGCAGCACCGCGTCCAGGCGCTCCGGGGTGAGGGAGGCGACCACCCCGTCGTCCAGGACCCCGGCCGTGTGGACGACCGCGGCGAGCGGGTGGCCGGTCGGGATCGCGGCGAGGGCGGCGGCGAGGGCGTCCCGGTCGGCCGCGTCGCAGGCGGCCCAGGTGACCCGGGCGCCCAGCGCGTCCAATTCCGCGGTGAGCGCCGGCGCGCCGGGGGCATCGGCGCCCCGGCGGCTCAGGAGCAGCAGGTGGCGCGCGCCGTGTGCGGTGACCAGGTGCCGGGCGACGATCCCGGCGAGGGCGCCGGAGCCTCCGGTGATCAGGACGGTGCCGTCCGGGTCGATGGCCGGCGCCGCGTGCGTGGCCGGGGCCCGGGTGGCCGGGGCCGGGAGGTCGGCGTGGGTGACCGCGGCCGAGGGGTCGGAGCCGGGGGACGTACGGCAGCGGGTCAGCCGGGGGACGCGTACGGCTCCGTCCCGCAGCAGCAGTTCGGGCTCGTCGCACGCGAGGGCGGCGGCGAGGACGGCCGGGTCCGAGACCCCGGGGCCGTCCAGGTCGGCGAGGACGAACCGCCCGGGGTTCTCCGTCTCCGCCGAGCGCACCAGGCCCCAGACGGCGGCGTGCGGAAGGTCGTCGACGCCTTCGTCCGGTCCGGCGACCGCGCCGCGGGTCAGGACGACGAGGCGCGAGGCGGCGAACCGCTCGTCGGCGAGCCAGGAACGCACCAGGGCGAGCGCCCGACGCGTGGCCCCGTGCAGGGCCTCCGCGCCGTCGCCGGCCGGCGGCTCCGTGAAGGGGGCGAGGACGTACGCGGGTACGGGGGCACCCGCGGCGACCGCTTCGCCCAGCGCGGCCAGGTCCTGGTACGGGACGGCCGGGGCGAAGCCTTCGCCGCCCAGTACCGCCCACCCGTCGCCGGACGCCGGCGTACCGTCGGCGGCCTCGGCTTCGGCCGGGACCTGGACCGGCGACACGGGCAGCGGCAGCGGCATCCAGTCGAGTTGGAACAGCGAGTCGTGGCGCACGGCCGGGCCGCCCAGCCGAGTACCGGGCTCCACCGGGCCGAACGGCTTGGGGGTCAGGCTGCCCACCGTCGCCACCGGCCGGCCCAGGTCGTCGGCGAGGTCGAGCGCGACGGCCCCCTCGCCGGTGTTGCGTACCCGGACGCGCAGCGCGCCCGCGCCCTCGGCGTACAGCGTGACGTCCGACCAGGTGCCGAGCCCGGCGCCGGTGTGCGGGTCACCGTCCTGCGCGAAGGCCACGTGCGCGGCGGCGTCCAGCAGCGCGGGGTGTAGGCCGAACCCGGCCCCCTCCGCGTGGTCCTCGGGGAGGCGGACCTCGGCGAACAGGTCACCGTCATGGAGCCAAACGGCTTCCACGGCGCGGAACAGCGCGTCGCGCCGGGGCGTGGGCCCGTCCGTCGGGACGGTCGGGTACAGGTCCCCGACGTCCAGGGCCTCGGCACCGGTGGGCGGCCACTGCGCGAGGTCGAAGGACGCGGCGGGGCCGGTGGGCGCGAGGACGCCCCGGGCGTGGCGCTCCCAGGGGGCGTCCGCCGGAGCGGCCTCCGCCCGGGAGGAGACGGTGAAGGTGCGACGGCCCCGGTCGTCGGGGGCGTCGACCAGCACCTGGAGCCGTACGGCGCCTTCGGCGGGCAGGAGGAGCGGGGCGTCGAGCACCAGTTCCTCGGTGTGCTCGCACCCGGTGTGGTCCCCGGCGCGTACGGCCAGGTCCACGAAGGCCGCGCCCGGCAGCACGGCCGTACCGGCAACGGTGTGACCGGCGAGCCAGGGATGGGTGCGGAGCGAGAACCTGCCGGTGAACAGCACGCCGCCGGTTCCGGCCAGCGTGACGGCCGCGCCGAGCAGCGGGTGGCCGGCCGGATCGAGCCCGGCCCCGTCCACGTCACCGGTCGCGGCGGCACCCGGCTCCAGCCAGTAGCGCTCGTGCTGGAAGGCGTACGTGGGCAGGTCGACGCGCCGGGCGCCGGTGCCGGAGAAGTACGCGTCCCAGTCGACGGCCGCACCTCGTACGTGCGCCTCGGCGAGCGCGGTGGTGACGGTCTCGGCCTCGGGGCGGCCGGCCCGGAGGGCGGGCGCGAACACCGCGTCCGCATCACCGGTCAGGCACTCCTGGGCGAGGGCGGACAGGACGCCGTCGGGGCCGAGTTCGAGGTAGGTGGTGACCCCGGCGACCTCCAGCGCACGGACTCCGTCCAGGAACCGGACCGCCTCGCGGACATGCCGGACCCAGAAGTCGGCCGAACCCACCTCGTCGGAGACCAGCCCACCGGTCAGGTTCGACACCAGCGGGATGCGGGGGGACGCGTAGGAGATCCCCTCCGCGACCTCGCGGAACGCCTCCAGCATCCCGTCCATGTGCGGCGAGTGGAACGCATGACTGACCGTCAGACGCTTGGTCTTACGACCCTGCGCCTCGAACGACCCGGCAATCGCCACGGCGTCGGCCTCGTCGCCCGCGATGACCACGGACTCCGGCCCGTTGATCGCGGCGATGTTGACCCGATCGGTGAGCAGCGGCAGGACCTCGTCCTCCGACGCCTGCACCGCGATCATCACGCCACCGGACGGCAACGCCTGCATCAACCGGCCGCGCGCCGAAACCAGCGCGCACGCGTCCTCCAGCGAGAACACCCCCGCCACATGCGCGGCGGCGATCTCACCGATCGAGTGACCGGCCAGGAAGTCCGGTGTCAGACCCCAGCTCTCGACCAGCCGGAACAGCGCCACCTCGACCGCGAACAACGCGGGCTGCGTGTACTCCGTCCGATCGAGTACAGCTGCATCGTCCCCGAACAGGACGTCCTTCAACGGCAGCTCAAGGTCGAGCCGCGCGCACACCGTGTCCAGCGCCTCCGCGAACACCGGATACGCGTCGTACAGCTCCCGTCCCATGCCCAGCCGCTGGCTGCCCTGTCCCGTGAACAGGAACGCGAGCCCGCCGGCGGCGACCGTGCCCCGCACCAGACCCGGTGCCCGCTCGCCTTCGGCGAGGGCGGCGAGGGTGGTGTCGAAGTCGGCCTCGGTGTTACCCAGGAGCACGGCACGGTGTTCCAGGGCCGCGCGGGTGGTGGCCAGCGAGTGGGCGGTGTCGAGGGGGCGTGCGGTTGAGCGGCCTCGGCCGTGGGTGGCCAGCAGGCGCGCGGCCTGGGCGCGCAGGGCGTCGGCGCTCCTGGCGGAGAGCGTCCACGGCAGGACGGCCGGTACGGACCTCGGGACGGCGGGGGCCGTCGCGGCGTCCTCGTCGGGTGCGGCCTCGGGTGCGGGGGCCTGCTCGATGATGGTGTGGGCGTTGGTGCCGCTCACGCCGAAGGCGGAGACGGCCGCGCGGCGTGGTGCCCCGGTCTCGGGCCAGGGCAGCGGCTCGGTGAGGAGCGACACCGCGCCTTCCGACCAGTCGACGTTGGGGGTCGGTTCGTCGACGTGGAGGGTCTGCGGGAGCAGGCCGTTCTGCATCGCCATGACCATTTTGATGATGCCGGCGACACCGGCGGCGGCCTGGGTGTGGCCGATGTTCGACTTGAGCGAGCCCAGCCGTAGGGGCCGGTCCTCGGGGCGGTCCTGGCCGTAGGTGGCGAGCAGCGCCTGCGCTTCGATCGGGTCGCCCAGCGTCGTACCGGTGCCGTGTGCCTCGACGACGTCGATCTCGGCCGCCGCGAGCCGGGCGTTCTCCAGGGCCTGGCGGATGACGCGCTGCTGGGCGGGGCCGTTGGGGGCGGTGAGGCCGTTGCTGGCGCCGTCCTGGTTGACGGCGGAGCCGCGGACGACGGCGAGGACGGGGTGGCCGTTGCGTCGGGCGTCGGAGAGGCGCTCCACCAGGAGGACGCCGACGCCCTCGGACCAACCGGTGCCGTCGGCGGAGGCGGCGAAGGACTTGCAGCGGCCGTCGGCGGCGAGGCCGCGCTGACGGCTGAACTCGACGAACACGTCGGGGTTGGGCATCACGCACACGCCGCCGACCAGGGCGAGCGAGCATTCACCCTGCCGGAGGGCCTGGGTGGCGAGGTGCAGGGCGACGAGCGAGGAGGAGCAGGCGGTGTCGATGGTGGCGGCCGGGCCTTCGAGGCCGAACACGTAACTGACCCTGCCGGAAAGGACGCTGGTCGCGCCGCCCGTCAGGAGCAGGCCCTCAAGCCCCTCGGGAGCCTCCTTGAGGTCGGCGCCGTAGCCCATGGCGCCCGCGCCGACGTAGACGCCGGTGCGGGTGCCCCGTACGTCCGCGGGGTCGATGCCCGCGCGTTCGAAGACCTCCCAGGACGTTTCGAGGAGCTGGCGCTGCTGCGGATCCATCGCGAGTGCTTCGCGCGGCGATATCCCGAAGAAATCGGGGTCGAATACGGTCGCCTCGTCGAGGAATCCGCCGCCGGTGTTGTAGAAGGTGCCCTTGCGTTCCGGGTCCGGATCGGCGAGCGAGGCGATGTCCCAGCCGCGGTCGGCGGGGAATCCGGTGATGGCGTCGCCGCCCGTGGCGACGAGTCGCCACAGGTCTTCGGGGGAACGTACGCCGTTGGGGAAGCGGCAGCTCATCGCCACGATGGCGATGGGCTCCCGGGCCTCCTCGTCGACCTCCTGGAGGCGGCGGCGGGCCCGCCGCAGCTCAGTGGTCATCCACTTCAGGTTTTCGAGAAGCTTTTCTTCGTTCGCGCCGGCCACTGAAACGTCACCCCCTGGGGAAATACGGATTGATTGCGGACATCTGATCGGTCATCGGATCGGTCATCGGATCGGTCATCAGGTCAGGATTTTCCGAATTCGTTGTTGATGATGTCGAAGAGGTCGTCGGCGGATGCCGATTCGATGGAGAATTCCTCGTCCTCTCCGATGACCGCTCGGTCGGCCCTGTTCCAGTTCGCCAGGAGCGATTCGAGCCGTGCGGTGACGCGGGCGCGTTCGGTGCTGTCCTCGGGAACCGACGAGAGGGTGAACTCCAGCTTGTCGATCTCCGCGAGGGCGGGAAGTCCGGGCGTGGTGTCCTCGCCGAGGAGTTCCGCCCGGATGTGGGCGGCCAGGGCGGCGGGGTTCGGGTAGTCGAAGACCAGCGCGGCGGGCAGTTTCAGTCCGGTGGCGGCGTTGAGGCGGTTGCGCAGTTCGACCGCGGTGAGGGAGTCGAAGCCCAGTTCCTTGAAGGCCCGGGCCGCCTCGATCGTCGCCGCCCCGTCGTGGCCGAGGACGACGGCGACCTGGGCGCGGACCAGGTGGAGTACCGTGCGCTCCGCCTCCGGCCCGCTCATCCCCCGCAGCTCGGCCCGGAGGCCGTCCGCTTCCTCGGCCGTCGTCGCGGCTCCGTCCCGTTCGGCATCGAGCGCCCGGCGTACCTCGGGGAGGTCGGCGATCAGCGGGCGCGGGCGGCGGGCGGTGAACGCCGGTACGAACAGGCTCCAGTCGACGTCGGCGACGGTGACGGCCGTCTCGTCCCCGTCCAGCGCCTGCTGAAGGGCGGCGATCGCCAGCTCCGGTGCCATGACGGTCAGTCCGCGCCGGCGCAACTGCTCGGCCGCCTCTTCGTCGGCGACGAGTCCGCCCTCGCCCCACGGGCCCCAGGCCACCGAGGTGGCCGGCAGACCGCGGGCCCGGCGCTGCTGCGCCAGGGCGTCGAGGTGGGCGTTGGCCGCGGCGTAGGCGGCCTGGCCACCGCTGCCCCAGACACCGGCGATGGACGAGAAGAGCACGAAGGCGTCCAGTTCGGTGCCGGCGAGCAGGTCGTCGAGGTGCGTGGCACCCGCGACCTTGGCGGCCACGACGTCGGCCACCTCGCCGGGGCCGGTTTCGGCGAGCGGCGCGAACTGCCCGGCGCCCGCCGTGTGGAAGACGGCCGTGAGGGCGGAACCGCCGGCGCCGTCGGCGACGCCCCCGGCACCATCGCCGGTGAGGTTCGCCAGCAGCTCGGACAGCGCGGCCCGGTCCGTCACGTCACACGCGACGGCCGTTGCCCGCGCGCCCAGCGCGGCGATCTCGGCGACGAGGGCGTCCGCGCCGGGGGCGTCGGGGCCGCGCCGGCCGGCGAGGACGACGTGCTCGGCGCCACGGGCGGCGAGCCAGCGGGCGACATGCCCGCCGAGCGCTCCCGTGCCTCCGGTGACGAGGACCGTGCCGCGGGGACGCCACCCGTCGCGATCCGCGGCGGCGTCGTTCGCCGTCACCGTCGTGGCGTGTCCGACGCGGCGGGTGAGCAGGCCCGCGGACCGCACGGCGACCTGGTCCTCGTCCCCCGCGCCGGCGAGCACGGCCAGGAGCCGGTCGACGGCCCGCTCGTCCGTGGTGTCGGGCAGGTCGACGAGCCCGCCCCAGCGCTCGGGGTGCTCCAGGGATACCACCCGGCCCAGGCCCCAGACCTGCGCCTGGGCCGTGCTGAGGATCCGGTCGGACGGGGCGGTCGCCACGGCTCCGGCCGTGACGCACCACAGCGGGGCGGCGACCTCCGCGTCGCCGAGCGCCTGCACGAGCGTCGTGGTGAGGAGCAGACCGGCGGGCACCGCCGGGTGGGCGGGGTGCGGGGCGTCGGCGAACGCCAGCAGGGACAGTACGCCGTCGGCCTCGCCGCCCGCGAGCACCTCGCGCAACCGGCCGGTCAGCGCCGAACGGTCCGGTCCGGTGGCGTCGACGAGCACTTCCCGGACGTCCACGCCATGGGCGGCCAGCGCCGCTGACACCGCGACCAGGCGGGCGTCCCCGTTGTCCGGGGCCACCACGAGCCAGGTCCCGGAGGGGAACGACAGCGCCGGGTCGGCCAGCGGCTTCCATGTGACCCCGTACCGCCAGTTGTCGACGACCGACCGCTCCTGGCGCTGCCGCCGCCAAGCGGACAGCGCGGGCAGCAGGGCGCTGAGCGGCTGGTCCGCGTCGACGCCCAGGGCGTCGGTCAGCGCGGAGGGGTCCGCCGTGTCGACGGCGGCCCAGAACTCCGCGTCGGCAGCGCCCTGCGACCCGCCCGGCTCCTTGCCGTCGGTCGGGCCGGGGGCCTCCTCCAGCCAGTAGCGCTTGCGCTGGAAGGCGTAGGTCGGGAGGTCGACGCGCCGCGCGCCGGTACCGGCGAAGTACGCCTCCCAGTCGACCGAGGTGCCGTGGGCGTGTGCCTGCCCGAGGGCGGTGGTGAGGGTCTCGGCCTCGGGGCGGCCCTTGCGGAGGGCGGGTGCGAAGGTGCTCGCGTCCGCGTCGCCGGTCAGGCACTCCTGGGCCAGGGCGGACAGGACTCCGTCCGGGCCGAGTTCGAGGTACGTGGTGACCCCGGCGGCCTCCAGGGCACGGACTCCGTCCAGGAAGCGGACCGCCTCGCGGACGTGCCGCACCCAGAAGTCCGCCGAACCCATCTCGTCGGTCACCAGCGCGCCGGTGAGGTTGGAGACGACGGAGATGCGCGGGGAGGCGTACGACAGGCTCTCGGCGACCTTGCGGAAGTCGGCGAGCATGCCGTCCATGTGCGGCGAATGGAACGCGTGACTGACCGTCAGACGCTTGGTCTTACGACCCTGCGCCTCGAACGACCCGGCAATCACAACCGCCGCGTCCTCGTCACCGGCGATCACGACCGATTGCGGCCCGTTGATCGCGGCAACGCTGACCCGATCCGTCAGGAGCGGCAGGACCTCGTCCTCCGACGCCTGAACAGCGATCATCACGCCACCAGACGGCAGAGCCTGCATCAGCCGGCCGCGAGCAGCGACCAGGGTGCACGCGTCCTCCAGGGACAGCACTCCGGCCACATGCGCGGCGGCGATCTCACCGATCGAATGACCCGCCAGGAAGTCCGGCTTCACACCCCAGGACTCCACCAGCCGGAACAACGCCACCTCGACCGCGAACAGCGCGGGCTGGGTGTACTCCGTCCGATCCAGTAGGTCGCCGTCCGACCCGAACAACGCCTCCTTCAGGGGCAGTTCGAGGTGTGCGCAGACGGCGTCCAGCGCCTCCGCGAACACCGGATAGGTGTCGTACAGCTCCCGGCCCATGCCCGGCCGCTGACTGCCCTGCCCCGTGAACAGGAACGCGAGCCCGCCACCGGTGGCGGTGCCCCGGACCAGCCCCGACGCCTGCTCACCCTTCGCCAGCGCTTCGAGCGCGGCCAGGAACTCGTCCCGCTCCGTCGCGACGACGACGGCACGACGGTCGAGGGCCGCCCTGGACACGGCCAGGGAGTAGGCCACGTTCACGGGCTCCGGCAGCGCGTCCGACGTGATCCGCGTACGCAGCCGCTCGGCCTGGGCGCGCAGCCCCGCCTCGCTCTTCGCCGACAGCGTCCACGGTACGACGCCGGGCGTACGTCCCGGCTCGGCCGGGACCGTCCCCTCGGCGACCGGCGGAGCCTGCTCCAGGACGGTGTGGGCGTTCGTACCGCTGAAGCCGAACGACGAGACGCCGGCCCGGCGCGGGCGGCCGGTCTCGGGCCACGCGGTCGGCTCGGTCAGCAGGGCGATGTCGCCGGCCGTCCAGTCGACGTGCGGGGTGGGCTCGTCGACGTGCAGGGTGCGCGGGAGTACGCCGTGCCGCATCGCCATGACCATCTTGATCACGCCGGCGACACCGGCGGCGGCCTGCGTGTGCCCGATGTTCGACTTGATCGAACCGAGCCACAGCGGGCGGTCGGCGTCACGCTCCCGGCCGTAGGTCGCGAGGAGCGCCTGCGCCTCGATCGGGTCGCCGAGCCTGGTGCCCGTGCCGTGCGCCTCCACCGCGTCGACGTCCGTGGTGGACAGGCCCGCGTTGGCGAGGGCGGCGCGGATGACTCGCTGCTGGGAAGGCCCGTTCGGCGCGGTCAGGCCGTTGCTGGCGCCGTCCTGGTTGACCGCCGAACCTCGGACTACCGCCAAGACCGGGTGACCGTTGCGGCGGGCGTCCGAGAGCCGCTCCACGAGCAGCATGCCGACGCCCTCGCCCCAGCCCGTACCGTCGGCGCCGGCGCCGAACGCCTTGATCCGGCCGTCCTCGGCGAGGCCGCGCTGCCGGCTGAAGTCGATGTAGGCACCCGGCGACGACATGACGGTCACACCACCGGCCAGTGCCAGGGAGCACTCGCCGTTGCGCAGCGCTTGGACCGCCCAGTGCAGCGCGACCAGCGACGCGGAACACGCGGTGTCTACCGTGACGGCCGGTCCTTCGAGGCCGAAGGCGTACGAGAGCCGTCCGGAGACGACACTCGCCGCGTTGCCGGTACCGAGGAAGCCCTCGATGCCGTCGGGGACGGTCCGGAGCGTCGCCCCGTAGTCCTGGCCGTTGGTGCCGACGAAGACACCGGCCTGGCTGCCCCGCAGTGAGGACGGGTCGATACCCGCCCGCTCGAACGCCTCCCACGAGGTTTCCAGCAGCAGCCGCTGCTGCGGGTCCATGGCGAGCGCCTCACGCGGCGAGATCCCGAAGAAGTCGGCGTCGAAGTCGGCGACGTCGTACAGGAAACCGCCCTCGCGGGCATAGAAGGTGCCCTGCTTGTCGGGGTCCGGGCTGTAGAGCTTGTCGAGGTCCCAGCCACGGTCCGTCGGAAACTTTCCGATGGCGTCCCCACCGGTGGCCAGCAACTGCCACAGGTCCTCCGGGGTGCGTACGCCGCCGGGGAAACGGCAGCTCATCGCCACGATCGCGATCGGGTCGTCCTCGACGGCCCCCCTGACCACCGGTCCGGCCACGACGGCCGCCGTACCGAGCAACTCGCCCCGGAGGTAGTCCGCGAGGGCCGAAGCGGTCGGGTAGTCGAAGATCAGCGTGGCCGGCAGGGATACGCCGGTCACGGCGCCGAGCCTGTTGCGCAGCTCGACGGCGGTCAGCGAGTCGAAGCCCAGCTCCTTGAACGCCCGTTCCGCACGGATCGCGTCCGAGCCGTCGTGCCCGAGCACGGCCGCGACCTGCGCACGGACCAACGTGAGAAGCTCGCGCTCCTGCTCGGCCGGCCCGAGTGCGACCAGCCGCTGGGCCAGTGAGCCGGCTTCCTCGGCGGGGTTCGCCGAGCCGCCCGCACGGCTGTCCGAGCCGAGGGGCCGGGCTTCGGGGAGTTCGGCGAGGAGGTTGCTGGGGCGTACGACGGTGAAGGCGGCCCCGAAACGCTGCCAGTCCACGTCCACCACCAGCAGGGCCGCGTCACCGGACCCGGCGCTCTGGCGCAGCACGGTCAGTGCCGTGTCGGGTGCCATGGGCGGCAGACCTTCGCGGCGCATCCGCGCGTCCATCGCCTCGTCGGCGGCCATGCCGCCCTCGGCCCACGGCCCCCAGGCCAGGGACGTGGCCGCGAGACCATCCGCACGACGCTGCTCCGCCAAAGCATCCAGATAAGCGTTCGCAGCAGCGTAATTACCCTGCCCCGCCGCGCCGATCGTGCCACTCATCGACGAGAACATGACGAACGCCGCCAAGTCGATACCCAACTCGACCGTCAGCTCGTGCAGGTTCCGGGCCGCATCGACCTTGGGACGCAGCACACCGTCCATACGCTCCGGCGTCAGCGCGTCCAACACACCATCGTCCAGAACACCGGCCGTATGCACCACAGCCGTCAGCGTCTGCGCCTCGGCCACCAGCAGCGCGCGCAGCGCATCCCGGTCGGCCACGTCGCACGCCACCACCGACACATCGACCCCGAGGGCGGACAGCTCGTCCACCAACCCGGCGGCACCCGGCGCATCGATCCCCCGACGACTGGAAAGCACCAACCGCCCAGCACCCGACTGGGCCAACCACCGCGCGACCCGGCCACCCAACGCACCCGTACCACCGGTCACCAACACCGTGCCACCCGGCACCCAAGCCGAGCCCTCGACGCGAGCCGCACGCACCAAACGACGCCCGAACACACCCGAAGACCGCACCGCGACCTGGTCCTCACCCGAACCGGCCGCCAGGACGTCCACCACACGGGACAACGCCCGCTCATCCAACACACCAGGCAGATCAACCAACCCGCCCCAACGCCGCGGAACCTCCAAAGCGGCAACCCGCCCCAGACCCCACACCTGCGCCTGCACCACAGACCCAAGCCGATCCGACCGACCCACCGACACCGCGCCCTGAGTCAGGCACCACAACGGTGACTCAACCCCGGCATCACCCAACGCCTGCACCAACGCGACGGTCGAAAGCAGACCGGCAGCCTCATCCAAGCCCAGCAGAGAAACCACACCAGCCGGAGTCCCGACCCCCGCCAGCAACTCCGCCAACGCCCCGCGCCCGGCATCCGCATCCACGGAAACCCGCCGGACCTCGGCACCCCGCTCCGCCAGACCACGCACCACAACGTCGCCGTCCTCAAGACCGGCAGGCACCACAACCAGCCACGTCCCCGACAACCGCGCCCCGGAGGACACCGCAGCCGTCACCGGCTTCCACGTCACCCGATAGCGCCAGCCGTCCACCTGCGCCTGCTCCTGGCCCTGTCGGCGCCAGGCGGACAGAGCCGGGACCACCTCACCGAGCACCGCCGCATCCACGTCCAACTCCGTGACGAGCGACGCCAGATCCTGACGCTCCACGGCGTCCCAGAACCGCGCGTCCACCGCATCCGTGCTCCCGCCGACCGGCACCACGCCGGGTATCTGCAGCCAGTAGCGCTGCCGCTGGAACGCGTACGTCGGCAGGTCGACCCGCCGAGCGCCGGTACCGGCGAAGAACGCCTGCCAGTCCACGGCGACGCCCCGCACATGCGCTTGGGCGAGAGCGGCGGTGATGGTCTCGGGCGCGGGCCGGGCGGCCCGGAGGACGGGCACGAAGGCCGCGTCCGCGTCACCGGTCAGGCACTCCTGGGCGAGGGCGGACAGGACTCCGTCCGGCCCCAGCTCCAGGTACGTGGTGACCCCGGCGGCCTCCAGCGCACGGATTCCGTCCAGGAAGCGGACCGCCTCGCGGACATGCCGCACCCAGAAGTCCGCCGAACCCATCTCGTCGGAGACCAGCGCACCGGTCAGGTTCGAGACGACCGGGATGCGCGGGGACTCGTACGAGATCCCCTCCGCGACCTCGCGGAACGCCTCCAGCATGCCGTCCATGTGCGGCGAGTGGAACGCGTGACTGACGGTCAGGCGCTTGGTCTTACGACCCTGCGCCTCGAACGACCCGGCAATCGCCACCGCCGCGTCCTCATCACCCGCGACCACGACCGACTGCGGCCCGTTGATCGCGGCAACGCTGACCCGGTCCGTCAGCAACGGAAGGACCTCGTCCTCCGACGCCTGCACCGCGACCATCACGCCACCGGACGGAAGCGCCTGCATCAACCGGCCGCGCGCCGAAACCAGGGTGCACGCGTCCTCCAGCGAGAACACCCCCGCCACATGCGCGGCGGCGATCTCACCGATCGAATGACCCGCCAGGAAGTCCGGCTTCACACCCCAGCTCTCCACCAGCCGAAACAGCGCCACCTCGACCGCGAACAACGCCGGCTGCGTGTACTCCGTACGGTCCAGGGTGCTCGCATCGTCGCCGAACAGCACGTCCTTGAGCGGGAGTTCGAGCCGCGCGCACACCGCGTCCAGCGCCTCCGCGAACACCGGATACGCGTCGTGCAACTCACGACCCATGCCCAGCCGCTGGCTCCCCTGCCCCGTGAACAGGAACGCCAGCTTCCCGGCGACCGGCGAGCCCGAAACGACACCCGCCGCCGAACCACCCTCCGCCAGCGACGCGAGGCCCGCCAGCAGACCCCCACGGTCCGCGGCCACCACCACCGCCCGGTCCTCGAAGGACGCGCGGCCCACCGCCAGCGAGTGGCCGACGTCCACCGGACGCACGTCGGGCGTGGCGAGCACGTGCGACCGGAGCTGACGCGCCTGCGCCCGCAGTGCCTCGTCGCCCTTCGCCGACAGGATCCACGGCGTGACCGGCGGCGCTGCGGCCTCGGGTGCCGGCACCGCCTCCGGCTCCGGCGCGGGCGGCTGCTCGATGATGGTGTGGGCGTTGGTACCGCTGATGCCGAACGACGACACGCCCGCCCGGCGCGGGCGGCCCGTCGCCGGCCATTGCACCGGCCGGGTCAGCAGGGACACTTCACCGGCCGTCCAGTCGACCTGCGGGGACGGCTCGTCGACGTGCAAGGTCTGCGGAAGTACGCCGTGCCGCATCGCCATGACCATCTTGATGACGCCCGCGACACCGGCGGCGGCCTGCGTGTGCCCTATGTTCGACTTGATCGAACCGAGCCACAGCGGCTGGTCCGCCGACTTCTCCCGACCGTAGGTGGCCAGCAGTGCCTGCGCCTCGATGGGGTCGCCGAGCCTGGTGCCCGTGCCGTGCGCCTCCACCGCGTCCACCTCGGCCGCCGACAGCCCGGCACTGGCCAGAGCGGCGCGGATGACGCGCTGCTGGGAAGGCCCGTTGGGGGCGGTCAGACCGTTGCTCGCGCCGTCCTGGTTGATCGCCGAACCCCGCACCACCGCCAGGACCGGGTGACCGTTGCGCCGGGCGTCCGACAGCCGCTCCACCAGGAGCATGCCCGCGCCCTCGGCCCATCCGGTACCGTCCGCGGCCGCCGCGAAGGACTTGCAGCGACCGTCGACGGAGAGGCCGCGCTGGCGGCTGAAGTCGACGAAGGTCTCGGGGGTCGCCATCACGGCGACGCCGCCGGCCAGGGCCATCGTGCACTCGCCGTTGCGCAGCGCCTGGATCGCCCAGTGCAGGGCGACCAGCGACGACGAGCATGCCGTGTCGACGGTGACCGCCGGGCCCTCCAGGCCGAAGGTGTAGGCGATCCGGCCGGAAGCGATGCTGCCCGCGGTGCCCGTGCCGAGGTAGCCCTCGACACCTTCGGGCAGGTCGGGGCCGGTGCCTCCGTCGCCGATGCCGATACCGATACCCGAGGCGTAGTCGTGGTACATGACGCCGGCGAAGACGCCCGTGCGGCTGCCGCGCAGCGTCGCCGGGTCGATGCCCGCCTGCTCGAAGGCCTCCCACGAGGTCTCCAGCAGCAGCCGCTGCTGCGGGTCCATGGCGAGGGCCTCGCGCGGCGAGATGCCGAAGAAGCCGGGGTCGAAGTCGGCGACGTCGTGCAGGAAGCCGCCCTCGCGGGTGTACGACGTTCCGGGGTGGTCGGGGTCGGGGTGGTAGAGGGACTCGACGTTCCAGCCGCGGTCGGCCGGGAAGCCGGTGATGCCGTCGCCGCCGGTGGAGACGAGCCGCCACAGCTCTTCGGGCGACCGCACGCCACCCGGGAAGCGGCAGGCCATGCCGACGATGACGATCGGGTCGTCGTCGGTCGCGGCCGGGGCCGTGCCCGCGGCGGCCCGTGCGGACGTGTCCTGCCTGCGTACTGCGTCCTCGTGCGCGGAGCCGGACAACGCGGGAGTCGCCGCGGACAGCTCGTCGAGCAGGTGCCCGGCCAGTGCGAGCGGCGTCGGGTAGTCGAAGACGAGGGTCGGCGAGAGCCTGAGTCCGGTCGCGGCCTTCAGGACGTTACGGAGTTCCACGGCCGTCAGGGAGTCGAAGCCGAGCTCCTTGAACGCGCGGTCCGCGTCGACCGCCCGGCCGTCCGCGTGCCCGAGGACCGCGGCGACCCGGCCGCACACCAGGTCCAGCAGCATGCCCTCGCGCTCGTCGGCGGGCAGGTCCAGCAGCCGGGCCGTCAGCGGCGAACCGTCGCCGTCCCCGGCCGTGCGCCGCTCGACCGCGCGCCGCGACGGCACCCGTACGAGCGAGCGCAGCAGCGCCGCGGTCTCGCCCGTGGAGACGGACTGGGCGCGCACCGCCGCGAGGTCGAGCCGCATCGGCAGCAGAACCGCCGCGTCCACCGTCAGGGCCGTGTCGAAGAGGGCCAGGCCCTCGTCGGCGGAGAGGGCACCGACTCCGTCGCGGGCGATGCGCCGCAGGTCGATGTCGTCGAGCCGCTGTGCCATGCCGCCCGCCTGGGGGGCCCACAGGCCCCAGGCCAGCGAAGTGGCCGGCAGACCGGCCGCGCGGCGGTGCTCGGCGAGCGCTTCGAGGAACGCGTTGGCCGCCGCATAGTTGGCCTGACCTGCCGCGCCGAACGTGGCGGCGGCGCCCGAGAAGAGGACGAACGCGGAGAGGTCCAGGTCGCGGGTCAGCTCGTGCAGGTTCCACGCCGCGTCCACCTTCGGGCGCAGCACGGCGGAGACCCGCTCGGGGGTGAGCGAGGCGAGCACGCCGTCGTCGAGGACTCCGGCCGTGTGCACCACGGCGGTCAGCGGGTGCTCGGCGGATACGGTTCCCAGGAGCGCGGCGAGCGCGTCCCGGTCGGCGGTGTCGCAGGCGACGAGGTCGGCCCGCGCACCCAACCGGCCCAGTTCCGCGAGCAGTTCTTCGGCGCCGTGGGCGTCGGGCCCGCGGCGGCTGGTGAGCAGCAGCCTGGTGACCCCGTACGCGGTCACCAGGTGGCGGGCGAACAGCCGGCCGAGGGTGCCGGTCGCGCCGGTCACCAGCACGGTGCCGGTGGGGTCGCCGAAGGCGCCGGAGGGTCCACCCGCGCCGTCCGCCTGCGCTCCCGCCTCCGCCTCCGCGACCGCCCCGGTCTCCGCGGCCGCCTCCGCCGACGGCACGCGCATGAGGCGCGGCGCGCTGAGGGCCCCGCCGCGGATCGCGAGTTCCGGTTCGTCCGAGGCCAGCGCGGCGGGCAGCGACGCGAGCGAGGCCGCCTCCCCGTCCAGGTCGAGCATCAGGAGCTGCCCGGGGTTCTCCGACTGTGCCGAGCGCAGCAAGCCTCGGACGGCGGCGCCCGCCAGGTCCCGCACTCCCGCGCCGGGCTCTGTGGCCACGGCGCCGCAAGTCAGCCATACGAGCCGGGTACCGGCGAACCGCTCGTCCGCAAGCCACTCCCGCACGACGGACAGGGCGTCGGTGACGGCCCCGTGGACGGCGGCGACCGTGTCGGCCCGCTGCGTGGAGCCGTCAGGCCGGGCCGGGGGTACGAAGACGGCGTCCGGTACCGGTTCGCCCTCCGTCAGCGCCGCGCCGAGTGCCGCTGCGTCGGCGTACTCCGTCACCCGGGCGCCCGAGGCCGCCAGGCCCAGTTCGTCACGGCCCAGCACGGCCCAGCGCAGGCCGGTGGCGTCGACGCGCGGTGCGGTGACGGGCGCCGAGGGAACCAACTCCACGCGGAACAGCGACTCCAGGTGGCCGCCGTCGGCCGCGCGTACCTGGTCGGCCGACGCGGTACGGAGGGTCAGCGACTCCACGGACGCGACCGGGCGACCGGTCTCGTCCGCCACCAGCAGTGCCAGGGTGTGCGGGTCGGCGGGGTGGTGCGGGGCGAGCCGCATCCGGAGGGAGGAGGCGCCGGACGCGTACAGCGAGACCCCGGCCCAGGAGAAGGGCAGCAGCGCCCCGGCCCCGTCCCCCGCCCCGGCTCCGGGCGTGCCGTGCTCGGACCCGTCGAGGCCGATGGCGTGCAGACCGGCGTCCAGGAGGGCCGGGTGCAGCCCGAACCGGGCCGCCTCACGGCGGGCGGCGTCGGGGAGCGCGACCTCGGTGAACAGTTCGCCGTCGCGCCGCCAGGCCGCCTTGAGCCCCTGGAACAGCGGCCCGTATGCGACTCCGCCCGTGGCCAGCTCCTCGTACAGCCCGCGTACGTCGACCGGTACGGCGCCGGCGGGGGGCCACGCGGCCAGGGGCGCGAACTCCCCTTCGACGTCCGCCTCCCGCCGTACCGCACCGGCGGCCAGCACACCCGAGGCGTGCCGCGTCCACGGCTCCTCCGCGAGTGCGTCCTGGCGCCGGGAATGCACGCTGAACGGCCGCTGTCCGGGCCCGCTCGGCGCCTCGACCACGAGCTGGAGCCGCACGCCGCCCCGCTCGGGGACGACGAGTGGCGCTTCGAGGGTCAGCTCCTCCACGGTGTCGCAGCCGAGCTGGTCACCGGCGCGGATCGCCAGGTCGACGAAGGCGGTGCCGGGCAGCAGGACGCTGCCGAGGATCGCGTGGTCGGCCAGCCAGGGGTGGGTGTCGAGGGCCAGCCGGCCGGCGAAGAGCATCCCCTCGGAGTCCGCGAGCGCGACCGCGGCGCCCAGCAGCGGGTGCCCCGCGTCCCCGAGCCCGATCGCCTCGGGGTCCCCTGTGGCGTAGGCGGTCGCGGTGGGCCAGTAGCGCTGCCGCTGGAAGGCGTACGTGGGCAGGTCGACGCGCCGGGCGCCGGTGCCGGCGAAGTAGGCCTCCCAGTCGATGGGCATGCCGTGGGTATGGGCCTGGGCGAGGGCGGTGGTGACCGTCTCGGCCTCGGGGCGGCCCTTGCGGAGGGCGGGCGCGAAGGTGCTCGCGTCCGCGTCGCCGGTCAGGCACTCCTGCGCGAGCGCGGACAGCGTCCCGTCGGGGCCGAGTTCGAGGTACGTGGTGACCCCGGCGGCTTCGAGGGCGCGTACGCCGTCGAGGAAACGGACCGCCTCGCGGACATGACGGACCCAGAAGTCGGCCGAACCCATCTCGTCCGTGACCGGCGCACCGGTCAGGTTCGAGACGACCGGGATGCGCGGGGACTCGTACGTGATCCCCTCCGCAACGGTGCGGAACGCGTCCAGCATGCCGTCCATGTGCGGCGAGTGGAACGCATGGCTGACGGTCAGGCGCTTGGTCTTACGACCCTGGGCCTCGAAGACCTGGGCGATCGCGACTGCCGCGTCCTCATCGCCCGCGATCACGACCGACTGCGGTCCGTTGATCGCGGCAATGCTCACCCGCTCGGTCAGCAGCGGCAGGACCTCGTCCTCCGACGCCTGCACCGCGATCATCACGCCACCGGACGGCAACGCCTGCATCAACCGCCCACGGGCGGTAACCAGCGCGCACGCGTCCTCCAGCGAGAACACCCCCGCCACATGCGCGGCGGCGATCTCACCGATCGAGTGACCGGCCAGGAAGTCCGGCTTCAGACCCCAGCTCTCCACCAGCCGGAAGAGCGCCACCTCGACCGCGAACAGCGCCGGCTGGGTGTACTCCGTACGGTCCAGGGCGCTCGCGTCGTCGCCGAACAGGATGTCCTTGAGCGGTACGTCGAGGTGGGCGTCCAGGTGCGCGCACACCGCGTCCATGGCGTCCGCGAACACCGGGAACGCCTCGTACAACTCCCGGCCCATGTCCAGTCGCTGGCTGCCCTGCCCCGTGAACAGGAAAGCCGTAAGACCGTCACTCACCGTCCCGGTGACGGTCCCGGGTGCCGGCTCACCGGCGGTGAGGCGCGCCAGACCGGCCAGGAGGTCATGCCGGTCATCCACCGTCAGCACCGCACGGTGGCTGAGGTGCGCTCGGGCCGTGGCAAGAGAGAAGGCCAGGTCGGCGGGCACGGGCCCGTCGTTCGTCAGCGCTGCCAGGTGGTCATGCAGGGCCTCGGCCTGACCGCGCAGCGCCTCAGGGCTCTTGGCGGAAACGAGGTACGGCAGCGGGAACGCCTTGGCCGACGCGGGCAGCTCGGAGGACTCGACCGGGACAGGGGCCGGGGCCTGCTCGATGATCGTGTGGGCGTTGGTGCCGCTGATGCCGAACGACGAGACGCCGGCCCGGCGCGGGCGGCCGGTGTCCGGCCATGCGCGCTGTTCGGTCAGCAGGGCGATGTCGCCGGCCGTCCAGTCGACGTGCGGGGACGGGGCATCGATGTGGAGGCTCTGCGGGAGCACCCCGTGCCGCATCGCCATGACCATCTTGATGATGCCCGCGACACCGGCGGCAGCCTGGGTGTGCCCGATGTTCGACTTGATCGAGCCGAGCAGCAGCGGCTGCCCCTCGGGCCGGTCCTGACCGTAGGTGGCCAGCAGTGCCTGCGCCTCTATCGGATCGCCGAGCCTGGTGCCCGTACCGTGCGCCTCCACCGCGTCCACTTCGGCCGCCGACAGGCCTGCGCCGGCGAGCGCGGCGCGGATGACGCGCTGCTGGGAAGGCCCGTTGGGGGCGGTCAGGCCGTTGCTCGCGCCGTCCTGGTTGACGGCCGAGCCACGCACGACCGCCAGGACCGGGTGACCGTTGCGCCGGGCGTCCGAGAGCCGCTCCACGAGCAGCATGCCGACGCCCTCGCCCCAGCCCGTACCGTCGGCCGCCGCCGCGAACGCCTTGATCCGGCCGTCCTCGGCAAGACCTCGCTGACGACTGAAGTCCACGAAGTTCTCGGGCGTGGACATCACCGTCACACCACCCGCGAGGGCCATCGTGCATTCGCCCTGCCGCAGGGACTGGATCGCCCAGTGCAGGGCGACCAGCGACGACGAGCAGGCCGTGTCGACGGTGACCGCCGGGCCTTCGAGTCCCAGCGCGTAGGAAACGCGGCCGGACATGACGCTGCCCGCGTTGCCCGTACCCAAATGGCCTTCGAGGCCCTCAGGTTCACGGGTGATGAGGGAGAGGTAGTCCTGGCCGTTGGTGCCGACGAAGACACCGGCCTGGCTGCCCCGCAGCGAGGACGGGTCGATACCCGCCCGCTCGAACGCCTCCCACGACGTCTCCAGCAGCAGCCGCTGCTGCGGGTCCATCGCCAGCGCCTCACGCGGCGAGATCCCGAAGAACGCCGGGTCGAAGTCCGCGGCCCCGTCGAAGAAGCCGCCCTCGCGCGTGTACGAGGTGCCCGGCTGGTCCGCGTCGGGGCTGTAGAGCCGGTCCAGGTCCCAGCCACGATCGGCGGGGAAGGCGCCGACGGCGTCCGTACCGTTCGCGACCAGTCGCCACAGATCCTCGGGGGTCCGCACACCACCGGGGAAACGGCAGCTCATGGCCACGATCGCGATCGGGTCGTCATCGGTGGTGGCCACGGCCGGCAGCACGGTGTCGGCGACGCGCACGCTGCCGAGCAACTCACCCCGCAGGTACTCCGCGAGAGCGGTGGAGGTGGGGTAGTCGTAGACGAGTGTGGTGGGGAGCGTCAGCTCGGTGGCGGCGCCGAGGCGGTTGCGCAGCTCGACGGCGGTCAGCGAGTCGAAGCCCAGTTCCTTGAAGGGCCGTTCCGCGCCGACCGCTTCGGATCCGCCATGGCCGAGCACGGCGGCGACGTGCGTGCGGACCAGATTGAGCAGCTCCCGTTCCTGCTCGGCGGACGGGAGGGCGGACAGCTTCCCGGAGAGGGAGTGGGGGCGGTCGGCCTCAGGGGCCGGGTGCCGGCGGGCCTGCGCCGCGCGGACCTCGTGCACGTCGCTGAACAGCCGGCTGGGCCGTGCGGCGACGAAGCCCGGGAGGAAGGTGTCCCACTCCACGTCGGCCACGGTGAGGACGGCGTCGTCGGCGAGGACGGACTGCTGGAGGGCCAGGATCGCCCGCTCTGCGTCCATGGGCGGCACGCCGTCCCGACGCATGCGGGCGTCGAGTTCCGCGTCGGCGGCCATGCCACCCTCGGCCCACGGACCCCAGGCCAGGGACGTGGCCGCGAGACCATCCGCACGACGCTGCTCCGCCAAAGCATCCAGATAAGCGTTCGCAGCAGCGTAATTACCCTGCCCCGCCGCACCGATCGTGCCACTCATCGACGAGAACATGACGAACGCCGCCAAGTCGATACCCAACTCGACCGTCAGCTCGTGCAGATTCCGGGCCGCATCGACCTTGGGACGCAGCACACCGTCCATACGCTCCGGCGTCAGCGCGTCCAACACACCATCGTCCAGAACACCGGCCGTATGCACCACAGCCGTCAGCGTCTGCGCCTCGGCCACCAGCAGCGCACGCAGCGCATCCCGATCGGCCACGTCACACGCCACCACCGACACATCGACCCCGAGAGCGGACAACTCGTCCACCAACCCGGCGGCACCCGGCGCATCAAGCCCCCGACGACTGGAAAGCACCAACCGCCCAGCACCCGACTGGGCCAACCACCGCGCGACCCGGCCACCCAACGCACCCGTACCACCGGTCACCAACACCGTGCCACCCGGCACCCAAGCCGAGCCCTCGACGCGAGCCGCACGCACCAAACGACGCCCGAACACACCCGAAGACCGCACCGCGACCTGGTCCTCACCAGAACCGGCCGCCAAGACGTCCACCACACGGGACAACGCCCGCTCATCCAACACACCAGGCAGATCGACAAGTCCGCCCCAACGCCGCGGAACCTCCAAAGCGGCAACCCGCCCCAGACCCCACACCTGCGCCTGCACCACAGACCCAAGCCGATCCGACCGACCCACCGACACCGCGCCCTGAGTCAGGCACCACAACGGTGACTCAACCCCGGCATCACCCAACGCCTGCACCAACGCGACGGTCGAAAGCAGACCGGCAGCCTCATCCAAGCCCAACAGAGAAACCACACCAGCCGGAGACCCGACCCCCGCCAGCAACTCCGCCAACGCCCCGCGATCGGCATCCGCATCCACGGAAACCCGCCGAACCTCGGCACCCCGCTCCACCAGACCACGCACCACAACGTCGCCGTCGTCAAGACCGGCAGGCGCCACAACCAGCCACGTCCCCGACAACCGCGCCCCGGAGGACACCGCAGCCGTCACCGGCTTCCACGTCACCCGATAGCGCCAGCCGTCCACCTGCGCCTGCTCCTGGCCCTGTCGGCGCCAGGCGGACAGGGCGGGGACGACGTTGCCCCATGCGCTCGCGTCATCGAGGCCGAGCATGGCGGCAAGGGACTCGACGTCCCCACTCTCGACGGCGTCCCAGAACCGGGCGTCCACCGCATCCGCGCTCCCGCCGACCGGCACCAGACCCGCCACCTGCGACGCTTCCGGCCAGAACCGCTGCCGCTGGAACGCATACGTCGGCAGGTCCACCCGCCGGGCACCCGTACCGGCGAAGTACGCCTCCCAGTCGATCCCGACGCCCCGCACGTGGGCCTGAGCCAGGGCGGTGTTAACGCTCTCCGCCTCAGGCCGACCCGCGCGGAGGGCAGGGGCGAAGACCGCGTCACCAGTCAGGCACTCCTGGGCGAGGGCGGACAGGACTCCGTCCGGCCCCAGCTCCAAGTACGTCGTGACGCCCGCAGCTTCCAGTGCCCGTACGCCGTCCAGGAAGCGGACCGCCTCGCGGACATGCCGCACCCAGAAGTCGGCCGAACCCATCTCGTCCGTGACCAGCGCACCGGTCAGGTTCGAGACGACCGGGATGCGTGGGGACTCGTACGTGATGCCCTCGGCGACCTGGCGGAACGCCTCCAGCATGCCGTCCATGTGCGGCGAGTGGAACGCATGGCTCACCGTCAGACGCTTCGTCTTACGACCCTGCGCATCGAACGACCCGGCAATCGCCACCGCCGCGTCCTCATCACCCGCGATCACGACCGACTGCGGCCCGTTGATCGCGGCGACGCTGACCCGGTCCGTCAGCAGCGGAAGGACCTCGTCCTCCGACGCCTGCACCGCGACCATCACGCCACCGGACGGAAGCGCCTGCATCAACCGGCCGCGTGCCACGACCAGCGCGCAGGCGTCCTCCAGCGAGAACACCCCCGCCACATGCGCGGCGGCGATCTCACCGATCGAATGACCCGCCAGGAAGTCCGGCTTCACACCCCACGACTCCACCAGCCGGAACAACGCCACCTCGACCGCGAACAACGCCGGCTGGGTGTACTCCGTACGGTCCAACGCCGCACCATCAGCGCCGAACAGCACATCCTGCAATGGCACGTCAAGGTCAAGCCGCGCACACACCGCGTCCAGCGCGTCGGCGAACACCGGATAGGTGTCGTACAACTCCCGGCCCATGCCCAGCCGCTGGCTCCCCTGCCCTGTGAACAGGAACGCGAGCCGGCTGTCGGCGGCCGTCCCCCACACCAGGCCGGGCACCTCCTCGCCGGCCGCGAGGCTGCGCAGCCCGGCGGCGAGGCCCTCACGGTCCTCGGCGCCACCGACCAGGACGGCGCGCTCCTCCAAGGCGGCCCGCCCGGTCGTGAGCGAGTACGCGATGTCCCCCACAGCGGAGGTCGGGTCACCGGTCAGCTGGGAGGCCAACTGAGTCGCCTGGGCGCGCAGTCCGGCGGCGTTCTTGGCGGACAGGACGAGCGGAAGGACCGGCAGGACGGTTGCCTTCCCCTCCGCTGCGGGCCGGTCGGCTTCGGCAGCCGGTGCCTCTTCGATGATCGTGTGAGCGTTCGTGCCGCTCAGTCCGAACGACGAGACGCCCGCCCGGCGCGGGCGGCCGGTCTCGGGCCACGCGGTCGGCTGGGTCAGCAGGGCGATGTCACCGGCCGTCCAGTCGACGTGCGGGGTGGGCTCGTCGACGTGCAGGGTGCGCGGGAGCACCCCGTGCCGCATCGCCATGACCATCTTGATCACGCCTGCGACACCGGCGGCGGCCTGCGTGTGCCCGATGTTCGACTTCACGGAGCCCAGCCACAGCGGGCGGTCGTCGGCGCGCCCCTGGCCGTAGGTCGCGAGCAGCGCCTGCGCCTCGATCGGGTCGCCCAGCGTTGTGCCCGTACCGTGCGCCTCCACCGCGTCCACGTCCGTCGCGGACAAGTCCCCGCTCGCGAGGGCGGCACGGATGACCCGCTGCTGGGAAGGCCCGTTGGGGGCGGTCAGGCCGTTGCTGGCACCGTCCTGGTTGATCGCCGAGCCCCGCACCACCGCCAGGACCGGGTGGCCCTTGGCCCGCGCGTCCGACAGCCGCTCCACGAGCAGCATGCCGACGCCCTCGCCCCAGCCCGTACCGTCGGCCGCCGCCGCGAACGCCTTGATCCGGCCGTCCTCGGCGAGGCCGCGCTGCCGGCTGAAGTCCACGAAGGCGTCCGGGGTCGACATCACCGTCACACCACCGGCCAGTGCCAGGGAGCACTCGCCGTTGCGCAGCGCCTGCACGGCGAGGTGGAGTGCGACGAGCGACGACGAGCACGCCGTGTCGACCGTGATCGCCGGTCCTTCGAGGCCGAAGACGTACGACAGCCGGCCCGAGACCACGCTCGCCGCGTTGCCCGTGCCGAGGTGGCCCTCCAGGCCGTCGGCCTCGCGGGTGACAAGTGAGAGGTAGTCCTGGCCGTTGGTGCCGACGAAGACGCCGGCCTGGCTGCCCCGCAGCGAGGACGGGTCGATACCCGCCCGCTCGAACGCCTCCCACGAGGTTTCCAGCAGCAGCCGCTGCTGCGGGTCCATCGCCAGCGCCTCACGCGGCGAGATCCCGAAGAAGTCGGCGTCGAAGTCGGCGACGTCGTACAGGAAACCGCCCTCGCGGGTGTACGAGGTACCCGGCCGCGCCGGATCCGCGCTGTATAGACCGGCCAGATCCCACCCGCGGTCCACGGGGAACTCGGCCACCGCGTCCGTGCCGTCGGCGAGCAGCCGCCACAGCTCTTCAGGGGTGCGTACGCCGCCGGGGAAACGGCAGCTCATGGCCACAATCGCGATCGGATCGTCGGCGGCGGCCACGGCGGGCATGTGTGCGTCGGCGACCGGGGCGGCGGTGCCCGCCAGTTCACCCCGCAGGTACTCCGCCAGGGCGGCGGAGGTGGGGTAGTCGAAGATCAGCGTGGCCGGCAGGGATACGCCGGTCACGGCGCCGAGCCTGTTGCGCAGCTCGACGGCGGTCAGCGAGTCGAAGCCCAGCTCCTTGAACGCCCGTTCCGCACGGATCGCGTCCGAGCCGTCGTGCCCGAGCACGGCCGCGACCTGCGCACGGACCAACGTGAGAAGCTCGCGCTGCTGCTCGGCCGGGCTCAGGTCCGAGAGCCGTCCGACCACCGACCCGGCGACATCGACGCCCGTGACGACGGACCCGCGACCGGTGACCGCGGCCGAACCCTCCACGCCGGTGACGAAATCACTGATCAGCGCATTGGGGCGGACCCCCGCAACGATGGACGAGAAACGCTCCCAATCGATGTCCGCGACGGTCAGGGAGGAGTCGGCACCACCCACCGCCTGAGCCAGCGCCACGATCGCGGAAGCGGGTGCCATGGGCGGCAGACCTTCGCGGCGCATCCGCGCGTCCATCGCCTCGTCGGCGGCCATGCCACCCTCGGCCCACGGCCCCCAGGCCAGGGACGTGGCCGCGAGACCGTCCGCACGACGCTGCTCGGCCAAAGCATCCAGATAGGCGTTCGCGGCAGCGTAATTACCCTGCCCGGCCGTGCCGATCGTGCCGCTCATCGACGAGAACATGACGAACGCCGCCAAGTCGATACCGAGCTCGACCGTCAGCTCGTGCAGGTTCCGGGCCGCATCGACCTTGGGACGCAGCACACCGTCCATACGCTCCGGCGTCAGCGCGTCCAACACACCGTCATCCAGAACACCGGCCGTATGCACCACAGCCGTCAGCGTCTGCGCCTCGGCCACCAGCAGCGCGCGCAGCGCATCCCGGTCGGCCACGTCACACGCCACCACCGACACATCGACCCCGAGGGCGGACAACTCGTCCACCAACCCGGCGGCACCCGGCGCATCAAGCCCCCGACGGCTGGAAAGCACCAACCGCCCAGCACCCGACTCGGCCAACCACCGGGCAACCCGGCCACCCAACGCACCCGTACCACCGGTCACCAACACCGTGCCACCCGGCACCCAAGCCGAACCCTCGACGCGAGCCGCACGCACCAAACGACGCCCGAACACACCCGAAGACCGCACCGCGACCTGGTCCTCACCCGAACCGGCCGCCAGGACGTCCACCACACGGGACAACGCCCGCTCATCCAACACACCAGGCAGATCAACCAACCCGCCCCAACGCCGCGGAACCTCCAAAGCGGCAACCCGCCCCAGACCCCACACCTGCGCCTGCACCGCAGACCCAAGCCGATCCGACCGACCCACCGACACCGCGCCACGCGTCAAGCACCACAACGGTGACTCAACCCCGACATCACCCAACGCCTGCACCAACGCGACGGTCGAAAGCAGACCGGCAGCCTCATCCAAGCCCAGCAAAGAGACGACACCAGCCGGAGTCCCGACCCCCGCCAGCAACTCCGCCAACGCCCCGCGCCCGGCACCCGCATCCACGGACACCCGCCGAACCTCGGCACCCCGCTCCACCAGACCACGCACCACAACGTCGCCGTCGTCAAGACCGGCAGGCACCACAACCAGCCACGTCCCCGACAACCGCGCCCCGGAGGACACCGCAGCCGTCACCGGCTTCCACGTCACCCGATAACGCCAGCCATCCACCTCCGACCGGACACGCCGCTGCCGACGCCACGCCGACAGAGCCGGGACCACCTCGCTGAGCGGCTGTTCGCCGTCGAGGTCCAAGTCGAGGGCGGCGGCGAGGGTGGCAACGTCCTCGTGTTCGACGGCGTCCCAGAAGACGGTGTCGGCCACATCGGTACGGTGCGCGTCGCCGGTGCGGACCTCGGTGCCGGAGGGGCGCGAGTCCATCCAGTACCGCTGCCGCTGGAAGGCGTACGTCGGCAGGTCGACCCGCCGGGCACCCGTACCCGCGAAGAACGCGGACCAGTCGACATCGACACCGCGCACGTGGGCGCGCGCGACGGCGTTGACCAAGGTGTGCGCCTCGGGGCGGCCGGAGCGCAGGGCTGCTGCGAAGGCAATGCCCTGCGGGTCGACGCAGTCCTGCGCCATGGCGGTCAGGACGGCGTCGGGGCCCAGCTCCAGGAACAAGCCGGCGCCGCGCTCCCGCAGGGTGCGTACGCCGTCGAGGAACCGTACGGCGTCGCGGACGTGGCGCACCCAGTACTCGGGGGTGGCCAGCTCGGCGGCGGTGGCGGTGGTGCCGGTGAGGAGCGAGACGACGGGGATGGTGGGGGTTCCGTAGTCCAGGACCTGGGCCACGCGGAGGAACTCCTCCAGCATGCCGTCCATGTGCGGCGAGTGGAACGCGTGGCTCACCGTCAGACGCTTGGTCTTCCGACCCTGCGCCTCGAACGACTCGGCAATCGCCACGGCGTCGGCCTCGTCGCCCGCGACCACGACCGACTGCGGCCCGTTGATCGCCGCGATGCTCACCCGGTCCGTCAGCAGCGGAAGGACCTCGTCCTCCGACGCCTGCACCGCGATCATCACGCCACCACCAGGCAGCGCCTGCATCAGCCGCCCACGAGCGGCCACCAGCGCGCACGCGTCCTCCAACGAGAACACCCCCGCCACATGCGCGGCCGCGATCTCACCGATCGAATGACCCGCCAGGAAGTCCGGCTTCACACCCCACGACTCCACCAGCCGGAACAACGCCACTTCGACCGCGAACAACGCGGGCTGCGTGTAGGCGGTCTGGTGCAGGAGGGCGGCCTCCGGGGTGCCCTCGTCCGCGAACATCACGTCGAGCAGCGGGAGTTCGAGCTGGTCGTCGAGGTACCAGCAGACGTCGTCGAGGGCGTCGGCGAACACCGGGTACGTGTCGTACAGCTCACGTCCCATGCCCGGCCGCTGACTGCCCTGTCCGGTGAAGAGGAACGCCGACTTGCCCGCACCGGGTTCGCCCTGGACGACGGAGGGCGCGTCGGTGCCCTGGGCGAGGGCGTGCAGTCCACGCAGCAGCGTCTCGCGGTCATCACCGAGCACGACGGCGCGCTGCTCGAAGCGGCCACGGGTGGTCGCGAGGGAGTGGCCGATGTCGAGCGGGGTGGCGTCCGGCTGCGTCCGGAGCTGGTCACTCAGTCTCCGGGCCTGGGCGCGGAGGGCTTCGGGGGTCTTGGCCGACAGGGCCCAAGGCAGGGGGCGGCCCGCCCCGAGGACGCCCGCCCCGAGGACGCCCGCCCCGAGGTCGGCGGCCCCGAAGGCAGCCGGCTGGAGGTCCTCCGCACCGTCCGCGCCTACCGACGGCGGCGTACCGGCCTCCCGCTCGTCCGCCGCTTCCTCGTCCGGCGCCGGCGGCTCCTCGATGATGGCGTGCGCGTTGGTGCCGCTCATGCCGAAGGACGAGACGCCGGCCCGGCGCGGGCGGTCGGACTTGGGCCACTCGACGGGCTCCGTCAGCAGGGAGACCGCTCCGGCCTCCCAGTCGACGTGCGGGGTCGGCTCGTCCACGTGCAGGGTCCGGGGCAGTACCCCGTGCCGCATGGCCATGATCATCTTGATGATGCCCGCGACACCCGCGGCGGCCTGGGTGTGCCCGATGTTCGACTTGAGGGAACCGAGCCACAGCGGTCGGTCGTCGGTGTGGTGCTGTCCGTAGGTGGCGAGCAGCGCCTGCGCCTCGATCGGGTCGCCCAGCCGGGTGCCCGTGCCGTGCGCCTCGACGACGTCGACCTCGGCGGCGGACAGGCCTGCGTTGGCGAGCGCCTGTCGGATGACGCGCTGCTGGGAGGGCCCGCTGGGGGCGGTGAGGCCGTTGCTGGCGCCGTCCTGGTTGATGGCCGAACCGCGGACGACCGCCAAAACCTGGTGTCCCTTGGCGCGCGCGTCGGACAGCCGCTCGACGAGCAGCATGCCGACGCCCTCGCCCCACGCCGTGCCGTCTGCCGCCGCGGCGAAGGGCTTGCAGCGGCCGTCGGGTGCCAGACCTCGCTGGCGGCTGAAGGAGACGAACGATCCCGGGCCGGCCATGACGGCGGCGCCGCCGGCGAGCGCGAGGGAGCATTCGCCGGTGCGCAGCGCCTGGACCGCGAGGTGGAGGGCGGCGAGCGAGGAGGAGCAGGCCGTGTCGACGGTGACGGTCGGGCCCTCGAAGCCGAAGGTGTAGGCGATACGGCCGGAGGCGACGCTGGCCGCGTTTCCGGTGACGAGGTAGCCCTCGAAACCGTCGGTGGCGTCCTGGAGTCGGGGGCCGTATTCCTGCGTTTCGGCGCCGACGAATACACCGACCTGGGCGCCGCGCAGCGTTTCGGGGTCGATGCCGCCCCGGTCGAAGGCATCCCAGGACGTTTCGAGGAGCAGCCGCTGCTGCGGGTCCATGGCGAGTGCTTCGCGCGGGGAGATGCCGAAGAACTCTGCGTCGAATTCGTCGGCGTCGTGGAGGAATCCGCCTTCGCGGGCGTAGCTGGTGCCGGCCCGGTCGGGGTCCGGGTCGTACAGCGCGTCGAGGTCCCAGCCGCGTCCGGTGGGGAATGCGGAAATGGCGTCGGTGCCGGCCGCGACAAGGTCCCACAGCGCTTCGGGGGAATGCACTCCGCCGGGGAAGCGGCAGCCGATGCCGACGATGGCGATGGGGTCGTCGCTGCTGACGGCGGCGGTGACGGGCGCCCCGGTGTCCTCGCTCAGGCCGAGGATCACGGTGCGCAGGTGCCGGGCGAGGTGGGCGGGGGTGGGGTGGTCGAAAGCGAGGGTGACGGGCAGGCGCAGGCCGGTGCCCGCGACCAGCCTGGCGTGCAGGTCGACGGCGGCGAGGGAGTCGAAGCCCAGGTCGGGGAAGGGCCGGTGGGGGTCGAGGACGGCGGGGGCCGTGTCGCGCAGCGCGGCGGAGGTGAGTCCGGTGACCCAGTCCAGCAGGGCGGCGTGCTGCTCGGTCTCGGTGACGGCGAGCAGGCGCTCCCGCCACGTCGGGGCTCCAGGGCCTCCGCCCTGATGCGTTTCACGGGTTCCCGTTTCCGTGCCGGTTCTGGTTTCCGTTTCGGTTCCCGTTTCGGTTCCGGGCTCGGTTCCGATTTCCGTTACGGTTTCCGTTCCGGTTTCGGAGGCGACATTGGTTTCGGGCGTGAAATCCTCGGACTCGTTCAACATCGCGCGCTCCACTACCCCCGAATAAGGAATCCAAGACCAGGGGACACTCTTGCACGCGGAAGAAGGGCGAGAAACCCCTAACAGGCCCCTACGGACCCCTAACCCCGGGCTCCGGGAAGCGCCTTGACTCGGCACGCATGACTGCATCAGGATGCGCCGGTAGGGCTGGTAATTGCAAGAGTAGCGATGTTATTCCATCACCGGAACTCCGTCATCGTCGAATCTCCGGCCCGGACAATTCACAGCTACCCGGGAGGAGCGCGTTCCCATGCGCGTGCTGTTCGTCTCGTATCCGGCCATTGGCCATGTCTTCCCCACCATTCCGCTGGCCTGGGCCCTGCGCTCGGCCGGGCACGAGGTCCTGGTCGCCAGCGCGGGTGACGCCCTGGAGGCCGCCAACGCCGGTCTGCACGTGGCGGATGTCAGTCCCGGCTTCGAGCTGGAGGGCTTCCTCCAGTCGACGGCCGGTGAACTGATGGCCCGGCTGCGGGGTCCGGGTGGTGTCGACCCGATGGACGGGCTGCGACTGTTCACCCACCTCAACGACCACCTCGCGGACGGCATCGTACGGACCGCCGACGCGTTCCGGCCCGACCTGATCGTCTTCGAGCAGATCTTCGTGTCCGGTCTGATCGCCGCCGCGCGCCTGGGCGTCCCCGCGGTGCAGCACAACTTCGGCTTCGCGCGCGGTACGCAACTGCGGGAGCTGACGGTGTCGATGCTGGGCGAGACGATGGCCCGGCACGGCGTGGCGGGGGTGCCCGCCGACGTCCCGGTGATCGACATCGCGCCGCCGAGCATGGCGGAGCCCGAGCGTGACGGTTGGTCGATGCGGCCGGTCCCGTACAACAGCGGTGCCGTGCTTCCGGACTGGCTGCTGGACGAGCCGCAGGGCCGCCGGATCGGTGTGACCCTGGGTACGGCTTCGGTGCACGTGAACGGCCTCGGGCCGGTCCAACGGCTGGTGGCGGCGGCGTCGGCCGTGGACGCGGAGTTCGTGCTGGCGCTGGGAGACGTGGACACGGCTGCGCTCGGCGAACTTCCGGACAACATACGCGTGGTGGGCTGGGTGCCGCTGACGGCGCTGCTGCAGACCTGTGACGCGGCGGTGCACCACGGTGGTGCGGGCACGACGCTGGCGGCGCTGAACGCGGGCGTGCCGCAGCTCGTCCTGCCGGACGGCGCGGACCGCCGGATCAACGCGGAGGCCGTACGGGACCGGGGCGCGGGTCTGCTCGGCACGGCCGAGGACCTCGACGCGGAGGTGCTCGGGCGGCTGCTGTCGGACGAGAAGATGTCGGCGGTCGCGCGGGAGGTGCGGGAGGAGATCGGGAGGATGCCGTCCCCCGCGTCGCTGGTGCCGAGGCTGGAGGAGCTGGCGGCGGCCCGCCACCGCTGAGCCCGCGGGCGCGTGCGCCCTCGCGGTACGAGCGGCAGGGGCCGTATCCGGGTGTCGTTTCCGGGTACGGCCCCTGCGGCGTTCGCGGCACGCGGCGCGCACGGCTCCCGCTGCGTACGGGGGCACGGGGCGCGTGCGGGGAGGCGATCCCGGGGGGTGAGGTGGAGGGGCGGCACGGGGGTCGCCGCCCCTCCACCTCTCGGGGGTTCGCCAGTTGGTCTGGGGCCTCTAGTCCCGGGCAGCGGGGCTTCGAGGGGTCATGCGGTCGTCGGCCGAGCGGCCGAGCGGCCGAGGAGGGTCATGGGGACGGGCAGTGGAGTCCCGTCCGTCGGGCGTCAGCCGCGCGGGACGCGTTCGATGAACGGGGCGAGCAGGTTGGGTACGGCTTCCTCGGCGAAGGCGAGGCCGGCGCCGATCGGTACGTCCCGGACCTTGTAGACACCGTCGCCCGCGGCGGTGGTGGCGCCGATGGTGAGCAGGCCGTTGCGCCGCTGGAAGTAGGAGCGGGTGATGTTCCAGCCGATCACGCCGTCGCGCTGGAGGGCCGCGGTGCGCCGGGCGAAGGTGCCGGCGCGGACGACGAGGTAGCGGTCGCGGAGCCCGTGGCCGAGGGCGCGGTAGGCGTCGTTGGCGAGGACGATGACCACCGGCAGGCCGACGAGGGCCGTGATCCAGGCGGTGTGGACCAGGACGGGGGTGAGCCACAGGCCCAGGCCCAGCGGGACGGCGACGACGGCGGCGAGGACGAGCAGCCCGCGGTTGACGCGGCGGCGCAGGGCGACGCGGGGGTGGCGCACGAGTTCGGCGAGCTCGGTCGGGGACCGGTCCTCGGCGAGGACGTCGGCGGCGACGCGCAGGGCCTCGGCCCGGGGTACCGGTGGTGTCAGGGAGCGGCGGCTGCGGTTCTCCTCGCTGTCGCCGAGGCCGCCGGCGATGGCGTTCAGGCGGGCGCCG
The DNA here is from genome assembly GCF_042881255.1 of Streptomyces sp. NPDC058279. Classification (NCBI taxonomy): domain Bacteria; kingdom Bacillati; phylum Actinomycetota; class Actinomycetes; order Kitasatosporales; family Streptomycetaceae; genus Streptomyces; species Streptomyces sp. NPDC058279. The sequence goes on along the minus strand of NZ_JBHVYA010000014.1, from coordinate 92,283 downwards.
CCCGCCCAGCGCAGCAGCATCGGCTCGGTGACCTCGACTCCGCGCAGCCTGCGCTCCTCGATGGTGACGGAGCGGGAGACGAGCAGTCCGCGGCGTACCCGGAAGACACCGTCCTGCTCGCGCTCCAGGCGGTACTTGGCCCAGGCGTCGACGAACGTGGCGACGGAGACCGCGACACCCGCGAGGGCGGTGATCACGACGGCGACGAGGATGCCGAACCACAGGGGTACGGAGCCGAAGCGTTCCTCGACGGCCTTGACGATGCCGAGTTCGAGCGGGTCGACCTTCATCTCGTGCAGGATGCGGTAGGCGGTGCCGACGCCGATGAAGACGCTGCCGACGCCCCAGACGGTGAGGGGTGCGTACCGCAGCCATGCCCAGTCCATCTCCGCGATGGTGAGGTCCTCGTCGTGGCCGGTGGTGCGGCCGCTGCCCCTGCGGTCGAGGAGCAGCCGGCGCAGGTCGTGGGCGTGTTGCTCGGTGATGCCGTCGAGGGAGAGCTTGCGGCTGGAGGAGGAGCTCTGTTCGCCGGTGCCGATGCGCAACGAGGTGAGGCCGAAGAGGCGGTGCATCGGCTTGGCGTCGAGGTCGATGCTGCGGATCCGGTCGACGGGCACCGAGCGGCGGCTGCGGAAGAGGAGCCCGGAGCGCAGTTCGAGGCGGTCGCCGGCGACCCGGAAGCGGGTGGTGAGCAGGCGCATCGTGCTGATGCCGGTGATGACCAGGAAGGTGATCACCAGGGAGCCGAGGGAGATGAGCGCCTGGAGGTTGGCGCCGGTGAGGGCGACGGTGAGGGCGAGCAGGGCGAGCGGGCCGGCGAGCATGCTCAGGTTGACCAGGAGGAGCCTGGGGCTGAGCTTGTTCCAGCCGAGGTCGGCGGCGCTGTCGACCGTACCGGCACCGTGCGCCGTACCGGCACCCTGCGCCGTACCGTCGCCGTTGTCGCCCCGGCCGCCGGCGGTGGTGCCCTGCTCGGTGTCGTGACTCATGTCGCGTCTCCGGGGGTGGCCTGGGTCGACTCGGTGAGGTGCTCGACCACTTCCCGCGCCGTCCGGTGGTCGATGCCCTTGATCTTCACGGCGCCGGAGGACGAGGCGGTGGTCACGGTGATGCCGGAGAGGCCGAAGAGTTGCTGGAGGGGGCCGCGGAGGGTGTCCACGGTCTGGATGCGCGACAGGGGAACGACCCGCCAGCGCTGCCAGAGCCAGCCGGACGCCGCGTAGACGGCCTCGTCGGTGGTCTCCCAGCGGTGCACCCGGTAGCGCCAGACCGGCATGACGGCCATGTAGGCGAGGCCCGGTACCAGCGAGATCAGGAAGGCCCAGCCGAAGAAGGGCCTGGCGGGCGGGATGCAGAGGTAGAGCACGCCGAAGACGAGCGGGAGGGGCAGGGCGAACACCGACGACTGGAGCGTCCACCAGCCGATCGCCCTGCGTTCCACGCGATTGCGCGGAGGCCTGAGCCTTACGCCACCATCCATGCGTTCCACTGCTTCACCCTAGCTCTGAGATGATCTTGTACCGAACCTGATCCGACGTCCGTCGTCTCAGTGCGTACCTGCGGAACTGCCCTCACGCGTACCGGGGGTGCCGGTGACGGAGACCTGACCGCCGCGCAGCCGGCGGCGCTTGTTCACCAGGACGGCCGTCCGCGTCAGCACCATGGCCAGGGCCATGAAGACGAAGGCGTTGGAGTAGACGTCCTGGCCGCTCAGCTTGTACTCGATGCTGAAACGGATGATGCCCTCGCTGAACCAGTGCTCCGAACCGTAGGCGAAGAGCACCCGCGAGGCGGACAGCACGGCCCACACCAGGGCGTACCCGACACCGCCCTTGGTGTAGATCTCGCCGGACGCGTCCCGGTGGGCGGGGAGCAGGGCCGCGGCGATCAGTCCGCAGATGACGCCGGCGCCGATGCCCGCGAGCTGGAGGGAGGGGTCGTTGCCGTCGAGCGGCAGCTTGTGCACGAAGAGCCCGAGGACGATGACGACCGCGAGGATCGAGCGCAGCATCCGCATGTTGGTGACCTTGCGCGTGCCGAGGTCGGTCGACAGGATGATGACCAGGATCGTCCCGCTGGCGATCAGTGCGGTCAAGAACGGGCTCATGGGGCGGGCCTCTTCCTCAGCTTCGGCAGTGCCGGTGATGTACGGCAGTGCGGTACTCCATGCCTCTCACCTGCAACGCTATGGGCCGGGCGGGGTTGACGTGGACAACCGACCAGTGGGTTCGGCTGTCAACCGAACGGTGGACACGGTGGACGGCGCCGCGACCCGCGGCCGCCTTCGTCCCCGGTTCCGCGGAGGTGATAGGACTGGTGCCGTGAGCACTGAAACCCGGGTGGGGGAGGCGGCCGGCGGCCCCGATCACCCGCCCGAGGCGGGAACCCGTTGGTTCGGCCTCTGGGACGCGTTCTTCGCGGTCTCGTACGCCGTCACCACCATGCTGCTGTTCACCTCCGCAGGTGAACAGGTCCACCGTGCCGTGGCGATGGCCGCGCTGACACTGGCCGTGCCCTGGTACGCGGCCCTGGGGCGCAGCGCTATGATCCAGCAGGGCCAGGGGCACGGCTGGCGGAGCATCGTCTTCTCCATCGGCCTGTTCCTGCTGTTCGCGGTGGCGGTGCTCTTCGACCTGGCGGCGTCGTTCGCGCTGTTCGCGGTGGTGCCGATGCTGATGATGAGCCTGGCGACCTCGCCGGCCATCGCCGTGGTGGTCCTGGCCAACCTGATGCCGGTTACGGTGGTGTGGCTGCGGGGCGGCACCTTGAGCCGCGACATCAGGGCCGTTCTGCCCACGTCGCTGCTCGGCATCGCCCTGTCGGTCCTGCTCGGACTGTGGATCACGCGGGTGACGCGGCAGAGCCGCGAACGGGGGGAGCTGATCGACGAGTTGCGCCGCAACCGTGAGCGGGTGGCCATGCTGTCGCGGGCGGCGGGCGTCTCCGCCGAGCGGGAGCGACTCGCCCGGGAGATCCACGACACCGTCGCCCAGGGCCTCACCAGCATCATCGGCCTCGTACAGGCGGCCGGAACCGACTTCACGGTCGACCCGGAGCTCGCGCGGTCGCACCTGGGGCTGGCGGAACGGGTGGCCCGGGAAAGCCTCGCGGAGGCACGCGAGTTCGTCACCGAGCTGACCCCGCCCGCGCTGCGGGAGTCGTCGCTGGTGCAGGCGGCCCGGCGGCAGGCCGAGGGCCTGACGGCCCAGACCGGGGTCCGGGCGGACGTCACCGTCGAGGGGGACGAGCGGGAGCTGCCCATGGCGGTCAGCGTGGTCCTGCTGCGTTCCCTCCAGGAAGCGGTCTCGAACATCCGCAAGCACGCGGGCAAGGCACGGGCCGTCGAGATCCGGCTGGTGTACGGGCGGGACACCGCGCGGCTGCTCGTACGGGACGACGGGCCCGGGTTCGTCGTCCCCGACGGCGGGCCGGGGTTCGGACTGCGCGGTATACGGACGCGCGCGCAAGAGATCAACGGGGCGGCGACCGTGGTCAGCGGCCCCGGGCGGGGCACCACCATCGAGGTGACGGTGCCCGTGCCCGCGAGTGGAGGGGCAGGCCGTGGGAATTGACGGGACGATCAGCGTGATGCTGGTCGACGACCACCCGGTCGTACGTGAGGGCCTCAGCTCGATGCTGCGGTCCGCCGAGGGTGTGAGCGTCGTCGGGCAGGCCGGTTCGGGCGAGGAGGCGATCGCGATGGTCGCCGGGCTCGCCCCCGACATCGTCCTGCTCGACCTGCGGATGGGCGGGATGGACGGGGTGGAGACCACCGGTCACCTGCTGCGGGTCGCTCCCGCCACCAAGGTGGTGATCGTGACGACGTACGAGACGGACACCGACATCCTGCGGGCCGTGGAGGCGGGCGCGGCCGGCTACCTGCTCAAGGGGAGTTCCCGCGACGACCTGGTGCAGGCGGTGAAGGCGGCGGCCCGCGGCGAGACGGTCCTGACGCCCTCGTTGGCGCCCAAGCTGTTCCGGGCGAGGGTGGTGGAACCGCCCGCGCTGTCGGACCGTGAACGGGAGGTGCTCCAGTTGGTCAGCCTGGGACTGACGAACGCGGACATCGGACGCCGTCTGTTCATCAGTGAGGCGACGGTGAAGACGCACCTGCTGCGGACGTTCAAGAAGCTGTCGGTCTCCGACCGCACGGCAGCGGTCATCACGGCCCTGGAGCGCGGTCTGCTGTCCTGACCTGTTCGGGTACGGGCGCAGGGGTTCCGTATCCCCCGCGCCCGGGAACCGCCCTCCCGCCCGCCTCGGCGCCCGCCTCGGCGTCGGCGTCGGCGTCTACCACCGGTGCCGGCGGGAGGCGGAGGTCAGGCGATGCCGGGCAGGCTCATGTCGGAGAGCCGGGCGGGCAGGTCGCGGCGGCGCTTCACCTTCAGCTTGCGGTAGATGCGGGTCAGGTGTTGCTCGACGGTCGACACTGTGACGTACAGCTTGGTGGCTATCTCCCGGTTGGTGTGGCCGCGCGCCGCCAGCAGCGCGACGCGTGCCTCGGCCTCCGAGAGGACCTCGACCTCGCTGGGCGCCTCCGCCTCCCGGCCGCCCTGCGACGCGCCGGTGTCGCCGTCGCCCTGGCCCGGCATGAACTGCCGGCACAGCGGTTCGGCACCGCAGGACTTGGCGACGTGCCATGCCTTGCGCACCAGCATGCGGGCGCGGTTGAAGTCGCCCTGCGCGCGGTAGCCCCGGCCCAGTTCGCCGAGCGCCACGGCCAGTTGGACCCGGTCGCCGCCCTCCTCCAGACTTTCGACGGCCTCCGTCAGCCGCTTGAGCCGGAAGGTGAGGTCACCGCCGGTGCGGGCGAGCGCCAGCAGCAGGAGGCCCCGCGTACGGCTGCCCGCGGAACCTGTCTCGCGCCGCCTCTGCTGCTCGGTGAACTCCTCGGCGCGGCCGGGGTTGCCGAGGGCGAGCCACGCCTCGGCGGCGTCGAGGCGCCAGGGGACCAGCTCGGCCGCGTCCATGCCCCACGCCTGCATCAGCTCGCCGCAGTTCAGGAAGTCCCGCAGGGCTGCGTGGTAGCGGCCGGTCGCCAGGTGGCAGCGGCCCCGGGCCCTGAGGTAGTGCAGGCCCGGCAGGGTGTCGAACATGGCCTCCGGAACGGGCTGTCCCAGCAGGCTCATCGCCTCGTCGTGGTTGCCCATGGTGAGCTCGGACTCGACGAGGATGGCCAGCGGCAGGGCGATGCCGACGCCCCAGCTCTGGACCGAGATGCGGGACATGGCGTGGCGGGCCTGTGCGGCGGCGCCCGGCAGGTCGCCTCTGCGCAGGGAGATCTCGGCGCGGACCACGCCGAGGGCGGCCTGCCAGGTGGGGGTGTTGCGGCCCGAGCATTCGCCGAGGAGGCGTTCGCACCAGGCGAGTGCGAGGTCGAGGCGTCCCGCGTAGACGACGGCGAGGAGCGCGAAGACGAGGGGCTGGAGGGTGCGGTCGCTCAGGTGGTAGCGCTGGAGGACCCGGATCGCCTCGGTGACGGCGGCGTCGGCCTGGTTCCTGCCGCGCAAGGCGGTGCGGACGGCGTCGGCGGCCTGGACGTGGGCGTTGTCGGGGATGTCGTAGGGGACGGTCTCGAGCCCCGCGAAGGGTAGCGCTCCGGGGGCCCCTGACAGCGTTGTCCGCGGCGCCTGTACGGCGTCGAAGGCGTCACGTATCGGCGGGCTGACCATGGAGAGCCAGCTCTGGGCGGCGGCGAGGGTACCCGCGTCGTAGGCGGGTGCGCGCCCCGCGGCCCGGGCCTTGCCGTCGGCTTCCTGGAGACGGAGCACCGCCTCGCCCGCGGCGCGGGAATCCCCCATCCACAGGAGGCAGGACACGACGTGGACGAGGTCGCGGTCGGCGAGCCGGCCCGCCGTGAGTTCGCGGGAGAGCTGGCGGAGATGTCCCTCGGCGGCGGCGGGGCTGCTGCGCCATACCATGCTGACCAGGCGGGACTTGAGGGAGGCGTGGCGGGGACCTTCGGCGCAGGAGGCGACCGCCAGTTCCCCGCAGCGCAGGGCGAGGTCGTGCTCGTCGTCGACGAGGGCGTACTCGGCGGCCTCCTGGAGGACGGGGATCGCCCATTCCTCGACGTTCCTGCGGGCGGCCAGGAGGTGGCGGGCGACATCGAGGGCGGCCGCGCCCTCCTCGTGCAGGAGTTTCGCGGCGCGCGAGTGCAGGGCGGACAGCACGCCGGACGGTGCGGCTTCGAGGACGGCGGTGCGGGCGGCGGGGTCGCGGAACGAGCCGCCTTGGAGGACGGCGCACCGGCCGAGGTCTTGGAGGGCCTGTTCGGTGGCCTTGACCTGGAGGTCGACGATCCTGCTGAGGAGGACCGGGGAGCAGGCGTCGCCGAGTACGGCCACGCCCCGGGCGACGGTGAGCAGTTCGGGATCGCCGCGGTGCAGGCAGTCGAGGACGGCGCGCTCGAACGTTTCGGCGGGGGCGAGCCGCTGGAAGGGCTCGCTGTCCCCGAGCGCCGTGAGGCCGTCGCCGACGAGGGCTCTGACCAGCAGTGGGTTGCCGCCGGTGGTCTCCTGGCACTCGGCGGACAGCCGCTGTGCCGCCGAGGGTGAGAAGTGGTCGGCGAGGACGCGGGTGATGCCGCCCGTGGTGAGCAGCGGCAGCCGGAGGGTGGTGCAGTTGGGCTGACGCTGGAGTTCGGCGTGGAAGGCGAGTTGCGCGGGCCGGAGCCGTACGGATTCGGTGAGTACGATCAGCACTCCGGCCTGCCGTACCCGCCGGGCGAGGCACAGCAGGAAGGCGAGGGAGAGTTCGTCACCGTGGTGGGCGTCGTCGACGGCCATGACGACGGTCCGGTCGCGGGAGAGGCGGAGCAGCGCGGTGGAGACGTGCGGCAGGACGCGCATGCCGGCCTCGGTGGCGGCCTCGGTGTCGGTGGTCCCGTCGGTGACGCGGTCGAGCAGTTCGGTGGCGTAGGCGTACACGTCGGGGGCCACGGGCGCCGCGCTGTCGAGGATCCTGCGCAGGATGCCGAAGGGCAGGTAGCGCTCCGCCCGGGAGCCCGTGGCTTCGAGGACCAGGGCGCCCTGGGAGATGGCCTCTTCGGTGAACCGTTCCAGCAGGCTGGTCTTCCCGCCCGCGATCGCCCCGCTGATGACGGCGACCCGTCCTCGGCCGCGCACCGCGCTGCCGAGCAGCTCCTGCAGTGTTTCCAACTGTGTTTCGCGCTCGACGAGTTTGGCCACCACAGATTTTCCTTACCCCGAACTGTGTATCTGGCGAAAAACCCACATCGGCTCGTGGCCGCCCGGTGAGGGCGACGGGGCGCCGTATGGGGTACGGGCGCGAAGCGCCCCGCCGGGTGACCGCGGCCTGCCCCGTCGGTCCGCGTCCGGTCGACCGTTGGTCATTCGGCCTTCCGTCCGCACCGGGCGTGCCGGGTCTTCCCGGCGTGGTGACCTGCGCTCCGCTACCGGCCCCGCACCGCGGCGTCGAGTTCTTCCCTGATGATCTTCATGATGGGTTCCTGATGGTTCGCCAAGAAGAAATGTCCGCCGGGGAAACGGTGAATGTCGAACCCGCCGGTGGTGTGGGATTCCCAGGCGTCCGCCTCTTCCCGGCTGGTCTTCGGGTCCGCGTCACCGGTCAGCACGGTAATGGGGGCGCGCACGACGTCTTCCGGTGCGGCGCGGTAGTTCTCGATGGCGGTGTAGTCGCTGCGGATCGCGGGGAGGACCATGCGGAGGATTTCCTCGTTGCCGAGAATCCTGGCATCGGTCCCGCTGAGTTCCCGCATTTCCCGCACGATTCCGTCGTCGTCCCGGAGGTGCACGGTCTCGTGACGGTAGCTGGAGGGCGAGCGCCGGCCGGAGGCGAAGATCCGTACGGGGCTGGTGCCGTGGTCGCGCTCCAGCCGCCGGGTCACCTCGAAGGCGAGGACGGCGCCCATGCTGTGGCCGAAGAATGCAAGGGGCCGATCGAGCCACGGTATGAGTTGTGCGGTCAGGGCGTCCGCGAAGGCACCGATGTCGGTGATCCCGGGCTCGTCCCTGCGGTCCTGCCTGCCCTTGTACTGCACGGAGAGAACGTCCACCGCCGGGGCCAGCGACTGGGACATGGGGAAGTAGAAGGAGGCCGAGCCACCGGCGTGCGGCAGGCAGACCAGTTGGATCGGACTTTCATCCGAAGCGTGGTAGCGGCGAACCCAGAGGCCGGTGTTTTGCTTTTCAATCAATGGACTGAAAACTTCCTGTTCAAGTCCCAGATGCGGCGCGCGCGGTCGGCAGTTCGAACTCTTCCGCCACTTCCGTACACGGGTTTGGTGTAGACATTTCTAGCAGAGCGCCCAAAGCCAGGAGTACCCCTACTTCACACCCCTACTGTGGCTGGAACCGAACACTCCGGAGAGCCGACCGTCCCACGCGACGCCGGCTCCCCCGACCCCGCTCCGACGGACCATCCCCCCGCACCCGCACCTCCCCCGCCACCCCCACCGCGCGAGTCCCGGAGGGCCACCCTCCGCCACCCTGGCCGAAAACCACCTTCATCCCGGCACCCGGTCCGAGCCAGATCTTTACCTTCGCTTTGCGGCCCCCCGCACCGGATCCTCCGGTCCGGGTCCTGACTGTGCGCCAGGAGGACTGTCGGTCGCGGGGGTTGGCCTGGTCGGTACCGGTCGTGGACGGTCGGAACCCAGCAGGACGACCTCAGCGCCGGTCACCCCCGGTCCCGCCGACGCCGACTTCGCGAAGGCATCGCCTCCGCGTCGGCACTGGTGATCGCGGCCGCCTTCGTGCTCCCCTGGTCTGGCAGCACGTCACACTCCATTGGAGGATGTGGCGCCGACATCGCCATGTTCCGGCAATCCGGCGTCGTAGAAAGCAGCACCCCATGACAGCGCTCCCTTCGGCTTCCGCCCGCGTGGTCGTTCTCGGCGGCGGCCTGGCCGGTACCCTCGCCGCCGCCGCCCTCGCGCCCCACGTGCGCGAAGTGCTCATCGTGGAGCAGGACGCGGTGCTTCCCGAGACGCCCGCGCCGCGGCCACGGCTGCCGCAGGCCGCCCATGCCCACATGTTGTGGGCCGGCGGGGCCGACGCCATGGAGGAACTGCTCCCCGGGGTGACGGAGGAGTGGCTCGCGGCCGGTGCGCACCGCGTCCCGATCCCGCACGGCATGGTGTCCTTCTCGCCGGCCGGCTGGTACCGCCGCTCGTGGCCCGATACCCACTACCTGATCGGGGCGGGCCGGGACCTCATCGACTGGGTCGTCCGCACGCGCGTCCTGCGGCTGCCGAACGTCCGGGTACGGACCGGCGCGAAGGTGTGCGGCCTGGCAGGGAACGCGGCACGCGTTTCGGGGGTGGTCCTTCGTGACGCACAGGACGCGCGGCACATCGTCGCCGCGGACCTCGTCGTCGACGCGACGGGCCGCGGCTCGAAGAGCACCCGATGGCTGCGGGACATCGGCGGCCCGCGGGTGCGGGAAACCGTCGTCGACGCGGGGGTCCGCTACGCGAGCCGCAGGTACCGGGCGCCGCAGGGGGCCGAGACCGACTGGCCCGTGATCCACATTCCGGCCGATCCCCGCCAGGGCGGGCCGGGGCTCGTCGCCACGATCATCTCCATCGAGAACGGGCAGTGGCACGTCAGTCTGTCGGGTACGCGCGGGGGCGAGCCGTCGGCGGCCGAGGACCTGTTCGAGGAGTTCGCCGGCCGCGTCCGTCATCCGCTCGTCGCCGAACTCCTCTCGCGCGCCGAACCCGTGAGTGAGGTGTCCCTCTACACCCGCACCGCGAACAGGAGGCGTCATTTCGAGCAGGCGGATCTGCCCGAGGGGTTCATCGCCCTGGGGGACGCGGCCACCAGCCTCAACCCCGTCTACGGTCACGGCATGTCCGCGGCGGCCCTGGGCGCGGTCGCCCTGCGGGACCTGACACGGCGTACGTCGGTGTTCGCGCCGGGATACGCGTCGAAGGCCCAGCGCGCGATCGGTCGGCCGGCCGCGGCCGCCTGGCTGCTGGCGGTCGGCCAGGACCGGTTCTATCCCGGGGCCGTGGGCCGGAAGCCGACGCTGGTGGACCGGTTGGGAGCCCGGTACATCCACCGCCTCAACCACACGGCCATCGGCCACGGCCTGGTCGTCAGGAAGCTCACCGACGTGATGACGTTGCGCAGACCCGCGCACGTCCTGGGACTCCCGGACGTCCTCCTGGCCGCCGCCCGCGGGCCCCGGATGCCCCTGCTCGACGGTCCCCAACTGACGCCGCGGGAACGGGAGGTCCTGGACCGGCCGCCCCTGCGGTCGACCGGGGCTCCCGCGGCCAGGCCGGGCACGTCAGGGAGGCGTGACCTCCCGCCGGCCGGGCGGGTAAGGGAGGCGTGATGTCCCGCCGGCCGGGCCGCCTGTGGCCGCCCGTCTCGTGAAACGATCGTTTCGTTGCCTCGACTACCGTTTCGTGGTCTAGTGATCGGCGGGTCAGGGGCCCTCTCTGACCGCATCCTCCCTTCGTGTCCTGATTGGAGGGTCAATGAGCGACGGGTACAAGGACCTCGCCACGACCGTCGACACCCTGCTGCGCGGAACGGGACTCGATCCGAGGAGCCTGTTCGACCTGAAGAGACTCTCCTTCCACACCTCCCTGTCCGAAGCGGACATCGCGCGGCTGCTGGACGGTGAGGAGCCGGAGGCCGCGGAGGTCGACCATCAGGAGGTCGCCCGGCGGATCCAGTTCTTGATGGACACGCGTCTTTGCCGGGAGGAAGGACCCGGGGGCGTCACCTGGGAGCGTCCGTACACCGCCTCCGAGGTCGCCGCGGGGATCGGCATGACGCCGCAGTGGCTGAACACCCTGCTCAGCCAACGCAAGCAGAGTTCGCCGAACCTCAAGCACGCCGGGCGGATCGCGCGGTTCTTCGACGTACCGGTCAACTTCCTCACCGACGAGCCGGCGGAGGCGTTGAACCGGGTCCTGCGGGGCGAGGTCCTCCCGGAGTCGAACGCCTCCCTCGGGAACCCCGGCCCGATTGTCAGGAACCGCTACGCCCTGGAGATCCAGCACCGGCTGGGCGACGTCGTACTCGAACCGACCGTGGAGCGGGCGTTGATGCTCTTCGTCGACGGGATCGCACGGGAGAAGAGCCCTGGAGGGCGAGCTTCCCACCACAAGGGGAACGACCCCTCTTCACACGACGCGGGAACCGTTTCCGCGGGCGCGAACTACTCCTAGGCTATTTCCGTAAAAGTGGGGTTCACATGGGCAAAAGGAAGATGACCAAGCTCCGGAACGAGATTCTCGCGAACCTCGGACGGCCGATCCCGTCCGATCCCGACGAGCTGTTCGAGTCACTCAGGGTTTTCCTCGAACGACGGATCAACGAGGAACGCGGGAACGACATGTACCGGCCGGTGCAGCTCCTCTTTCGTGAATTCCCCGAGGACACCGCCAGCGGTCTGACGCTCACCTTCGACGACCGCGTGGTCATCGTCGTCGAGCGCCACACCACCACGCTCCACCAGCTGGTGATCCTCGCCCACGAGATGTGGCACGCCCTGATGGGGAAGTGTCCGACCCACGGCGCCCAGCCCGACGCGGTCTCCGCGGCCGCCCGGTCGCTCGGGGGCGAGTTGGGGCAGGCCGACATCCTCGCCTTGGCCGCGCGTACCCACTTCGACACCCGGGAGGAGAGCGACGCCGAGGCGTTCGGCCTGCTCTTGGGAAGCAGTTGCCGGGAGATCCTCGATTCGGGCGCCACCTCGCTCCCGAACACCGGTCTGGCCGGTCGCATCCAGTCCAGCATGGGCCGGGGCTTTTGAACATGCAGCGGTCGGACTACTACATACCCGCGTTCGCGCTGGCCATCGCGCTCGCGGTGAAGCTCCCCTCCCTGTGGCACAGTCGGCGTTCACCGATGTCCCAGGCGATCTTCGTGATCATCGTCGCCTCCGGCGGGGGATTCGTCTTCGCCGCGCCGCCGACCGTCGAACGCGTCAACAGGGTGACGGGCATCTCGAACGTGTCGGCCCTGATCGTCTACTGCTTCCTGTCGTGCCTGTCCTGCGCTTCGATGGTCCTGCTGCTGCACTGGCGCGGCGGACCCGAAGCGACCGTCCGGCGGCACACCAGGCTGTGGGTCGCCGCCACCGCCTGCGTCATCTCGACCTTCTGCGTCCTGTTCAGCCTCAGCGACGTACCCGCGGAACGGCCGCGCGACCTCGACACCTTCTACGCGACCACCCCCTTCATCGGCGAGATGATCCTGCTGTACCTGACCGCCCACGCGGCCACCGCCACGGTCGTGATGACGAAGTGCTGGCGCTGGTCGGCCGAACTCCGGGCGGCGAAGGCGGGCTGGACCCGCTGGGGCCTGCTCACCCTCGTCACGGCCTTCGGCCTGGGGCTGGCCTTCGCCGTCCTCAAGTTCGTCGCCGTGGCCGCCCGCTGGGCCGGAACGGACGCCTGGGACGTGCTCAGCACCGACATCGCCCCTCCCCTGGCCGGCTTGGGCGCTCTCATGACCACCGTCGGGTTCCTCATTCCGGTCGTCGGACCGCGACTGGAATCGATGTGGGACGCGTGGCACGCCTACCGCCGCATGGAGCCCCTGTGGCGCGCTTTGGAACCCTGGGTCGGCACCGGAGTTCCCATGCGCATCGCCAGGACCTCCTCCCTGGAGATGCGAGCCACCCTGAGGGCCACGGAGATCGCCGATCGCCTGCTGAACCTGGCGCCCCATCTCGACGCCAGGCACCGTGCGGCGGCCGAACGCTATGCGACGGAACGGTGCTTCGAACCCGAGGCCGCCCTGGTCGTGGCGGAGGCGGCCACGATCAAGGCAGCTCTCGCGTGCGCGCCGGTCGCCTGCCCACCGGACGCCGAGCGCCCGCCGGCGGACGCCGGCGAGGACACCTCGGGGCCCCTGCTGATCCGGATCTCCGGCACGAACGGGCTCGCGGAACTCAGCCGGCATTTCTCCAGGATCCACCCGACGGACCTCCTGGTCGACGCCGCCCATTCGGAGAGCAACTGAACATGCGGACTCCTCCCCACGGGGCTCGGGTCAGGGCGGTCCACGCCCCCGCGCCCCCCGCCCCGGTCTTCGGTCACTCCGAACCCGGTGGCCCGCGGTGAGCGGCGGCACGGCATTCCTCTGCTCGGCCGGCGGCCTGCTGGTCGCCACGCTCATCAAGCTCTGGGACTTGCGGAAGAACCCGAAGGACCCGATCCTTCGAGCCGTCTGCGGGACGCTGTTCCTCGGGGCGCTCATCTTCGTCACCGCGGCCCCGCCACACCTGGCGAAGATCAACAGCTGGTTCGGCACACCCAATATCGCAGCGCCGATCGTGTACTGCATTCTCACCGCGTTCGACGGCATCAACATCGTCTTGTTGATCCACTGGCGGGGGAACGACAACGAGGCACGCACCCGGCGGCAGACCCGGTTGTGCCTCACCGCCTACCTGGTCGTGATGGCGGCGATCGCGCTGCTCTTCGCGCTGGGCGACGCACCCGTCGAGCGGCTCCGCGACCTGGACACGTACTACGCCACCACGCCGTTCATCCGCGAGATGATCGTGCTCTACCTCGCCGCGCACACGGTCGCGGCGGTCACCATGACGGTGCTGTGCTGGCGGTGGTCCCGCCAGGTACCCGGAAGCCTGCGCATCGGCCTGCTCACCATCGCCACCGGCTCGTCCTTCGCGTTCGTCTTCGACCTGCTGAAGTACACGGCCGTCGTGGCGCGCTGGTCGGGCGGGAACCTCGACTGGCTGAGCACCCATGCCGCGTTCTCCCTGGCCGGCTTCTCCGCCCCGTTGGTCGCCGCGGGTTTCCTCATTCCCCCCATCGGGCAAGGGGCCAGTTCCCGCTGGGGGATGTTCCAGCAGTTCCAACAGCTCAAGCCGCTCTGGCTGGAGATCCAGTCGGAAATCCCCCAGACCCGCCCGAAGCCCATGAGCTGGTGGCGGCCGATGGACCTGCGCCTCATGCAGCGCGAGCGGGACATCCACGACGCCGTCCTTCGGCTCGGCCCCTATTTCGACGCGTCGACCGGCCGGAGGGTCTACGCGGAGGCCCTGGCCGAACACGCCGAACGCCGCCGGGCGCGCGGCGAGGCAGACGCCTCGGTGATCGCCGGTGCCGTCATCGCGAAGGCGGCCGCGCGGCCGACGGTCAATCCGGAGGACAGGTGGACGTTGACGTCCACCGAGGACGCCGAAGACCTCGTCAGGCTGTCCGACGCCCTGGCCCGCTCCCCCCGGGTCCAGGAGATCCGGCGATCGGCCGCCCTCACGGGGAGCCGCACATGACCCCGCGCGCACCGCGGCCGACCCGGTACGGGCGGAGGTGGGATGTCGGTGACCGGGTCGCCGGTCGGCTCCCGGGGCGCCGGGCGCGCTGAAGCCGTACCCGACCCTCCCGTCTCCCGTCGGCCGGTCTCCCCTCCGACATGGCCCCCTCCGCGGTAGCCACCGCGCAAACGGTCACCGCGCACACAGCCACCGCGCACACAGCCACCGCTGACATAGTCACCGCTGACATGTCACCGCGACATAGCCGTCACTCACCCGACCACCGCACACCCGACCACCGCACGCCCGACCACCGCTCACCCCAGCCACCGCACAGGCGACAGGACACAACCAAAGCCGACCACGAGTCGTCAGGGACGAGATCCAGGAGGAACTCCCATGCACCTTTTCGCGCCTCTTGAACTGCCCAACGGATCCTGGCTGCCGAACCGGGTGGCAAAGGCCGCCATGGAAGAGAGCATGGCCCGCCAGCCCGGACAACTGCCGGGGGCCGAGATCGAGGATCTCTACCGCCAATGGGCCCGAGGGGGCAGTGGCCTCGTCATCACGGGCAACGTCATGGTGGACAGACGTGCGTTGACCTCGCCGAGAACCATCGTGCTCGACGCCGAGACACCTCTTGAGCCGTTTCGCCGTTGGGCCGCAGCCGCCGGATCGGGCGGCGCGCAGGTCTGGATGCAGATCAACCACCCCGGCCGGCAGGTCCGCGCCGACCTGCCCGGCGTCGCCTGGGCGCCGTCCGATGTCGGCGTCAGCCTGGGCAAGCACACGTCGGCGTTCGCCCGGCCCACGGCCATGGACGAGTCGGACATCGAGGCCACCATCGCCCGCTTCGCCACCACCGCCTCTCTCGCCGAGGAGGCCGGCTTCCACGGGGTCCAGATCCACGCCGCCCACGGCTACCTCCTGAGCCAGTTCCTGTCTCCACGGGTCAACCGGCGGGGCGACCGGTGGGGCGGCGGCCTGGAGAACCGGGCCAGGCTGCTCATCGAGATCGTGAAGTCGGTCCGCGCCCGGGTGTCCGAGGACTTCGCCGTGGGCGTGAAAATCAACACGGCCGACTTCCAGCGCGGTGGCTTCGACACGGACGAAGTGGCACGCGTGCTCGGGTTCCTGGACGGCCTCGGCGTGGACCTCGTGGAACTCTCCGGCGGCAGCGTCGAGAGCGCGGCGACCATGGGCCGTACCTCCGACGAAACCATGCTCGACAGGGAGGCGTACTTCCTCTCCCTGGCCGAACGGCTCGTGGAAGTCGCCTCCATGCCGCTCATGCTGACGGGAGGGATCGGCCGCCGCACGACTGCCGAGCGGGTCCTGGAGCGGGGCTTCGCGGTGGTCGGCGTGGCCACGGCCTTGGCCATCCGCCCCGACCTGCCGGACCGGTGGCTGGCGGGCGAGGACACGCACGTGCCGCCGCCCCGGCTTCGCTGGAAGGACCAGGACCTCGCCAGCGCCGCCGTCCTGGCCATCGTCCGGGCCCACATGAGCCGCCTCGTTCGCGGCAGTGAGCCTCGGTTGAAGATCCCCCCGTCCCTCCTGCTCGCTTTGGACACGCTGCGGGACCGGGGCAGTGTGCGGGCTTACGGAGCCTGGTTGGCGCAGCACCCGACACCGCAGGAGACGACGGTGCTCCCTGGGTGAGGGGCCGGCGTGCAGGTTCCCGGGGTCCTGGTCAGGGAGGGTCGACGCTTTCCTCCACCGGCGGCTCGTTCCCTTCGACGGCAGCGGAATGCCACTGGTAGACAGCGGCGCCGGCTCCGTCAGGCCCGGGGACGTAGCTTCCGATCAGCTGCCCGTGGCGGTGGACCTTCACCGAGACCTTGGTGGTCTGTTCCCCCATGAAGCCGTCGAGAGGACCTCCGACGAACCGCGCTTTGATCATTGCCAAATCCTATGGCTCGAAGGTCGGTTACCATCGGTCACCCCCGCACTGACCTGGGCTGCTGTTCGCTCCCCGGCCATTCCGGTACGCCGGCCGCGGCGGTGCGCGCTCCCCGGTGGCGACATTGTCGTCGGGGGGCGGCACGCGCTCCCAGACCGTCGCCGGCCAAGCCGCCGGCGGCGGGCTTGCGGGGGGCCGCCGGAGGGGGGCGGGGCACCGGGTGTGCGGGGCGTGCCGGGTGGCCGCCGGGGCCGGGTGTCACGTTGCGGTACCGGGGACGGGCGGGAGGCGGGATGATCACGTCCACGGCCAAGCAGCTTCCCGCCGGCAGGGCGGCGCCCTCGGCGGCCGAGGTGTTCCACGCCCGGTACGCGAGTCGGCTGCCCGCCTCCCTGGAGAAGCTCGTGGGTCCGCGGCACAGGGTGGTCGAGCTGCCCGTACAGACCTCGTGACCCTGCTCGGTAGGAGTAGGGCCGAGAAGGGGCGGAGTCGCCGGGACCCGCGCCCACGACCGGCGGTCAGCGGTGGCGCCGGCGCAGGAGCGCGAAGGCGGCAAGGGTGGCGGCGGCGGTGAGGGTGAGCAGGATCGTGCTCTCGACCAGTTGCAGCGGCCAGAAGTGGGACTCGGGGTGGTAGAGGGGCACGCTTCCGCCCGCCGCGGAGACGTCCCAGATGCCCCCGCCGCGCGGGTGTCCGTCGAGGGCGGGCCAGAGCCGGGGGCGGAGCAGGATGAGCATCGCTTCAACGGCCCCGACCGCGCTGACGGCCGAAGCCATGGCCGGCACCGTGCGTCCGGTCAGCAGGCCGGCCAGGGCGCCGCCGGCGATGCCTAGGAGGGCGTAGCCCACCGCGACCGGTCCGATCATCTGGTAGACGGGGAGGTCGTCCCACGGGACCGGGTACCAGGTGTCCAGCGATCCCCGCCGGATCCAGGCTGCCAGGAGTACGAAAGCGGGCAGGACGAGGAGTACGGCGCCGACCGGCACCGCCAGCTTCGCGGCCAGCCAACGGGCCGGACTGACCGACTGGGTCCACTGGAGCCGGTAGGTGCCGGACTCGAACTCGCGCCCGATCAGCGGGCCTGCGACGAACGCGGCGAGGAGCAGGGGCAGTACCCCCACGGCCATCCCGATGTAGCTGAACATCTTGTTGACGTACAGGCTGCGGGAGAGGAAGCCGCGGACTTGGATTCCGCAGCCGTGCACCGTGTTCTCCACCTTGCAGCCGGTCGCCGCGAGGTCCGCGGTCAGTGACTGGACGTACCAGCGGCCGGCGGGCAGGGCGATGGCGGCGAGCAGCACGAGGGCGAAGGCGGCCCACAGCACGTGGCGGTGCAGACCGATATTGACCCGAAGGGGTCCGCGAAGGTCGAGGAGGGTCATGCCGCTGCCTCCATGGCCGGGGTGAGCAGGGCCGGGACGTGCGGGGCACCCAGGTAGGCGAGCAGCAGTTCCTCCAGGGTGGGTTCGACGGCCCGGACGTAGCTGTCGCCGTCGCCGCCGCCGTCGTCTTGGCCTTCGCCGTCGGTGCTCCACGGCCCTTGCGGGCGGATCAGAGCGGTGAGTTGGCGCCCGGTGGAGCGCGCCGTGATCACCGTGTGGGGGGTCAGGTCGCGGGTCGGTCCGGAGACCAGACTGTGGGCTCGCAGGAGGTCGTCGACCGAGCCGCCGAGCCGGACCCGGCCGCCGTCGATCAGGAGCAGGTGGTCGCAGGCGTCCTCCAGCTCGGAGAGGACGTGCGAGGACATCAGGACGGTGGTGCCGTGTTCGGCGACCGTCGCCAATACGGTCCCCAGCAGTTGGCGGCGGGCGAGCGGGTCCACGTCGGAGAGCGCCTCGTCCAGGAGCAGCAGTGCGGGCCGCTTGCCGAGAGCCAGGGCCAGGGCGAGTCGGGAGCGCCCGCCGCCGGACAGGGCGCGGACGCGCATGGCCGGGTCCAGGCCGCCGGCTTCCACCACTTTGCCCGCGGCGGTCGCGTCCCAGCGGCCGGGATTCAGGTCGGCGCCCATCCGCAGCGTCTCGGCGACGGTCAGTCGCGGGTAGAGCGGCTTGTCCTGGGCGACGTAGGCGACGGCCTCGCGAGGTGGGGTCGTCAGGGTGCCCTCGGTGGGCTTCAGTACGCCGGCGGCCACGGCCAGCAGGGTGGACTTGCCGGCCCCGTTGCGGCCGACCAGGGCACAGATGCGGCCGGCGGGGAGCCGGAAGGAACACTCCTTCAGGGCCCAACCGCCCCGGCGGAACCTCCGTCCGAGGCCGTGCGCTTCGATCGCTGCCGTCATTGTTCGTCCCCCTGGTTCGGTTCACTGTCGGACTCGCTCAGTACGGAGGTGAACAGTGCGGTGATGTCGTCCTGCTCCAGGCCCGCCCGCCGGGCCCGTGCCAGCCACTGGGCGAGCTCGGTGCGCAGCGCGCCGTCTGCCGCCCTGCCGTCGCCCAGCGTCCGGCGGACGAAGGTACCGAGCCCCCGGCGGCCCTCGACCAAGCCTTCGCGTTCGAGTTCCCGGTACGCCTTGAGCACGGTGTTGGGGTTGATGGCCAGGGCCTCGACCACCTCGCGGGCTGTGGGCAGCCGGTCGCCCGGTTCCAACAGGCCCAGGCGGAGCGCGTGTTTGGTCTGCTGCACGATCTGGAGATAGGTGGCCACACCACTGCGCCGGTCGATGCGGTACTCGATCACACCGTTCATCCTCCTTTCACTAAGGAAGTAGTGAAAGGCTGGCGTGCCGGCGTCTCACTGTCAAGAGCGGTCGTGCGTCGACACGAGGCCGCCCCGCCGCCCGGCCGCCTGCCCGGCAGCGGTGCGGGGTGTCCGGGGGGCGCCGGGCCGAGGGCCGAAAACCGGCTGCCGCGCCCCGATCCGGCGGTCGGCAAGGCGGGATGCGATGCATCGCGGGGTAGCGCACCGACTCGTTCGGTCTGACGCGACCGTCATCCTGACCGTTGCCTCCGATGACCCGGGAGGCAGGCCCTCGTTCGAACCCTCGTCGTGGTGCCGAGCACCATCCGGCGTTTTCCGGCCAGATCGGGGGTGTGGGCGGCAGGCCGTGGAGGACGGGGAGGACGGTGCGGGGGAAACCGGAGCGGCTGCCCTCCATCGGGCCCACTCCCCCTGCGGGCCTTGGCCTGTTCCCTTCAACCGGTCCCCGTCCCATCGGGCGCCACG
The DNA here is from genome assembly GCF_042881255.1 of Streptomyces sp. NPDC058279. NCBI lineage: Bacteria > Bacillati > Actinomycetota > Actinomycetes > Kitasatosporales > Streptomycetaceae > Streptomyces > Streptomyces sp. NPDC058279. The sequence continues at coordinate 72,986 of NZ_JBHVYA010000014.1, read as the reverse complement.
CGGCCCGCCGAGGTGGCTCAGAAGCAGGTGACCGGCAGGGTGGTCGTGGTTGGGTGGGGGCCTCCCACGACCAGCTTCGGAGGTGCCTTCCCGGTGGCCGACAGCTTTGTTCACCTGCACAATCACACCGAATACTCGATGCTCGACGGCGCCCAGCGGCTCAAGCCGATGTTCGCCGAGGTGGCCCGTCAGGGCATGCCCGCCATCGCGATGAGCGACCACGGGAACATGTTCGGGGCGTACGAGTTCCAGCAGGTGGCGAAGGGCTTCGACGGTGTGAAGCCGATCGTCGGCATCGAGGCGTACGTCGCTCCGTCCTCTCGGCGGGCCCGCAAGCAGGAGTTCTGGGGGCCCGGAGGGCAGCGGGCCATGTCCGAGGACGGTGAGGGCTCCAAGGACGTCTCGGGTGGCGGCCGTTTCACCCACATGACGATGTGGGCCCGCAACGTCGAGGGTCTGCGGAACCTCTTCTTCATGTCGACGGAAGCGTCCTACACGGGTCAGTTTCCCGCCGGCAAGCCGCGTATGGACATGGAGCTGATCTCGGAGCACGCCGGCGGCATCATCGCCACGACCGGATGCCCGTCGGGGGCCATTCAGACACGTCTGCGCCTCAATCAGTACGACGAGGCCAGGGCGGTCGCAGGCGCCTATCAGGACGTCTTCGGGAAGGAGAACTACTTCCTGGAGCTGATGGACCACGGCCTGGACCTGGAACGCAATGTGCGCGGTGGTCTGCTGCGGCTGGCGAAGGACCTCGGCATCCCGCTCCTCGCCACCAATGACGCGCACTACGTCCTGGAAGAGCACGCGGACGCGCACGACAACCTCCTGTGCATCGGCGTCGGCAAGAACAAGGACGACCCGGGCCGCTTCCGGTTCAACGGCTCCGGCTACTACCTCAAGACCGCCGAGCAGATGCGGGAGCTGTTCTCCGAACTCCCCGAGGCGTGCGACAACACCCTGCTGATCGCCGAGCGCATCGAGTCGTACGACGAGGTCTTCGCCGAGAAGAACGAGATGCCGGACTTCCCGGACGTCCCGGAGGGGGAAACGCAGGAGTCCTGGCTGCGCAGGGACGTCCTCAAGGGCCTGGAGATGCGCTACGGCTCGCCGATCCCGGAGTCGGTCATGGAGCGCTTCGAGACCGAGATGACGGTCATCGGACCGATGGGCTTCTCCTCGTACTTCCTCGTGGTCGCGGACATCTGCAAGTACGCCCGGGACAACAAGATCCCCGTCGGGCCGGGCCGCGGCTCGGCCACCGGCTCGATCGTCGCCTACGCCACCCGTATCACCGAGCTGTGCCCGCTGGAGCACGGGCTCCTGTTCGAGCGCTTCCTCAACCCGGAGCGCATCAACCCGCCGGACGTGGACCTCGACTTCGACGACCGCAAGCGCGACCAGATGGTCCGCTACGTCGTGGAGAAGTACGGCGACGAGTTCACCGCCATGGTGAACACCTTCGGCAAGCTCAAGGCCAAGAACGCGATCAAGGACACCTCGCGGCTGCTGGGCTACCCCTTCGCGCACGGTGAGCGCATCACGAAGGCCTGGCCCCCGGACGTCATGGGCAAGGGCATGCCCATCACCGGTCTCTTCGACCCTTCGCACCCGCGGTACGGCGAGGCCGGTGAGGCCCGCACGATGTACGAGAACGAACCGGACGTGAAGAAGGTCATCGACGGCGCCCTCGGCGTCGAAGGCCTCATCCGCAACACCGGCGTCCACGCCGCCGCGGTGATCCTGTCCAAGACGAGACTGACCGACCGCATCCCGCTGCACATGCGGGCCAAGGACGGCGTCAAGATCACCGGATTCGACTACCCCAGCTGCGAAAACATGGGGTTGGTCAAGATGGACTTCCTCGGGCTGCGCAACCTGGGTGTCATCGACCAGGCCATCCAGAACGTTCGCGAGAACCGCGGGCTGGACCTGTCGACCGAGACCATCCCGCTGGATGACAAGAGGACGTACGAACTCCTGGCGAGCGGTGACACGTTCGGGGTCTTCCAGCTCGACGGCGGCGGCATGCGTACCCTGCTCAAGCTGATGGAACCCACGCGGTTCGAGGACATCGCGGCGGCCCTCGCGCTGTACCGTCCCGGCCCGATGGCCGCGAACGCGCACACCAACTACGCGCACCGCAAGAACGGCCGCCAGGAGATCGAGCCCATCCATCCCGAGCTTCGGGAACCCCTGGAACCCATCCTGGGCACCACCTTCCATCTGCTGGTCTACCAAGAGCAGATCATGGCGATCGCCCGTCAGTTGGCCGGCTACACCCTCGGCGGCGCCGACCTCCTGCGCCGCGCGATGGGCAAGAAGAAGCCGGAAGTGCTCGCCGCCGAGTGGGACAAGTTCCACGGCGGGATGCGGGAGAACGGCTACTCGGAGGAAGCCATCAAGGCTCTCTGGGACGTCATGCTGCCCTTCTCCGGTTACGCGTTCAACAAGTCACACACGGCCGGGTACGGATTGGTCTCCTTCTGGACCGCTTACCTGAAGGCGAATTTCCCCGCGGAGTACATGGCTGCCCTCCTGACGTCCGTCGGCGACGACAAGGACAAGGCCGCCATCTACCTGGCCGACGCCCGAAAGAGCGGCGTGAACGTGCTGCAGCCGGACGTCAACGAGTCCGTCGCCGAGTTCACCGCCATCGGCGAGGACGTGCGCTTCGGCTTGAAGTCCGTCCGGAACGTGGGTGAGGGTGTCATCGACTCCCTCGTGAGTTCCAGGAAGAACCACGGGAAGTACGCCTCCTTCGCCGACTTCCTCGACAAGTCGGAGATCGGGGCGCTGAACAAGCGGGCCGTCGAGTCGCTGATCAAGGCGGGCGCGTTCGACTCGCTCGGGCACAGCCGCAAGGGTTTGGTCGCTGCCCACGAGGAAGCCATCGACGCGATCATTCCGGTGAAGAAGGCCGAGGCGTACGGGCAGGACGACCTGTTCGCGGGCATGGGCGGCGCCGCCGACGCACCGGCCTTCGGCCTGGACTTCCCGATCTCCGAGGAGGAGTGGCCGCGGAAGCAGCTACTGGCCACCGAGCGCGAGATGCTCGGCCTGTACGTTTCCGCGCACCCGCTGGACGGCACCGAGCACATCCTCTCCCGCAACCGGGACACCACCGTCACGGAGATCATGGCGAGCGGGCATGAGGGGCCGGTGAAGATCGCCGGTCTGATCACCGGCGTCGACCGGAAGATGACCAAACAGGGCAACGCGTGGGCAGCCGTCACCCTCGCCGACCGGGACGCCGCGATCGAGGTCTGCTTCTTCCCCGCCACCTACCAACTCGTCGGCCACGCCCTCGTCCCCGACAGCGTCGTCTCCGTCTCCGGACGGGCCCAGGACCGGGACGGCAGCATGAACATCATCGGGTCCGAAGTCGTGGAACTCGATGTGTCGTCGGCCGAACACGGTGGCAGACCGCCGGTGCTCCTGTCTTTCCGAGCGCACCGGATGCACGAGAAGACCATCCGGGAGCTGAAGCGGATCCTGCAAGCCCATCCGGGAGAGAGCCCGGTCCGGATGCGCGTGCAGAGCCCTGACAAAACGGTCGTGTACGAACTCGGGTTCCTCGTCGACCCCCCGTCCGTCGCCTCCGACATCAAGGGCACGTTCGGAGCCGACGCCTGGCAGGGGGTGACGTGACCTTCATTTCCGGCGAACCCGAGATCCACATCGATGTCGCCCTCACCGACCGGCCTGCCGCGGTCGCTGCGGAGGCTACGGCTCGATGGGCCGATGGCTGCCGCTGCCGCGTGGGAGTCGATACAGCACGCTCGGACGCAGTGGTCCGGGCGGCATGGTCGGGTCGTCGAAGTCATCGGCCGGATCACGGCTCATGCCGATGCGGCGCATCACGGCCTGGGACCGCAGGTTGGTGACCGTGGTCACCGCCAGGATCTCCGGCAACTCCAGGGAGTCGAGGCCGAAGGCCACTACCGCCCGGGCCGCCTCGCTCGCATAGCCGTGCCCCCAGGCCGAGCGGGCCAGGCGCCAGCCGGCCTCCACACCCGTGAAGGGCATGACGTCTTCCACCGGACTCAAGCCGGTGAACCCGATGAACTCACCGGTGGCGACCACCTCGACCGCCCACCAGCCCCAGCCCCGCCGGTCGATCTCCGCTTGGAAGCGGGCCATGGACGCCTGGCTCTGCTCCCGGGTGAGTACCCCCGGGAAGTGCCTACGGACTTCGGGATCGGAGTTCATCGCGGCCCACGGCGCGAGGTCGGTATCGCGCCAGCCGCGGAGCACAAGACGCTCGGTTCTCAGCTCGGACACCACGTCAGCCTAACGTGCTGTCGGCCGTCGCCGCCGAGCAGGCCGGTATGGGGGCGCGTTCGGATCCACCCCGTACGCGAGCAGGGTGGCTGTGAGCCGGCTGTCGGCGGGAATGTCCGAGCGGAGTGCCGAGTCTCCTTCGACGTCTATGGCGTGCTGGAGGAACGTCATTCCGCAGGAGACCTCATTGACATCGGCACCCTCGTCGAGGAGGCGTATGAGAGTCGCGTGATCGCTCGACTCCACCGCCTGATGGGCGGGCGACCACTCGTTCTCGTCCATGTGCGCTCCTCAGGAAGAAGACCCGTGCCGGGTCCGGGCCTGGGCCTGGGCCTGGGGGATGACGTAGACCGCGAAGGTGGTGGGTCTGTTCACCGTTGCCTTCTCATCGGCCAGGGATGCCGCCACCTCCTGAAAGACGTCCAGGGCGATCCGCACGTCGCCGACACACTCCGACCAGCACTCACCGCGCACGACGAGGGCGACCCGAGCCGCGTTCACTTCGTGGACGCCGCCCCACAGGGAGTCCGAAAAGGCGTCCCAGCTCCTCCCCGTGGTGGGGGGATCCATGGGTACGACGTCGGCGATCGCGCGGATGATCGAGGTCATGTCCGTCGCCGACCCGGTGTCGACGTGGAACACGCACGCCCCCGAGGACGGCAACTCCTCAAGAGCCGGCCCGACCTGGTCCGGCGCGAGCGCGCGTACCCCTGCGGAAAACGTCATGGAGCCATTGTCCCGTCCCGGCCCGTCCCGGCCGGCGGGTCGAGGGCCGGGGCGGGGACGGGGACGGGGGCGGGGCGGTCGGTGCCGGCCCGCTGGTCGACCCACCTCGGCCGCGAGTCGGCGGGGGCGAGTTCCTCGCCGGTCTCGGCGAACGCCGAAGCGGCCTGCTCGGACGGGAAGCGCGATCGCGGGTCGTCCCGGCAGAGGATGGCGTCGAACTCCGATGGTCAGGGCATCCAGTTCCTCGGCTGACTCGGCGTCAGGCCGAGGTTCGGATCCCGGACCGGCCGCCGGGACCGCTTCCGCTCCGCGCCCCCGACGCGAGCACGAACTGATCCGCTGAGCCGGGCGGCGGTGGGCCGGCCGACTCCGCCCGGCACCCGCCCGCACGGGCGCCCCGGTTCACACTTCACCGGGGCGCCCGCTCAGGCGGTGGGGTCCGACGTCGGCGGTGGTGGGCGCGGTGTTCGGTGGCGCGGTGGGTCGGGTCGGCGTGGTGGGGCCGCCGTTGCGCATCACCTCGCGCGTGATCGTCGAGGTCGGGCGGTCCCGGCGTGTGGCGATCTCCGCGTAGGCGAGGCCGTCGGCCGATCCCGGCGCGATCTGCCGGCTCTCCTGCAGGGTGGCCCGTGGTGCCCGAGCATAGCGTTCACACCCAGCTCATTGCAATGATCACGGAAGCGTTTGTTGCGTTAGATTCAAGGCCATTGCAATAAATTCCATAGTTGACCTGGATTTACCACGCACGTGCGCAACAAGTGCGTTGCCAGATCTAGGAATGCAACGTAGCGTTTCCATCATCAGAAACGGCGGTCCGGAAGGAGCGCACGATGCACAAGGAGAGCGCCATGCAGAAGTTCGACACCCCCGCCCCCGTCTCGGTCGTCCTGGACATCCCGGCGGGACGCATCCGCTTCGTCGCCGCCGACCGGGCCGACACCGTGGTCGAGGTGCTGCCCGCGGACGCCTCCAAGGGCCGCGACGTGAAGGCGGCCGAGCAGACCACGGTCGAGTACGGCGACGGTGCCCTGCGGATCGCGACCTCGGAGACGAAGAACCGGCTCGTCGGCGCCACCGGCTCCCTGGAGGTGACGGTCAAGCTGCCCGCCGGCTCGCACGTCGAGGCGAAGGCCGCCGGCGCCGAGTTCCGGGGCGTCGGACGGCTCGGCGAGGTCACCTTCGAGGGCGCGCAGGGGTCCGTCAAGCTGGACGAGACCGCGACCGCCCGCCTCACCCTCCTCGCCGGCGACATCTCGGTCGGTCGCCTCGGCGGCCCCGCCGAGATCAGCACCAAGAAGGGCGATCTGCACATCGCCGAGGCCCTACGCGGCACGGTCACGCTGCGCACCGAGGCCGGCGAGATCTCGGTCGGGGCCGCCCGCGGCGTCTCCGCCTCCCTCGACGCCGGCACCTCCTCCGGCCGAATCCACAACGCGCTCCGGAACAGCGACGGCGCCGCCGCCGAGCTGAACATCCACGCCACCACCTCCCACGGCGACATCACCGCCCGCAGCCTCTGATCCGCAGCCCCTGAAGGAGCACCCCCTCATGACCGACCTGGCCATCGCGGCGAACGGGCTGCGCAAGTCCTACGGCGACAAGACCGTCCTGGACGGTGTCGACCTGGCCGTTCCCACGGGCACCGTCTTCGCCCTGCTGGGCCCGAACGGCGCCGGCAAGACCACCGCCGTCAAGATCCTCTCCACCCTCATCGGCGCCGACGCCGGCGAGATCCGCGTCGGCGGCCACGACCTCGCCGCCGACCCGCAGGCGGTGCGCGCGGCGATCGGGGTCACCGGGCAGTTCTCCGCCGTCGACGGCCTGATCACCGGCGAGGAGAACATGCTCCTCATGGCGGACCTGCACCACCTCTCCAAGAGCGAGGGCCGGCGGGTCAGCGCCGAGCTGTTGGAGCGCTTCGACCTCGTCGAGGCCGCGAAGAAGCCCGCCTCCACCTACTCGGGCGGCATGAAGCGACGGCTCGACATCGCCATGACCCTGGTCGGCGACCCGCGGATCATCTTCCTCGACGAACCGACCACCGGCCTCGACCCACGCTCCCGCCACAACATGTGGGAGATCATCCGCGAACTCGTCACGGGCGGCGTCACCGTCTTCCTCACCACCCAGTACCTGGAGGAGGCCGACGAACTCGCCGACCGGATCGCCGTCCTGAACGACGGCAAGATCGCCGCCGAGGGGAGCGCCGAGGAGCTGAAGCGGCTCGTCCCCGGCGGGCACGTCCGCCTCCGGTTCACCGACCCCGTCGCCTACCGGTCGGCCGCCTCCGCCGTGCCCGAGGCCGGTCGGAACGACGAGACCCTGTCCCTGCAGATCCCGAGCGGCGGCAGCCAGCGCGAACTGAGCTCCATCCTCGACCGGTTGGACGCGGCCGGCATCGAGGCCGACGAGCTGACCGTGCACACCCCCGACCTCGACGACGTGTTCTTCGCCCTCACCGGCAGCGCCAAGGTCGCCCACCAGAACGGCCAGACGCACCAGACCAGCCCGACCGGCCAGGCCGGCAAGCCCAAGGAGACCGTCCGATGAGCTCCCTCTCCCTCGCCGTGCGCGACTCGTCCACGATGCTGCGCCGCAACCTCCTGCACGCCCGGCGCTACCCGTCGCTCACCCTGAACCTGCTGCTCACGCCGATCATGCTGCTGCTGCTGTTCGTCTACATCTTCGGCGACACCATGAGCGCGGGCATCAACGGCGGCGTCCCGGACCGCTCCGCCTACCTCGCCTACCTCGTCCCCGGCCTGCTCCTGATGACCATCGGCTCCACCGTGATCGGGACCGCGGTGTCCGTTTCCACCGACATGAGCGAAGGCATCATCGCCCGCTTCCGCACCATGGCCATCCACCGTCCCTCGGTGCTCGTCGGGCACGTCGTCGGAAGCGTCCTGCAGTCGATCATGAGCGTGGTCCTCGTCGGCCTGGTCGCCGTCGCCATCGGCTTCCGCTCCACCGACGCCGGCGCCCTGGAGTGGCTGGCGGCGTTCGGGCTGCTCGTCCTCTTCGCCCTGGCACTGACCTGGATCGCGGTCGGCATGGGTCTAGTCAGCCCCACCGCCGAGGCCGCGAGCAACAACGCGATGCCGCTGATCCTGCTGCCGCTCCTGTCCAGCGCCTTCACCCCCACCGAGTCCATGCCGGGCTGGTTCCAGCCGATCGCCGAGTACCAGCCGTTCACGCCGGCCATCGAGACCCTGCGCGGTCTGCTGCTCGGCACCGAGATCGGCCACAACGGGTGGCTCGCCGTCGCCTGGTGCGTAGCCCTGACGGTGCTCGGCTACTTCTGGTCGACCTCGAAGTTCAACAGCGACCGCAAGTAACAGACCCGAGCGGTTTCCCGGTGGGCCGCGAGGCGGACTTGAGTCGGCCACGAGTGCGGGCCCCCAAGCTGTCGAGCGAGGTGCGCCCGGCGGAGCCGTTCAGCACGATCCGCAGCGCCTGCGCCTGCGGTTCTCGCCACCGGGCTCCTCCAGCTCCTCGACCGACTCGCCACCGAAGCGGACGCGTAGACCGCGCAGTCCGCGCAGTCCGCGGCTCCCGGTACCGCTCAACCCATGGCCGGCTCACCGGCCGGGAAGGAACACCGTCATGTTGACCCTGACCCCCCGCGAGGGCGCAGCCCCGTACGTCTTCGGCCCGGCCCCGCACGGCCAGGGCTCGCAGATCTCCCCGATCATGCTGCAGGAGGAACTGTGGGAGAGGATGCGCGCGCTGCCCCACGTCTACATGGCCCCGACGCTGGTCTCGGTCCCGCACGCCCGTGCGCTCTTCCTGCCCGAGGGCATCGGCTCGGGCCCCGCCGAGGCCTTCCAACGCGGCCGGGAGTGGGGCCACATCCACCCCCACCACGACGGCTCGCTGCACGTCACGCTCCCGAAAGAGGCCGAGGACGACGTGATCGAGGCGGGCTGGGGGGTGCACCACCCCGTCCAGGACGTGACGCTCGTGTACGGGCCGAGGAACGCGGCGGAGTTGGAGACGGTCTGGAGCATCGTCCAGACGTCGTACCGGTACGCGATGGGCGCGAAGTGACCCACCGGGGCGTGTGATGCTCCGGTGGCGACAACGCCCCTACGGCTTCGGGCCCGCACCCCTTCAAGGAGTGCGGGCCCGTCCCGTTCCCACGCATCCCATCCGGTGGGCAGGCCCTACCGCCGGGCACGGCCGTCGTTGACGATGCCCGCGTGACTCACCGCATCAGCGCCCTGATCTCGGCTCTCTCCGTCCTCCCCGGCACGTTGCTGCTCGTCATGGGCGTGCGCGAGTACCGCTCCGGGGCGTCGGTCCTGTGGGCCTGCGCGGGGGTTGCGATCTTCCTCGGCACCGTGGTCTCAGTCGTGCGCGACGTGCGACGGCTCCGGACCGGGCCGGTGGTCTGAGGGAGCGCGGTCGGTTCCGGCCGGCGGGTGGTCGCGGCGGAAGAGGGCCGTCCAGAGGAAGGCCTCACCGAAGCGGGGGGACTCGGGCGGCTCGTCCCGCATACGGCGCAACTCGACCTCTTCGAGGTCCGAGAAGATCCAGCGCAGCGCCTCGGGGGTGTAGGCGAGACCACCGTGGAGGCGGGACTGCCGGTAGAAGTCGCCGTCGGGGAGTTCGGATCCCATCGCGCCGGCCGCGAAGCAGGCGAGGGCGAAGTGGCCGCCGGGCGCCAACGCCCGGTCGAGGACGTCGAGGTAGCTGATGCGGCGGTGCGGCGGCAGGTGGTGGAAGCAGCCGGAGTCGTAGATCAGGTCGTACGGGCCGTTCAGTTCCGTTCCGACGAGGTCGAACGCGTCGCCGCGGTGGAAGCGGACGTCGGCCCCCGATGCGCGCGCCCGGTCCTCGGCCCAGGCGATGGCCGTCGGGGAGAGGTCCACGGCGTCCACCTCGAAGCCCAGGGAAGCGAGGTGGAGCGCGTTGCGGCCCGGCCCGCAGCCCAGGTCGAGGGCGCGGCCCCCGGTGACGAGGCCGCGGTCGAGGTACGAGACGAGGTTCTCGTCCGGCTTCTCCACGAAGAACGGCACGGGCCGGGAGCGGTCCGCGTAGAACCCGTCCCACCAGGACGACCCACCGGCCGCCGTCCAGCGGTCGGCCTCCGGTGCGAACAGGCCGTCCAGGAGCCTCAGCGCGTCTTCGACCGTGCGTATGTCCCGGTCCATCAGATCCCCTCTCCGTAGGGGGAAAGTCTACCCTCGGAAAAGCAAAAACCGCAGGTCAGACGGGGTGCGGGAAGCCTTCTGCGGGCGTCTGACGGTGTGCCGGGCCGGAGGTGGCCGCCCCACCCCCGGGGGCGGGCGCGCGAACGCCCAGCCGCCCACCGAAGGCCGTCAAGCGGCCAAGGACGGCGCCCGCGAACGGGCTTTCCGAAACGTTTCAGCGCCCGCGGCCCGCCGGCCCGCGTCCCGCCCTCGGTGAGGCGCACACGGGCCCCGCGGGAACGCTGCCTGTCGTCAGCGGTCCCAGGGGACGGCCTTCGGCACGCGCCGCCACCAGCCGTGCCCCGCCGGCGCGGAGTCGCGCCAGGCGCGCAGCCAGGGATCCAGGTCGCCCGTCACGTCGTCCCTGGTGGCGTCCATGAAGCGGTCGTCCAGGGACTTCCGCAGCGGTCCCAGTTCGGATCGGAGCGACTCGGACGACCCGAGCAGGACGGCCTCCAGGTTGCTGCGCGTGTCGAGGTCGTTCTCGTACTCGCTGAACGCGTAGTAGTCGATGGGCGCCGGGCCGGCCTCCAGCAAGCCGATCAGGTACTCCCACCTGACGAACCGGGTTCGGACCGAATACACCGGTTCGGCGAGAGCCGCCCGCCGGTCCGGGGACAGCCCGGCGCGCTCGACCTCCAGCCGCCGTGCGTCGATGGCCGCGATCTCGGCGAGAACCCCTGCCGACAGACGGGCCCAGCGGTGATCCGTCTCGGGCGTGTGCATCGTTTCCCTCTCGGTTCGCGTCGCGCCACGCCGGCCCTAGTGGGTCCAGGGCGGCGTGATGGTGCTGCCGTCGGGCAGTGCGGCGGTGAGACCGGCGCGGGTGGTGACCCACATGTGCGCGGTCTCGTCGGTGGCATTGGCCAGCCCGATCTCGGAGCCCGCCGGGGCCACCGCCGCGTCTCCGACGCCGAGTTCGGCCGTCTCGGCGCCGATGGTGAGGCGCAGGCGGCCGGACAGGACGTAGAACGTTTCCTCGTGACTGATGACGTGGGCCGGGCCCACCATCCCGGCCGGGATCTCCGCACGCCAGGCGGCGAGGTCCCGACTGCCCGTGCCCGGGCGGACGTATGAGACGAAACGGCCGCCGTGGATGTCGTACGCGACGGCCTGGTCACCGCGGATAAAGGGCATGTCGACTCCCGAGTTCCAGATAGACAAGCTGCTTGTCCAAATAGACAAGCAGCTTGACGAGTTATAGTCAAGCCCATGGACGACGCCCTGGCCTTCTCCGCTCTCGTGCTGGCACTCTCCGGACGGTTGGTGCAGGAGATCCACACCCGCGTGACCGATCAGGGATTCGAGGACCTGCGGCCCGCCCACGGCTACGCCTTCGCCCGCATCTCCCTCGGCGGCGCCACGACGGCCGACCTGGCCGAGCACTTGGGGGTGACCAAGCAGGCCGCCGCCCAACTGGTCGAGGAGTTGGTCCGCAAGGGGTACGTCGTGCGGCTGCCACACCCGCACGACGCGCGCGCCCGGCTCCTGGGGCTGACCGAGGCCGGGTGGGCCGCCACGCGCGCCGCCGATGAGGCGGCCAAGGCCGCCGTCGCGCCATGGCGGGAGGCGCTGGGCGAGGCGCGCTTCGGTGAACTCGTCGCCGACCTGGGCCGGATCGCGCCGGCGGGGCCGATCCGTCCCGCCTGGTGAGCCCGCCGGTCAGCTCAGTTGGCGTACCGACATGAGCAGGTGTCGGTGCTCCTCGGGCGGCGGCACGTCATCCACGTCCGACGGCGTGCCGCTGAGCAGCGCCCGCTGCCCGGGGCCGAGCAGGTCGAAACGCACCCGGGGAGCGTCGAACGAGTCGAGGGCTTCCCACAGGTACGCCGGGTTGAAGGCCACCGCCATGTCGGCGCCGCCGGAGAGGGTGGCCGGGAGCTGCTGGGAAGCGATGTCGTCCTCGTACCCGGCCTGGAGGAGGACCGTTCCGCGGGTGGAGAAGTCGAGGCGGATCGGGCTGTTCGGTTCCGCGACGACCGCGACCCGGCGGACCGCGTCCGCGAGTGCCTGCCGCTCCGTGACGGCGACGGCCGGCCCGTCCAGCGCGAACAGCTTGTCGTACCGCGGCAACATGCCTTCGAGCAGCCGCAGCGTCGTCCGCATCCCGGCGCCCTCGAAGGCGAGCAGGCCGCCGGTCCGGCCGCCCGAGTCCTCCTCCTCCCCCGCCTTCGCCCCGCACAACGACACCGACGAGCGGGCGACGGTGTTCACCGAACCCGACTGCACGGGTGACTCCTTCACCCTGCGCCCGCACGGTCGGCCCGCCAGTGACCGCCTGAAGCTGCGTTCGGTCGTCTTCTTCAGGGGCTAGGTGTTGTGTCCCGGAACGGGCGGGAACGGCCGGCCGCGGCCGGCCGTTCCCGCCCGTCGCGGACAGTCGGTCAGGTCAGTCCCACTGCTGGTCGGCGAGGGAGGTGACCGGCTGGGGCTTGCCGATGACGGCCAGGGCGATGAAGAAGTTGATCTGTCCGATCGCGATGGTGAGGGTGGCCAGCGCCTTTTCGTCGTAGTGCCTCGCCACCTCGGCGTAGAGCTCGTCGGTGACGCGTTCCCGACCGTGCGGGGCGGGCTGGAGGGTGGCCTCCACCAGGGCGAGCGCGGCGCGTTCGGCGTCGGTGAAGTACGGGGCGTCCTGCCAGGAGGAGACGGCCGTGATGCGCTCCTCCGACTCGCCGGCCTTGCGCAGGAAGGCGGTGTTCAGGATCGTCAGGTAGGTGTTGCCGACGATCTGCCCGGCCCGCAGGTGTACGAGGCTCATCGTGGTGCGCGGCACCGAGCGGTTGCCGGTGGCCCGGAACAGCGCCGCGCTGATGTCGCTCAGCTCGGGCACGAACTCCCCCGGGTTCGGCATCCGCGAGATCGGGGTGTTCGGGGTGTTCGAGGTCGTGGCGGTGGTCGAGGTGTCCGTCATGGCTGCGCTCCCTTGCATCGGCTTGTTCGGCGGCTCGTCACGTTGACGGACCGGCGTGCCGGGATGTGACAGGGGACGCGCGGGGGTGTCAGCGGATGAGGGCGAAGACCGGCGCCGCGGTGGCCGCGCCGAGGGCGGTGCCGACGAGGACCTGGGCGAGGGTGTGGTCGCGGAGTTCCACCCGCGACCAGCCGACCAGGGCCACCAGGGGGTAGCCGGCGAGCGCCCAGGGGCCGTAGGCGAGGGCGAGCATCGCCAGGGCGCCGGAGGAGACCGCGGTGTGGACGGAGACCTTCCAGACCGTGGTGATGGCCAGGATGGCGACCAGCGTCACCAGCATCGCGGCGATGAGGGCGATCATCTCGCGGGGTGCGTCGAGCGTGGCCATGAGGGTGATGCAGGCGGCGACGGACGCCATGATGCCGGGGATGACCAGCAGCCGGTCCTGGCGGCGGCGGACGTGGCGGTCGCCCCAGTGGCCGCGGCGCTCACCCCACTTGATGAACAGGATCGGGACGACACCGCAGAACAGGGCGGCGACCAGGCCCCAGCCGACGCCGGCGAGCCGATCGGCGTGCCAACCCGTCAGCAGGGTGACGGCGATGATCCAGTTCTTCGGTTCGAGGCCGTCGGTGATCAGCCGGGCGGCGCGGGATTCGGCGGCCGCCTCCTGCGGCGGGGCGGCGGGTGCGGTGTGGGTCATCGGGACTCCGGGGCGGGCGCGGTGCGGAAGGTGGCTGCGGTGGGCGAGTGGTAGGCGGCGCTGATCAGGAGGAGGCGGCGGACCTCGGCGGGGAAGTCGACGTCCTCCAGGGCGGAGCCGTGGCCGCGGGCGGGGTCGGCGACGGGGGCCGCGCCGGCCAGTTTCGCGGCGCGGGCGGCGTGCAGCCACAGCGCTTCGGCCATGGCCTCGCGTTCCTCGCCGTACAGTCCGGCTTCCTCGGCGGCGCGGTCGGCCCGGTCGCGGACGCCGGTGGAGACGTACGGCATGAGGCTGAGGCTGGCGTCGCGTATCTCGATGACGGTGCGGTGCAGGTGGACGCGGATGCCGTGGCGGTGGGGGGTGGGGAGGGTGATGTCGGGGACGGCTTCGGTCAGCGAGGTCCACAGGGGCCGCAGTCGCCGGCCGGCCCGCCAGTCGCCGGCGGTGCGGGCGAGAACACCCGCGGCGGGAAGGGAGTTCCCGATGATGATCAGGCCGATGGCGAGGTATTCGACGAGGTCGGCGGTGCGCTGGATCGTTTCCTCGTCGGCGAGCGGCCCGTCGCTGACCAGCCGGGCGAGCAGGGCCGCGATGCGGATGCCGGCGTAGACGACGCCGACGGCGGTGCCGATGCCGAGGATGCGCAGCCCGTTGCGCAGCGAGCGGGCGCCGGCGTGGCGGGCGTAGGCGAGGAAGAGCCAGGTGGACAGGCCCATGGCCAGGCCCAGGTAGGCGGTGAAGGTGAGCAGGTAGGCGGTGGCGGCGGGGTTGCCGGCGTACGCCTCGTAGAAGTTCTCGACGCGGGTGGGCTGGTCGACCTGGGCGAAGAGGACGCCCATGAGGAGCATGACGGCCAGCGCGAGGACCAGGTGCGGCAGGCGGGTGCGGTGGACGAGTTGGGGGCGGGCCATGGAGAAGACGAAGTCGAGGATGGCGCCGCAGGCGACGATGCCGACCGCGTGTTTGGCCGGTACGGAGATGTTGTTGACGCCGGTGGAGGTGTCCAGGAAGGCGCTGATGGGCGGCATGGCGAGGGTGGTCGCCAGGGCCAGGCCGGTGAAGGCCAGCCACAGGGAGCGCTGGCGGGGGACGCGGATCGCGGAGGGCAGGCGCCACAGCGCCACCGCCCACAGCATGACCATGATGGTGATCTTGAGGATGCTCATCGGTTCCGGTGGGTGCGGGCGGGGTGGGCGAAGGCGTCGTGCAGGCGGTGGATGACGTCGGCGGCGCCGTCGGAGGTGGAGCGGTCCTCGTCGCGGCTGATGCGTTCGAGGACGAGGGTGGCCAGGGTCTCGGCGTCCTTCTCCTGGTCGGAGTCGAACTTGGTGCGGCCGAGGAGGCTCAGGATGCGGCTGCCGGACAGTTCGAGTTCGTCGTCGCCGGGCCGGGGCGCGGCCGCGGTGGCCCGGAGGCGTTCGGCCTCGGTGCGCATGAGGTGGGCCACCATGCTGTGTTCGTCGAGGCCCTCGACGGCGGGGGCGGTCATGTCCAGCAGCCGTTCGAAGTGGGCGGCGGCCGAGGCGAGTTCGTCGGCGGTGGCGTCCTGGGGGACGTCGAACTGCGGGGCGACGTGGCCGAGGAGCATGTGCGATATCTCGTGCAGGATGATCTGCACGCGCAGCAGGTCGGAGGCGCTCTGGTCGTAGAAGACCAGGTCGGCGGTGTCGAGTCCGAGCCAGATGCCGCAGGGGAGGTCCGGCTGGGGCGGACCGTCGAGGGGCAGGAGGAGCAGGGGGCGTCCACGCTGTTCGGCGATGTGCGCGCAGAAGGCCGACAGGTCGAACGGGTGCGGTATGTGCAGTCGGTCCGCTATCGCGACACAGGGATCGGCCGGTCGCCTGCGCCATCTCATTTCGCGTTCCATTCCGGCCCGGGTGTCGTCCGGGCCGACTTCGTGCGCCGTCCGCCACTTGAGCGGCATCCGGTCACAACGGTCGTATACATGATCGAACTCCGCGTTGCCCACGTGCGGCGGCCGGCTAGGGGCGCGAGGGCCGGTCGTGGCCCGCGACGGGTACGCGGTCGGGTGACCGGTCCGGTGTCCGCCGGTCCGGTGACCGGTCGACGCGGGGCAGGCCCTCGGCCTGGCGGGCGCCGTCCACGATGGACGTGATGCCGCGCAGCGCGGCCGCCGACAGCCCTCTCAGCCGGAAGGCGACGGCCTTGACCTGCTTGTCCTCCAGGGCGTCGGCGAGTTCGCGGCCGGCTTCGGCCCGGTCGGCGCCTTCCCGGAGTTCCTTGATGCGGGCGTCGGTGCGGGCGGCGACCTCGTCGTCGAGGAAGTACTTGGCTCCCACGCCGAAGAACTTGCCGAGGGCGCGCAGGGTGTCGACGCTCGGGTTGGTGACCTTGCCCTTGTGCAGGCTGTGGATGGTGCCGTGGGAGACGGTCGGGTCGTCGGGCCCGGCCTGCTCGCGGATGGAGTCGGCGATCTCCTGGTACGTGTAGGGGCCGCGGTCCTTGGGATGCAGGGTGCGGATCAGGTGATCGAGCCGATGGGCGATGGGGCCCCGGCCCTGCTCGCCCGCGCTGTTGTTCTCACCCATCGCGGCACTCCTCGGCACTCACCGATCCAGCGGTCACTGTCGCGGGTCGTGTGTCATGTCTACTCGACTGGACGCCGGCTGGGGCCGGCCCGTCAACAATCTAACCGACTTGACAGGTGCGGTCGGCCGACGCGTATGTTTCTGCGAGGTCATCTAGTCAACTGGAGACGAGTCCTCACGCGCGGGCATCTACTTGACTGGAGAACGCCATCGGGCCGAGGCGGTCGCAATGGGGCACGGGGGTGTCCGTTGCGGCCGGCTCCCGCCCCGGGCCCCGACCGGCCCCGTCCCCCCGGAACCGACCGGCCCCGATCCGGAACCGCTCACGCCGCGCCGGCCGCCTCCGCGGCCTCGGCGCCCTCGGCGGCCGGTGGTTGCCGCAGGACGAGGACGATCAGCAGGGCGAACGCGGCAAGAGCCGTGAGCGTGCGCAGGTCGTTGAAGAGTTCCCAACGCCCCAGGATCTTCGCGTGATCGGCCGGGGCCGACGTGAGCGCCCACTCCTTGATCCGACCGTTGATCGGCACATTGCCGAACCGGGTGATCAGGAAGGACGCGAGGGTCAACAAACCCGCCGCGCCCGCGAGCAGCCGGTCGCGGGCCCCGGTCAGAACGGCGAGAGCGAGGGAGCCGAGCGTGGAGACGGCCATCGCCGTCTGCATGGTGATGCCGTTCGCCTTCATCAACTCGGCGTGGAAGGACAGTCGCATCCCCAGCGGTACCGCGTTGAACGTCGGGACGAGGTTGGCCGCGCCGTAGCCGAACGCGCCGGCGAGGAGGCCGGTGGCGAGCAGCGCGACTCCCTTGAGCAGTCGGAGGGTCCGCAGGTGCGGGCGACGCACCGGCGCCGTCATGCCCGCGCGCCCGTGAAGCGGTCGCGCGGTGCGCCGTGGAGGCGTTCCGGCGGGAGCCGTCGGCCGTAGGCGACCAGGAGGAGATCCTGCGCGGCGCCGGAGAGGGGCGTTCCGCTGCCGAAGGACCAGTCGAGGTCGGTGGCCCGGAGTTCGACGCCGGCCAGGTCGGCTCCGAAGAACCTGACGGTCCGGGCGTCGACGCTTTCCAGCAGGATGCGCAGGCGGTCTACGGGGACCCGGCGGTCGAGGCCCAGCGCCACCGTGATGTCGAGACCGTGGACGACGTCGTGGCCGAGGGCGCCCGTGAACCCGCCGACCGGGGGCCGCCACGGGTGGTCGGCGTTGTCGCGCAGGAACGAGGCGAGTTCCCCGGTCGAGTGGGCGGCCGCGTCCTTGCGGGCGCAGCGGTCGGTCATCCGGTGGAGGCTGCCGCGGGCCTTGACGAGTTCCCACGCCGTCGCGGGGAGCGAGTACCGGAACCCCAGCGTCATGTGGGCGGCGACTTCCCGTACCCGCCAGCCCGCGCACAGGCTCGGCGCCTCCCATTCGCCGGTCGACAGACCGTCCCAGAGGGCGGCCAGTTCCCTGCGTTCGGCGGCGATGGCGGATCTGATGTCGGCCGTCGGTGTCCGGTGCGTCGTGTTCCCCATGTCATCAAGGGTGTCGACAGCCTCGCCATAAGTCCAAGACCCTGTTCTTCTCACGACGAGAAGGAGCGGTTATGGACGTCCGGCAACTGCGGTACTTCGTCACCGTGGTGGAGGAAGCCAACTTCACCCGCGCCGCCGCCCGCTTGCATCTGGCGCAGCCGGGGGTGAGCGCGCAGGTCCGGCAGTTGGAACGGGAGCTCGGGCAGCCGCTGTTGGACCGCTCCGGCGGATCGGTCACCCTGACGGAGGTGGGCGAGGCGGTGCTGCCGTACGCGCGGGCCGCGCTCGCCGCGGTCACCTCGGTGCGGCAGACCGTGGACGAGTTCTCCGGGTTGCTCCGTGGCCGGGTCGACATCGGGCTCGTGCCGGGCGCCGGGGCCCACGAAGTCGACTTGCCCTCCCTCTTGGCCGGATTCCACGAGGACCACCCCGGGGTGGAGATCTCGCTGACCGAGGACACGTCGGAGCGCATGCTCGCCGCGTTGGGGCGCGGGGAACTCGACATCGCGCTGATCGGGCTCGCGCGGGAGGAGCCCCCGCCGGGGATCTCCCTCCAGGTCGTGATCGACGAACCGCTGGTCGTCGCCGTCGCCCCGGGCGACCCCCTCCTCACGCACGAGGGGCGCACGGTCGTCGCCCTGTCGGAGCTGCGCGATCGTCCGTTGATCAGCCTGCCGCGCGGCACGGGCATCCGCGGCGTGCTCGAACGGGCCTGCACGCAGGCCGGGTTCCGGCCCCGCATCGCCTTCGAGGCGGCCGCGCCGGGGTTCCTGGCGCGGCTCGCCGCCCGAGGTCTCGGCGTGGCGGTGGTTCCGGCCCTCCCGGCCGACGAGGCGTCCGCGTTGGGGCTGCGCACTCTGGAGGTGACGCGGCCACGGCTACGGGCCCGGGTCGCCCTCGCCCGGCGGGCGGACGGACCGGGCGGCCCCGCGGCCGCCGCCTTGCTGGACCGGCTCCGTACGGCCTTCGACGCGCTCGGGAGCGGCTAGGGGGTTGTCCCGGGCCGTTGACGACGGGCCGGCCGGCCTTGCGGTCCGGCAGCAAGGGCGAGACGGGCGGCGGGCGGCGGGCGGTTCAGGAACCGGTGGCGCGGAGTGAGCCGGTGCTCTTGCCGCCCGCCTCGCCCATGAAGCAGGTGACCTTGCGGTCGCCGAGGATCCAGGTGGCGGACTGCGGGAAGTAGTAGTACACCTCCAGCTTCTCCGAGACCTTGGCGTTCTTGCCCACGTAGTCGGTGAGTTCGGTGCCGCCGCACTTCTCCTCGGCCGTCGACGCGACCTTGTCCTTGCCGGGGTACGGGCCGTCCTCCAGGTTGAAGACCGCGTACGCCTCACCCTCGTGGGGCTGGTCACAGGGCACGACGCGCACCGAGAAGGCGGCTTGGCCGTCGGCCTTGTCCTCGTACTGCGCCAGATCGCCGTCGGTGTTGAAGCAGTCGCCCTTGCGGAGGTCGTTGACCTTGCTGGAGCCGGAGCCGGTGACCTGGCCACCCGTGTCGCGCTTGGGGGCCGGGCTGTCGTCCAACGCCCCGGAGAGCCCGAGGGCCAGGACGATCCCGTAGAACGCGATGGTCGCGCCGTGGATGGCGATGGCCGCGATGGCGAAGCCCTTGCCCTTCTCGCCCCGGGTGCGGATCTGGGAAAGGGCGACGATGCCCAGGATCAGGGGAACCAGCGGCAGCGCGCAGACGATCGACATGACGAACGCCACGATGGCCGCCGTGTTGGTCTTCTGCGGCGGCGGCGGTGCGTACCAGCCGCCCTGCGGACCGCCGTACGGTCCGGGCTGCACCGGCTGTCCGTACGGCCCTACCGGCCCTGTCGGCCCTGCCGGTCCTGTCGGTGGGTACGGCTGCGGATACGACGGGGGCTGCGGTGGTATGGACATGCGAGTGGAGCTCCTTGCTCGAAACGGTGGATCCGACCGACAGCCAGGCGGGGACACCGCGACCGCCAAGTGGGGTCCGATCGTCGCATGGCGTTCGGGCCGGCCGGCGACCGGGCACGGCTGCGGTGCGCAAGGCCGATTCGCAGCGGTCGAAGGGGACCGGATGGGCCGTCATCGGCGACACCCGCCGTCTTCCGGGCTGCCGCCCGCTGACGCCCGGGAGCCGGCGCACCGGCTCCCGGGCCCGGTCAGCGGGGGCGGCGCGGGGTGAGGTGGCGGGTGAGGGCGACCGACGCCGGCAGGGCGATGAGGGCGCAGACGGCCGGCCAGCCGAACGCGGTGTAGGCGCGGACGCCGAGCCAGGAACCGGCGGTGCCGCCCAGGTAGGAGCAGGTCATGTAGGCGGTGGTGAGCCTGCCCCGGGAGTCGGGGCGCAGCGCGTACACCCGTGACACGTTGGCCAACGTGCCGGACTGCAGGGCGATGTCCAGCAGCAGGGTGCCCGCGGCGAGGGCGGTCAGGCCGAGCGGGCCGCCCGTGGCACCCGCCGCGAGGACCGCGGCGGCCACCAGGACGCCGAGCAGGCAGACCAGGTTGACCGGGCCGGGCCCCCTACGGTCCACCAGGCGCCCGACGAACGGCGTGCACACCATGGTGGCCGCGCCGACCAGCGCGAGCAGCCCGACGGCTTCGGCGCCGAAGCCGTAGACCGGGCCGGTCAGCAGCAGCGCCAGGCAGGTCCACGCGGCGGAGAACCCGCCGAAGACGGCGGCCTGGTAGAGGCAGGAGCGGCGCAGTTCCGGCTCGGCGCGCAGCAGGCGCGCCGGTTCGGCGAGGAGCGTGGGGTACGAGCGCCGGGTGGCGGAGACGGCCGGGGTGGTGGACGGCACCGCGTACGCCATGACGGCCGCGAGGACCAGCGCCGTGGCGGCGGCCACCAGGTAGGGCGCCCGCCAGCCCAGCCACTCGCCGAGCGTCCCGCTGAAGGTACGGGCCAGCAGCATGCCGGCGGTCGAGCCGCTGAGCAGCGTACCGAGGACCTCCCCCTGACGGTCGGGGGCGACGAGACCGGCCGCCAGCGGGCTGATGATCTGCGCGGCCACGGTGGTGAGCCCGACCAGGGCGCTCGCCGCGGCGAGCGGCGGCAGGCCGGGGGCGCAGCCGGCGGCCAGCAGGGCGAGGCCGCTGAGCGAGAGCACGACGACCAGGAGCGGCCGGTGGCGGAACCGGTCGCCGAGCGGTACCAGCAGGACCATCCCGGCGGTGTAGCCCAGTTGGGTGGCGGTGACGACCAGGGCGGCCCGGTCCGCCGGGACGTCCAGTCCGGCGGCGATCATCGGGCCGATGGCCTGCGGGAAGTAGAGGTTGCCCACGGCCACGGCGCAGGCCAGGGCCAGGAGGGCCACGAGTCGGCGGCTCATGCCGGCGCCGCCGCTCGTGGGGCCCGTGCGCGGAGCGAGGGTGGGGGAGGTCATGGGGGAAGTTCACGGCACGGGCGGTGGGCCGCCAATCGATGTAGCGTACAGCTTAATGATCAGCTTCGAACTCGGCGTCGAGGACCTCGCCGACACCCGCTTCGCGGTGTCGCCGCTCAGCGAGACGGTGCTCAGCCTGCGGGTGCTGCGCGATCCGGGTCTGTCGGCCGTCCACCTGCCGTGGCGCAGGTCCGTGCTCGGTGCGCTCGGCGGCCTGGATCGGGACCTGTTGATGTCCCTGGTGGCGGTGCGGCTCACGCTGCCCGACTTCCTGACGCCCCGGCCGACGGCCTTCGCCCCGTCCTTCGGGGAGGAGCTGGCGCTCGCCCGCCGGACGCCGCCGGCGCTGGTCCGCCGGGACCTGCTGGCCGCGCACGCGCCGGGCCGGGTGTCGGAGCCGCTGGTGGCCGCCGAGACCGGCGACGACGCCGCCGTGGCCGTCCTGCGCGACCGCGTCTGCGCCCTGCTCCTGCGGTACTGGGAGATCGCCGTCGAGCCGTTGTGGCCGCAGGTGCGACTGGTGGTGGAGGCCGACATGACCTACCGCGCGCGGCGGTTGGCGATGGGCGGGGCGCGGCTGCTGTTCGCCGACATGCATCCGAGCCTGCGCTGGCGGGACGGCGTCCTGCACATCGACAAGATGATCGGCCGGCACCGGGTCCGGGCCGCCGGCCGGGGGTTGCTCCTGGTGCCCTCGGTCTTCGCGCACAAGCCCGCGCCCCCGGTCAGCGCGGAGGAGGCGCCGTCGCTGATCTATCCGAGCCGCGGGGTGGCGACGCTGTGGGGGCCGGTACCGGACGGGGACCGGGGCGGGGGCGGGGGCCGGGAGGCGTCGGCCCTCGTGCCGCTGCTCGGTGCCCCGAGGGCGCGGCTGCTGCGGCTGTTGGGGGAGCCGCTGGCCACGGTGGAACTGGCCCGCCGGCTCCGGGTGACCCCGAGCGCGGTGTCGCAGCACCTGCGGGTGCTGCACGCCGCCGGGTTGGTCACCCGGGCCCGGCAGGGACGGCAGGTGCTGTACCGGCGCAGCCCGCTCGGGGACGGGCTCGCGGCGGTGGAGTGAGGCGGGATCAGCTCCCGGAGGGGATCGCTTCGGACGGCCGGATCGCGGGGGACGTCCGGATCGCCGGGGTCGTCCGGTTGAAGAGGCGGCCGGCGAGGTCGACGCCGGTGACCACGCCGTGCGCGTCCCGGGTGAAGTAGCCGCGCTGCCCCTTGAGGCCGCCCTCGGTGACGACGTACTCGTCACCGTCGCCGGGGAGGAAACCCATCCCGGCCGGGGCGTAGTCCGGGGGCATGTCGGCGTCCGAGGCCTCGCGGATCTCCGGCTTGATCTCCGCCGCGAGGGTGAGCCGGGTGCCGTCGACGGCGATGTGGAGGTTCATGGCATCGATCTCGTACCGGCCCGCGACCTCCCGCGCCCGCGCCTCCTCGAACGGGACCGGTTGCGGGTCCTTGTCGACCACGCCGAGGTAGTGCTCCAGGGCCCACCGGACGACGGACTGGTTGAACGGGTAGCCCTCGGGGCCGGCGTTGGCCAGCGAGACGACGGCGAAGTCGTGCTCGGGCACGATGAGCAGGTCGGCGAACTGGCCGTTGCCCGATCCACCGTGTCCGACCGTGTCGACGCCGTCCACGGCGCGCAGGAACCAGCAGATGCCGAAGGCGTCCCCGAGCGTGCTCGCGCGCAGCGTCACCGTCGGCTCCTGCATGCGGTGCAGCGCCCGGGCGGGCAGGACGCCGTCCCCCGTGCCGAGGTGGAACCGGGCCCAGCGCAACAGGTCGCCGACGGAAGTCGCGATGCCGCCGCCGGGGTTGTTGCCGAGGGCGCCGCTGGGGTTGGCGCGCCACGGCCGGGCGGGGCGCAGGACCCCGTCCTCGTCGCGGTTGTGGCCGACGGCGAACCGCCGGATCATGATCTCGTCGATGTCGAAGAAGGTCCGCGTCAGCCCGACCGGTTCGAGGACGAGCGCGGCCACGGCCTTTTCGAAGGGCAGGCCGGTCACCTTCTCGATGACGCGTCCGGCCAGGTTGTAGCCGGCCTGGCTGTACGAGGCGCGGGCGCCGGGCGGCGCGATCACCGGCAGTTCGGACATCTTGGCCACGAACTCGGCCAGGGAGCCGTTGCCCGCGTCCGTGTCGATCAGGTTCCAGTCGAGACCGGCGGTGTGGTTGAGCAGGTTCAGCACGGTGATCGTCTCCGCGCTCCGCTCGTCGGCGAGTTCGAGTTCGGGGACGTAGCGGCGCACCGGGGCGTCCAGTTCCACCTTGCCCTCGGCGACCAGGCGCATCAGCGCGGTCGAGGTGAAGGTCTTGGTCACCGATCCCACGTGGAAGAGGGTCTCCTCGTCGACCGGCAGCGGGTTGTCGACGTGGGTCACGCCGTGGGAGGCGTAGATCTCCCGACCGCCCGTCAGGACGCCGACGGATACGCCGGGTACGCCGAACTTCTCGGCCGTCGACGCGACGAACGCGGCCAACTGTTCCTGCTGCTCCTGCTGCTCCTGCGACATGCTTCCCCCTGCGGCGACTTGAACTAAGTACAAGGGAAGCGTAGGCAGCGCCATCGGCGGAACACAAGGGCTGAATGAACTTAGTTCAAGAGGCCGGGGATCAGGGAGGGAGCGGGGTCGGGTGACCCGGTCAGCGGAGCCGGTCCTCCAGGCCGCTCAGCAGGGCTTGGAGACCGAAGTCGAAGCTGTCGTGCGCGGCGGCGTCGTGCGAGGCGGACGGCGTCCCGAGGCGCGCGCGCAGCCGCGGGTACTCCATGACGGACTCGGTCGCCTTGGCCGTCGCCCGCGCGAACGCCTCCTCGGGGTCGCCGCCGTCGCGGCTGATCCTGCGCGTCAGGGTGGCGGTCGCGGAGGCGCCGAGGACACTGCCGAGGACGTACGTGAAGACGCCGGCCGCCGCCCGGTCGGCGGCGGCGCCCGTGAAACCGGCCGCCTCGTAGACGGCGAGGCAGTGGTCGTCGTGACGGGCCTTCGCGGGACCGTAGAAGAGGTACGAGCCGAACGCCTGGACCAGCCAGAGGTGTCGGCCGAGCACCGCGTGCAGGCTGGTGGCCATCGTGGTGGCGGCCGTACGCCAGTCGACCGCGTCGAGGTCGGGCAGCTCGATCTCGCCCCACACCCGGTCGCCGACCAGCAGGACGAGGTCGTCCTTGTTCTTGACGTGCCAGTAGACGGCCGTCGCAACGGTGCCGAGCCGCTTGCCAAGGCTGCGCATGTTCAGGCCTTCCAGGCCCTCTTCGTCGAGCAGTTCGATCGCGGTGCGGATGATCTGTTCTTTGGTCAGTGCCTCGCGCGCCATGCCGTCACCCTAGGTGCGCGGCCACCCCCTGTACAAAGTGCAGGCCCGGCCCCCGGTCAGACCTCCTGGTCCTTCCACGGGTCCTTCAACGGCAGGACCCCGGCGGCCCGGAACCGGTTGTCCAGGTCCTTCAGCTCGGCGAGGCCCTGGTCGATGTCCGCCCACCCCCGGGCCTCCGTCCCCCTCGCCTATCGGCGGTGCGGAGCGCTTCGGACAGGTTCTTGAAGTCGATGACCGCGCGGTCGTGCTCGTGCATGCTCCAGTACAGGCGGGCCTGTCGGACGAGTTCGTTGTACTGCTCGGAGCCGCCCTGCCCGTACCAGAGGAGGACGAGCACACCGGCCGGGGTGGGCTCGGGCGCGGCGGTCGGGGTCGGGATCGGGGTCGGCGTTCCGGTCCGGGAAGCGCTCGGACCGGGGCTCCGGCTCGGGCCCGACGCGGCGGCTTCGGGTCCGCCGGAACAGCCGACGAGCAGGACGGCACCGCCGATGGTCAGTACGACTGTGGATACGCGGGCCCGCATGTCAGGCTGCCTTACGGCGGCCCGCCGGCACAGGCAGGTCGTCGTTCCCGTTCGTTACACCTGGACGAGGGCGACGGTGAAGAGGGTGAAGGCGGCGATGATGACGGCCACCCGGACGTAGTGGAAGCGGTCCCAGCGGTTCACCTGCTGCTTCCAGTCGGCGGGGACGCCGTCGCGCGACCAGGTCGCGACGCGGGAGTTGATGGGCACGAGCAGCAGGATCGACATCACCACGCTCACCACGAGGAGGCCGGCGCCGGCCGCGATGAGGGGGGCGCCGGCGGCGCCCCAGGTCAGGGCGGCCCACACGGCGCCGAGGACGAGCGAGCAGATGTACCAGAAGGGCATCACGCGGCCCAGGACGCGGGCGCCGTCACCGCGGGCGGCGAGGCCGCCGTTGTCCGGGAGCCGGTCCAGGATCGGATTGACGAACACCGCCACCGCGAACTCCACGCCCACCATCAGTCCGACCACGACGACCGTGACGACGGCCAGTACGTCCTGCATGACCCCTCCCAGGGGTGATGTCCCACGAGATCTAGCAGCGCTAGCTTCCGGTGCAATGCTAGACAGATCGACGCTCGAATGTCTAGCGGCGCTAGGATGGACGCATGTCGACACACGAACGCAAGGAACGCGAACGGGCCGAACGCCACCGGCTGATCGTCGCCACCGCGCGCGAACTCGCGGAGGCCCAGGGCTGGGACGCCGTCACCACGCGCCGGCTCGCGGAGCGGATCGAGTACAGCCAGCCCGTGCTCTACAGCCACTTCCGCGGCAAGCGGGAGATCGTGGGGGCGGTGGCCCTGGTGGGGTTCGCCGAGCTGACCAGCGCCCTGCGCGCGGCGGTACCGGCGGAGTCGGAGGAGGCCGGCGGTCGGGCGGCGGTGGCCGCGCTGGCGCGCGCCTACACCGACTTCGCGGCGCGCAACCCGGCCCTGTACGACGCGATGTTCAGCCTCGACAACGGGCTCCCGTACGCCGACGAGGCCACGCCCGCCCCCCTCCGCGACTCGTTCCAGGCCCTGTTGGACCCGCTCGCCGGGCACGCCGGCCCCGACGAGGAGCCGGGGCTGTACGTCGAGACGTTCTGGGCGTCGCTGCACGGGCTGGTCACCCTCACCCGCGCCGGCCGGCTGCCCGCCGCCCGGGTGGCCGACCGGCTCACCCTGCTGGTCGACCGCTTCGTCCCCCGGTAGCGGCGCGGGGCACACGACTCCCGGGCGGTGGCCGGCCCCTTCCGCGCCGGCGCCGCCCGTAATGTGAAAGTCATGAGCACCGAGAACGCCGCCGTGAACTCCTCCGAGCTGGTCGACAAGAACAAATAGACGCCGGCCCGCCTCAAGGAGTCGCCACGGCTGCCGCTGCACCGCAGGGACGGGGAAGACCTGGTCCTCACCACGGCCGCGCGGGCCGAGCAGGACCAGACCGTCGTATCGGCGGCCACGCGCATGCTGTCCGCGATGGCGCGGCGGGAGCCCGGGAGCATGGAACTGCTCTTGGACATACCGCCGGACGCGTTTCCCTGGGTGGGCTTCCTCCCCGAGGCCGATGTCCATGCCTTCGCCGTCGAGTTGGTGGACACCTTGCGGGCGGCCGACCCACTCGGCAACAGCGCTGCCGTCGCCCAACTGCTCGTCGCCTGGCAGCACACGGCCGAGGTCTACTACGATCCCGAGCTGCCGGCCGCCCTGACGCGGGACCACGGCGCGGAAGACCACGGACCGGCCGCCGACCCCCGGGGCGTCGCGTGACCGCGGGGCGCGGAGACCGCGCGGCGCCGCCCGCGCCGGAAGGCCGGTGGGAGGTCCGCTTCGGGCACCGCCCGTGAAGCATGCCGGCTCACGTACGCCGGGACCGGGCATCCGCGGGTCACTGACCGCCGGTGAGTCAGCGCGGGGGCCAGGGGCGGACCCGGAAGGGGGGGAGGTCGTGGGAGACGAAGGCGGTCAGCGCCGAGGGGGCGCTCGGGCGGATCGGGTGGAGGGAGGTGTGGCCGTGCCAGGGGTGGGGGCCGTGGCCGGTGATGCCGCGCAGGGCGACCGTGCCGCCCGGGCCGAAGTCGAGGTCGACCTCCCTCGCCCCCCGCGCCAGCCCCCGCCCGGTGGCCTTGACCGCGGCTTCGAGCAGGGTCCAGGCGTGGAAGAAGGTGCGGGGCGTGGCCGTGGCGGGGACCGCCGGGTAGACGAAGGACAGCACGTCCATGTTGGTGGCGTCCGGGCGGACGAGTTCTACGTCCACCCCGACCGGCCCGGTCTCCGTCGCGCCCAGCAGCAGGAGGCCGTCCGAGCGGGACCAGCTGATGTGCGTACCGGGCCGGTCGGGCAGGTACGGCTTGCCCGCCGGGTCGTAGTGGATGCGCAGGTCGCGCGGGTCGAGGCCGAGCCGGTCGGCCAGCAGCCTGCGGACGGTGAGCCGGGCGCGGAAGAAGCGGTGGGCGGCCCGGGCGTGCACGAACTCGGCTCCGCGCCGCAGTTCGTCCTCGGTGAGGCCGGCCAACGCGTCCGCGGGACCGGCCGGATCGCTGATGTCGGTGGGGACGACTCGGTCGAGGTCGACCAGCCATGCGTCCATCCTCCTGGTCCTTCCCTCGGTTCACGGGGTCGAGAGGGTGAAGAGCCGGCTCGTGCCGAGCGCGGGGTCACCCGGGCGCAGGTGCAGCTCACCGGCGTCCGGGAAGAGCACCACCGCCGCGACGGTGCGTTCGGCGCGGATGTCCCCCCGGTCGGGGACCCGGATCGGCGGGCGGGCCAGCACCGCGAAGTGGTCCTCCGCCGAGGCCCGCTCCGCCAGCCCGGCCAGCCCCTCGGTCGCCGCGCGCAGCCGGCGCAGGGAGGAGTTGCGGGCGAAGACGTTCAGCTCGTCCGCCGGCGCGAAGTCGGGGTGCAGGAAGTGGTTGGTGTGCACCGCCTCGGGCCCCTCCCCCACCCGCAGTTCGCCGTCCAGGTGCTCCACGTACACCGCGCGCTCGCGGTCGCACAGAGTCAGGGAGCGCGAGCTGGCCAGTGGCAGGTCGGCGAGGAGCTTGAGGGCCTCCCCGACGCTCCCGGCGCGGTCGAGGAGGTGCCGGATCGCCAGGTACGGCGGCACCCCCGGGCCCCACGCGCCGCCGAGCACCAGGTTCAGCCCGACGGCGAGGCCGGCGCGGTTGATGCCGAGGTAACCGAGCAGTCCGGCGAAGCTGAGGACCAGGGAGCGCGGGGTGCGCAGGACGGTGATGTGGGTGTCGAGGTTGCCGTTCAGGTCCACCGTCTGGGCCAGGACGGGGACGGGCCCGGTGCGGGCGTAGGTGGTGCAGTCCCCGCCGGTGCGGACCTTGGAGTAGCCCATGAGTTCGCGGCGCAGTTGCAGCAGCCAGGCTTCGTCCTCGGTGAGGCGGGCCCCTTCCGCGAGCCCGGCGACCTCCTCGGCGAGGTCGGGCAGGGCGGCCGTGACCGCCGCCCGGTAGGCGGCGATCGACGGCCGGAGCCCGTCGAGCGAGAGGGGGGCGTCGGTGAGGTGGCCGAGGCGGGCCACGCCGTCGTCGAGGAAGGCCCGCAGCGGCGCGGCCAGGGCCGCGCCGTGCGTACGGCCCGTCTCGCGCGGGGTGCCCGGGGCGTCGACGAAGGTGACGCTCATGCGGGGACGGCCGTCTTCGGGCCCCGGGCGAGGGCGGCGCGCACCTCGGGCCACTCGGCGCGCAGGACGCTGTAGAAGACGGCGTCGCGGCGCCGGCCTCCGGGCATGTAGTTGAAGCTGCGCAGGGTGCCTTCCTCGGTGGCGCCGATGTTGCGCAGCCCGCGCCGGGCCTGGAGGTTGAGGACGTCGGTCTTGAACTCGACGCGTTCGGCCTCCAGGACGTCGAAGGCGTGTGCCAGGAGCAGCGCCTTCGCCCAGTGGTTGATGCCCTTGCCGCGGAAGTCGCGGCCGAGCCAGGACCAGCCGATCTCCAGGCGCCGGTCGGCTTCGGCCATGTTGCCGAAGCTCATGCTGCCCGCGATCCGGCCGGTCGCCTTGTCGGTGATGACGTAGACGGCGCGGCGGCCGGCGGCGTGGTCGGCGAGCATGGCGCCGAAGAACGTCTCGAAGTCGGTGTCGGTCTCGACGGCGGAGACGAAGTAGCGCCAGATGTCGGGGTCCATGGCGACGACGCGGATGCCTTCGCGATCCGCCTCGCGGACCGGGGTCAGCCGGACCCGGTCGTTCTCCAGGGTGGCGGCGGCGCGGTCGGCCCAGTCGGTGGTGGTGGTCGTCATGGTTCAGGCTCCGGTCGGTGCGTCGTGGTGGCGGGCGAGGGCGCTGGTGACATCGCGCAGGGTCCGCATGGCGGCGAGGTCGTGTTCGGTGAAGTGGCAGAGGTCGACGCCGGTGTCCTCGCACAGCTCGGTGAGGAAGAGCACCTTGTTGAGGGAGGTCAGGCCGTAGGCGGCGGCCAGGTCGGCGTCGGGGTCGAGGGACTCGGCGGGCACCTCGGGGATCAGGACGAGGGAGAGCTGTTCGCGGGCCGCCGACTCGATGGGGGTGAGGGTGTCAGGCATGGATTCCGGCCTCCTGATTGAGCAACTGGTGCGCGTAGGCGCGCTGGATGGCGGGGCGTTTGGGCTTGTACTGGGAGGTCAGCAGACCGTTGGCGATGCTGAACGGCTCGTCGGCGACGATGACCCGGCTGATCCGCTCGTCGGGCGTGCCGGCGGCGTTCGCGGCGGCGAGCCGGGCGGTGACGGTCTCGGGGTCCACGGGCAGGGCGGCCGGCGAGACGACGGCGACGAGGTCGGTCTGGGTGGGGCTGAACAGCACGCATTCGGCTATCGCCGGGTCGGCCTTCATCCGCTCCTCGACGGGCCGCACCACGAGCTTCTTGCCGTTGTCGAGGACGATGACGTCATCGGCGCGGCCGTGGACGAACAGGAAGCCGTCCTCGTCGAGATGGCCGATGTCGCCGGTGCGTACGGTGCCGTCGGGCAGGAACACCTTCTCGGAGTCGCCGGGGGCGGCGTACGCGTAGTGGTCGTTGACGGGGTGGGTGCTGCGGACGCCGATCACCCCGTCCGCGCCGATCAGCACCTCCTTGCCGCGCACCACCCGGCCGACGCTGCCCGCCCGGTGGGCGCCGGGGTGGTTCTTGGTGACGATGCAGGTCTCGTTGAGGCCGTAGCCCTCGAAGAGGGGCAGCCCGGCCTCCTCCGTGAAGAAGCGGACCGTCGCGGGCGCGGCGGGTGCGGAGCCGGTCCACAGGTAGCGGATCCGGTCGCCGAACAGGGCTTCGGCCACCTGTCGGGTGGTGCCCGCGCCGTGGCGCCTGCCCTTGGCCTCGATCCGCCGGCGGGCCGTCTCGTAGAAGGCGGGGACGCCCATGACCACCGTGGGGCGCGTCCGGCGCAGGGTGGCGAAGGCGGCTTCGTAGGTGGTGAGGGTGATGTCGTGGCCGTGCAGCAGGGCCGAGTAGACCCAGTAGCGCTGCTGGAGCAGGGAGAGCGGCAGGAAGACGAAGAGGTGGTCGTCCGGGGTGTGTTCGAAGATCTCCTGGACGGCGTCCAGGGAGCTTTCGACGCTGCCGGCGGTGGCGCCGAGGCCCTTGGGGGCGCCGGTGCTGCCGGAGGTGAACTTGATGGTGGTGACGTCCCGCGGCGCCCAGGTGACCGGCGGCAGCGGTGCGTCGGGCCCGGCGCCCGGTTCGGTCAGGGCCCAGACGTCGTCGGTCCGCAGGGTGCCGGGGAGGTCGGTCGGCCGGTCCGTGCACAGGAGGGTGATGCCGTAGCGGTCCATGAGGTCCCGGGACGGCGTGAACTTGCCGGGCTCCAGGCCGGCCGTCTGTGCCTTCAGGCGCAGCGCCGCCAGGTCGAGCAGCACCCATTCCACGCTGTTGGCGGCGAGGATGCCGATCCGGTCGCCCGGCCCGATGCCGAGGCCGCGCAGGTGGTGGGCGAGGCGACCGGAGCGCGCGTACAGCTCGGCCAGGGACACGGAGCGGGTGCCGTCGAGGCGGGCCGCGTGGAGCCGGCCGCCGGCCGTGGGGGCGGACCGGACGAGCCGGTTGAGCGGTGAGGGGTCCGGGCGGGCGCCGGGGGCGGGGGCGGCCGGCGCGGGCGGGGCCGCCGTGCGCGCGGTCATCGGGCCTCCTGTGGGGTGAGTACGGCGGCCATGGCGCGGACGGTGTCGATCTCGGCGAACTGGTCGAGGGTGAGGGTGACGCCGAAGCGCTTGCGGGCCGCGGTGAGGATGCGGGCGGCGGCGATGGAGTCGCCGCCGAGGGAGGCGAGGGTGTCCAGGGCGCCGACGTCGGTGCGGCGCAGGACGGTGGCCCAGATGTCGGCCAGCAGCTTCTCCGTGTCGCCGGTCGGGGCGGAGTCGGCCGCGGCGCCCTCCGGTGTCGCGGACGCGGCCGGGCCGGGGTCTTCGGCGCCGATCGCCGCGAGCTTCGTACGGTCCACCTTGGCGTTCTTGGTCAGGGGCAGGCTGTCGTGCCAGACCAGCGCCGCCGGCAGCATGTAGTCGGGCAGGTCGGCGCGCAGCGCCCGGCGGACCTCGGCGAGTTCGGGGCGGTGCGGGCCCTCGGCTACCAGGTGGGCGAGGAGCGAGCCGCCGCGGGCGGCGACGACGGCCTGGGCGACGCCCTCCAGGGCGGCGAGGCGGGTCTCGACCTCGCCGGCCTCGATCCGGTAGCCGTTGACCTTGATCTGGAAGTCGGAGCGGCCGAGGATCTGGATGTCCCCGTCCGGCAGGTACCGGCCGAGGTCGCCGGTGCGGTAGAGGCGTTCGCCGCGCACCGGGTCCGCGTAGAACCGCTCGGCGGTGCGTTCGTCGTCGCCCCAGTAGCCGCGGGCCAGGCCGGCGCCGGCGGCGACGATCTCGCCGGTGACCCAGTCGGGTGCGTCGAGGCCGTCGCGGTCCAGGACGTAGGCCCGGTTGTTGGCGTTGGGGCGGCCGTACGGGATGGACTCGGTGCCGTCCTCGTCCTCGCGGACGGGGTGCAGGATGTTCCAGATGGTGGTCTCGGTGGGGCCGCCGAGGGAGACCACCTCCAGGCCGGGTTTGAGGGTGCGCAGCGCGGCGGGCAGGGCGGGCGGGAGCCGGTCGCCGCTCATCATGACCAGGCGCAGGGCGGGCGGTACGTCGCCGTCGGCGGCGGCCTGGTCGTGCATCAGGCCGACGATGGCGGGGACGGAGTTCCACACGCTGATCCGGTGCCGTCGGCACAGGTCGAGCCAGTGGGCGGGGTCGACGGCCTTGTCCCGGTCGGGCATGACCAGGGCCGCGCCGGCCGAGAGGGCGCCGAACACGTCCCAGACGGAGAGGTCGAAGTTGAAGGCGCTGATGGCGAAGAAGCGGTCCCCGGGGCCGATCCGGAAGCGGGTGTGGCAGTCGGCGACGACGTTGGCGACGTTGCGG
The DNA here is from genome assembly GCF_042881255.1 of Streptomyces sp. NPDC058279. Lineage (NCBI taxonomy): Bacteria > Bacillati > Actinomycetota > Actinomycetes > Kitasatosporales > Streptomycetaceae > Streptomyces > Streptomyces sp. NPDC058279. The sequence continues at coordinate 40,546 of NZ_JBHVYA010000014.1, read as the reverse complement.
TGCGTCACCATGACGCCTTTGGGGGCGCCGGTGGTGCCGGAGGTGTAGAGGACGTACGCGAGGTCGTCGGGGTCGGAGCCGGGCAGCCGGGCGGGGACCTCGGCGGGCCGGTCGGGCTCGTCCGGCAGGGCGGCGAGGTCGAGGACGGCGAACTCCCCGGGCGGGCACGCCTCGACGGGGCCGCCGTCGGTCAGGACGCACCGCACCCGGCCGTCGCGGAGCATGTACCGCTGTCGGGCGGTGGGCAGGGCGGCGTCGACGGGCAGGTAGGCGGCGCCGGCGAGCACGGTGGCGAGGATGCCGATGATCTGTTCGGGGCCGCGCCGCATGACGAGGGCGACGAGTTCGCCGCGGCCCACGCCGTGTCCGCGCAGCCAGGTCGCGGCGGCGGCGGCGCGGCGCAGCAGTTCGCCGTAGCCGATCTCGCGGTCCGTGGTGAGGATCGCGGGGGCGTCGGGGGTGCGGGCGGCGACCGCGGCGATGGCGTCGCCGAGCATCTCGTCGGGCAGGGCGACGGCCGTGTCGTTGGCGGCGCGGCGACGGGCGCGCTGGGCGGGCGGCAGCAGGTCGAAGCTGTGGCGCTGCCAGGCCGCCTCGTCGGCGAGGGCGTCCAGCAGCGTCCCGTAGCCGTGCGCGAGGTCGTCGAGCAGCCCTTCGGGGAAGAGTTCGTCGAGGCCGTCGAGTTGGATGACGGCGGCTCCGTGCTGCTCCATGGCGAAGGCGTTCAGCCACACCTGGGGGGTCTGGCTGACCGAGTAGACCTCGGGTCCGAACAGTTCCAGGGTCGAGCCGTCGACCTCGCTGCTGACGTGTCCGATGGCGCTGTTGAAGGTGAACGGCATCCGGGCACCGGCCACCCCGCCGCGCCGGCGGGCGAGTTCCTGCATGACCTCGATGCCGGAGAAGTGGCGGTGGTCGATGTCGGCGTGCAGCCGGGCCTGTAGGGCCTTCGCCCGCTCGACGAAGGTGAGCGACCGGTCGACCTCCGCCTCGACCAGGAGGGTGTCGGAGAACTGGCCGATGGCCTCGAAGACGCGGGGGTGGACGGGCGGCCGGTGGGCGATGGTGGTGGTGAGGGTGAAGCGCTGCCCCGCGCCCCAGGTGGCGAGGGCTTCCGCGTACGCGGTGAGCAGCAGCGCGGAGGGCGTCAGTCCGGCGGCGGCGGCCCGCTCCTTGACGGCCGTCCACCGCTCCCGCTCGACGCGGACCCGGCGCTGGGTGAAGCGGGAGCGGGTCAGGGCGGCGGGGCTGGTGCGCAGCGGCAGGTCGGGGTGGGGGGCGAGGTCGTCCAGCCGGTCCGTCCAGTAGGCGCGGGAGCGCCGGGCGGGGGCCTTGTCGCGGGCCGTTTCCAGTGTGGCGAGGTAGTCGTCGTAGGCGAACTCCTCGGGAGCGTCGGCGCCTTCGGGCGCGGGGTTCTGGTAGGCGCGCCACCAGGCGCGGAAGAACAGGAACATGCTGATCCCGTCCATGACGAGCCCGTCGTGGCCGACGTGGAGCACCATCTTGTCGTCGGCGAGGACGATGACGTCGACGCTGAGCAGCGGGGCCCGGTCGGCGGGCAGCACCTGGTGGGAGCGTGCCTCGCGCAGTTCGGCGCGCAGGGTCTGCTGCCGGCGCGGGGTGTGGTCGCGCAGGTCCAGGCGGCCGATGGGCAGCCGGCGGTGGTGCCCGTACTCGGTGACCTGGCGGTCGTCGGCGAGGAAGCGGGAGCGCAGTGCGCTGTGGGCGCCGACGACGGTGTCGAGGGCGGTCTGCAGCCGGTCGAGGTCCCAGGCGCCCTCGATCTCGTGGAAGACGTGGCTGGCCACGTCGCCGATCTCGAAGACGCCGCTCCGGCCGATGTAGTAGCTGCGCTGGAGGGGGGTGAGGGGGAAGCCGGGGCCGAGCCGGGCTTCCTCGGCGAGGTGGGCGACGAGGGCGGGCTTGGCGGCCTTGACGCGGGCGATGAACTCGGGGTCCATCCGGTCGCGGTTGCCCTGGAGGCGCAGGTCGCCGTCGACGAGGCTGACGGACAGGCCGCGTTCGGCCATCTCGCGCAGGACGCTGCGGTGGTTCATCGGGTCCCTCCCTCGGTGTCCGCGGCGGCGGCGAGGGCGGTGACGGCCGCGTCGTCGGCGCGCTCGGCGATGACGGCGGCGAGTTCGTCGAGGGTGCCGCCGTGCAGGAGTTCGTCCATGGAGAGGTCCACGTCGAGGGCGTCGAGGATCTGGTACTGGACGGTGACGGCCTGGAGGGAGCCGGCGGCGAGCTGGGTGAGGGTGCGTCCGGCGATCGGCTCGTCCTCCTCCAGGCGCAGGGCGGTGCGGACGATCCCGGTCAGCCAGGGGGTGAGGGCGTTCTCCGCCCGGTCGGCGGGGGCGGCGGTGGCCGGCCGGAAGAACACCGCGTCGGCGAGGGTGACGGCGGCGCCGGGGGCGAGGAGTTCGACGGTACGGGGCCATGTGCGCGGGGCTTCGAGGCCGAGGGCGGCGGCCAGCTTGTCGGCGAAGCGGGGCATGACGGGGGCCGCGGCGTGCGCGAGGAGGCGGGCGGCGGCCAGTTCGAGGGCGATGGCGGTGCGGTTCTCGTTCGCCCATGCCTCGGTGTCGGCGAGGAGGCCTTCGCCGCGGGCGAAGCGGACGGTGTCGCGGACGATGCCGTCGAGTTCGGCGGCGGCCTGCTGGAGGGAGAAGGCGTCGTTGCCCAGCGCCCCGGTGACGGCGGTGAGGCGGGTGCCGAGCCGGGCGAGGAACGCGGAGTGTTCGGGGGTCCAGTTCCCCGCGTCGGGGGCGTGGCCGCCGTGGTGCTTGCGGACCCGGGCGCCGAGGTCGTTCAGCCACTGCTGCCAGGTGCCGATGAGGGTGTCGTCGAGGGTGGCCTCGTAGGCGGCGCGCCGGAAATCGGTGCGCAGGCCCTCGGGGCGGGTGGCGGCGAGGAAGTAGCGGACGGAGTCGACGGTGTCGGGGGTGAGGATCTCCTTGCCCCAGACGGCGTGCCGGCGGCTGGTGGAGAACTTGCTGCCCTCCAGCAGGTAGAACTCGTTGACGTGGTAGTCGATGTCCGGGGTCCAGCCGGGGAAGGCCAGCTGGTAGAGCACGGGGTAGAGGACCGCGTGGTAGAAGCTGTTGTCGTAGCCGAAGAAGTGGACGATCTTCCAGTCCCGGCCGGGGTCGGCGGCCCGCCAGCCGCGGCCGAGGCGGGCGCCCAGGGACTGGATGCCGTGCAGGAAGCCGTAGCTCATCTCCGGCCAGACCCAGATGACCTGGCCCTCGGTGATGTTCTCCTGCGGTTCGACGCCCCAGGTGGCGGGGTGGGTGACGGGGATGTCGAGGGCGGGGCGCCGGAAGAGCCGGTCGGCGAGTTCGCGCAGCCGGGCGGGCACCCGGCCGAGCCGGTGGTGGGCGCGCACGTCGTCGGCGAAGGCGTGCAGCGGGAGGGTCCAGCGGGCGGCGGGGGCGCGGCGGGGGGCCGCGGCGGAGTCGGCGGAGACGGGGTCGGTGAGGTCGGCGACGGTGTTGGGTTCGCCGCACTCCTCGCAGATGTTGCCGGAGGTGGTGGTGCCGCAGCCGGGGCAGCCGCCCTTGACGTCGACTTCGTAGAGGTACCGGCCGCTCTCGGCGTCGTAGAGGGCGTCGTGGGCGGTGACGGCGATCCGGCCGGAGTCCACGACGCGGCTGAAGAAGTCCCGCAGGCCCTCGCGGTAGTCGGGGTCCTGGTCGGTGACCGTGTACTGGTCGAGCGGGATGTCCATCAGCCGCAGGGTCTCGGCGATCTCGGCGCTGTAGTGCGCGGCGGTCTCGGCGGGGGTGCGGCCGTCCTTGCGGGCGGCGCCGACGACGTAGCTCTGGTAGTCGTCGCTGCCGGTGAGGTGGTATGCCTCGGCGCCGGTCATGCGCTGGAAGCGGGTGAAGGCGTCGGCGCCCAGGTAGGGGCCGGAGAGGTGGCCCAGGTGCAGGTCGCCGTTGGGGGTGGGCGGGGTGGAGAAGACGAAGACGGGGCGTTCGCCGAAGCTCTTGCGGGCCGGGTTCGCGGCGGAGGTCAGGGCCCGGTCGCCGTCGCGCCAGTACTGGGTGAAGAAGACGAGGTCCGTGTCGCCGGTGTTGGCCAGGACGTGCGTCTCGAACGGTTCGAAGAGGACGACGGTGCCCGGTTCGGCCCGGTGGTGTTCGCCGCTGTCGACGATGAACTCGCCGCGCCCGGAGACGATGACGAACAGTTCGGTCTCGTCGTGCTGGTGGCGGTCGGCGGCGCGACCGGGCGCGACGCGGCCCCAGCCGGCTCCGGTGCCCAGGCCGTCGACGCCGCTCATGTCGATGCCGAACGCCTCTTCCAGCGCGTCGGGGTCGTAGTTGGCGATGATCATGTCGTGGCCTTCCGGGGTGAGGCGGGCAGGGAGAGGAGGTCCGCGGCACGGGCGGCGAGGGCGGGGGCGAGGCGGTAGCCGGAGCCGCCGGCGGCGCCCGCGAAGACGATCCGGCCGTCCTCGGTGAGCGGGGTGACCAGCGGCCGGCCGGCCGGCCCGTACGCGTCGCAGAAGACGCGGCCCGAGTGGCAGTGCCGGGCGAGCTCGGGGGCGTAGCGGGTGAGCAGGGCGCGGGCCTCGTCCAGGTGGCCCGCGGTGAGGGCGGGGTCGACGGCGGCGGGGTCGACGTCCCATTCGCGGCAGGTGTAGCTGAACAGCCAGTGGCCGCGGTGGTGGAAGGGCAGCAGGAAGGCGTCCTCGTCCTGGAAGACGATCGCCCCGTCCCCGGGCCTCGGGGCGACGTCGAGGTGCAGGGCGACGATCTTCTTGACGCGGGCGCCGAGCGGGGCGACGAGCTCGCGCCAGGCGGGTTCGGCGAGCCACGGCCCGGGGGCGAGCACCACGCGCCCGGCGGTCAGGGTGGCGCCGCCGGTCAGCGTCAGGTGGGCTCCGTCCGGGCCGGTGTCGAGGGCGGTGACGGCGACGGCCTCGCGGAAGCGGACCCGGGGCCGCAGTTCGGCGGCGAGCGACTGGGTGAGGGCGTGGACGTCCGCGTACTGGCAGCCGTCGCCCGCCCAGGCACCGACGTGCTCGGGCAACGGGGCGACCGCCGGCGGGAGTTCGCCGGTCCGGCGCAGCTTCGCCTCGGGGAGGTAGACCTCGCGCAGCCGCTCCTCGGCGGCCTCGGGGGCGAGGACCGTCATCGGGAGGGGGTGGATGGGCAGGTCGGGGCGGGCGGTGTGGAGGTCGGCGTAGAAGTCCTGGCTCTCGGCGGCCAGGGTGCGCACGGTCTCGGTGGCGCCGCGCGGGAAGTGCAGTCCGGCGGAGCGGCGGGTGGCGCCGGAGCCGATCATCTCGCGTTCGAGGACGGTGACGCGGGCGGCCGGGTCGCGGGCGAGGATCTCGCGGGCGATGAGGACGCCGAGTATCCCGGCGCCGACGACGGCGACGTCGCTGCGGTCCCCGGCCGGGGCGGGGGCGGCGGGGGTGCTCATCAGGCGCTCCACCGTTCCTGCGGCGCGGGCTTGGTGGACCACTCGATGAAGGACGCCAACTGCTCGTCGCCGCGTACGCCGCTCAGCCGGTCGGCGATGCGCCGGCTGCGCCAGGCGTTGAGGCTGAGGTTGGGGTCGGCGAGGCCGCGCTGGCCGCGCACCCCGTTCTGGACGAAGATCCGGCGGTCCTCGGGCCCGTCCCAGCGGACGGCGTAGTCCTCGTCGACGCGCAGTTCGTCGCCCTCGCGCTCCAGGCGGTGGGCGACGGGGGCGAGGAAGTCCATGGCGGCGGGCCGGTAGCCGGTGGCCCAGACGACGACGTCGGCGTCGAACTTCTCGGCCGATTCGGGTTCGCCGGTGTGGCGGGCGGTGACTTCCCAGCCGGCGACGGGGGCGGCGCTCACGTCGAACACCTCGCGGCCCGGGTGCAGCGCGACCAGGTCCTCGTTGCCCTCCACGAAGCGGTGGACGTAGATGCGCTGGTAGATCTCGCGCAGGGTGGATTCCGAGATGCCGTCGCTGGTCAGGATGTTGCGGGAGTTCAACGACTGACGGCGCTCGCGGGACAGTCCGTAGAAGTAGTCGGCGTGGCTGGGCATGTAGTAGTCGTTGGTGAACGGCGAGTCGTCGATCGGGAAGTAGTTCTGCCGGCGGGAGATCCAGGAGACCCGGCGGGGCAGTTGTCGGCCGGACCGGGAGATCAGGTCGAGGAACGCCTCCGCGCCGGACTGGCCGCCGCCGATGACGACGACGCGCTTGCCGCCGAGGTCGTGGGCGGCGTTCAGGTAGTCGGCGACGTGGAACTGGGTGGGACCGAGCAGCCCGGCGCCCTGCGGCGGGACCCAGGGGCGGCTGCCGACGCCGACCACGATGTTGTCGGCGGTGACGGTGCGGCGGTCGGTCCGGACGGTGTAGGCGCCGCGCCGGTCGTCGAAGTCGATCTCCCGGACGTCCTCGCCGAAGGCGATGTTCTCGTTGCGGCGGCTGGCCCAGGCGAGGTAGTTGCGGAACTCCAACCGGGGCACGTCGTCGAAGCGGGCGTTGAGGAAGTGGTAGACGCGGCCCTTCTCGTGGAGGTAGGCCAGGAAGGAGAAGGGGCTGGCCGGGTCGGCGAGGCTCACCAGGTCCTTGAACTGGGAGACCTGGAGGGTGGTGCCGGGTATCTGTTGGCCGTCGTGCCAGCTGAAGGACTCCTTGCGGTCGAGGAAGAGATTGGGGAGGTCCGCGCGGCGGTGCAGCAGTGACGCCAGGCTGAGGTTGGCCGGGCCGACCCCCACTCCTACGCAGCGGAAGTGCGCGGCACCGGGCCGGAAGCTCTCGTGCCCCATGGTCGAAACCTCTCGTTCGATTCGAAATCGGTAAGGGTGGGGAGGGGGGGGAAGGGTCGGGCGGTACGGGCCTGGCAGGGGGCCGGGCCTGTGGTACGGCTCAGGTGGTACGGCCGCGGCGGTCGCGTACGGCGACCAGGCCGGCCAGGGTGGCGAGCAGGGAGACGGCGCCGACCAGCGGCCACACCAGGGAGCCGAACCGGAGGAAGAGCCACGCGCCGGCCATCGGCCCGAGGGCGGAGCCCAGGCCGAACATGAACTGGAAGCTGCCGATGTAGCGCGAGCGCAGCGGCTCGGGGCCGGCGCTCGCCGGGTAGGCGAAGACGGCGGGGCCGCCGAGGATCTCGCCGAGCGACCAGACGAGCGTGCCGATGACGACGGCGGCCGGGCCGATGGGCAGTCCGTAGCAGGCGACCCCGGCGCCGACGAGGGCGAAGCCGAGACCCACGGTGATCTTCAGCGGCCAGTGCTGGGAGACCTTGGTGACCAGCAGTTCGAAGGCGATCACGATGAGGCCGTTGAGCGCGACGGCGAAGGTGTACCAGAAGAGCGCCATCCCGGCGTCCTTCATGTACAGCGGGAGGGTGGAGAGGTACTGGGTGTAGACGGCGGCGTGGCAGAAGGCGGCGGTCAGGTAGAGGAGGTAGCGGCGGTCGCGCAGGACGGCCGCGTAGCCGCCGCGCGGACCGGTGGGTTCCGGGGCCGGGGTCTTGGCCGCCGCGGGGCGCGGCGCGACCTTGGCGGGGAGGGTGGTCCGGGCGACCAGGGCGTAGCCGAGCGCGATGACGGCCTCGCCCCAGAAGAGCAGGGTGTACGAGTGTCCGCCCGCGTTGTAGAGCGCGTACCCGAGCAGTGGGGCGGCGGTCGCGCCGACGTTGAGGCCGAAGCGGTACATCGCGAAGATCATGATCTGCCGGTCGCCGTCGGTCTGGTCGGCCAGCAGGGTGGCCGAGGCCGGCCGGAACAGTTGGGCGCCCAGGCTGACCAGGGCGATCGCGCCGAGCAGCAGGGTGAAGTCGGGCAGGTAGAGCAGGGCCGCGGTCAGCACGGCCGTGCTGCTCATCGACAGCACGGTGGCGTGGCGGATGCCGAGCCGGTCGGCGAGGGTGCCGCCGACGAGGGAGCCCGCGACGGCCCCCGCCCCGTAGACGCCGAGCGCGATGACGGTGCGGCCCCGGGAGTGGCCGGAATCGGTGAGGAAGAGGACCAGGAAGAGCTGGAGGAAGCCGCTGAGCCGGTTGACGAGCACCCCGGCCAGTACGGTTTTGACGGCGGGGGTGGCCTCCTTGAAGGTGGCCCACACGGCGGTCCGTTCGGCGCCGGCCGGCGTCCGGGGGGCCGCGGCCTCGGCCGCCACCGTCACCTCGTCGGCCGCCACCGCCTCCTCGTCCGTCCCGGCGGCTCTGATGTCAGTGCTCATCGCGGGCCTCCGGGTCGGTGGTGACGGTGACGGCGCCGCGCACCCGCCGCTCCAGCTCGTCCAGCCCCTGCGGGGTCGGCGCGTCGATCAGGAACGTGACCGCCCGGTCGTCGGAGCTGGCGAGCGGGCCCAGCGGCGCGCCCGCCTCCTTGAGGACGAACAGGGCGCGCAGCGTGGCCGGGTCGTCCGGCGCGCCGGGCGCGAGCTCGGGCCACATGCCGGACTCGCCGACCCACAGGGGCCGTACGCCCGGCCAGTCGAGGGTGACGTCGGCGAGGGCGCCCGTGCCGTGCTCCAGGTAGACCTGGCGGGCGAAGCGGGTCGGGGCCGGGTAGGAGGCCGGTTCGCCGAGCGCGATCCGGATGATCTCGGGCTCCAGCGGCTGCCCGGTGGCGAGGTGGTAGAGGGCGACCAGGCCGTCGCCGGGGGTGCGGGCGGCGACCTCCATCAGGTAGGGACGCCCGTCGTCGCCGGTGCGCCACTCGGCGTGCGCGATGCCGTCGCGGAAGCCCAGCGCGTCGAGCATCCGGCGGTTGGCGTCCAGCAGGGCCGCGTCGGTCTCCGTACGCGCGTTGGGGACGGAGTGGGCGAGTTCCACGAAGGTCTGCGCGCCGGACTCGGTGGTCTCCTTGCGGGTCACCGAGGTGAAGACGGGCCGGCCGTGCTGGACCAGGGACTCCACCGAGAACTCCTGGCCGGTGACCTTCCGCTCGATCAGCACCGTCTCGTGGGCCGGGTACGACATCAGCAGCTCGCGCAGCGCCTGCGCGTCGCCGACCGCCACCACCCCCGAACTGGAGTGCCGGGTGGCCGGCTTGACGACGACGGGGTAGTCCAGCGCGCCCAGCTCGGCGTCCTCGCGACCGCCGGGCGGCACCACCAGGCAGGCCGGGCCGAACTCCGCCAGGTACCAGCGCTGGAGGTACTTGCTGCGGCAGACCCGGGTGGCGCGCAGCCCGGGGCCGGGCAGGCCCAGCGCGTCGCACAGCAGCCCGGTCTGTTCGACGAGGGTCTCGCCGACCGCGTAGGCGCCGCGCACGGTGTAGCGGTCGCGCCAACCGCGGGCCCGGGCGACGAACCCGGGGGTGTACGAGCCCTCCTGGTCGAGGGAGCCGTCGACGTAGGCGATCTCGTCGATGAGGGACGCCGGGTGGTCGGGGTCCTTGCGGGCCGTCTCGGCGGCGTCACGGTGGCTCTCGGAGGTGATGAGCAGGATCTTCAGGCCGCGCGCGGCGAGTTCCTCCAGGTAGCGGGGGTTGCGGCAGACGACCCGGAAGGCGCCGGTGAGGACGAAGGCTTCGGGCGGGGTGGCGGGGCTCATGCCGTGGCTCCTGACGGGGTGGTGGGCGAGGTCGCCCCGGCGGCCGGGACGTGGGTTTGGGTGTACGTGCCGCCGAGGCCCCGAGCGGCGAGGAAGGAGAGCCAGTGGTCGGTCTCGGCGGGCGTCTCGGCGGCGCGGTTCAGGCCGGCGGGCAGGGCGCCGGCCAGGATGCGGGTCACGCCGTGGGCGACGGGCAGGGAGACGCAGCGGGCCATCGCGGATTCGGCCGCGGTCCCGGTGACGTCGAGGAGGTGGGAGCCGTGCCAGTGGGCGCCGTCGTCGGTGCGCAGGTCCAGGGTGACGGAGAGGACCACGCGGTCCCGGTCGTCGGCGGTGGTGGGGTGGCGGGCGGCGAGTTCCGCGGCCAGGGCGCGGACGGCGCCGGGGTCCTCGGCGGCGACCGTCTCGAAGACGTCCTTCCAGGCGGTGCGCCAGCCGGCGTTGCGCAGGGTGCCGCGGACGAAGGCATCGAGCTCCCAGTGGTCGGGGATGCCGTACTGGTCGACGAAGGGGACGCTGTCGCGGTTGGGGTAGACCTCGAAGTCCTCTCCCGCGAGGGTCCGGGTACGGGTGGCCTCCCAGGGGTGGGGGACGGTCACCTCGGCGCCGGCCTCGATGTACCGGGCCGAGGAGCCGAGGGCGGCGAGCACCCCGTACGGGGCCCAACTGAAGCGGTAGCGGAAGGCGTTCGGGACCGCCGGGACACCCCCGCAGTAGGAGGTGAACGCGGCGGTCGCGGGTATCGCGCCGAGGGCCCGGCGGCCCCGCGCGACCAGGTCGTGGGCCAGCAGGTGGTCGATGCCGGGGTCGAGGCCGGCCTCGGTGAGGACGACCGTACGGGCCGTGCTCCCGGCCTCGGCGGCGCGTTCGGCGAGTCCGGCGAGTTCGGCCAGCTCCGGGGAGACGTAGCTGGTGCAGGCGAAGTGGGCGCCGCGTTCGATCGCCAGGCGCAGCAGCGGGGCGTGTTCGGCGGCCGGGAGCATGGAGACGATGACGTCGCCGGGGCCCGCCTCGGCCGCCAGGGCGGCCGGGGCGGAGGGGGTGAGGGCGCGGACTTCGGCGCGGCCGGTGAGGCCGAGCGCCGCGAGTCGGGCGGCGGCGCGCTCCTCGGTGCGGTCCCACAGGACGACGCGGGCGGCGCTTTCGCAGACGAGGGAGAGGCCGGAGCGGCCGGTGGACAGGCCGGTGCCTATCCAGTGGACGGTGCCGGAGGCGGCTATCGCGTCATCGGACATGGTGGGTCTCCTGGGCCTGGACGGCCGTCTCGAAGGTGTGCAGGGCGCGGGACCACACGCCGTCCCACTCGGCCAGGCGGGCCAGGTGCGGGGCGAGTTCGGCGGAGAAGGCGGTACTGGCCTCGACGGGCAGCAGGGAGGGGAGGTTGTCGATGGCGATGAGGTCGAGGCGGGGGGCGTCGGCGCGCAGGGCGCGGACCGGCTCGTCCCAGGTGGTGGTCCGGTCGTAGACGGGCAGCACGTTGCAGTCGGAGGTGACGTCGCAGGTGACGTCGGAGACGAGGGACAGGCGGCGGACCGGGTCGTCGAGGTCGGCCTTGGTGAGGAACGGTGGTACGGGGTCGGTGGTGAGGACGGTGTTGACCATCAGGTCGTGGTCGAGGAGGGCCGCGCGGTCGAGCGCGCGGGTCTCGGGCAGGTCCCAGCGGGTGGCGGTGAGACCGGCCGTGGTCAGGGCGTCGCAGGCGCCGCGGCCGCTGCGGCCCAGCGCGCCGATGACGAGGGCGGTGGTCGTGGTGTCATGCGACGCGGACGCGGCGAGGAGGGCGTCCAGGGCGGGGCGGTCGGTGGGGCGCAGGGGGGCGGTCAGTCGCCCGCGGCGGTGCAGGACGGCGAGGGCCGCGCCGACGTAGCCGGCCCAGTAGCCGAAGGCGGCGACGCGGCGGCCGGAGTCGTCGGTGAGGTACTCCATGTCGAGGAGGGCGCCGCCGCCGGCGGTGAAGCGGGCGAGCAGCTCGGCCGCGCCGGCCTGGCCCTTGTAGGCGTGGCCGAAGTAGATGTGCCGGTGGCGCAGCGGGGTGCGGGCGTCGGGGAGTTCCTTGAGGCCGAGGACGTAGGCGTCGTCGGGGGCCTGTTCGTGCCAGGAGGCGGTGGGGGCGCTCGCGCAGCCCGCGGCGGTGTAGTCGGCGAGGGGGAACACGCGCTGGTCGCTCGCTTCGACGGTGATGCGCAGGCCCTGGGCGACGAGGTGGGCGGCGTCGGCGGGCGTGAGGGGCGCGCGACGTTCGGTGGGGCGGGCCTCGTGTCGCATCCAGAGGTGAATACTGTCCGACATCTTACGGTTTGTCCTATCAGGAGGCATGGGGGTGGGAGGCCCCCGGCCATCTCGGTGTGACGGGGGTGCGGGGTGGAGCGGGTATGGGGTGACGGGTGTGCGCGGGTGGGGGCGGGTGCGGCTCAGATCAGCGGGATGCGGGCGTTCGCCAGGGGGCGGTAGGCCGGGGTCTGGGGGACGGTGGACGGGGAAAAGCCTGCCGCGAGGAGTTCGATGACGACGGCGGTGGCGAGGGCCACGGCGAGCGCCTCACCCGGGCAGCGGTGGGCCGAGGCGCCGAAGGTGAAGACCGCCGGATTCACCCGGCCGGGGTGCAGCGCGTGCGGGTCCGGGTTGACGGCGGGGTCCCGGTTGGCGGCGGCGAGGACGACCAGCACCTGCTGCCCCGGTGCCACCTCGGAGTCGGCGTGGGCGAAGGGTTCGGCGGCGAAGCGGCGGGTGTTCTGGATCGGGGCGTCGTACCGGACCACCTCGCGGACCAGCGCCTCGATCCCGGCCGGGTCCGCCGGGTCCGCCGGCGCCGCTCCCCGGGCGAGGGCGACCAGGGTGTTGCCGATCAGGCCGGCGGTGGCGTCGTAGGTCTGGGACAGGAACCCGACGGCGTTGGAGAGCAGCGGCCCGTGATGCGGCCACGACGCCCGGTCGGCGGCGCGGACCAGCTCGGCGAGGAGCCCGCCGCCCTCCGCCGTGAGACCGGGTGCCAGCAGCTCGCGCAGCCGGGCCGCCGCCGTGGCCGCGGCCGCCTGCTGCGCGGGCGTGGCGGTGGCGGGGATGCACTGGACGAAGTCGCCGATGGCGCGGGCGGCCTCGCGGTCGGCGCCGTCCGTCAGTCCGCTGAGCGAGGCGACGACCCGGGCGGGGACGGCGAACATCAGCTCCTCGTGGGGGACGCCGCCGCCCGCCGCGAGGGCCTGCCGGGTGAACTCCCGGGCCTGCTCGGCCGCGTGGGCGGTGTCGGCGCGGGCCAGGGCGTCGGTCACCACCGTCTTGAGCCGGCCCTGCGTGGTGCCGTCGGTCATGCGCACCAGGTCGCCGAAGACCTCGCCCGCGGCGGTCCCGGCGATCCCGGCCGGCACCGGCTCGGCCGGCGGGCGCACCCGCAGCGCGTCGCTGCCCAGCACCGCGCGCACGGCCGCCGCGTCGGCCGCCACCCAGGCCCCGAGCGCCTCGTCGTAGGCGAAGGGGCGCTCGGCCACCAGGGTGGCGTAGAAGGGGTAGGGGTCCGGGAGGCGGACCGCCTCGATCGGCGTGGTGGTGGTGTTGGTGCTGGTCACGTCCTGCTCCTTGCCGGGGTGAACACGTACGGGTCAGGCTGCCGCTCGCTGTGCGCGGCGCATGTCGAGGGAGCCGGCGATCGCCATCCGCAACACCTCCGAGGTGCCCTCGTAGATGCGCAGCGACCGGATCTGCCGGTACAGCCGCTCGGTGACGCCGCCTTGGACGACGCCCGCCGCGCCGAGCAGTTGCACGGCGGAGTCCACCACGCCCTGGGCGGCCTCGGTGGCGTGCACCTTGGCGATGTTGGAGTGCCGGGCGAAGCGGCGGTTGCCCCGGTCGGTCTCCCAGGCCGCGCGCGCCACCAGCAGCGCGGAGGCGCCCAGTTGCACCTCCATGTCGGCCAGGGCGGCCTTGACGAGCTGGAGGTCGAAAAGGGTCTGTCCGTACGCCGCCCGCTCCCTGGTGTGCGCGAGGGCGGTGTCGAAGGCGCGGCGTCCGAAGCCGAGGGCCGCCGCGCCGACGGTGGTGCGGAACCGCTCCAGCAGGTCCACGGCGACCACGAAGCCCCGTCCGGGCCGACCGAGGAGGGCGTCGGCGGGCAGCCGGCAGTCCTCGAAGGCCAGGTGGGCGAAGGAGCGGGGGGCGATCGCGTCGATCCGCTCGGCCCGCAGGCCGGGGGTGTCGGCGGGGACGAGGAAGGCGGAGAGCCCGAGCGCTCCGGGGCCCTGGCCGGTGCGGGCGATGACGACGAACAGGTCGGCGATGGTGCCGTTGGCGATCCACGCCTTGCGCCCGTTCAGGACGTACGAGCCGTCCGCCGTGTCCCGGACGGCCGCCAGGCCCACGGCGGCCACGTCCGAACCGGCCTCCCGCTCGGAGACGGCGAACGCGCCGATCGTCGTCCCGGCGGCCATGCCGGGCAGGTGGCGGCGCTGTTGCGCCTCGCTGCCGAACCGCAGCAGGGGGGTCGCGGCGAGCGCCTGGATGGAGTACGCGAAGTCGGCCAGGTCCTCGGCGTAGGCGAGGGCCTCGCGGCGCAGGCACACGGCGCGCAGGTCCTCGGCGGGGCCGGCGGCGGGGTCGAGCGCGGCCAGCCAGCCCGCGTCGCCGAGGGTCCGCACCAGCCGGCGTCCGGCGGTGTCGGGGTCCAGGGCGCGGACCTCCTCCCACAGGACCCGGTTGCTGTCGCACCAGGTGCCGGCGGTCTCGGCGAGGCGGCGGTGGCCGTCGTCGTAGAAGGGGAGGTCGAGGACCTCGGGGTCGAAACTCGTCGTCGGTTCCACGGCGGGGCTCCTCAGATGACCAGGTCGGCGGCGGTGGCCGGGGCGGTGGCGGGACCGGCCTGCGCCGAGCGCACCCCCTTGACCAGGGCGTGTTCGACGAAGTAGGCGAAGGAGGCGTAGCCGCGCCAGACGCGGCGCCAGGCCCGCTCGACGGCTTCCGCGCCGGAGGCCCGGCGGACCTCGTCCAGGTGGGCGACGACGATCTCGGCGGACTGGCGGGCGTGGCCCGCCGAGAAGTTGTCGATCGACAGGTGCGCTTCCTCGTAGGAGATGTCGAGGCCGTGGTAGCGCAGCTTCTGGATCTCGTGCAGCCGCATCGCGCCGAGGCCGAACATCTCGATGCCGAGGTTGTAGCCGAGGATCTCGTCGTAGAGGGTGTCGGGGAAGAGCGAGAGACAGACCTGGTGGACGGAGAAGCCGTACAGGTGGTCGGGCAGGTCGCCCTGGTCGAGGAAGGCGTCCTGCCGGATGTGTGGCAGGTCCATGCCCATGCTCGCGAGGACCTTGTGGATGATCGTGATGTGGTTCTTCGCCATGTCGCCGCGGCCCATCTCGTCGGCGTAGATCGAGAAGAGCATGTCGTCCCCGCGCCGGCCGCGGCGGCCCAGGTTGGCGACGCGGTGGGCCCAGGTGCCGTCGATGAGGCTGCCGAGCGCGTACGTCGACTGCTCGAAGACGACCTCGTCGCGGTCGGGGATCTCGGTGAGCGGCTCGTACGGGTCCACGAGCTTGTCCCGGTAGATCCGCTCGACGCGTTCCAGCAGGGCGTCCGGCGTGTAGTCGAAGAACTCGGCGTTGGTCAGCAGACCGCCGGCGCCGTGCGTGAAGAGCAGCTCGGCGTCGGCGAGGCCGGCCTCGGCGCGGGCCCGGGCCAGCGGCAGGACGTTCGGGTAGCGCTCGAAGTTGACGAGCCGGTGGAAGAGGGCGCGCTCGTCCGGGGCCGGGTCGGCCTCGCGGACCACGAGTCCCGCGGGGCGGGCGGCGGTGAGGCGGGCGCTCCAGTGCCGGGCGGCGTCGTCCCCGGCGGTGGCGGGGGCGGACAGGGGTCCGGCGGGCTCCCCGGCGGCGATGGAGCGGGTCCAGGCGGTGAAGACGGCCGCCTCGCGCTCGTCGAAGATCCCGAACATGGGGCCGCCGAACTTGATGGACTTCAGGAAGCGGCAGGGGCCGCCGTCGCGGGCGGGGCGCACTTGGCGGGCGGTGCGGAACTCCGCGACGAAGGCGGCGGCGTCGAGGTGTTCGTCGTCGAGCCACTCGGTGAGCTTGCGGGTGCCGAGGCGGACGGCGCGGTGCTGGCGGCCGGCGTGCGGGGCGTGCCGGGCGACGATCGCGGCGACCTTGTCGTCCAGGGACAGCCCTGCCTGCCAGTGGGCCAGTTCGGTGAGGGCGTCGGTGTGTTCGCGCTCCAGGCGGACGAAGAGGCGTACGGCCGCCAGGGCGCGGCGGCGGTCCTCGGGCCCGGTCGGGGAGTGCGCGGTGAAGGCGAGGTACTCGGCCAGCAGGGGCCGTACGTCGCTCTCGGTCAGCATCGGCTCGCCGCCGAGCAGGAGTTCGTCCACGCCGAGGGCGTGGGCGGCGTAGTGGACGCCGACCACTTCCGGGAGGAAGGAGGCGGGCAGCCGGGAGAGGGCGACGCGGAAGGCGGCGTGCAGGGCGGTGAGCGGGCGGGCCCCGGCGTCGTCCAGGAAGCGGGCGGCCTCCACCTCGGGGAGGTACACGCCCCGCGCGGCCAGTGCCCGGCGGCGGCGGGCGGGTTGGCCGGCCTCGGCGGTGCCCTCGCCCTGGAGCAGCCAGTGGTGGCGGAAGAGCCGGCCGACGATCTCGGCGGGCTGGGTGGCTGCCTGCGAGACGGTGTCCAGCCAGCAGCCGCCGGACAGGGCGAGGGGGGCGCGCTGGCGCAGGACGGCGGTGCGGATCTCGGGGTCCTCGTGGTCCCGCAGGGGGGTGAGGGCGGCGGCGAGTTCGGCGCGGGCGGCCAGGACGTGGGCGGCGACGGCGTCGGCGACGGCATCAGCATCAGCATCGGCATCGGCGTCGGCCGGGGCGTCTTCGCCGGCCGGCTCCGCCGTCAGGAAGGCGGTGAGGACCAGGCGGGCGGCGAGGAGAGCGCTCTCACTCTCCTGGTCGGCGAGCAGCCGGCGGAACAGCTCGGCGGGCGCGCCGGCGGTGATCCGCTCGGCCTCGGCGAGGGCCGCCGGGCTCGCCTCGACGGGCCCGGCGGGCAGCGAGGTGGTCAGGTCGGGGAGCGGGAAGGCGGGCGCCGGGCGAGTGCGGGCGCTGTCGAGGGAGGGCGCGGTGGTCATCTCAGTTCTCCTCCCGGCCGGGGGTGACGGGCGATGGCTTGCGCAGCAGGACGCCGACGCGGGAGCCGGGGACGCTGGAGGCCAGCAGGTAGTGGCCGCCCGGGCGGAGTGCTCCGGCGGTGGACCGGTCCACGAGGTTGATCAGCGGGTCGGCGGCGAAGCAGTGGCCGAAGCGGGTGATGTTGTCGAGGTGGAGCTGCTGTCGGCTGAAGCCGGCCTGGCGTTCCTTGAGGGTGATGAGGGGCTTGAAGAGGTTGGGGTGCAGCAGGCCGTCGATCTCGTCGAGCTTCATGCCGGCGGCGTCGAGGATGCGCTCGTTGACGGTGCGGGCGAGCTCCGAGCTGATCTCGTGGGACCAGTCCAGGGAGGTGGGGTCCTGGGCGGCGGCGCCGGCGATGAACTCGTAGGTGTCCGCGCCGAGGGGTTCGGCGGAGATCAGGCAGGCGGCGGAGCCGTCGCTGAACAGGGCGAAGTTCTCCATGCGGACGGATTCGTCGGTGACCCGGTCGGTGGTGACGACCAGCACCCGCCGCTGGGTTCCGGCGGCGACGAGGGCGTGCGCGGTACGGATGCCCGTGAGGAGGTTGGTGCAGCGGTTGAGGGTGAGGCCGGTGAAGGCGGCGTCGAGGAGGCCGACGCCGGTCATCACCTTCTCCACGAAAGCGCCGTGGGTGCGCGGGCCGCCGGGGAAGCGGGTGGAGCACAGGATCAGGCAGTCGATGCCGGCCGGGTCGGCGCCCGCGGCCGCCACGGTCGCGCGGGCGCTCTCGACGGCGAGGGCGTCCAGGCTCTTGGCGGTCCTGCGGACGCTGCCCCAGCCCCACAGCTCGGCCCGTGGCGCCATCTTGAACCGGCGGGCCCGTTCCTGGAGGTTGCCGATGCTCGTGTGGTCGGCCACCTGTTCGCCGAGTACGTAGCGCGGCGCGGACAGGTGGACGGCGGGTAAGGCTGCGGGAGGAAGGCTCACGGTGCCGGATCGCTCTCTCGGTCGTCGGACGGGGCGGTCGGGGCGGTTGCGTCGGGGGCGGACGCGGTCGGGGCGGGCGTCGCCAGCAGGGCGTTGGCCTCGGCGTACGGGAGGGCGTCGGCGCCGAAGCCGAAGGTGCCGTACTCGCCGATCTCGCGGGCGGCCCGGGTGAGGGCGCCGAGCGCGGCGCGGGACAGGGCCGAGCCGGTGCTGATCCGGCGTACGCCGAGCGCCCCGAGATCGGCGACGGACAGCTTCGGCGCCCCGCCCATCAGGACGTTGACGGGGCGGGAGACGGCGGAGCAGACGGCACGGATCGCCTCGGCGTCGGGCAGGGCGGGGGCGTAGAGCACGTCCGCGCCGGCGGCCTCGTACGCCCGAAGGCGGCGGATGGTGTCGTCGAGGTCGGGGCGGCCCTGGAAGAAGTTCTCGGCCCGGGCGGTGACGGTGAAGGGGAAGTCGAGTCCCTTTGCCGCCTCGACGGCCGCCTCGACGCGCTCCACCGCTTCGGCGAGGGGCCGTACGGGGTCCTCGTCGCGACCGGTGGAGTCCTCGATGGAGCCGCCGACCAGCCCGGCGGCGGCGGCCAGCCGGATGGTCTCGGCGATGTCCTCGGGGCGCTCGCCGAAGCCGCTCTCCAGGTCGGCGGTGACGGGCAGGCCGGTGGCGTCGACGATCGCGGCGGCGTTGGCGAGGAGTTCGTCGCGACCGACCTGGTTGGCCCCGTCGGGGCGGCCGAGGCTGTGGGCGAGGCCGGCGCCGGTGGTGGCGAGGGCGGCGAAGCCGAAGGAGGCGAGGATGCGGGCGGTGCCGGCGTCCCAGGGGTTGGGGACGACGAACGGGGCGGGGCCGGTGTGCAGGTCGCGGAAGGCGACACCGCGGGCGTACCGGGATCGGGGGTGGCGGGCGTCGGTGCTGGGGTTCACGGTGTCCTCGCTGGTGCGTCGGCCGGTGGTCAGATCAGCTCAACGTACTCATCACGGGCGGGCGTTGGCGCGTCCCGACGGGCGGCGCGGGCGAGGGGGCGCAGTACGTCGGTGACGGTGTCGGGCCGGCCCTCGAAGTAGAAGTGGCCTCCGTCGACCCAGTGGCGGGCCGGTTGTCCCGGGCATTCGCGGGCCCACGGGGCGAGGGAGGCGGTGGTGACGTGCGGGTCGTCGATGCCGTTGAGCAGGGTGATCGGCACGCGCAGCGGCCGGGCGGGTCGGTACGCGTACCCGGCGACCATCGTGAAGTCCGCCTTGAGGTGGGGCAGGAGCAGTTCCTGCATGGCCTCGTCCTGGAGCACCTCGGGCGGCAGGCCGCCGAAGAAGCCGACGGCCTCGGTGAACCGGCGACCCTCCAGTCGGGCCGTCTCGACCACGCGCGGGGTGGGCAGCAGGGAGGGGGCGGAGCAGCCGGAGGCGACGAGGGCGGCGAGGCCGGGTACCCCGTCGAGGCGGCGGGCGACCTCGAAGGCGAGGGCCGCGCCGAAGCTGTGGCCGAAGAGGACGAAGGGCCGGTCGGGGGCCGCGTCGAGGGCGATGGCCAGGGCGGCGCCGTCCGCGAGTTCGGCGACGCCGGCGGGGGCCGGTTCGCGGAAGCGGTGGCCTCGGCCCGGCGGGCACACGGCGAGGATGTGGGCGTCGTCGCGCATGCCGTCCTGCCAGTCGAGGAAGGTGCGCGGGTTGCCGCCGGCGTGCGGGAAGCAGTAGACGCGGGTGCGGGTGTCGGCGCGGTCGGCGGCGGGGGTGGCGCCGGGGGCGGTCTCGGAGGTCAGGAACCAGGGGGAGGCAGCCACGAAGATCAGCCATTCCTTTGCCGGTCGGGCGGTGGCGGAGGGGTGGAAGTGCAGGACGGGGTGGTGGTCGGGGGTCAGTTCCAGCCAACGTCGCTCGGGTCGGCGGGCTGGGGGGCGGGGGTGGTGCCGGGCTTCGGGTTGTTCCAGCCGACGTCACCGGCGCCATCTGCGAGGACGCGGGGGGCCGTGTGGTTCCAGCCGACGTCGCCGAGGCGCAGGTGGGTGCCGGATCCGTCGGACAGGGCGCCCTGGGCGAGGCCGGTGACGGCCGTTCCCAGCGCGAGGGCGGCTCCGGCGGCGGCCAGGACCACTCGGCCGCGGATTCCGGAAACGCTGCCGGCCCCGCCGGTAACCCTCTGGTTCTTCGTCATTTCCCCAGTCCCCTCGGTCGTTTTCGCCTTTTGGTCATTCGAGAAACGGAAGTCCGAATCCGGTGTGCGGCTGTGGTGATCCGCCGGGCGCCTTCTCGGTGTTCGTTCCTGCGGTGAGACCAAATCTCCTCTGCCGGGAGATCCCGAGGTAGACCTACGATGGCTCCGGTTTCCGCATTGCGGGAATCCACGGGGTCTCAAGCGCCCCGAACACCCACATATCGGACAGACAGGGGTGGCGTGTGGACGTAGTTAAATACGTCAAATCCGCACAAAGTGGTGCACCCGAGGAGCCGCGTGCGCCCGCGGAGGAGGAACCGCAGGCATTCTTGCGAGAACTCGCAACACACCTCGGCCTGCTGGCGCAGGAAGCCGCACAGCAGGCCACGCGGGCGGAAGCCCGCACGGAGATCGGGGCCGGTCCGCAGGAGCAGGTGGTCGGACCCGGAGTGCGCTACCTGCACGGCCTCGCCAGTATCTCCTCCGCGATCAACGAGGCGCTGGCCGCGGTGCGCAGGGACATCCTGACCGCCCAGCCGGACGGGGCGCGGCCGAGCGCGGTACTGAAGGAGGCGCTGGAATCCGTACGCCGGCAGATCGCGGCGGGTATTTCCATGCGCACGCTCTACCAGCACACCACGCGTTTCGACGAGGCGACGAAGGACTACGTCCGCACGGTCACCGAATACGGGGCGCAGGTGCGGACGCTGGAGGAATTCTTCGACCGGCTCATCATCGTCGACGACACGGCTTTCATTCCGGCGAACGCGGACCGCACGACCGCCATTTCCATTACCGAGCCCACCATCATCCGATTTCTGCGCGACACGTTCGACAAGGCGTGGGACCGGGCCAAGCCCTTTCCGTTCGTTCCGCTGCACGCCGCCAAGGCTGCCGACGAAGTGGTGCCGGCCATCCGGGAGTCCATCAGCAGACTGCTCGTGGAGGGTTACTCGGACAAGGCGATCGCCCGCCGGATCGGCATCAGTGAGCGCTCTCTGCAGGCACACATCGCGGCCATCAAGCAGGAACTGGGGGCGCTCAACCGATTACAGCTCGGCTATCTGCTCGGCCGCAACGAGGCGACGTACGTGGTCTGAAGAGAGGTCGGACGGGCGGTCGGACGAGGGGGGGCGACGATCGTGGGAGGCGGCACGGCGGGGCGCGACGGGTCTCCCGCGCGGCACTCCGGCAGCCCTCCGGCGGTACTCCGACGCCGCTCCGGCGGTATTCGAGCGGGCTTATGGCGCGCCCGGCAAAAGGGCTGCCACGATCCGAACGGGAATCGGATCGCGGCAGCCCCTGCGGCCGCCGGGCGGTTTGTGGGGCGGTTTACGGGGCGGCCTCAGCCGGTCTTGCGGCGGAACCCGCGGCTCTGCCCGTGGGGTCCGTTGTACCCGTTGAGCTTCGAACGGCCTTCCTGGCCGGCCTGCCGCGCCCTGGCGATGCGCGCCTTGCGCTCCAGGGCCTCGCGGAACGCGCGCTTGCCTTCCGTCCCGGCGGCGTTGCTTTCCGGGTTTTCCGGGGTGGCGGTCATGTGGTGCCTCCTGAGCACATTCCGATCTGTTTCTCCGTGCAACCGGCCGGCCGCCCGCCTTCGCGGGAATGCCGGGCCGGGCGAATCACCGGAGCGCGGTCACCGGCCCGGGGTGAGGACCCGGACCGCGGATTCCGCGTACCGGCGGGCGCGGTGCAGCGTGGCGGTGCTCGCGGCGCCCAGGGCGCGGCGTACGTGGTCGCGCGCCTGGGCGACGTCGACGCCCGGGCCGAGGAACCGTTCGATGTCCTCCTCGCGCAGCACGACGCTGTGGCGGGCCACGGCGTTCAGCCCGGTCTCGTCGGGGATCAGCGACCATTCGCCGGTGTGCGCGGCCAGCGGCAGCGGGCCGCGCGTCTCCTTGAACACGATCCGCCCGGCGTGCGGGAAGCAGACGCGCACCGATTCGGTGGTGTGGACCCGGCCGTCGGCGCCGCGGGTGTCCAGGCTCAACAGCTGGACACCGGTGCGGTCTTCGCGGACGTCGGCGCGCAGCACGTCGGGCAGTTCGGCGGGCCAGTCCGCGGCCCCGTAGAGGAACTCGTAGACGAGTTCGGCGGGACCCTGGACGCGCACCGAGTCCTCGAAGGTGAGCAGGAGGTCGTCCAGGCGCGTCCAGCGCTCGGCGGTCTCCTTGAGCCGGGCCAGTTCGGCGGCGCTGTTGGCGTCGGTGGCGCGGGTGACCCACTCGGCGTCGGCCGCGTTGTCGTCCGCGACAGTGAAGTGGTGGAGGAGGGTCAGCTGGGACCGCCCGGGGCCCCGCTCCTCGACGGCCCAGCGGCCTCCCATGGAGGTGGCGGGCGGTGCCGGGAGCTCCTGGTGGAAGTCGATGGTGCGGGCCGCGGCGTCCAGGGACCGGCGGGAGGTCCAGGACGTGACGGTGCCGCCGGCGGTGGCCCACATGCCGAAGCGGTCGTGGGTCCCGTCGAAGTCGAGCCGTTCGACGTGGATGCTCGGCGGGACGAACAACGGCCACTGGGTGGTGTCCGCGAGCAGCGCGTAGACCACCCCGGCGGGCGCCGCCACCTCCACCGCGTACGACGTGCGACGCACACACTCACCTGACATCGGCTCACACCTCTCTCGACCCCCGGGGCTCCGACGATCGCGGGAGGCGCCGGAGGGCCGGTCGACCATGCCTCGACCCCCGGTCGGGCGGCGAGAGGCGGGAGGCGGACGGCGGACGGCGCGGTCCGCTACGCGGCGTAGAGGTCGAAGGTGGAGGAGCGGCGCGGTCCGGCGATGACGTCGAGGGCGGGGTCGACGGTCAGCATCGCCTGGTGCAGGCGCTGGAGCTGCGGGCTCGGTTCGACGCCGAGCTCCTCGACCAGCCGGGTGCGCAGCCTGCGGTAGACGTCGAGGGCGGTGGCCTGCCGGCCGGAGCGGTAGAGGGCGACCATGGCCTGGGAGTGCAGGCCCTCGTGCTGCGGGTGGCGGGCGGTCAACCCGGTGAGCTCCACGATGAGTTCCGCGTGCCGGCCGAGCCGCAGGTCGACGTCGATGCGCCGTTCCAGCGTCACGAGCCGGCTCTCCTCCAGCCGCAGGACCTCGATGCCGAGGACGGGTCCCACGTGGACGTCGACCAGCGCCGGGCCCTGCCACAGGGCGAGCGCCTCGCGCAGCCGGGCCGCCGCGCCCGCGTCGTCACCGGTGTCGAACGCCTGCTGACCGGCGCGGACGAGGCTCTCGTACGCGTGGACGTCGACGGCCTCGGGCGCGATCTGGAGCAGGTAGCCGCCGTGCCGGGTGGCGATGACGTCCTTGGCGCCGGCGGGCGCGCCGGGACCCATGGCCGTGCCCAGGCGCCGGCGCAGCTGGAGGATGTAGGTCTGGAGCGTGGTCAGGGCGCTCTGCGGGAGTTCCGTCCGCCAGAGCTCTTCCATGAGGGTGGGGACGGGGACCACCCGTCCCGGATACAGGGCCAGCAGCGCCAGGATCTGACGCGGTTTCCCCGCGGTCGGAACGATCGAGCCCCCGTTGACCTCGGCACTCAACGGACCCAGAACCTGAATCTTCACGGTTTCCTCCGCACCTGGTCGCATTCCGTCGATTTTCGGTCTCGGACATCGAACGGTAGCGAAGCCCGGGGCGGCTTCCCCGAATGGTCCAGCGCCTTCCCAGAGTTCCTCGACCGCACCTTCCGGGAAACGATCACACCGGCTGCGACCTGCCCACATGTCACTTCGTCGGCTACGGGGGAAAGGCCGCCGGGACCGGGCCATCCGGTAGCCCCCGCCGGGGTGGGGTTCAGCCGACGCGGACGAGCCGTTCGTCGGGGTTCTGCGCGGACGCGGCGGGCACGGCGGGCGGCGCGGCGGAGGTGGCGGCGGTTGCGGCGGTTGCGGCGGTTGCGGCGGCCCCCTCGGGGCCGGCCATGAGGATCGAGCGCTGGAGCCTGCGCAGGGCCACCGACGGCTCGATGCCGAGTTCGCGCACGAGGGTGGCGCGCAGCCGCTGGTAGACGTCGAGGGCCTCGCCGCGGCGGCCGGAGCGGTGCAGGGCGAGCATGAACTGGCCGTGCAGGTTCTCGTGGGTGCGGTAGCGGCTGGCCAGGACGGTGAGTTCGGCGAGCAGTTCGCGGTGCCGGCCGAGCCGCAGGTCCGCCTCGATGCGTTGGTCGAGGGCGCACAGCCGGGTCTCCTCCAAGCGGCGGCACTCCATGTCCAGTTGCACGCCGCCGGCCACGTCGGCGAACGCGGGGCCCGACCACAGGGCCAGCGCCTCGCGCAGCAGGCGGGCGGCGCCGGGGTGGTCGCCGGCGTCCATGGCCCGGTAGCCCAGGCCCGCGAGCCGGTCGAACTCGCGGACGTCGCTGGTGCCGCCGTTGCTGTCGAGCAGGTACCCGCCGGGCAGCGTGACGAGGACGTCCTTCGCGGTCCGGGTCTCGTCGCCGCCCCGTTCGAGGGCCGTGGTGATCAGGGTCCGGAGCTGGAGCACGTAGGTCTGGAGCGTGGTGCGGGCGCTGCGCGGCGGTTCGCCGGCCCACAGCTCCTCGATGAGGGCCGACACGGGGACGACCTGGTCGGCGTGCAGGGCCAGCAGCGCCAGGACCTGCCGCGGCTTGAGGGCGGTCGGCGTGACGGAGACTCCGTGCTCCCGCACCGCCAGCGTGCCAAGTACTTCGATGTCCACCCGTACTCCCCTGTCCGTGGATGAGCCTGCCTCAGTAAAAAACAGGCCCCACGGTTTGTCAATATCAAACCAACTGCGCCGTTTTCATCAAGGGTTTCGCAGGAGGCCTCGCCCCCACGCGTGCCACATCCGCCTGAACCGCGCCAATAAGGGCCTCAGTTGGCGCATCGACACGACCTGACGGCCACTCAAAAACAGACCGCGCAGTCGGTGTTTCGGGGGAAGTCGGGACAGAAGAAAGGGCGACGGGACACCCCGCCGCCCTCTCCCGGGCACCTCACGCACCGCCGGTCAGGGCCGGTCGGCGGCCTCCTTCGCCGGGACCGCCGTCGGGGCCGGTCGCGTGCCCCGCGTCCGGGAGACCGCCACGCCGCCGAGGCAGATCGCCCCGCCCAGCAGCGTCAGCCAGCCGGGCACCTCGTCCAGGACGAGCCAGGCGATCAGCACCACCACGGCCGGCACGGCGTAGGTGGTCGCGCCCATCTTCCCGGCGGTGGTCCGCGAGAGCGCGTACGTCCAGGTGGTGAAGGCCAGGGCGGTCGGGAAGAGGCCCAGGTACACCATGTTGAGGGTGGCGGTCAGCGGCGCCTCGGGAAGCTGTGTGACCAGTTGTCCGGCGAACGGCAGGGTCACCGCCGTACCGACGAAGCAGCCGTAGGTGGTCACCTGGAGCGGACTCGCGTGCCGCAGCGCCGGCTTCTGCGAGACCACGCCGGCCCCGTAGGTGAGCGCGGCGAGCAGACAGAGCAGCACACCGGTGAGGGAGGAGGAGCCGCCCTTGGACGTGGACATCCCGACGACGGCCGCCCCGACGAAGGAGACGGCCATCCCCGCCAACAGCTTCGGCGGGAAACCCTCCTTGAGGAGCCATCCGCTCAGCAGGGCGATGACGAGGGGGCCGATGTTGACGATCATCGCCGCGGTGCCGGCGTCGACGCCCTGCTCGCCCCAGTTCAGCGCCACCATGTAGAGCCCGAACCACAGCACACCGGAGGCGAGGATGCCCGGCCACGCCTCTCGCGACGGCAGCGGCACCCGCTTGACCAGCAGCACCGCGCCGAGCGCGATCGACGCGGTCAGGAGCCGGCCCAGGGCCAGGGCGCCGGGCCCGAAGTGCTGGGCCGAAGCGCGGATGGAGACGAACGCGGAGGCCCACATCACGACGGTGACGGAGGCCGCCAAGAGGGCACGGTGATCGGTTCTGGGAGCGCCAGCCGTTTGATCCATGCGAGCAACGTACTCACGCCGGCCCGCGCTGCCCAGATCGTCACGCCCGATCCGGCCACCGACGGCGCGCTTCGGCTATCCCGGTGAACCGGCCGGTGCCGGACGGGCCGTGAAGGCGGTCAGGTCCTCGACGAGCGCCCGCGTCACCGCCTCGCGCATGTCGTTGAGGTAGAAGTGGCCGCCCGGGAAGGAGCGGAAGGTGAAGGCGCCCTCGGTCAGCTCCCGCCAGGCCATCGCCTCGGGGGCGCCGACGCGCGGGTCCGACGCGCCGATCAGCACGCTGACGGGCGCGCGCAGCGGCGGCCCCGGTTCGTGCCGGTAGGTCTCGACCGCCTTGTAGTCACCGCGCAGCGCCGGGAGGATCAGCTCCCGGAACCCCGGATCGGCGAGCAGCCGGGCGTCGGTCCCGGCCAGTGCGGTCAACGTACCGATCAGGGCGTCGTCGCCCCGCAGGTGCACGTCCTCCGCGCGGTGCAGGAGCGCCGAGCGGCGACCGGAGAGGATCAGCCCGCGCGGGCCCGCGCCGGCGCGCTCCAGGCGGCGCGTCAGTTCGTAGCCGACCAGGGCGCCCATGCTGTGCCCGAACACGGTCAACGGCCGCCCGCGCCAGGGCCGCAGCGCCTCCTGCACCCCGTCGACGAGCGCGCCGACGCACTCGGGGACCGGCTCCCCGAGCCGCTCCTGACGGCCGGGGTACTGGGCGATGAGCACCTCGGCGTGCGCGGACAGCGCCGGGGAGAACGGGCGGTAGTAGGCGGCGTTCCCGCCGGCGTGCGGGAGCAGCACGATGACGGGTGCGTCCGGCGACGGCGGGCCGGCGTCGAAGCGGCGCAGCCAGGGACTGCCGGTGACGCGGCGGGTGGCGCGGTCGGGCCCGGTCACCGCCGCTCCCCCGCCGCGCCGCCCGCCGCAGCCGCGTCCGCGGCCCCGCCGGCGGACCCGCCGGCGGACCCGTCCGTGAGCAGCAGCCTCTTCTGCGGCTTGCCCATGGCGTTGCGCGGCAGCGACGCGACGAAGCGGACCTCGCGAGGGCGTTTGTGCACCGACAGGTGCGCGGCGACGAAGTCGGTGAGTTCGGCGCCGGAGACGCCCTCGGCGACGACGAAGGCCACGATGCGCTGGCCGAGGTCCGCGTCCGGGACGCCGACCACGGCCGCCTCGCTGACCTTGGGATGGTCGAGCAGGGCGTTCTCGATCTCGCCCGCGCCGATCCGGTAGCCGCCGGACTTGATCATGTCGATGGAGGCCCGGCCCACGATGCGGTGGACGCCGTCCCCGTCGACGGCGGCGATGTCGCCCGTACGGAACCAACCGTCCTCGGTGTACGCGGCCGCGGTCGCCTCCGGCCGGCCCAGGTACCCGTCGAACAAGGTGGGTCCGGTCAGCTGGAGTTCGCCGATCTCCGCGCCCGGTTCGGCGGCGATCCGGGTGCGGATGCCGCGCAGCGGGGTGCCGACCGTGCCCGGGTGGACCTCGCCGCCGGCCCGGCCGCTGACGGTGATCAGGGTCTCGGTCATCCCGTACCGCTCGACGGGCCGGTGGCCGGTCAGTGCCTCCAGGTCCCGGAAGACCGGCGAGGGCAGGGCGGCGCTGCCGGAGACGAGCAGCCGGGCCCCGGACAGGGCGGCGGCGGCGCGGGGTTCCGCGGCGACGCGGGACCAGACGGTCGGCACCCCGAAGTACAGGCTGCCGCCGGCCGCGGCGTAGGCCTCGGGGGTGGGCCGTCCGGTGTGCACGAGGCGGCTGCCCGTGCGCAGCGCGCCGAGGACGCCGAGGACGAGGCCGTGCACGTGGAACAGGGGCAGGCCGTGCACGAGGGTGTCGTCGGCGCTCCACTGCCATGCCTCGGCGAGGGCGTCGAGGTCGGCGGCGATGGCCGCCGCCGTGAGGACCACGCCCTTGGGCGGGCCGGTGGTGCCGGAGGTGTAGAGGATCAGTGCGGGGTCCCGGTCGGCGGCGGGCGGCCGTTGCCGGCCGGGGTCCCTGCCCTTGCGGGCGAAGTCCACGTCGATCTCGACCGCCCCGGAGTCCCGCAGGATGTGCCCCCGTTCGGCGGGCCCGGCGTCGGGCGGCAACGGTACGAGGGGCACCCCGGCCAGCAGCGCGCCGACGGCGGCGGCGACGGTCTCCAGCGACGCGGTCGCGGTGACGGCGAACGCGGCGGCCCCGGTGTCGATGACCTCGGCCGCCACGGCCCGTGCGGCGCCGAGCAGTTGCTCGTACGAACAATCCCGGCCGGCAACGCTGAGAGCGTCGGGCCGGTCCCCGAACACCCCGTCCAGTGCGGTAAGCACGCGCGACTCCTCGGTAGTAGTCCCCCCAGGCTACGACCCACCCCTCGCGCACCCCCGGTGCCCGACCACATCCCACCCGTATCCCCCGGGAACCGGCGGACGGCACCCGCCCCGCCGTCGGGCCGTGGATGATGGCAGCCGACTCTCTGGAGGGGTGGGATGGGACGACAGGACGACGCGGACGCATTGGACGCCGAGCTGATGAAGCGACTGCTGCCGAGCGGCGCGATCCGCGCCATGGGCGGGTGGCTCGCCGGGCCGGGGGCCCGGTACGCCACCGGCGCCGGTGCTCATCGCGTGCAGTACGTGCCCGCGCACTGGGCGGGCATCGAGTCGTGGCCGGACCGGCTCTCCGACCGGTCGCGTGCGGAAACCGTGACGATCAGCCGCACCCAGGTGGTGGAGGTGGTGCGGGAGGCGGTGCGGGGCGACCGATGGGCCGAGGCTTTCGTCGCCTCGTATGTGTGGGGACAAGGCAGGATCGGCTACGGCCCGCACCGCCTCAAGGACATCCTGGCCGAGCCGAATGTCGCCGATGTGGTGGCGGGTGCCGACGCGGCCCTCCGGGAGGACGGGGCGGTCGCGGCGTATGACGTGCTGTACCGAGCGGTCAGAGGGCTGGGGCCGGCGTTCTTCACCAAGCTGCTCTACTTCCTCGGCCTGGCGAGGGACGCTCCCGCTGCCCCTCGTGCCCTCATCCTGGACCAAAGGGTCGCGCGCGTCGTGCGCGCCCACGCCACGCGGATCGGGCTGGAGGCCGGACTCGCATCGGCGTCGGACGTGGCGACCTGGACGTGGTCGGACAGCGGCTGGACACCACATCGCTACGAGGTGTACCTGCGCTGGATCACCGCTTCCGCCGAGCAGCTCGTCTCCGCCGGGATCGGCTGGCCCGCGTCAAGCCCCGATCTGCTCGAACTCGCCCTGTTCGACGGCGTCTGGGATCCGACGACCTGACTCCCGGACCGGCCCGCGACTCGGGTCGCCCCAGCCGACGCCCGCCGGCGCCCGCCGGCGCCCGCCGGCGCCCCGCCGGGGGCGGGGCTGGGCCGGGGTGGGCGCCCCGGCCGGGTCCGTGCGGCGGACGGCGTCGCGGACGGGCCAGGCCGGAGGCTCACGGCGGGTGGGGCGGGGTCAGATCACGCCCTGGGCCAGCATCGCGTCCGCGACGCGCTCGAAGCCGGCGATGTTCGCGCCGGTGACGTAGTCCCCGGGGGCTCCGTAGCGCTCGGCGGTCTCGTAGGACACGGCGTGGATCGACCGCATGATCCGGGCCAGTTCCTCCTCCACCCGCTCGCGTCCCCACGCCACGCGGCCCGCGTTCTGCGCCATCTCCAGCGCGCTGACGGCCACGCCGCCCGCGTTCGCCGCCTTGCCGGGGCCGAACGCGACGCCCGCCTGCTGGAGCACCCGCACCGCCTCCGGCGTCGTCGGCATGTTGGCGCCCTCGGAGACGGCCTTGACGCCGCCCGCGACCAGCGTGCGCGCGTCGTCGACGTCCAGCTCGTTCTGCGTGGCCGACGGGAACGCCACGTCCGCCGGGACCTCCCAGACCCGACCGCCCTGCACGAAGCGCGCCGACGCCCCGCGCCGGGCGGCGTACTCGCTGATCCGGCCGCGCTCGACCTCCTTGATCTGCTTCAGCAGCGCGAAGTCGATGCCCTTCTCGTCCACGACGTAGCCGGAGGAGTCGGAGGCCGTCAGCGGGTTCGCGCCCAGCTGCTGGAGCTTCTCGATCGTGTAGAGGGCGACGTTGCCGGAGCCCGACACGACCGCGCTCAGGCCGTCCAGCGACTCGCCCCGGACCTTGAGCATCTCCGCGGCGAACAGCACCGAGCCGTAGCCGGTGGCCTCCGGGCGGATCGCGGAGCCGCCCCAGCCCTGGCCCTTGCCGGTCAGGACGCCGGCCTCCCAGCGGTTGGTGATGCGCCGGTACTGGCCGAACAGGTAGCCGATCTCACGGCCGCCGACGCCGATGTCACCGGCGGGGACGTCGGTGTGCTCACCGATGTGACGCGACAGCTCCGTCATGAACGACTGACAGAAGCGCATGACCTCGGCGTCGGACTTGCCGTGCGGGTCGAAGTCGCTGCCGCCCTTGCCGCCGCCGATGCCGAGACCCGTCAGGGCGTTCTTGAAGATCTGCTCGAAGCCGAGGAACTTCACCACGCCGATGTCCACGGACGGGTGGAACCGCAGGCCGCCCTTGTACGGGCCGAGCGCGCTGTTGAACTCGACCCGGTAGCCGCGGTTGACCTGCACCCGGCCCCGGTCGTCCGTCCACGGCACGCGGAAGAGGATCTGCCGCTCCGGTTCGGTGATCCGCTCGACCAGCGCCACGGCCGGGTCGGCGTACTCGGGGCGCGCGGCGAACACCGGGCCGAGGGTGTCCAGGACTTCCCGTACGGCCTGGTGGAACTCGGGCTGGGCGGGGTTGCGGCGCTCGATGTCGGCCCGCAGTGCGTCCAGCCTGTCCTTGGGGTCCTTCACGACATGTTTCCTCTCGGAGGGTGGCAGGCGGGCGTGCGGGCCCAGGCGGGAGAGTACCGTGCGTCGCCCCGGGCGTGCAGAGGGCTTCCGCCCCCTGGAACGCCCCTGGAGTCCGGCTCGCGCCCCGCCGGAGCGGCGCGCTTCGGGCCGGGTCGGCCGCCGGCCGTGACGTGCGGGGCCCGTAGGATCGGCGGGACGCGTGGGGGCCGGTCGACCCGGGGGGAAGCACCCGTATGGAAATGGCACGTTTGGCGTCGCTCGTTGCCGCGACGATCACCATGGGGCTGGTCAGCGGCCTCTTCTACGGATTCGCGGTGTCCGTGATGCCCGCCCTGCGGCGCGCCGACGACCGGACCGTCATCGAGGTGATGCAGCGCGTCAACGTCGCCATCCTCAACGGCTGGTTCGTGCTCGGCTACATCGGCGCCCTGCTCTTCACCGGCCTGGCCCTGGTCCTGCACGCCGTGTCCGCCCGCGGCGCCGTGCTCGCACCTCTGGCGGGGGCGTTCGTCTGCTACCTGGCCTCGATGGTCGTCACGGGCCGGGTCAACATCCCGCTGAACAACGCCCTGGAGAAGGCCGGTCCGCCCGCCGCGCTCGCGGACCCGGCCGCCGTCCGCCGCGCCTTCGAGGGGCCGTGGACGCGGGCCAACGTCGGGCGCACGCTGCTGTGCACGGCGGCCACCGGCCTGCTGGCCTGGGCCCTGATCCTGACGCCCTGACCTGCCGGCGCACCAGCCTGCCGACCTGCCGAGGCCGGAGCAGGCCGGCGACGACATGTTCCTTTTACGCGTTGGCCCGGGCGAACGCCGTCAACACCGTTAACGGCGTTGACGCGGCAGACCTTGTTGCCGCCGCGCGTGTTCAGGCGGCGCAGGCGGGCAGCCCGCCGTGGAAGTCGACCATCTCCGAGAACAGCTCCCCGATGTCGAGGCGGTGGCCGGGAGCGGCGCCCTTGGCCTCCGCGTACGCCCGGTGCAGGTTGGGCACCAGCCGTTCGTTGTCCAAGAGCTCCGCGTACGGTCCCAGGTCCGCCGACCGCGCGGTCTCCAGCGGGGTCAGCCCCGCCGCGATCCCGTCGGCGGCGAGGCCCTGGACGTACCGCAGGTAGCCGGCGGTGGTGTCGAGGAGTTCGGTGCCGCCGACCGGGCCGTGGCCCGAGACGACGGTCCGGGGCCCCAGCGCCCGCAACTTCTCGATCACGGCGAGGGAGCCGGACACGGACCCGGTCAGGCAGAACGGCGTCGCCCCCGACATGACCACGTCCCCGGCGAACAGGACACGCTGCCCGGGCAGCCACACCACTGTGTCGTTGGTGGTGTGTGCGGTGCCCAGGTGCATCAGCTCGGCCCGGACGTCTCCCAGGTGCAGGGTGATCGAGTCGCGGAAGGTCAGGCCGGGCAGCTCGACGCCGACGTCGCCCCAGCAGACCTCCGGCCACAGGCCGGTCAGGTGCAGGCCCGCGAGGTCCATCTCGGCGCGGGTCGCCTCGTGGGCGACGACCACGGCCTCGTCGGCGAAGAGCCGGTTGCCGAAGGTGTGGTCCCCGTGCGGGTGGGTGTTGACCACGAGCCGCGGAGCGTGCGGCGTGACCTGCCGGACCGCCTCCCGCAGGGCCTTGGCCCGGGCCTCCGTGGCGGCGGTGTCGATGAGCGCGGGACGGCCGCCGGCGGTGATGAGTCCCGCGTTGTTGAGGCACCAGCCGCCGTCCGGCTGGATGTACGCGTAGACGTCCTCGGCGACCTCGTGCAGGCGTGCGTCGGACGGGGAACTCTCGGTCACTGCTCTCTCCTGGATGCCACGGGGCGGCCCTTCAGCGGGTGGACGAGACGAGGGCCGGGCTTGAGCCCGGCCGGGTGAACTGGCGGTTGTGGTAGACGAGCGGGTCCGCCCCACCGACGGTGACGGACTCGACGCGGCCGACGAGGATGCTGTGGTCGCCGCCGTCCAAGACGTCGTGCAAGGTGCAGACGAGCCGGGCCGTGGCGTCGGGCAGGCCCGGCAGGCCGTGTTCGAAGGCCTCCATCGGGCTGCCGGTGAACTTGTCGGCCGCCGAACGGGCGAAGCTGGCCGCGACGTCGGTGTGGTCGGCCGCGAGCACGTTGACCAGGAACCGGCCGCACGTGACGAAGGCGTCGTGACAGGACGCGGTCTTCGCAGGGCAGACCAGCACCAGCGGCGGGTCGAGTGACAGGGAGGTGAAGGAGCTGGCGGTGAAGCCCCAGCGCCGTCCGGCGCCGTCCACGGTGGTCACGACGGTGACCGGTGTGGGGACCTGCGCCATGGCACGGGCGAACTCGGTGGGGTCGATGGTGGGCAACGGTCCTCCTGGCTCTGGTGGGTGCGGGACTGGACCGCGGGACGGGGGCGGGTGCGGCGCGCGGCGACCGCCCCGAGCCGGCTGCCCGGCCGGGCGGCCGGGCGGCCGGGCAGCCGGCTCAGGCGGCGCGGACCACCATGGCCGCGTTGAAGCCGCCGCGGCCTCGGGCCAGCACCAGTGCCGTACGCAGCCGCTCGGGGCGGCGCACCTCGGTGACGAGGTCGACCGCGCAGTCCGCCGCGGGCGGCCCGGTGTTGACCGTCGGCGGGATCACCCCGTCGCGCAGCGAGAGCAGGGCGGCGGCCAGGTCGAGGGAGGCCCCGCCCGCGGCGAGCCGGCCCGTCATCGTCTTGGGCGCGGTCACCGGGACGCCGTGGTCCCCGAAGAGCCCGGCGATGGCCGCGGCCTCCTCGCGGTCGGCGGTGCGCCGCCCCGCCGCGTCGGCGAAGACCACGTCGACATCGGCTGCGGTCAGCCCGGCGTCGCGCAGGGCCAGTTCGGCTGCGGCCCGCAGCCTCGGTGCGCCGCCCGAGCCCGGCGGCGGGTCGAAGGTGGAGGCGTAGCCGGCGACGGTCCCGTACACGGTGGCGCCGCGCTCTCGGGCGGCTGCCGCGTCCTCCAGGATGAGCAGCGCGCCGCCCTCGCCGGCGACGTGGCCGTCCGCGTCGGCGGAGAACGGCCGGAAGGCGGCTGCCGGGTCTTCGCTCGTGGTCAGCTCGCCGCCGGCCAGGTGCGCTGCCCAGCCCCACGGGCAGAGGGACGAGTCCACCCCGCCCGTGACCAGCAGTTGGACGCCCTTGCGGAGCTGGCGGCGGGCCTGGGCGACCGCGTCGAGGCCGCCGGCCTGCTCGGTGACGAGGACCCCGCTGGGTCCGCGCAGCCCGTTCTTGATCGAGATTTGGCCGGTGTTGACGGCGTAGAACCAGGCGAAGGACTGGTAGGCGCTGACGTACTGGCCGCCCTTGCTCCACAGCGCCTGGAGTTCCCTTTGGCCGAACTCGAAGCCGCCCGCGGAGCTCGCGGTGATGACGCCCGCCGCGTAGTCGGGCAGCCGGGCGGGGTCCACGCCCGCGTCGGCGAGGGCCTCGTCGGCGGCGGTGAGGGCGAGCCGGGTCATGTGGTCGGTCTGCGGCAACAGCCGGCCGGGGATGTGGTCGGCCGCGTCGAAGCCCCGGACCTCGCCGGCCAGCTTGGCGGGGTACTGGTCCGTCTCGAACCGGGAGACCGGGCGGATGCCGCTCTCCCCGCGCAGGACCGCGCTCCACCACGCCTCGGTGCCCAGGCCGTTCGGAGCGGCGACACCTATGCCGGTGACGACGGGCGCGGCGGGCGCGGTGAGGGTGTCGGTGTCGCTGCGGGCGGCGGCGGTTTCCGTGGTCATGCGGCATCTCCCAGGCGCGGGCGGGTCAGGATCATGGCGCTCTGGAAGCCGCCGAAGCCGCTGCCGACGCTGAGCACGGTGTCGGTGCGCTGCTCGCGGGCGACGAGCGGGGTGTAGTCCAGGTCGCACTGGGGGTCGGGTGTGTGCAGGTTCGCGGTGGGGGGAACCGTGTTGTGCTCGATGGCCAGTGCGCTGGCGGCGACTTCCAGGGAGCCGATGGCGCCCAGCGAGTGGCCGATCATCGACTTGATGGAGCTGACGGGCACGTCGTACGCGTGCTGCCCGAGGCTGCGCTTGAAGGCGGCCGTTTCGTGGCGGTCGTTCTGCTTGGTGCCGGAGCCGTGGGCGTTGATGTAGGCGACGGCCGTCGGGTCGAGGCGGGCCTCGTCGAGGGCGACGGTGATCGCCTCCGCCATTTCGTGGCCGTCGGCGCGCAGGCCGGTCATGTGGTAGGCGTTGCAGCGGCTGGCGAAGCCCGCGATTTCCGCGTAGACGTGGGCGCCGCGGCGGCGCGCGCTCTCCAGTTCCTCCAGCACCAGGACGGCCGACCCCTCGCCGAGGACGAAGCCGTTGCGGGTGGCGTCGAAGGGCCGGGACGCGGTGCCGGGCTCGTCGTTGCGCGGTGAGGTGGCCTTGATGGCGTCGAAGCAGGCCAGGGTGATGGGCGAGATCGGGGCCTCGGTCGCTCCGGTGATCATCACATCGGCGCTGCCCTCGCGGATCAGCTCGACGGCGTGCCCGATGGAGTCCAGGCCGGAGGTGCAGCCGGTGGAGACCAGCGAGACGGGGCCCTGGGCGTGGGCGCGCCAGGCGACCTCCGCGGCCAGCGAGCTCGGCACGAAGTAGTCGAACAGGTGGGGGACGGCGAGGGTGTGGTCGACCTGCCAGGTGCTGCCGCCCTTGCTGACCGCGTTGTATTCGAGGTCCAGGCCCGTGGTGCAGCCGACGGCGCTGCCGAGGGTCACGCCGGTGCGCGTCGGGTCCAGGGCGGAGGTGTCCAGTCCGCTGTCGCGCAGTGCCTCGTCGGTGCTGACGAGCGCGAACTGGGCGGCCCGGTCCAGCCGTTCGGCCTCCTCGGGCGTGAACCCGTGCGCGAGCGGGTTGAAGTCGGCCTCGGCGGCGATCCGCGAGCGGAACTGGGAGGCGTCGAACAGGCTGATGGGACGGGTCGCGGTGGTCCCGGAGCTGAGGAGGGACCAGTACTCCTTGGTGCCCACTCCCCCGGGTGCGACCACGCCGATTCCGGTGATGACGACGCGTCGGGTCATTGGGTGTCCTTCACAAGTGAGTCCTTCTTCTGTGCTGTCGGTTCGGCCCGGGAGGGCGGCGCGGCCGGTCTTCGCTCTCAAGCGGCCGTTTCGGAGCGTCGCCGTTCCACTGCCTTGCGCAACGAGGCGACGACGGTGCGTACGTCGTCGTCGCTCAGGCCCGGGTGCAGGGGAAGGCACAGGGTCCGGTCGGACACCCAGTCGGAGGCCCGCAGGTCGGCGGCCGGGGCGCCGACGGCCGTGGTGTAGGCCGGGACCTTGTGGAGGGGTGCGTAGCGGAAGGTGGTGTAGATGTCGTCGGCGAGCAGGTCGCCCGCCACTTGGTCGCGGATCGCGGGATCCATCTGCACCCAGTAGAAGTAGTGCGTGGACTCGTGGCCCGCGGGCAGCGCGGGGGGTGTCAGCAGCCCGTCGAATCCGGCGAGCTCCCGGTCGTAGAGCGCGACGATCTCCCTGCGGCGCCGGACCATCTCGGGCAGCCGGCGCAGCTGTACGGAGCCGATGGCAGCCGTGAGGTCGTTGCCGATGACACGGCGGCCGGGCTCGGGGATGTCCAGCTCCCACCAGCGGGCCGACACCTTGGCGTAGCCGAAGCCGCTGGACTGGGTGAGGCCGTGGTAGGCGAGCCGGCGCACCCGGGCGGCCTGTTCCGCGTCCTTGACGTAGATCATTCCGCCGTCGCCGGTGACCAGCACCTTCATGGCGTCGAAGCTCCACATGGCCAGGTCGCCGAAGGTGCCGACGGCACGGCCGTCGACGCGGGAGGCGACCGAGCAGGCGGCGTCCTCGATCAGGGTGACGCCCCGCTCGCGGCACAGGCGGGCGATTTCCACGATGTCGCCCGGGTAGCCGCCGTAGTGGAGGACGACGACGGCCTTGGTCCGGTCGGTGAGGGCGGCTGCGACGTCCTTGGCCGTCGGGTTCAGCGTACGGGGATCGACATCGCAGAAGACCGGCCGGCCGCGACTGCCGACGACCGCGTTGGCCGCGGCGAGAAAGCTGAGGGAGGGCAGGACGACCTCGTCGCCGTCCTGGAGGTCGAGCGACTCCACGGCCAGGAACAGACCGGAAGTGCCCGAGTTGATGAAGAGGACGTGCTCCGGGGCGACACCCAGGTGCTCGGCGAACGCCGCCTCGAAGGCCTTGGTCCGGGGGCCGTGGCCGAGCCAGTGGTCCTCGAACACCGCGGCAACCGCGTCGAGTTCCTCAGCACCGACCTGGGGCTGAAAGAGATTGATCATAGTCGCCTCTCACGTCCGGATGTCGCGTCAGAGCTTGGGAACATCCGCTCGACATCCGATCGAGTCCCGGTGGTAGCCGTGGCACGCGGCGGCCCCCGCGCCGGAGGACGGACGGCCCCCAGCGCGGTTCGAGCGCTGTTCCATCGCCGTACCAGATCCTCCGCCTGCGTCCCTTGTCCAACTTGCCGAGGAGTTTTCATGCCGGAACAGACCAAGCGCGTTGCCGTCGTCACGGGTGCCACCAGTGGCATCGGGCTCGAAGTCGCCCGCACCCTGGCCGCGTCGGGCCACAGCGTGTACATCGGGGCGCGTGACGCGGGCAACGTCGCCCGGACCGTGAAGGAGCTGACCGCCGAGGGCCTGGAGGTCGACGGTTCGACCGTCGACGTCCGCAGCGGCGAAGGGGTCCGGGCGTGGATCGAGGCCGCCGTCGACCGCTTCGGAACCATCGACGTCGTCGTCAACAACGCGGGCCGCTCGGGCGGCGGGGTCACCGCCGACATCGCGGACGAGCTGTGGAACGACGTCATCGAAACGAACCTCAACAGCGTCTTCCGCGTCACCCGCGAGGCCCTGAACACCGGCGGCCTGCGTGCCAAGAGCCGCGGCCGCATCATCAACATCGCCTCCACCGCCGGCAAGCAGGGTGTGGTGCTCGGCGCCCCCTACTCGGCGTCGAAGCACGGCGTGGTCGGCTTCACCAAGGCCCTGGGCAACGAGCTGGCGCCGACGGGCATCACCGTGAACGCCGTGTGCCCCGGTTACGTCGAGACCCCGATGGCCGAGCGCGTCCGCCAGGGCTACGCCGCCGCGTACAACGCCACCGAGGAAGCCATTCTCGAGAAGTTCCAGGCCAAGATCCCGCTCGGCCGCTACTCGACCCCCCAGGAGGTCGCCGGGCTCGTCGGGTACCTCGCCTCCGACACGGCCGCCTCCATCACCGCGCAGGCGCTGAACGTCTGCGGCGGCCTGGGCAATTTCTGAGCCCGACGCGACGGCCGCACCCGAACCCCAACCCGATCACGCTCGCGATCCCGAACCCGAGGAGCAAGACCATGTCGCAGCCCGGCCTGCGTGAAGTGGAGCACGAGATCACGATCTCGGCCCCGGCCGCCGCCGTGTACCGGTTGATCGCCGAGGTCCAGAACTGGCCGCGGATCTTCCCTCCGACCATCTACGTCGACCACATCCCGGAGGGCGAGAACGAGGAGCGCATCCGCATCTGGGCCATCGCCAACGGCGAGGCCAAGAACTGGACCTCGCGCCGTACCCTGGACCCGCAACGCCTGACGATCACCTTCCGTCAGGAGATCCCCGCACCCCCCGTCGCCGCCATGGGAGGCACGTGGGTCATCGAACCCCTCTCCGACGGCGAATCCCGGGTGCGGCTGCTGCACGACTACCGGGCGATCGACGACGACCCGTCGAGCCTGGAGTGGATCGACCAGGCCGTCGACCGCAACTCCCGGTCCGAGCTGGCCGCGCTGAAGACGAACGTCGAGCAGGCCCACGCCGCCGAGGACCTGACGTTCTCCTTCGAGGACACGGTGCGGGTGGACGGTTCCGTCAAGGACCTCTTCGACTTCGTCAACGAGGCGGACCTGTGGTCGCAGCGCCTCCCCCACGTGGCGGTGGTGCGCCTGAC
The DNA here is from genome assembly GCF_042881255.1 of Streptomyces sp. NPDC058279. NCBI lineage: Bacteria > Bacillati > Actinomycetota > Actinomycetes > Kitasatosporales > Streptomycetaceae > Streptomyces > Streptomyces sp. NPDC058279. Next base: position 2,295 of record NZ_JBHVYA010000014.1, on the reverse strand, counting down.
CGAGGACACCCCCGGGCTGCAGGAGCTCGAAATGGACACCCGGGCCAAGGACGGCTCCACGCACACCACCAAGTCGTACCGGGTGACCTTCCCCCACCGGAAGATCGCGTACAAGCAGACGACCCTGCCGGCGCTGATGACCATGCACACCGGCTACTGGACTTTCGCCGAGGACGACGAGGGCGGCGTCTTCGCCTCCTCGCAGCACACGGTCACCATCAACACCGACAACATCGCCCGGATACTCGGCCCCGATGCGACGGTCGAGGACGCCAAGCAGTACGTGCGGACCGCTCTCAGCACCAACAGCACCGCCACCCTCAACCACGCCAAGGACTTCGCCGAGCAGCGAGTGCGGCGATGAACGCCGGGACGCCGCGGGTCTGGCTCGTCACCGGCGCCTCCCGAGGCCTGGGACGGGCCATCACCGAGGTCGTCCTGGAGGCCGGCGACACCGTGATCGCCACGGCCCGCCGCGTGGCGACCCTCGACCCCCTTGTCGAGCGCTTCGGCGAGCAGGTCGTCCCGATGGCGCTCGACGTCACCGACCGCGCGGCGGTGTTCGCCGCCGTGGCCGAGGGCGAGGAGCGGGCCGGACGGATCGACGTGCTGTTGAACAACGCGGGCTACGGGCTGGCGGGTGCCGTCGAGGAGGTCGGCGAGCAGCAGACCCGCGAGCAGTTCGACGTGAACTTCTTCGGGGCCCTGTGGGTGACGCAGGCCGTGCTGCCGGTCATGCGGCGCCAGGGCAGCGGCCATCTGCTCCAGATGTCCAGCATCGCGGGAGTCACCACCTACCCGAACCTGAGCATGTACTGCGCCAGCAAGTGGGCCCTGGAGGCGGTCGGGGAGACGCTGGCGCAGGAGGTCGCGGGCTTCGGTATCAACGTCACCCTGGTCGAGGCCGGTGAGTTCCGCACCGACTGGAGCGCGGGTTCCATGGTGCGGGCCACCCCCAAGGCCGCGTACGACTCCGTGCTCGCCAAACGCCGGCACGGCCTGTCGGGTGCCTACGCGCACCTCCAGCCCGGTGATCCGCGCAAGGCGGGCGAGGCCCTCCTGAAGCTGGTCGACGCCGAGGAACCGCCGCTGCGGGTCCTGCTGGGCAACGGTGCCGCCGACCTCGCCCCGAGCGTGCTGCGGGCGCGGCTGGCGGAATGGGAGGAGTGGGACGCTCTCGCCCGTACGACCGATTTCCCGGCGGACGGGTCGTGAGGGACCTGACAGCCGCCGTCGCACCGTCACGCCCGGCCGACCGCGCGTCGTCCACACGCGCCTGACGTACTTCCGCTCAGGGCGGTCCTCGTGTGTCCGACGGCTCCGGAACAGGCCGCCGGACACCCCCTAAGCCCAGTCGGTGACGATCGCGCCGTCCGGGGCGTAAGTACGCATCCGCTGGACGCGGACCTCCTCCTTGCGTACCTCGTCCAGCTTGCCGAGCAGGCCGTCGAGGTCGTCGAACACGGTCAGGTAGCGGCCGCGGAGCTCGTCGTACCGGCCGGTGGCCAGGTCGGTCACGAGCCGGCCGCTGTACTCGACGGGTGTCCACTGCATGTCGGGGTACTTGACGGCGAACGCGTCGGTCTGCCGGGTGCGGACGGAACCCGGGCTGATCATGAACGCCTTGACGCCGGGGGCGGACTTCTCCAGGGACAAGTCGAGGGTCTCGGTGAAGCGGACCAGGGAGCTCTTGCCGAACGAGTACGAGGTGACCGGGTAGGCCATCACACCGCTGTCGCTGCCGACGGTGATGACACTGCCGCGGCCCTGCGCAACCATGGTCGGCAGGACGGCGTGCGTCACGGTGAGCGTGCCCAGCACATTGACGTGGACGTCGTTCCACCATGCGTCGAGGTCCGCCTCCCAGAAGAGGGGCTCGCCCGGGGTGTAGACCGCCGCGTTGTTGACGAGCAGGCTCACCGGGCCGAAGTGCTCGTTGACCTGCTTGACGACCTGTCCGACGGCCACCGCGTCGTTGATGTCGGCAGGGGCCACCAGAAGGTGCGAGCGCTTGTCGCCCGCGAGTTCGGCCGTCTCCTCCAGCTCCGCGGCGTTGCGCGCCAGGATCGCGACGCGTGCACCCGCCTCGACGAGGGAGAGCGCTATCTGGCGTCCGATGCCCCGGCCACCGCCGGTCACGATCGCCACCTGGTTCGACAGTGTCATCTGTATGCCTTCCCTCGTGGGGGTCACGGAGTCCGATCAGTAGCGGTAGTGGTCGGGCTTGTACGGGCCTTCGACCTTGACGCCGATGTAGGCGGCCTGCTCCGGGCGCAGGGTGGTGAGCTTGACGCC
>NZ_JBHVYA010000013.1:12932-163040 GCF_042881255.1 Streptomyces sp. NPDC058279 | reverse complement strand
GGCCGCAACGGGCGGGAGCCCCGGCCGACCTCCACGTACGAGGAGGTCGGCCGGGGCTCCGGCCCGTTGACTGCGGCGGTCGGCGGTCGGTCAGCTCGCGTTGGTGTCGATGACCGCGGTCCGCTCGGCGGCCGTCTTGCCGCGCAGGGCCTTGCCGAGGGCGCCCGCGACGTCCTGCGGCGTGACGGCGGTCTTCGCGCCGGTACCCCGGGTGACCATGACGCCGTCGAAGGTGTCGCTGTAGGCGGCCTTCAACGCCTCCAGGTCGTACTTCTCGACGAGGTGGCCGTTGACGGCCTGCATGCTGAGGATCTTCGGCAGCGTCTTGGGGCCGAACGCGATGGACTTGCCGCCCGCCTTGACCGTGGCGATGCCGGACATCGCGGGTTCCGCGAAGTCCTTCATCGCGCGGTTCAGTTCGGCCTGGTCGATGGCGGGTTCGCGGTTGGCGGTGGGCAGTTCGACAGGGGTGGTCTTGCCGGTGGCGACCGCGTCGTGGAACGCCTTGACCACCGGGTCGATGGAGCCGTCCACGTCCAGGCTGGTGCCGGCCTGTCCGGGAACGGCGACGGCCTTGCCGGTGTCGAACTTGATCGTGCCCTCGGTCGCCGTACCCGCGCTGCCCGCCATTTCCTGGAGGGCGACCCGCAGCTTCTCCTCGTCCACGGGCATCACCGCTTCGGCGGTGCGCTCCCGGCCGAGGAGGGAGCCGATGACGCTGACGGGGTTGTAGTCGCTGCCCGCGGCGTTGCGGACGGTGGTCTGGCTGTCGATGGTCAGCCCGGCCTTGTCGGGCTTGAGCTCGACCTGCTTGCCGCCGACGGTGAAGCGGAGCGGGGCGGCGGCGCGGGTGCCGAAGTGGTCCTGGAGCTTGGTGACGGCCTCGTCGCGGCCGCCGCTGATGTCGACGCCGAGGACGGTGGTGCCCTTGGGGACGTCGGAGTGGTTCAGCAGCAGCCCGGCGCCGTAGGCCACGCCGAGCAGGGCGATGAGGCCGCCGCCGACCATGACGAGCTTCGAGCGCTTCTTGGCGGGCTTGGCGGGCGCCTTGGGGGCCGGCCGGGTCTGCTTCGGCGGCTGCGGGGCCGCCGTCGGCACGACCGGTCCGGGCACGGCACCACCCGCGGAGGGACCGCCGGGCAGCGGGCCACGGGGCGCGGGAGCGCCGGGGAACGGGTCACCGGGCAGCGGGCCGGGACCACCGACCGGCGGGGCCTCCGGACCGGGCCAGCGCGGCGCGTCGTCGGCGCGTACGGGGGCGGTGCCCAGCGCGGGGCCACCGGTCGGCCCGGTGGGCCCGGCCTGCCGGGCGGCGGGGTCCGTGTAGGCGGGGAACGCCTCGGTGGAGGGCCCGTTGTCGTACCCGGGGGCGCCGAAGTCGGGCCCGTCCAAGCCCGGCCCGTCGAACTCCGGGTACCGCCGGGGCGATCCGGCGCCCGGACCTCCCGGTGCGGCCGGGCCGGGCGGGAACCCCCGGTCGGCGCCGTATCGGGAGGCGGGGGCCTGCGGGCCGGGCGCGCCGGCGGTACGGGGTCCCGCGGGCGCGCCGGGGCCCGCCGGCGCGGGCCCGGCCGGCCCCCGTGTCGCGTCGGGGCCGACCGGTCCGGCGCCCGGGGCGGAGCCGTAGCCCGCGCCGCCCTGCGGGGGGCCGGGCTCGGTCCGCACACCCGCCGGCGGGGTCGGGGCCGCCTTGCGCGGCGCGAACCAGTTGCCGGCCGCCTCGTCCGAGCCGCTGCGGTCCTGCGCGCGGCCCGCCTGGGAGGCGGCCGGGTTCCTCGTGGGCAGCGGCGCGGGCGGCGCCTGCGGGGCGCCCCCCGGCTGCGCGCCGGCGGACGGCGCGGGCGCCGGAGCGGGAGCCCGACCGGCCGCCTCCTCGGACGCACCGGGCCGCGACTCGGCGGACTCCTCGGCGTCCTTCACCGGCTTGCGCACGACGACGGGCGGGATCGGCCGTGAACCCGGGATGTTGATCCGGATCCGGGTCGTCAGGGTGGTCTCGGTCTTCGGCCCGTCGGAGTCGGGCGTGGACGGCTTCGAAGTCACAGGGTTCTCCTCCGTGGCGGTCGCCGCGCCAGGTCCGGGTGGCACAGTCGTGGACGGTTGCCGGCCGGTTCCGTACGGCGGCGTGCCCGAGGGGCGGGCGGCTCCACCGTGCCCTTGGGGCCCGGGGGACGAACTGTCAGTTTCACGACTCAAGGCAGGTTCTCCCGGTTGGCTCCGCCGCCCGTCAACCTTGCGCGGGCAGCTCGGCGGCCCGTCCACCATACTGGCCGCCGTGCGCGCGCAACTGTCCGTCGGGAATCAGGGATTCCTCTTGGGTTTCCAGGGGCCACCCTCGCACGGACCGTCAAACCCCCTCAAGCCGTCCCCGATCCGAGGCCGGCCGAGTTCGACAGCGCATCAGCCTCGGGGGCGGGCGGCCGAATCCGACCGGTGCGGGGCCCCCTTCATCGTGGCGCAGATCACAGAGACGACGACCCCGCCCAAAAGGTAGGCGTACAGCCCCATTCCGGACGAACCGAGCAGGAAGTCCCCTTCGGGGCGCGGCAGGCTGAGCATCACGTACGCCAGGAACCAGCCGGCCGCCGCCGCGCCCACCCCGATGCCGCTGCCGGTCACTAGCCGGCCGGCGAGGAAGACCCCGAAGAGGGCGAGCAGCGCCAGCAGCAGCCCGCCCGGGAACCAGAGGTCGACCACGAGCCAACCGGCCGCGCCGGTCACCGCCCCGGCGACGAGCAGCCCCACGAGGGCGGCGATCCGCCCGACCGTCAGGGTCCCGGTCATGCCGTCACCCCCGCGAACAGGTCGCGCTCCCGCTCGCCCGCCGGGACGCCCGGCTGCCCCGCGACGAGTTCGTAGAACTCGCGGGCGAAGAGCGGCTGGGCCAGATCGTTCGACAGCGCGAAGAAGGGGCCGTCCACGACGACCTGGGTGGCGTGCGCCCGCATCGCGGCGGCCTTGGCCCGCACGAAGGTCTCCCGGCCGTCCTCGTCGCCGATCTCGGCGGTGACCCGCTCGTCCGGCACCACGCCCGGCACGTCCCCCGCGGTCGCGACGCCCGGGAACGGCACGGCCGCACCCGCCGCGCGCAGCCGCGCGAAGCCCTCGTCGACCACCGAACGCGGCACCCGGTTCCAGTAGACCTTGCCGATCCGGTGCGGTTCGCCGAGGTCGCGCCGGTACGTGGGCTCCGCCGCGAGTTCCGCCGCGCGGGTGGCGACCCGGTGGGCCTGGATGTGGTCGGGGTGCCCGTAGCCGCCGTCGGGGTCGTAGGTGACCAGCACCTGCGGCCGCAGTTCGCGGATCACTTCCACCAGGTGCGCGGCGGCCTCGTCGACATCGGCGGACCAGAAGGCCCCGGGCCGGTGGTTCTGCTCCGCGCCCATCATCCCGGAGTCCCGGAAGCGGCCGGGGCCACCGAGGAAGCGGTGGTCGGTGACGCCCAGTTCCTTCATGGCGGCGGCGAGCTCGCCGACGCGGTACGCGCCGAGCGTGTCGTCGCGGTCGGGCGCGAGGTGGGCGAGTTCGGGTGGGATGACCTCGCCCTCCTCGCCGCGCGTGCAGGTGACCAACGCGACATGGGCGCCCTCGGCCGCGTACTTGGCCATGGTGACGCCGTTGTTGATCGACTCGTCGTCCGGGTGCGCGTGTACGAGCAGCAGACGACGGGCGGGAAGACCGTTCATGGGGTCAGCCTACGAGGCCGCCTACAGCTTGAGGCCACTGATCATGCTCGCCACGTTGGACGTGAGCTGGCTGAGGGTGGGCGCGATGGTCGAACTCGCCAGATAGAAGCCGAGGAGCACACAGACGAAGGCGTGTCCCGCCTTCAGCCCCGACTTCCGCACCAGCAGGAAGACGACGATCGCCAGCAGCACCACGGCCGAGATCGAGAGTGCCACGGCGTTTCACCTCCACGTCGAGCGGACATCGGTACGCGTACTCGTGCTCGGCGAAGTCATACCCACCGTGCGCTACGGATCATAACTATCCGTACCAGCGCATCGATCGAATTCCGGCAGCACGAGGGGCGCACGCCGCGCACGTGGAGGGTCACGGGGAGGCCGGCCGGGAAGGCCCTGGGCCCGCCCGACCGGCTGTCGGCACCCGCACGGCCGCACGGGGACCAGGCTGCCCGGTCGATATCTCGGGGCAGATACGGTCAAGTTGCCGCGAAGTAAACGGAGTTGCCCCCGCCGGAGAGGTATTCGGACGCGCACTCGGGGGTGGCCGGAAATCATCGTTCCCCCGGGGGCCGCTCCTCCTTCGACAGCCCCGCCGGCGGTACGGCCGGCGGTGGACCGGGCGGCGGGGCCGTCACCGGCACCACCTGCTTCTCGGCCGCGAAATGACAGGCCGACGGGTGCGCCCTCGGCCCGGACGGGAACCACTCGGGCACGGCGAGCGGCGGCACCTCCACCGCGCACCGCTCCTGCGCCTTCCAGCAGCGCGTGCGGAAGCGGCACCCCGACGGCGGGTCGGCCGGGGAGGGCACCTCGCCGGTCAGGATGATCCGCTCCCGCAGCGCCCTGGCACGCGGGTCGGGCACGGGTACGGCCGAGAGCAGCGCCTGGGTGTAGGGGTGGGTGGGGTGCTCGTAGATCTCGGTGTCGGAGCCGATCTCGACGATGCGGCCCAGGTACATCACGCCGACCCGGTCGGAGATGTGCCGCACGATCGAGAGGTCGTGCGCGATGAACACGTAGGACAGGCTGAACTCGTCCTGGAGGCGCGCCAGCAGGTTGACGACCTGCGCCTGGACCGAGACGTCCAGGGCGGAGACCGGCTCGTCGGCGACGATGATCTCCGGCCGCAGGGCCAGGCCGCGGGCGATGCCGATGCGCTGGCGCTGGCCGCCGGAGAACTGGTGCGGGTACCGGTTGATGTACTCGGGGTTCAGTCCGACCACGTCGAGGAGTTCCCGGACCTTGCGCCGCCGGTCGCCCTTCGGGGCCACCTCGGGGTGGATCTCGTACGGCTCGCCGATGATGTCGCCGACCGTCATGCGCGGGTTCAGCGAGGTGTACGGGTCCTGGAACACCATCTGGATGTTGCGGCGGACGGCCTTGAGGGCGCGGGCGGAGAGCCGGGTGATGTCCTCGCCCTTGTACGAGATCGTCCCCGCGGTCGGACGCTCCAGGTTGACCAGCATCTTGGCGACGGTGGACTTGCCGCAGCCCGACTCGCCGACGATGCCCAGGGTCTCGCCGGCCCCGAGGTCGAAGGAGACGCCGTCCACCGCCCGGACCGCGCCGATCTGCCGCTTGAAGAGGATGCCCTGGGTCAGCGGGTAGTGCTTGACCAGCTCCTTCACCTCCAGGATCGGCTCAGGCATGCAGGCATTCCTTCCAGAAGTGGCAGGCGGAGGTGCGCGGCACGGGCGACTCGGTCACCTCGTAGAGCGGGGGCACGTCGGTGCGGCAGACGGGCCGCGCCATCGGGCAGCGCGGGTTGAACGCGCAGCCGGGCGGGATGTGCAGCAGGTTGGGCGGCAGCCCCTTGATCGCGTAGAGCTCCTGCCCCTTCTGGTCCAGCCGCGGGATCGAGTCCAGCAGCCCCCGGGTGTAGGGGTGGGCGGGGGCGGCGTAGATCTCGTGCACGGGGGCCGCCTCGACGATCCGACCGGCGTACATGACGGCGATCTTGTCGGCGACGTCGGCGACCACGCCGAGGTCGTGGGTGATCAGGATCAGACCCATGTTGTACTCGCGCTGAAGGTCCGCGAGCAGGTCCATGACCTGGGCCTGGACCGTGACGTCCAGGGCGGTGGTGGGCTCGTCCGCGATGATCAGCGCGGGTTCCAGGGCGAGCGCCATGGCGATCATGATGCGTTGGCGCATGCCGCCCGAGAACTGGTGCGGGTAGTCCCCCACCCGCTGCTTGGCCGCCGGGATCCTCACCCGGTCCATCAGCTCGACCGCCTTGGCCCGGGCCGCCTTGCGGGAGAGGCCGTGGTGGACCTCGTACATCTCGCCGAGCTGGGCGCCGACGCTCAGTACGGGGTTCAGCGAGGAGAGGGCGTCCTGGAAGATCATGGCCATCTCGGCCCCGCGGATCTTGCGGCGCTCCTCCTCCCGCATCGTGAGCAGGTCCCGGCCCTGGAACAGGATCTCGCCGCCCGCGATCCGGCCCGGTGGCATGTCCAGGATGCCCATCACGGCCTGCGCGGTCACCGATTTTCCGGAGCCGGACTCGCCGAGCACGGCGAGGGTCTCGCCCGCGTCCACGGAGTAGTCGACGCCGTTGACCGCCTTGGCGACCCCCTCACGGGTGACGAACTCCACGTGCAGGTCGCGCACTTCGAGCAGCATGGGCAAGGGCTCCTCAGCGCAGCTTGGGGTCGAGGGCGTCGCGCACCGCGTCGCCGAGCATGATGAAGGCCAGGACGGTCACGCTCAGCGCGCCGGCCGGATACAGCAGCATGTGCGGGGCGTTGCGGATCTGCGAGGCGGCGTTGGAGATGTCGATGCCCCAGGAGACGGTCGGCGGCCGCAGGCCCACCCCGAGGAACGACAGGGTGGCCTCCAGGGCGATGTAGGTGCCCAGGGCGATGGTGGCGACGACGATGACGGGGGCCACGGCGTTGGGCGCGACGTGCCGCAGCAGCATCCGCGTGTTGCCCGCGCCGAGGGCCCGGGCGGCCTGTACGTAGTCGTTCTGCTTGGCGGTGATCACCGATCCCCGGGCGATGCGGGCGAGTTGGGGCCAGCCGAGCAGCACGATGAAACCGACGACCGGCCACACGGTGGTGCTGGTGACGACGGACAGGAACACCAGCCCGCCGAGGACGACCGGGATGCCGAAGAAGATGTCGGCGATCCGGGAGAGCAGCGAGTCGCCCCACCCGCCGAAGAACCCGGCGAGGCCGCCGAGCGCCGAGCCGAGGAGGGCGGCGCCGAAGGTGGCGCAGACGCCGACGGTGATGGAGGCGCGGGCGCCGTAGACGGTGCGGGTGTAGACGTCGCAGCCCTGGGTGTCGTAGCCGAAGGGGTGTCCCGGGGCCGGGCCCTGCTGTGACTTGGACAGGTCGCAGTGCAACGGGTCGCCGCTCGCGATGAGTTGCGGCCAGATCGCGATGACGACGAGGAAGAGGATCAGCAGCGAGGAAACGACGAAGACGGGGTTGCGGCGCAGTTGGTGCCAGGCGTCGGACCAGAGGGAGCGGGCCTTCTCCGGGCCCGTCGGGTCGTCGCCCAGGGGCTTCTCCAGGCTTTCGGCCTCGTCCAGCGCGAGGTCCATGGGGCCGCCCTGGCCGGTGGGTGCGATGGCCTCTCCCTCTCCGGGTTGCAGTGGGTCGTAGGCGGGCTCGTCGTGCTCAGGCATAACGGATCCTCGGGTCCAGGACCGCGTACAGCAGGTCGACGAGCAGGTTGGCCAGCAGGAAGACGATGACGAGGATCGTCACGAAGCCGACCACGGTCGGGGAGTTGTTGCGCAGGATGCCCTGGTAGAGCTGGTAGCCGACGCCGTGGATGTTGAAGATCCGCTCGGTGACGATGGCGCCGCCCATCAGGGCGCCGATGTCGGTGCCGATGAAGGTGACGACGGGGATCAGCGAGTTGCGCAGCAGGTGCCGGGTGATCACGCGCCTGCGCGGGAGGCCCTTGGCGGTGGCGGTGCGGACGTAGTCGGCCTTGGCGTTCTCGGCGATGGAGGTGCGCGAGAGCCGGGTGACGTAGGCGAGGGAGACGAGCGCGAGGACGATGCCGGGCAGCAGCAGCTCCCCGAAGGGGGCGTCCGGGGAGACCGTGGGCCGCACCCAGCCCCATTTGACGCCGAAGAGGTACTGGAGGAGGTAGCCCGTCACGAAGGTGGGCACGGAGATCACGATCAGGGTGAGGACCAGCAGGCCGGTGTCGACGGACTTGCCGCGGCGCAGTCCGCTGACCACGCCGAGGGTGATCCCGACGATGATCTCGATGACGATGGCGACGATGGTCAGCCGCAGGGTGACGGGGAAGGCCGTGGCCATCAGGTCGGTGACGCTCTGGCCGTTGAAGGCGGTGCCGAAGTCGCCCTGGAAGATCTGACCCATGTAGTGGAGGTACTGCTTCCACAGCGGCTGGTCGAGGAAGAGGTCCTTGCGGATGCGGGCGGCGGTCGCGGGGTCGGGCGCCTTGTCGCCGAAGAGGGCCGCGACGGGGTCACCGAGCGCGTACACCATGAAGAAGATCAGGAACGTGCTGCCGATGAACACCGGGATCATCTGGAGCAGCCGCCGGATCACATAACGTCCCATGGACTGCTCCAGGTTCGATCCGAAGGCGGGTCAGCTGACCTTGATCTCGTTGTAGACCGGGACGCTGAACTGGTTGAGGGTGACGTCGGAGATCCGCTCCGAGTGCCCGGCGCTGCCGTTCTGGTACCAGAGCGGGATGGACGGCATCTGCTCGGCGAGGATCTTCTCGGCGTCCTGGAACTTCGCGATCGCCTTGGCGGAGTCGCTCTCCTGGTTGGCCTCGTCGACGAGCTTGTCGAAGTCCGGGTTGCTGAACTTGCCGTAGTTGGAGGAGGCACCGGTGAAGTAGAGCGGCTGCAGGAAGTTCTGGATCAGCGGGTAGTCGGCCTGCCAGCCGGAGCGGAAGGGACCGGTGAGCTTGTAGGAGCTCTGCTGGTTGCGGAAGTCGGCGAAGGTGCCGACCGGGTTGACGGTGCACACCGGGCCTTCGCCGAGGGTGTTGTTGATGCTGTTGCAGACGGCGTCCATCCACTCGCGGTGCGAGCCGGTGTCGACGTTCGAGGTCAGCGTGATCTTGCCGCCGGGGATGCCGCCGGCGTCCTGGATCATCTTCTTGGCCGCCGCCGGGTTGTACGTGCAGAGGTCGCCGCAGACGTCCTTGAAGCCGCCCTTGTCGCCGAGGGCCGGGGAGGTCCAGTCCTTGGCGGGGGTGCGGGTCTCACGGAAGATCTGCTTGGTGATCTCGTCGCGGTTGATGGCGCGGGAGATGCCCTGCCGGACCTTCTCCATCCCTTCCTTGCCCCAGTTGGCGTCGTACAGGGGGAAGGTGAGGGTCTGGATGATGAGGGCCGGCTGGTTGATGTAACGGTCCCCGAGGTCGTTCTTGACGTTCTTGAGCTGTTGCGCGGGCACGTCGTCGACCAGGTCGAGGTTGCCGGAGATCAGGTCCGTGTAAGCGGTGTTGTTGTCGGTGTAGACCTTGAGGTCCACACCGCCGTTCTGGGCCTTGTCCGGGCCCGGGTAGCCGTCCCACTTGCGCAACTTCATGCCGGTGCCCTTGGTGTACGAGTCCACCGTGTACGGGCCGTTGCCCACGGGCTTGTTCAGCCAGCCCGCGTGGTCGGAGAAGAACGCCTTGGGCAGCGGGGAGAACGCCTGGTAGCCGAGGGTCTGGGGCCAGGTGGAGAACTTCGCCTTCAAGGCGACCGTGAAGGTCTTCGCGTCCTTGACGACCAGCCCCGACATCGTCTTCGCCTTCGGTTCCCCGGAGGCCGGGTGCAGGTCGGCGTACCCGACGATGTCGGCGAAGAAGGGCGCGTTGTTCTGCTTGTGGGTCACGTCCGCCGCGTAGTTCCAGGCGTCCACGAAGGACTGGGCGGTGACCGGCTCACCGTTGCTGAAGGTCCAGCCGTCCTTCAAGGTGATCGTGAAGTGCTGGCTGTCGGTCGTGTCGATCTTCTGGGCGAGCATGTCGACGGCCTCACCCGTCTTCGGGTCGTAGCGCTTCAGGCCCCGGAAGAGCATGTCGAGCACCTTGCCGCCCTGCACCTCGTTGGTGTTGGCCGGCTCCAGCGGGTTCTGCGGGTCACCCCAGGAGGAGCTGACGATGCCCGCCTCCCCGCCGCCCCCGCCGCTGTCGCTTCCGCCGCCGCAACCCGTCGCCGCGAGGGCGACGGCCGCCGCACACGCGGCCCACTTGGCGTGGGTGGCTGCGCGCATGGAGTGCCTCCTAGGTCCCAAAAACCACGTAGGCCCCAATGTCACCCGGGGTGGGGCCCTCAGCACTCATGGTTGGACCGATTCCACCCGGGCGATACGCGCGCGTCACCCCTGTGGGTGCAAACGCAGCTCCCAGGTATCGAGGGCGTAGTGCGGTCTCATTCCGTGCGCCTCGTAAAGCGCCAACGCGCCGGTTTCGTTGCAGGTGTCGACGTCGAGCCCCACGGTGGCCCGGCCGCGCCCGGCGTAGACGGCGAAGGCGTGGCGCAACAGGAAGCCGCCGATGCCCCGGCCGCGCACCTCTTCGCGCACACCGAGGTGGCTGATCCAGCCCATGCCGGTGCGGTCGTCGCGGGTGAGGAGGACGGCCACGTCGCCCGGCGCGGGCAGCGTCGCGATCCAGACCAGGCTCCAGTCGAGGTCCCGGGCGTCGAGGTGGTCCAGCCAGGGCCCGTACCCGCGCTCCACGTGCCCGAAGTGCGCCGCGAAGGTCTCCTCGACCAGGGCGTGCGCCCGCCGCCGGTCGGCCGGGTCCGTACCGCAGTGGCGCAGACCGAGTCCGGCCGGGCCGGGCCCGGCTCCTTCGGCGGGGTCCAGCAGGCGGGTCATGACCTGGTGGCGGCGCACGGCGCGGTAGCCGCGCCGGGCGAGGACTCCGGGGTGGAGGATCGGCCGCGCGTTGAGTTCGAGCCGCAGGACGGCGTCCCGGTCCGGGCCGGCCAGCCGGCGGGCCCGGATCTCCATCGGCTCCAGCAGCCGCAGGGCCGCGGCGGTGTGGCCGGGCAGGACGTAGTGGTCGCCGTCGACCCTGCCCGGCCCGGAGTCGGCCCGGACCAGCGCGTAGGCGACGGGTCGGCCGCGTTGGAAGGCGAGCCAGGAGTCGGTGGCGAGGTCGGTGCCGGGGTGGTGGAGGTCGGCCTCGACACTGCCGAGGTCCGTCTCCGGTCTGCCGATCTCGATCACGTCGACGGCGTTGAGCAGCGCGCAGATGTCGGCGGCGTCCCCGGGCCCGGCGGGGCGGACGGTCAGCGTGTCGGTCATCCGGACACTCTCGGCGGCGCCCCGGCACGGCCGCAACCGCCTTCCCCCGGCGCCCGGCCGCGGGGCGGGGAACGCCGGAGCGCCCGGCGCCGGAGGATTCCGGTGCCGGGCGCTCCGGTGTACGTACGCCTCGCGGGATCAGACGGCCAGGACGGCCTTCTCCTCCGCGAAGTGACAGGCCGACTCGTGGGCGGCCGGGCTGTTCACGGACTTGAAGCGCTCCGGGACCGCCAACAGCGGCTCCTCGGTCGCGCACTTGTCCTCGGCCTTCCAGCAACGGGTGCGGAAGCGGCAACCCGACGGCGGGTTGGCCGGGGAGGGCACGTCGCCGGTGAGGATGATCCGCTCGCGGCCTTCGCGGGCCTCCGGGTCCGGGACCGGGACGGCCGACAGCAGCGCCTGCGTGTACGGGTGCGTCGGGTGGTCGTAGATCTGGGTGTCGGTGCCGATCTCGGCCATCCTGCCCAGGTACATGACGCCGACGCGGTCCGAGATGTGCCGGACGATCGACAGGTCGTGCGCGATGAAGATGTAGGAGAGGTTGAACTCGTCCTGCAGCTTCGCCATCAGGTTGATCACCTGCGCCTGCACCGACACGTCGAGCGCGGAGACCGGCTCGTCGCAGATGATGATCTCCGGGTTGAGCGCCAGGCCGCGGGCGATGCCGATGCGCTGGCGCTGACCGCCGGAGAACTGGTGCGGGTACCGGTTGATGTACTCCGGGTTCAGACCCACGACGTCCAGGAGTTCCTGGACCTTGCGCCGCCGGTCGCCCTTCGGGGCCACCTCGGGGTGGATCTCGAACGGCTCGCCGATGATGTCGCCGACCGTCATGCGCGGGTTCAGCGAGGTGTACGGGTCCTGGAACACCATCTGGATGTTGCGGCGGACGGCTTTGAGGGCCCTGCCCGACAACTTGGTGATGTCCGTGCCCTTGTAGAACACCTCGCCGGACGTCGCCGTCTCCAGCAGCATCAGCAGCTTGGCGACGGTCGACTTGCCGCAACCGGACTCGCCGACGATGCCGAGGGTCTCGCCCTGGTGCAGGTCGAAGGAGACCCCGTCGACCGCGCGAACGGCGCCGATCTGCTTCTTGAACAGGATGCCCTGGGTCAGCGGGAAGTGCTTGACCAGGTTGCGCACCTGGAGGATCGGCTCGCCGCGGTCGACGGGCGCCTCGATGGCGGCCAGGGCCGCCGTCTCGCTCGCCGCGTCGACGACCTCGACCTCACTGATGCCGGGGGTCGCGTCCACGGCGTCGTCCTTCTTGTCCAACTCAGCCATGGAGCTGCTCCTCCCGGAAGTGGCAGGCGCTGCCGCGACCGACCAGTTCGGTGCCGTCCCGCTCGGTCACCGGCAGCAGGGCCGGGACCTCGGTACGGCAGATGTCCTGCGCCTTCGGGCAGCGCGGGTTGAAGGCGCAGCCGGAGGGGGTCTTCAGCAGGTTGGGCGGCAGACCCTTGATCGCGTAGAGCTCCTGGCCCTTCTGGTCCAGGCGCGGGATCGAGTCCAGCAGCCCTCGGGTGTACGGGTGCGCGGGGCGCTTGTAGAGCTCGTGGATCGGCGCCTGCTCGACGATGCGGCCCGCGTACATCACGGCGATCTTGTCCGCCACGTCGGCGACGACGCCGAGGTCGTGGGTGATCAGGATCAGACCCATGTTGTACTCGCGCTGAAGGTCCGCCAGCAGGTCCATGACCTGGGCCTGGACCGTCACGTCGAGCGCCGTGGTGGGCTCGTCCGCGATGATCAGGTCCGGCTCCAGGGCGAGCGCCATGGCGATCATGATGCGCTGGCGCATACCGCCCGAGAACTGGTGCGGGTAGTCGTTGACCCGGCTGCGGGCCGCCGGGATCTTGACCCGCTCCATCAGCTCGATGGCCTTGGCCTTGGCGTCCTTCTTCGACATGCCCTGGTGGACGCGGAACATCTCGCCCAGCTGGTTGCCGACGGAGAACACCGGGTTCAGCGCCGACAGCGCGTCCTGGAAGATCATCGCCATCTTCGGACCGCGCAGCTTGCGCCGCTCGCTCTCCGGGAGCCGGAGGATGTCCTGGCCCTGGAAGAGGATCTCTCCCTGGGAGACCCGCCCGGGGGGCGAGTCGAGGATGCCCATGATCGCCTGGGCGGTCACGGACTTGCCGGAGCCGGACTCGCCGAGCACGGCCAGCGTCTCGCCGGAGGACACGCTGTAGTTGACGCCGTTGACGGCCTTGACGATGCCTTCGCGGGTCTTGAACTCGACGTGCAGGTCGCGCACTTCGAGTACGGGGCCCTCGGCGCCCTCGCCCCTCTGTCGGGGCACTTCTGCGGTGATGCCTGAAGTAGTCATGTGATGGTGCCGCCCTTCTAGCGCAGCTTCGGGTCAAGGGCGTCGCGGAGCCCGTCACCGACGAAAACGAAGCCGAGAACCGTCAGCACGATCGCGATGCTGGGGTACGTCCAGAGGTAGTCCTTGACGCCCATGAAGTCCTTGGCGGCGGCGAGCATGTTGCCCCACTCCGGCACCTCCGGGCTCACGCCGACGCCCAGGAAGGACAGCGAGGCTTCGGCCACGATGGCGCCACCGACGTTGAAGGCGGCGTAGGCCATCACGGCGGCGATGGAGTTGGGGAGGATGTGGCGCAGGATGATCCGGCGGGTGTTGGCGCCCAGGGCGCGCGCCGCCAGTACGTAGTCCGCCTCGCGGACCGACAGGATCGAACTGCGCAGCAGTCGCGAGACCGTCGGCCAGGAGAAGACGGCCAGCGAGATGATCACCGGCGTCACTCCGCGGCCCATCACGATGATGATCACGATGGCGCCGATGAGCAGCGGGAAGGCGAAGAAGACGTCGGCGATGCGCATCAGCACCGAGTCGGTGCCGCGGCCGAAGTAGCCGGCCAGCGCGCCGATGACGATGCCGATCGCGCAGGCCAGGAAGATCGAGGCGAGACCGACGACGACGGCGATGCGGCTGCCGTAGAGGATGCGCGAGAGCTGGTCGCGGCCGAGCGCGTCCGTGCCGAGCAGGTGGTTCCCGCCCGGGCCCTGCAGCGTGTTGGTCAGGTCCTGGGCGTACGGGTCGTGCGGGGACAGCAGGGGCGCGAATATCGCGGTCAGGAACAGCAGGGCGACCAGCACGAGGCCGACGACCGCGAGCTTGTTGGCCAGGAAGCGGTGGCGGATCTCGCCCCACTGCGTGACGCGGGCGATCGCCGGCTCGGCGGGGGCTGCCGGCGCCGTTTGAGCGGGCCCCGCCCCAGCTGTGCTCTTGGTGAGCTCGGACATGGGTGTGACTCCTAGAACAGGCTGCCTGGAATCAGGCGAGACGGATGCGCGGGTCGAGGACCGCGTACAAGAGGTCGACGATCAGGTTGAGCAGAACGAACACGGCGACGCCGAAGCTCACCACGCCGATGATGATCGGGTTGTTCTGCTGCTGGACCGCTTGCACGAGCGCGAGTCCGATGCCGTCCCAGTTGAAGATCGCCTCGGTGATGAGCGCACCACCGAGCAGCGTTCCGAACGAGATGCCCAGGTACGTGACGACCGGGATGATCGAGTTGCGCATCACATGCTTGAAGAGCACCGTCCGCCGGGGCAGACCCTTGGCGACGGCCGTCTTGACGTAGTCGGCGCGCAGCACTTCCAGCATGGTGCCGCGCATGAGGCGGGCGACCAGCGCGGCGTCGAGGATCGCCAGGGTGAAGGCGGGCAGGATCAGGGAGTTGACGGTTCCGTCGGAGATCAGCGGGAACCACGGCAGTTCGATGACGAACGCCTTCTGGAGCACCATGCCGATGACGAACGACGGGAAGCCGACGGCCATCGTCGTGAGCAGCGTGATCAACACGTCCCAGAACGAGTATCTGAACAACGCCGCGACCAGGCCCGCGAGGAGGCCGATCACGATGTCGATGACGATGGCGGTGACGGCCAGCTCGGCGGTGTTGACGAGCTTCGGCTGCAGGATCTCCGTCACCGGTCGGCGCTGCGTGAAGTCCTCGCCGAGGTCACCCTTGGCCAGGTTCGTCACGAAGTGTCCGTACTGGACGGGGAGCGGATCGTTGAGTCCGTAGCGCTCCCTGAGCTGTTCGACGACAGCCGGGTCGCGGGCCTTGTCACCGCCGAGCGAACCCACGGGGTCGCCGGGGAGGATGAACAGACAGCAGAAGAGCACGACCGTCGCACCGAAGAGGACGACCACCATCTGCCCGAGCCGGCGGATCACATATCTGCCCACGATGCCTCCTTCACATACTGAGCGTGGGAATGGGCGGCGTCATCCGATCGGGAGAGAGGCCGCCGCCGGGCGCCGGTAGAGGGGTGCGCCCGGGACTGAACGAAGGCCGTGGAGAGAGGAAGTAGCTCCGCCCCCACGGCCTTCGCTTACCTGATGTGTGTGGAGGGGCCGCTACTTGAGCGAGATCTCCGCGAGGGTCGGGTCCTCGTAGAAGTCCATGTTGATGTTCTTGAACTTCTTGCTGTTGACCAGGCGGTACTGGGTGCGCTGCCACAGCGGGATGACACCCTGGTCGGTGTCGACCGCGAGCTTCTCCGCCTGCTTGTACAGGGCGGCGCGTGCGGCGTCGTCCTTGGTCGCCTTGGCGGTGACGAGCAGCTTGTCGAACTCCGGGTTGGAGTAACGGCCGCGGTTGTCGCCCTGCGCCTTGCCGGTCGCCGGGTCCTCACCGATGCCGGTGGTGCTCAGCAGCGGGGTCATGAAGTTGTCCGCGGTCGGGTAGTCGGCGGTCCACGCCTGACGCCACAGACCGGAGGTCGCCTTGTCCTGCTGGGTGGCCAGCGCCTCCTTGAACGGCTTGCCGTCCAGCTTGACCTCGAGGCCGAGGACGTCCTTCAGCTGCTGCGCGACGGCCTGGACCCACTCTTCGTGGCCGGCGCCGGTGTTGTAGCCGAAGTTGACGACGGTGCCCGGCTTGAGGCCGCCCTTCTCGGCGTACTCCTTGGCCTTCGCCACGTCCTGCTTGACGCAGGAGGTGCAGACACCGGCCTGGTAGACGTCGGCGAACGACGGCGGCAGGAACGCGGTGGCCGGCTTCTGCAGACCCTGGAAGACGCCCTTGGTGATCGCCTCGCGGTCGATCGCGTAGGAGATCGCCTTGCGCGCGTCCGGATTGTTGAAGGGCGCGTTCTGGTTGAAGATGTTCAGGTAGTTGATGCCGGAGAAGTCACCGGAGATCCACTCGCCCTGCGGGTCGTACTTGGCCTTGGCCGCGGTCAGCTGCGGCGTGGGCATACGGGCGTAGTCGAACTGACCCGACTGGAAGCCCTGGTACTCAAGGGTGTTGCCGTTGGCCGGGTTCAGGATCTTCGCCTCGACCTTGTCGAGGTGAGCCTTCTCCAGGCCGTAGTCGTCGTTGCGCACGAGCGTGATCGACGTGTTGTGCTGCCACGGAGCGGTCATCTTGAAGGCGCCGTTGCCGATGGGCTGGTCGTTGAACTTCTTGTTGTCACCGGCGCCGGCGACCTTCGGCACGGGGCTGAAGACGGAGTGCGCGGTCTTCTTGACGAACTCGAAGTCCGGGATGGACAGCTCCACCTTGAGGGTGGTGGCGTCCACGGCCGTCAGACCGGCGAACTTGTCGCTCTTGCCGCTGTGCAGGTCCTCGTAGCCGGCGATGTCGGCCATGTGGTACGAGACGTCGGAGGCGGACGCCTTGGCGGAGACACGGGTCCAGCCGCGGACGAAGGCCTCGGCGTCGACCGGCTCACCGTTGGTGAACTTGGTGCCGGCCTTGATCTTGAACGTCCAGGTCTTGCCGTCGTCGCTCGGCGTGCCGGACTCGGCCAGCTTCGGGATCAGCTTGCCGTCGTTGGACGTGTCGTACAGCCCCGTGAAGAGCGCGCGGGCGATGACGATGCCCTCGGACTCCTGCGCGTTGACGGGGTCGATGGCGGTCGGCTCGGTGATACCGAAGCGGAACGTACCGCCCGACGCGCCGTCAGACTTCTTGTCGTCGCCACCGCCGCACGCCGTGGCAGCCATCGCCACGATGACGGCACCCACGACCCACTTGGCGCTCGTTGCTCCGCGCATGGGTAATTGCCTCCTCAGGAGTCACTGTCGATAGTGAAGGGCCGTCCCCCGCTGACACCCCTGACAGCGAAATCCGGTCCCGTCGTGTGCTCGTGAGTCGACGCTCCCCACAGCGTGTGACCCATTGACCCGAGCTCAATGGAGCCATCCTCGGCGACACCCAGACCGTAAACCACACTTACGTGGTCTCGTTTTCACAACATCACCGCATGGCGAAAACCCGAAATCCGGACAAACGGATAGGAGACAGACACGTGCGAAACGGACGGTTAGCTCACCTTCCGGAGTGTCACGGTCGGTATGCGGACACCAGACGACATAAATCCGCTTGACAAAAGCGAACAGCCCCTCCCCTCACGGACATCGTGAGGGGAGGGGCCGGTCGACCGAACGGCTTTCAGCCGCCGCCGGAGCGGGGCTCAGGCAATTCGCCTGTCACTTACCGGACTTGGCACGCGACGCGGTGCGCGAGCGCTCCTTCTGGTCCAGCACGACCTTACGGATGCGGACGGCCTCCGGGGTCACCTCGACGCACTCGTCGTCGCGGCAGAACTCCAGGGACTGCTCCAGGGAGAGCCTGCGGGGCGGCACCACGTTCTCGGTGTTGTCCGCGGAAGCCGCACGCATGTTGGTGAGCTTCTTCTCCTTGGTGATGTTCACGTCCATGTCGTCGGAGCGCGAGTTCTCACCGACGATCATGCCCTCGTACACCTCGGTGCCGGGCTCGGTGAACAGCACACCGCGCTCCTGGAGGTTGATCATCGCGAAGGGGGTGACCGCGCCGGCGCGGTCGGCGACCAGCGAACCGTTGTTACGGGTCACCAGCGGGCCGAACCACGGCTCGTGGCCCTCGTGGATCGAGTGGGCGATACCGGTGCCGCGGGTGTTCGTCAGGAACTCCGTACGGAAGCCGATGAGACCGCGCGACGGGACGACGAACTCCATGCGCACCCAGCCGGAGCCGTGGTTCGACATGTTGTCCATGCGGCCCTTGCGGACGCCCATGAGCTGCGTGACGGCGCCCATGTGCTCCTCGGGCACGTCGATCGTCATGCGCTCGACCGGCTCGTGCACCTTGCCGTCGATCTCCTGGGTGACGACCTGCGGCTTGCCGATGGTCAGCTCGAAGCCCTCGCGGCGCATCTGCTCGACCAGGATGGCGAGCGCCAGCTCACCACGGCCCTGGACCTCCCAGGCGTCCGGGCGCTCGGTGTCGAGCACGCGGAGCGAGACGTTGCCGACGAGCTCGCGGTCGAGGCGGTCCTTGACCTGGCGGGCGGTGACCTTGCGGTCCTTGACGGCGGACTTGGCGTCCGCGCCCTTGCCCGTGCCACCGCGGCCGACGAGCGGCGAGGTGTTGGTGCCGATGGTCATGGAGATGGCCGGCTCGTCCACCGAGATCAGCGGCAGCGCGATCGGGTTCTCCGGGTCGGCCAGGGTCTCGCCGATCATGATCTCGGGGAAACCGGCCACCGCGCAGATGTCGCCCGGGCCCGCCACCTCGGCCGGCTTGCGGGTGAGCGCCTCGGTCATCATCAGCTCGGTGATGCGGACGTTGGACATCGTGCCGTCACGCTTGATCCACGCGACGGTCTGGCCCTTGCGCAGCTCGCCCTGCTCGACGCGGACCAGGGCGATGCGGCCGAGGAAGTTGTCGGCGTCCAGGTTGGTGACGTGGGCCTGGAGGGGGGCCTCCTCGTCGTACACCGGGGCGGGGACGTGCTCCAGGATGGTGGAGAAGAACGGCTCCAGGCTGTCGCTGTCGGCGGGGACGGTGCCGTCCTCCGGCTTGGTCAGCGAGGCGATGCCATCACGGCCACAGGCGTAGACGATCGGGAACTCGATCTGCTCCTCGGTCGCGTCCAGGTCCAGGAAGAGGTCGTACGTCTCGTTGACGACCTCGTCGATCCGGGAGTCCGGGCGGTCCGTCTTGTTGATGCAGAGGATGACCGGCATCTTCGCCTGGAGCGCCTTGCGGAGCACGAAGCGGGTCTGCGGCAGCGGACCCTCGGAGGCGTCCACGAGGAGGACGACCGCGTCCACCATCGACAGACCGCGCTCGACCTCGCCACCGAAGTCGGCGTGGCCGGGGGTGTCGATGATGTTGATCGTGATGGGCGCCCCGCCGTCCTTGGGGTGGTACTTCACCGCCGTGTTCTTGGCGAGGATCGTGATGCCCTTCTCACGCTCCAGGTCGTTCGAGTCCATCATGCGGTCGTCGAGGTGCTGGTGGGCGGCGAAGGCACCGGCCTGCTTGAGCATGGCATCGACGATGGTCGTCTTGCCATGGTCGACGTGGGCGACGATGGCGACGTTACGGATGTCGTGGCGCGTGGGCACTTCGGCGCTTCTCCCGGGATCGTGGATGGCGGCGCGTACGGTCCGGCACGCGAGCCTTGAGCCGGGCGGAAACCTGCCACGGCCTTACCCCATGGTACGTCGAATGGCGGGAACCGCATGCCGTGGGGTCTGTCAAGGGGCCGGACGACTGAGCGGGGGCGGGTGTGGGGTGGGGGGCCGCGACCCTGGCAGTCGCCCGTATTCGCCTGGGATCAACGCGGGTCAACGGGTATCCACGACCTTGCCCGCCGGGTGTCCGGCGGGCAAGGCAATTGAGTCACATCTGAGGTTGCTACTTCTTTCCGTTCTTCTCCGGGGCCGCGCCCGGCTTCTTCCAGCCGATGTCCTGGAAGCGGGGGGTGCCGAGGCCGAAGGCGCCCGCGTTGACCAGGTTCGGCTTGACGGCCACCAGCTCGGGGCGCTGGTAGAGCGGGATGGACCCCGCGGCGGCCCAGATCCGCGCGTCCGCCTTGCGGATCAGCTCGCGCGACTGCTCCTCGTCGAGCTCACCGAGCGCCTGGTCGAAGAGCTGGTCGATGTGGTCGGTGCCCACCCGGGTGTAGTTCTGCTCCACGAGCAGCGAGCCGTCGGCGGCCGGCGCCGGCTTGGCGAAGATGGGCCGGGCGTCGGTGGCCGGGTAGGCCGTCGCGGGCCAGGAGTAGAGCGCCAGGTCGTACTGGCCGGAGGCGATGTGGTCCTTGAAGAAGCTCTCGTCGGCGACCTTGGTCAGCTCGGTCTGGATGCCGACCTTCCGGAGCATCTGCGAGATCCGCTCGCCCACCGTCCGCAGCGCCTCCGAGCCGGGTCCCGCGGGAAGCACGAACCGCAACGTCAGGGGCTTGCCGTCCTTGGCGAGCGGGGCGCCTGCCCGGTTCTGCTTGGCCGGGGCCGCCGGGGCCGGGCTGACCTTCGCCGGTTGAGGCGCGGGGGCCGGGTCCTTGGCGTCGGCGCCGTCCTTGGCGTCCGCGCCGTCCTGGCCGTCCCGGGCCGCGGCCCGCTTGGCGTCGTCGATGACCTTCGTCGCCTGGGCCAGCAGCGCCTGCTCCTGCCGGGCCGCGAGGGGGGCCGGGGCCAGCACCGGCGAGGGCCGGCCGGCTGTGGCGTCCGGTGCGAAGCGGTCCGCGTCGACGATCTCCCCGTCCGGGGCGTACAGGCCCTCGGGCAGGCTCGCCTCGGCGGGCAGCATGCCCGCGCCCCGCAGGCCGCCGTGGGCCCGGTGGTCGCCGGGCCGGGCCGCCCGGACGCCGTGCCCGGCGCCCGCGGGCTTGTCGTCGCCGTTGCGGTCGTCCTGGCCGACGATGTAGAGGCCGTCGTTGCCGGTGCCGGGGCCCGAGGGGGTCTTGCCGTCGTCCTTCGCGACCGCGTCCTCGCCCTCCGGGCCCGCCTTGGCGCCCGGCTCCTTGATCTTGCCGCCCCGGTGCCAGCCCGCGTCGGCCAGCAGCGCCTGGGCCGCCTGGGTGTCCTGGCCGCCGAGGGCGTCGCTGTTGTCGGCGTACGCGCGCTGCCCGGCCAGCGCCAGGTGGCTGCCGACGGGCTGCGCGGGCAGGCCGAGCGGCTTCAGTACGGTCTCCGCCAGGGCCTTGCGGTCGATGGCCCGGGCCACCGCGCGCCGGACCCGCTCGTCGGAGAGGGGACCGGAGGCCCCGTTCATGGCCAGTTGCGTGTAGGCGGGCTCCAACGACTTGCGGACCGTGAAGGTGCGCAGGGCCGCCTGCTCGTCGGTGTACTTCTTGGCCGCGTCCGCGTTCCTGGCCCGGGTCTCCTGCTCCTCCCGGGCCTTGTTCTCGTCGGCGCCGTACGCCAGCGCCCAGGACATCGTGGCCTCCGCGGCCGTCCCCGCGGCGCCGGGACCGTGCGCGCCGCTCCCCTGGCCGGCCTCCCGCTGGGCCAGGGCGATCCGGTCGGCGCCCGCCCGGTCGACCTCCGCCATGTCGAGCCGGCCCGCGGCGAGGGCGGCCGGGCGCTCGGAGCGCGGGACGGCGGTCAGCACGAGGCTGTCCAGCTTGGCGGGCCGGCCCCACCAGCGGGCGTTGCGGGTCAGCGCCGCCGTGCCGGTCTTCTTGTCGATGGTGCCCAGGTTGAAGGGTCCGGCGGTGACCTTGAGGGCGCCGCGCGCGCCCTCGTTGAAGGACTCGGGGGTGCCGGTGACCTGCTTCGGGTAGAGCGGGCTGAACAGCGAGCGCCAGTCGGTGTACGGCTTGGCGAAGGTGACCTTGACCTCCAGGTCGGTCTTGCCGCGCTCGATCTTCTCGATCCGGTCGTAGCCGGCGTTGCGCGCGGTCCAGTACGCCGAGTCCTTGCCGTTCAGGGCCCGCCACTGGGCGACGAAGTCGGCGGCGCCGATCTCGCGGCCGTCGCTCCACACCGCCTGCTGGTTCAGCTTGTACAGGACGACCTGCTTGGGCTCCCGCTCGACGATCTCCGCCTTCTCCAGGTAGTCGGGATCGGCCACCGGCCGGCCCTTGTCGTCGAGCGTGAACAACTGCGGCAGCACCGCTCCGGCGATCCGGGCGGTGGTGCCGTCGGCGTCGGCCTGGAAGGTGTTCAGGGTCTCCGGCAGGGTGTCCACGGCCCAGCGCAGCACGCCGCCGTCGGCGACCCGGTCGCGGGCCGTCGCGGCGATGTCCTGGCCGGCGGCGACCGGACCGCCCTCGTCCTCACCCGCGCCGCATCCCGCGAGCAGCGGCAGTGCGAGGACTCCCGAGGTCAGCAGCGCCAAGGACCTGCGCCTTCTCTGGGTCATGGGTGGTACCTCCGGGGCGGGGCGTGGGGTGAGCCTGAGCATGAAGCTTGATCAATTTGGCGGTATATGGAGCTGATCACACTGCCTGCGAAACCCACTGAAATCGACGGCCCGCCGGGGGCCCCGGAGGGAGGCCGCGCCACGCCGCGAACCCCACCCGTGCGGACCAATCCCTTTGCGGCAGGGCGTTCCCGAGGGCGTCGGCTTGAGGGGCGTTCCCCCGTACGAGGGATGAGAATGGGGGCAGGGAGGGGCGCACACATCGCGCCTGCGCGCCCGCAATCGCTGCACGTCCCTTCACAACGGGGGAAGGGAAGCGCGACACTCGCAGGCGCCCAGGAGCATTGCCACCGCACGCGCGGAAGTGAGGGCACGTCATGTCCCTGCAAGACGATTTGACCGCCGTACGACGGAATCTGAACGAGCTGGTCCGCTCCGTCGAGCGGCTGGAACGGGATGTCGCCCGCCAGGCCCCGGCCGCCTCCGGGCCGGCCGGCCGAGAGGGCATGGTCAGCGTCCCGGACACCCCGTACGACAGCACGCTGTGGACGGATTCGGACGACGAGGGCCTCGGGGCCCGCGACCGCCGGGCCCCCTGACCCGGCATACTCCCCCGCACACCCACCCCCTCAGGCCCGGCCGCCGCGGTACGCGGCCGGGTCTCCCGGGCCACCCCTCTTCACTCCACCCGGAGTCCCCCTTGGCCACAGGCACGGACCTGCCCCCATCCCACCGGCCCCCTCGGGCCGGCGGTGTCCACGAACCCTCCCGGGCCGCCATCGCGGCCCGTCACCTGCGGACCGACCGGTGGTGGCTCTCGCCCGCCGGCACCGCGGCCGGACTGCTCGCCTTCATCGCGTACTCGACCTGGCGGGCCTTCGCGAACGCCGACTACTACGCGGCCCCCTACGTCTCGCCGTTCTACTCGCCCTGTCTGGCGGAGAACTGCCGGACCATGCGCGGCGGCCCCAACCTGGACCTGTTCGGGAGCTGGTGGGGCCTGTCCCCCGCCCTGCTGATCCTGATCTTCCCGCTCGGCTTCCGGCTGACCTGCTACTACTACCGGAAGGCGTACTACCGGGGCTTCTGGGCCTCGCCGCCCGCCTGCGCGGTCGCCGAGCCGCACACCGCGTACACGGGCGAGACCCGTTTCCCGCTGATCCTGCAGAACGCGCACCGGTACTTCTTCTACGCGGCGCTCCCGGTCGCGGCGATCCTCACCTACGACACGGTGCTGACCTTCCGCGACCACCGTTACGCCTGGGGCCACATGGGCCTCGGCACGCTGTTGTTCGTCGTCAACATCGTGCTGATCTGGGCCTACACGATCTCCTGCCACTCCTGCCGGCACATCATCGGCGGCCGCCTCAAGCACTTCTCCAAGCACCCCGTCCGCTACCGCCTGTGGGGCTGGGTGAGCCGGCTCAACGCCCGCCACATGCAGCTCGCGTGGGCCTCGCTGATCAGCGTCGCCCTGTGCGATCTGTACGTCTACCTGCTGGCGAGCGGCGCCTTCACCGACCCGAGGATCTTCTGACATGGCTCAAGTCGACCGGCAGCAGTGGGACGTGGTCGTGGTCGGCGCGGGCGGCGCCGGGCTGCGGGCCGCGATCGAGGCCCGCGAACGCGGCGCCCGTACGGCCGTGATCTGCAAGTCCCTCTTCGGCAAGGCCCACACGGTGATGGCGGAGGGCGGGATCGCCGCCTCCATGGGCAACGTCAACGAGGGCGACAACTGGCAGGTGCACTTCCGCGACACCATGCGCGGGGGGAAGTTCCTCAACCAGTGGCGCATGGCGGAGCTGCACGCCAAGGAGGCGCCCGACCGGGTATGGGAGCTGGAGACCTGGGGCGCCCTGTTCGACCGGACCCCCGACGGGAAGATCTCGCAGCGCAACTTCGGCGGCCACGAGTACCCGCGCCTCGCCCACGTCGGGGACCGGACCGGCCTGGAGCTGATCCGCACCCTCCAGCAGAAGATCGTGGCGCTCCAGCAGGAGGACTTCAAGGAGTACGGGGACTACGAGGCCCGGCTCAAGGTCTTCCAGGAGTGCACGGTCACCCGGGTGCTGAAGGATGGACAGAGGGTCTCGGGGGCCTTCTGCTACGAGCGCGAGACCGGCCGGTTCTTCGTACTGGAGGCCCCGGCGGTGGTGCTGGCCACGGGCGGGATCGGCAAGTCCTTCAAGACCACCTCCAACTCCTGGGAGTACACCGGCGACGGCCACGCGCTGGCCCTGCTCGCCGGGGCCCCGCTGCTCAACATGGAGTTCGTGCAGTTCCACCCCACCGGCATGGTCTGGCCGCCCTCGGTGAAGGGCATCCTGGTCACCGAGTCGGTGCGCGGCGACGGCGGGGTGCTGCGCAACAGCGAGGGCAAGCGCTTCATGTTCGACTACATCCCCGACGTGTTCAAGGAGAAGTACGCGCAGTCGGAGGAGGAGGGCGACCGCTGGTACGAGGACCCGGACCACAACCGGCGCCCGCCCGAGCTGCTGCCGCGCGACGAGGTGGCGCGGGCCATCAACTCCGAGGTGAAGGCCGGACGCGGCTCACCGCACGGCGGGGTGTTCCTGGACGTGTCGACGCGGATGCCCGCCGAGACCATCAAGCGGCGGCTGCCCTCGATGTACCACCAGTTCAAGGAGTTGGCGGACGTCGACATCACCGCGGAGGCGATGGAGGTCGGACCGACCTGCCACTACGTGATGGGCGGGATCGCGGTCGAGTCGGACACCGCCGCCACCCTCGGGGTACCGGGGCTGTTCGCCGCCGGGGAGGTCGCGGGCGGCATGCACGGCTCGAACCGGCTCGGCGGCAACTCCCTCTCCGACCTGCTGGTGTTCGGCCGGCGGGCGGGGCTGCACGCGGCGCGGTACGCGAGCGGTCCGGGCGCGCGCCCAGCCGTCTCCCAGGCGGAGGTGGACGCGGCCGCCGCCGAGGCGCTGGCTCCCTTCCACGCGGAGGAGGGCGCGGAGAACCCATACACGCTCCACCAGGAGCTCCAGACGACGATGAACGACCTGGTCGGCATCATCCGCCGCGAGGGCGAGATGGCCGAGGCACTGGAGCGGCTGCGCACTCTGCGGGCGCGGGCCGCGCGGGCCGGGGTCGAGGGCCACCGCCAGTTCAACCCGGGCTGGCACCTGGCACTGGACCTGCGGAACATGCTGCTGGTCAGCGAGTGCGTGGCGCGCGCCGCCCTGGAACGCACGGAGAGCCGCGGCGGCCACACCCGCGAGGACCACCCGTCGATGGAGCGGGACTGGCGGCCGGTGAACCTGCTGTGCCGGCTGGTCGAGCCGGGGTCCGGGGCCGACCCGGCCGCGGACCGGATCCGCCTGGAGCGGACCCGTACCGAACCCGTACGCCCCGATCTGCTCGCCCTCTTCGAGAAGGACGAGCTGGCCAAGTACCTCGCCGAAGAGGAGCTCTCCGAGTGACTACCTACGACGCCCGCTTCCGGATCTGGCGGGGCGACCCGGAGGGCGGGGACCTGCGGGACTTCACCGTCGAGGTGAACGACGGCGAGGTGGTGCTGGACATCGTCCACCGGCTCCAGGCCACGCAGGCCCCGGACCTGGCCGTCCGCTGGAACTGCAAGGCGGGCAAGTGCGGCTCGTGCAGCGCGGAGGTCAACGGCCGGCCTCGGCTGATGTGCATGACCCGCATGTCCACCTTCGAGCGGGACGAGACGATCACCGTGACCCCGCTGCGGGCCTTCCCGGTGGTCCGTGACCTGGTGACGGACGTGTCCTTCAACTACGCGAAGGCGCGGGAGGTGCCGGCGTTCGTGCCGCCGCCGGGGGTGGCGGCGGGCGCGTACCGGATGCGACAGGTGGACGTGGAGCGCTCGCAGGAGTTCCGCAAGTGCATCGAGTGCTTCCTGTGCCAGGACACCTGTCACGTGGTGCGCGACCACGAGGAGAACAAGAGCGCCTTCGCCGGTCCGCGGTTCCTGATGCGGGTGGCGGAGCTGGACATGCACCCGCTGGACTCGGCCGCCGACCAGGGGCTGGACCGCAAGCGCACGGCGCAGGAGGAACACGGACTGGGCTACTGCAACATCACCAAGTGTTGTACGGAGGTCTGCCCCGAAGGCATCAAGATCACCGACAACGCGCTGATCCCGCTGAAGGAGCGCGCGGTGGACCGCAAGTACGACCCGCTGGTGTGGCTGGGGAACAAGATCCGCCGGCGTTCGGAGACCTAGCCGCTCTGGTGGGGGCGGGGTCCGGTCGGGTCCGAGCGGATCGGGCCCAGCCGGCTGCCCCGCCCCTCCCGGCTACCCGTACATGCCGAGCAGTTGTTCCGCCGACAGCTCCGTCACCGGTTCCGCGGCGGCGCCCGGGAGCGGGAGTTCGAACCACACGGTCTTGCCCCGGTGGGTCCGCCGCGTGCCCCACCCGGCGGACAGCAGCCCGACGAGCTGGAGACCGCGACCGCCCTCGTCGGTGTCGCGCGCCCGGCGCCGGCGCGGCTGCGCCAGGTTCGCGTCCCACACCTCGCACACCAGGGTGCGGTCCAGCAGCAGCCGCAGCCGGATCTCCCCCTCCCCGTACCGCAGGGCGTTGGTCACCAGCTCGCTCACCAGCAGTTCGGTGGTGTCCAGCAGCCCCTCCAGGCCCCACGCCGGCAGCTTCGCCCGCGCCAGCTCCCGGGCGCGCCCCACCGACCGGGCCTCGCGCGGCAACTGCCAATCCCCCACCGCGTCCACCGGGAGCCCCTGCACCCGCGCCATCAGCAGGGCGATGTCGTCCTCGCCGTGCCGGGTCTCCAGGGTGTTCAGCACGTGGTCGCAGACCTCCTCCAGCGGACGCGCCGGGTCGGCCAGCGCCTCGCGCAGTCCGCTCAGCCCCTCCTCCAGCGGGTGGTCGCGCGATTCGACGAGCCCGTCGGTGTAGAGGGCGAGCAGCGCCCCCTCGGGGAGGTCGACCTCCACCTCCTCGAACGGCTCGCCGCCCACCCCCAGCGGCATCCCGGGCGGCACCTCCAGCAGCAGCCCGGGGCGCGGCGGGGCGCCTTCCTCGGCGGGTTCGACCAGGACCGGCGGCATGTGGCCGGCGTTGGCGATCGTGCACCGCCGGGTCACCGGGTCGTAGACGGCGTAGACGCAGGTGGCGAGGTAGACCTCCGAGCGGTCGGCGTCCCGCGAGTGCAGCGCGGCGCGCGACGCCTGCTGTGCGCCGCCCGGCGCGCCGAGGCCGCGGGCCACCTCGTCCAGGGCGGACAGCACCTCGGCCGGTTCCAGGTCCAACAGGGCCAGGGTCCTGACGGCGGTCCGCAGTTCGCCCATCGCGACGGCGGCGCGCAGCCCGCGCCCCATCACGTCCCCGACGACCAGGGCCGTACGGTGGCCGGGCAGTTCGATGACGTCGAACCAGTCGCCGCCGACCTCGGTCGCCGCGTTCCCGGGCAGGTAGCGGCAGGCTATGTCCAGCCCTGCCGCCTCGGGGTCCCCGGGCGGCAGCAGGCTCCGCTGGAGGATCAGGGCCCGCTCGTGCTCGCGCCGGTAGAGGCGGGCGTTGTCGATACAGACGGCGGCCCGCGCGGCCAGTTCCACCGCGACCGCCCGGTCGCGTTCCCCGAACGGTTCGCTGCCCTTGGTACGGGAGAACTGCGCGAGGCCGACGACGGTGTCGTGGGCGAGCATCGGCACGACCAGCGTCGACTGCACGAGGTCGTCGGAACCGGCGGCCTCGACGAGGCGGGGCCGGGCCGTGCGCAGGGCCAGGGCGCCCGGCGACCCGGGCGGATAGCGGTGGGTCTCGCCCACCGAGACCGGCGCGCCCGGCCCGGAGAGCGGCGCGTCGGACACGGCGGAGGCGAAGGCCACCCGCCGCAGCGGCGCGGACGGCGCCCGCCCGGAGCCCTGCCCCGGCAGCGCCGGCACGCCCCGGCGCCGGCCCTGGGGCCGGGCGGGCCGGTCGTCGTCGCCGAGCAGCAGTCCCTGGTAGAGGTCGACGGCGGCCAGGTCGCAGAAGCCGGGAACGGTGACGTCGAGGAGTTCGCGGGCGGTGGTCTCCAGGTCGAGTGAGTTGCCGATCCGGTGTCCGGCCTCGTTGAGGAGGGCGAGGTTGCGCCGGACCCCGGCGGCTTCGCGGGCCGCGAGGTGGCGTCGGGTGACGTCGATGCCGATGCCGGCGATGCCGATGGGGCTGCCGGTGCCGTCGTGCACCCGGTAGAGGTTGATCGACCAGTGGCGGTCCTCCCGGCTGCGCGGGGTGGCGCCGGTGATCCTCAGGTCGTTGACGGACTCGCCCGTCTCCAGCACCCGTCGCAGGGCCTCGGCCATCCGGTCGGCCTCGTGCGGCGGCAGGTAGTCGTGGACCGTGCGGCCCCGGTGCTCCTCCGCCGCGCCGCCGAAGACGGTGGCGAACCGGCGGTTGGCGCGCTGCACCGTGAGGTCCGTACCGAACAGCAGAAAGCCGAAGGGAGATTGACCGAATATGGCCTGCGAGGCAGCGAGATCGGATTCGATCCGGCGCAGCGCGCGTACGTCGACGACGACACAGAGGGCGGCCCGCCGGCCCGTCTCCGTCCGCGTGGGCATCACGTAGATCTCCGCGACCCCGTGCGCGCCGTTCCCGTCGGGGATGCGGAAGGGGATGAGACCGGTCCACTCCTCCCCGTCGAGGATCTCGGCGACCTTGCGGTGACCGCCGGCGCGCAGCTCCGGCGGCATGAAGGCGTCGACCGGGTCGCGTCCCACCGCCTGGGCGGCGGTCAGGCCGAAGAGTTCCTCGGCGCGCAGGCTCCACTGGTCGATGAGACCGTCCGGGCCGATCGAGAACGACGCGACCCTTATGTAGTCATATATCGAGCCAGGCGGGCTGCTGTGCCACAGGGAGTCGTGCCACGCCTCCCCGCTCACGCGGGCCTGATGTGCCTGTGCAGGTATCTCGCTCACGCGACCGTCCCCTCCAGCTCACCGCAACCGGACCGGCCATGACCGAAGTATTCAGCACCACGGCCCGGGACGGCACGGCGTTCACGATCACAAAAAGGTCCCGTTGTTTTGAGCCATTCTGGATGGTGGTCGGCCACCCTTCACCTTGTTACTCACCAGGAAGTGCCAACTCGAACCACACAGTCTTGCCCGACTTCCCGTGCCGGGTCCCCCAGCGCCGGGCCGAGACGGCCACCAGGTGCAGGCCCCGGCCGCCCTCGTCCTCCGGGTTCGCGGCCCGCTCGCGGGGCGGATCCGGAAGCGGATCCGAAACCTCCACGATAAGCGCCGGACCCAATGCGGCATCCCCGCCGGCGGGGTCGCGCCGCTCCAAACGGACCCCGATGGGGCCGGAGGCGTAGCGCAGGGAGTTGGTCACCAGCTCGCTGACCAGCAGAACGGTCACGTCGCCCACGGAATCCAAGCCCCAGGCGCGGAGCTTTCCGCGCACGGCGTGGCGAGCGGTGCGGACGGCACCGGGCTCGGCGGGGAAGGCCCACTCGGCGCACTCACCGTCTGTGTCGATCACGCCGATCACTTCCCGGGCCGCGGCGGCCCCAGTCGGGTTCAGCAGGGACGTTTCGGAGACGAGACAGGGATTAATAGCGACATACCCGATATTCGAGGCGTCGTACCACCCCTTCCCCGGCCACCGGCGCACTGTGGCGCAGACGGCCTACGGGGCGAGCCGCCGTGCGCCCCCCCTCTCTTCTGGGGGCTCGGTTCGGCGCCGACTTCGGGGAAGGGAAAGGGCGGGAGCTTCGCCCAGGGCAAGGTTTCCGAACAGACTTACTCGCCCGGGTGGAGGGAGAGGCGGCGGGCGGCTTCGGCGACCGCGGGGCGGTCCTGGTCGAGCCAGTCCACCGAGTCCAGTTCGTCCGGGCCGAGCCACCGCAGTTCGTCGTGGTCCTCCAGCGGCTCCGGGACCCCGGACACCAGTCGGGCCGTCCACACGTGCAGGACCAGCCCGGGCCGGAGCGGCCACTCGCCCGGAATCCGCTCCAGCGCCTCGGTCTCCACGCCGAGTTCCTCGCGCAGTTCGCGCACCAGCGCCTCGGGGACCGTCTCGCCCGGTTCGGCCTTGCCGCCCGGGAGTTCCCACCGGCCGGCCAGCTCGGGCGGCGCACTGCGCCGCGCGGCGAGCAGGCGGCCGTCATGACAAAGGGCTCCGCCCACGACCACGCGTACAGTCATGGACGGAGCCTATGTCAGCGCGCCGACAGCCCCGGCGCCCGGTGATCCGCTCGGGACGTCGCTCAGTTCGTGGTCGCGGTCTGGGAGCCCTGACCGACCCGCTCGACCCAGTAGAGCTGCTTGTGTCCTCGGTCGTCGAGGCTGTCGACGACCTTCTGGGCCTCGGCCCGGGTGGCGTACCGGCCCACCCGGTAGCGGTTGCCGTTGTCGTCCTGACGTATGACCAGCCATGAGAGCAGGGCACCGCTGTCGTTCATCGCGTTTCACCCTCCGCCGATGTGCCTGCCCGGGAAACCGCACTGCGCATATGCCGGAGCTTACGCCCGACCTTTACTGAGCGGATACGGTTTTTCACGAAGAGGTACCTGGCGGGCGTACGCATCCGGCCACGCGTACGAACGCACCGCGCGTGCACCGGCGCACATCCGGCACCGGCGTTCACAGGGCGCACGCCCGGCGGCCCTCACACGCCGGGCGCACGGGGACCACACGGCGGGGTCGCATCGCGGCTGTCACATCGCGGGGTCGGGCGGCGGACGTCGCGCGCCGCTCCCCGCCCGGGGTCACCGCACCGGCAGGTGGTACGCCAGGCGGTAGCGGTCCGCCGGCACCACGACATCGGCGGTCTCGACGGCCAGGCCCGAGGCGTAGTAGGTGCGGCCCACCACCAGGACGACGTGTCCCGGGACACCGCCCAGCAGCGCGATCTCCTCCGCGAGCCCCGGCCGCGCGCCGACTTCCTCCACCACGTTGTCCACGACCACGTCGATCGCGGCCATCCGTTCCACCACCCCGGACCCGCCGAGCGGCCCCTCCTCCGGCAGCATCACCGGGGTCCGGCCGGTCACGGCCAGCGGCTCCCAGGAGGTGGAGAGCATCATGGCCTCCCCCGCGTCACGGAAGACGTACCGGGTCCGCATGACCCGGTCCCCCGGCCCGACGCCCAGCCGCTTCGCGATCTCCGGCGGGGCGTCGACCTGTTCGCTGTTCGACTCCCAGGTGCCGCGCGCCGCCGCGTCCGCCTGTTCCTGGCGGAACGGCGTGGACGGGCCGCCCGTCCGGTAGCCGGAGCGGGCCACCCGCCGTGGCACGGGCTGCTCGCGCACGTACGTACCGGAGCCGGAGCGGCCCTCGACGAGACCCTCTGCCATGAGGACCTTGCGGGCCTCCAGCGCCACGGTGTCGGACACCCCGTACTCCTCGCGGATACGGGCCTGCGAGGGGAGCCGGGCGTGCGGGGGCAGGGACCCATCGACGATCTTCTGTCGCAGATCCCCGGCGACGCGCAGATAGGCCGGCTGCTCACCGAAAGTCACTGGCCACTCCCATCGGGTTGACAGACAGCTACACACTGGCAACCCATGGTTGTACGCCGCAAGCAGAGGCCAGAGTTTCACCCGAAGTGATGAAGCCAGGTCACTCAAACCCGTTACCGCGCGTTACTTGCCCTCCACCTCGCGCGCGCCGTCCCGGGCCTCGCACCGTCACACCCGCTCGGACGACGGCCCCTTCGAGGACGGACCCTTCCCGGAACCGCCGCCCATGTCCCCCGGGCCCGGCCGCTGCCACGGCGGAACGTCCGTCGACAGGCCGTACGCCCCGCGCAGCGCCTTTTCCGAGTCGACCGTGACCGTTTCCAACGCCCGGTCCCACGCCTCCTGGAAGAGGTCGGGGGTCGTGGCGCTCCCCGCCCGCCGCCACTCCCTGCGCGCCGCCTCGATCTCCCTGATCCGCGCCGCAGCCGGAGCGGCGACCTCCGGGCGTGCCTTCGAGGCGGTCTCCAGCATCCGCGCCTCGCCGCCCAGCGCCGTCTCCACCTCCCGCGCCCACGTCCGGTACTCCGCGAGCGCGCCGTCGACGTCCGCCTCCGGCTCGCGTCCCATCGCCTGGTCGACGCCGTTCATCGCCCGCAGGAACGTCACCTGGTCCGGTTTCAGGGTTCCCTCGTCGTTGCGCAGGGAGCCCCGGTGCTCCTTGGTGGCCGTGCCTATGACGCACATCAGTCGCCGGTCCCCGCTCCGCCACGACTCGCGCGAGGGAGCGAAGTAGTACATCTCGGCGTAGTCGGGCACCGCCCAGCTGTCCATGGCGTAGGCGTCCTGGGCCTTCCAGCACGCGGCCGTGGCCTTCTGCTTGAGCCGCTCCGGAGTCGGGAAAGCGGAGTCGTCCATCCGGCCCGAGGACGTCACCTCCGCGTGGTGCACCGCCTCGCAGCCCGTCTTGTAGGCGATCGTGTGCTCGGCGAGCAGGTCGCCGCCGGGGACGTTGAAGCAGTCGCCGGGTCGCAGGTCGCGCATGTCCGTCAGCCGGCCGTCGACGTACTGACGGGCCTGCTCCGAGCCCAGGCGCCGGAAGAAGGGGTCGGCGTACCGACCCGTGGCGTAGACCAGGACCGCGCTCATCGCCAGGGACACCACCAGACCCACCACGGCCAATGCCCTGCCCCGGTCCCCCTTGCGCGCGATCTGCACCAGCGCGACGACGGCGAAGACGACCCCCAGCGGCGGCAGGCAGAGCAGTCCGACCGGCAGCGAGGCGGCGGCGAAGCCGTTGAGCGCGGGCGGCAGCGGGGTCACGGGCGAGCCCCACACGGACGGCGCGGGCGGCGGGGGCCAGTAGTGGCCCGGGCCGGGGGGAGGGGGCGGTGGGGGCGAAACGGTCACGAGGCGGGGTGCTCCATCACAAGGGTGCGCGGGGCGCGGGGGCGCGGGGCGCGGACGATTGCGCGCATAGTACGAGGCGGGGACACCCGGCCGGCCGGTCGCCCCCGCGTTCACCGACCGACGGCACGGCCCGCTTCGGCGCGGGCCCTCGACGTGCCCTCAACGGGCCGTCGCCGCCGCGACGTTGCCCTCAGGCGAAGGAGACACGCGTGACGTACGCACCCCCCGGCTACCTCTGCCCCGTCGACGGCACCCGGGCGGAGGTGGCGACCGCGAGGTGGTGCTGCCCGACGTGCGGTGGCCCCTGGGACCTCGATTTCACGCCGGACCCGTCCGTGCCGCTGGAACCGGCGGGCGGTCCCTGGTCGTTGTGGCGGTACGGGCCCGTGCTGCCGTTGCCGGGGGAGATCCCCATTTCGCTCGGCGAGGGGCACACCCCGCTGGTGCCGCTGACGGAGCGGATCCACGCCAAGCTCGACTTCCTGATGCCGACGCTGTCCTTCAAGGACCGGGGTGCCGTGATGTTGGTGGAGTTGGCGCGGCGGCTGGGTCCGGAGCGGGTCGTCGCGGACAGCAGCGGCAACGCGGGTACGGCGTTCGCGGCGTACTGCGCGCGGGCCGGGCTGCCGTGTGAGGTCTTCGTGCCGGAGGGCACCTCGGAGAAGAAGACCGAGCGGATGCGGGCGCACGGGGCGGCGGTCCGGGTCGTCCCGGGCGGCCGCGAGGCCGCGGCGCGGGCGGCGCGGGCGGCGGCGGACGCGCCGGGAGTCTTCTACGCCAGCCACGTCTTCAACCCGTACTTCCTGCACGGGACGAAGACGTACGTGTACGAGATCTGGGAGCGGCTCGGGGGACGGCTGCCCGAGGCGTTGGTGGTACCGGTGGGCAACGGCACGCTGCTGTTGGGCGCGGCGCTGGCGGTGGCGGAACTGTCCCGGCGCGGGGTACGGCCGCCCGCGCTGATCGGGGTGCAGGCGGAAGCGGTGTCCCCACTGGCGGCGGCGTTCGCGGCGGGCGGGGACGACGCGGAACCGGTGGCGCAGCGGCCGACCCTGGCGGAGGGCATCGCGATCCCGGCCCCGCCGAGGGCCCGACAGATCCTGGCGGCGGTCCGGAAGTCGGGCGGCACGATCGTGACGGTGTCCGACGACCGCCTCCGCGCGGCCCGCGCGGACCTGGCCCGACGCGGCCTGTCGGTCGAACCGACGGCCGCGGCCTGCTGGGCGGCGGTCTCCCCCGCCTCTCCCACCAACCCCCTGGGAAGCCGCACCGCTGTCCTCCCCCTCTGCGGCGCCGCCGCCCCCGCCGGCCCCGCCGGCGTTTGAGGCGCGGAAACCGGGGCGGGGTGCCTCTCGCAGCGCCGCCTACGATCGAGGCGCGGGACGGGACCCATGTCTCGGCGCCGCCGGCGTTCGAGGCGCGGGGGACCGGGGCGGGCCGCGAAAGACTCCGGCGCGGTCGGGGCGGGCGGGGGGTGGCGCCGCCGCGCCGCGCGGTCCGCCCGGCCGCCCCACGACCTCGTCGGGAAAAGGCCGGCCCCGATCCCCCACCCTCTGGTGGACTGCCCCCATGACGACAGCCACCGCAGCCCGCGCACTCGCCTTCACCGCCCTCCACACCCCCGCCTCCCCCCTCGCCCTCGCCAACGCCTGGGACGTCGCCGGCGCCCGCCTCGTCGAGGCCGCCGGCGCCCCCGCCGTCGCCACCACCAGCGCCGGCGTCGCCTGGTCGCTCGGCTCGCCCGACGGCGACGCCCTCGCCCGCGACCGCGCGCTCGACCTCATCGCCCGCGTGGCCGCCGCCGTCTCGGTACCCGTCACCGCCGACATCGAGGGCGGCTTCGCCACCGAGCCCGCCGGCGTCGGCGAGACCGTCACCGGCGTCCTGGCCGCCGGCGCCGTCGGCATCAACATCGAGGACGGCAACCGCGCCCCCGCCGAGCACGCCGACCGCGTCGCCGCCGCCCGTGCCGCCGCCGAAGCCGCCGGGGTCCCCCTCTACATCAACGCCCGCGTGGACACGTACCTCTTCGGCCTCGGCGACCCGGACACCCGCCTCGACGCGACCCTCGCCCGCGCCGCGACCTACCTGCGCGCCGGGGCCTCCGGCATCTTCGTCCCCGGTGTCACCGACCCCGCCACCGTCGCGGAACTCGCCAAGGGGATCGACGCCCCGCTCAACG
Organism: Streptomyces sp. NPDC058279; assembly: GCF_042881255.1. Taxonomy (NCBI): domain Bacteria; kingdom Bacillati; phylum Actinomycetota; class Actinomycetes; order Kitasatosporales; family Streptomycetaceae; genus Streptomyces; species Streptomyces sp. NPDC058279. The sequence goes on along the minus strand of NZ_JBHVYA010000013.1, from coordinate 127,990 downwards.
TCCTCGTCGGCCCGGGCGCCCCGACCGTCGCCGAGCTGGGCGCCCTCGGCGCGGCCCGCGTCAGCCTGGGGTCGGCGGTCGCCCAGGCCGCGTACGCCGTCGTGCGCCGCGCCACCGAGGAGTTGCTCAGCACCGGCACGTACGGCGCGCTCTCCGACAGCCTCCCCTACGGGGAGTTGAACGGCCTGCTCGACCGCTGATCCCCGTAGGCCGACCGGGGCCGCCCGTGCCCGTAGGCTCCCGAGGTGCGCACATCCAAGATCTCCGGCTCCGTCTGGTTCGCCCTCACCCTCGTGTACGTCCTGTGGGGCTCGACCTATCTCGGCATCCGGGTCGTCGTCCGGACGATGCCGCCGTTCCTCTCCGCCGGGGCCCGGTTCATCACGGCCGGGCTTTTGCTGGCCGGGATCGTCGCCTGGCGCTTCGGCCCGTCCGCGCTCCGCGTCACCCGCGCCCAGCTCGGCTCGGCGGTGCTGGTGGGCCTGCTGCTGGTGCTAGGCGGCAACGGCCTGGTGGTGCTCGGCGAGACCTCGGTCCCCTCCGGCCTCGCCGCCCTGCTGATCGCCGCCGTCCCGATGTGGCTCGTGGTGCTGCGGGCGGTCACCGGCGACCGGCCGCCGCCGCGCACCGTCGCCGGGGTGTTCGTGGGGCTCGTCGGTCTGGCGGTGCTGACCAGTCCCGGGATCGGTGGCGAGGTGCGCCTGTCGGGGGTGTTGCTGGTGCTGGCCGCCTCGGTGCTGTGGGCGCTGGGCTCGTTCTCCTCCTCGAAGCTGCCGATGCCGACCAACCCGTTCGCGGGCAGCGCGTACCAGATGCTCGCGGGCGGGATCGGCGGTGTCCTCACGGGTCTCGCCCGGGGCGAGCAGCACGGCCTGCGTCCGGCGGACTTCTCCACCGCCTCCTGGCTGGCGCTCGGCTACCTCGTGCTCTTCGGCTCGCTCGTCGCCTTCACCTCGTACGTGTGGCTGCTGCGCTCGGCGCCGCTGTCGCTGGTGTCCACGTACGCCTACGTCAATCCGGTCGTCGCCGTCGCGCTGGGTTGGCTGATCCTGGCCGAGCCGCTGACCTGGCCGATCGTCATCGGCGGCGCGATCGTCGTGGCGGGCGTGGGGCTGATCGTGAGTACCGAACGCGGCTGAGGCGTGGAGCGGGTCGCGCGGGTCCGGTTCAGCCGCGGGCGGCCCGTTCGTACAGTGCCTTCGCCCGTTCGTCGTAGAGCGCGGCCGTGGAGTCCACGTCCGTGTCGCCCCCGCTGAGCACCCCGATGAGCCGGCCCGGCCGGCCCGGGCCGCCCCGGTCGGCGATCCACGGGCTTCCGCTGGTACCGGTCCAGAACCCCGAGCAGCTGATGTAGAGCATCGCGGGGTCGTCGTCGTCGTGCCGCGTCTGCGTGGTGCACGACACCGGCTTGTTCTGCGGGTTGCGGTCGGGCTCCGGGTAGCCGACGACGGTGACCTCGCGCTCGTAGCCGGAGGTCCAGTCGGGCTTCGGCGCCTCGTCGCGGCCGACGCGGTCCTGCACGCTGCGGCCGTCCTCGTCGGGTTCGACGGTGAGGAAGGCGAAGTCGGCGGTCTCGTCGCCCCACTTCGTCCAGCGGTCGTCCACGTGGACGGACCGGACCTTCCACAACCCGAAGGGTCGGTTCCCCGAGCCCGCGCCGGAGAAGGCGGGGGCGAAGGCGAGCTCGCCGATGGCCTGGCCGTCGTGCGCGGCCTCGCCCGGTTGTCCGTCCTCGCCGGCCGGGGCGACGCAGTGCGCGGCGGTGGCGACGACGTTGCCCTTGGGGCTGTCGACGACGCTGGCCGTGCACCAGTGCTCGCCGCCCGCCATCAGCACCCCGACGGTGGGGAAGGGGTGCACCGCCCGGTCGCCCGTGGCCTCGACGAACGCCACGCCGAACACCGCCGCGATCCCGGCGGCGGCCAGCGCGCCGATGACGGCGCGTCCGCGTCCCCTCACCGCCGGGCTCACGGCACGTCGGGGTCGGGGGTCGGCGCGAGCATCACTTTGCTGATCCACTCCAAGGAACCCTCCCTCATGCCCCGCACGTACGACTTGCCATTGTGCTCGCCATCCTGGATCACCTGGAGCCGGGTGTGCACGGGACCCTTGCCGTACTCCCTCATGAACCTCTCGGCCAGGTCGCGGCCGCTCTCCTTGGTGCCGATCTGGAAGTTGACGTAGACGTCCGGGCCGCCCTCCTCGATCAGCTCGGCGGCGAGCTTCTCCGGGTTGTTCTCGTCCATCGCCCGCCGGTTCCCCTTCCACAGCGGGGAGTCGGGGACGAAGTCCACGCCGCTCGCGATGACGGCCTTGAACCGGTCGGGGTACTTCAGGACGTCCTTGAAGGCGCCGAAGCCGCCCGAGGACGAGCCCATGAAGGCCCAGCCGTCGCGGGAGGTGAAGGTGCGGAAATTGGCCTTGGCGAAGGCGGGGACGTCATCGACCATCCAGGTGCCCATCTTGGGCTGACCGGGGATGTCCGAGCCGTCGAAGTGGTGCTTGGTGTCGGCGTTGATCACCGGCATGACGAGGATGAACGGCAGGCTCTTGCCGGCCTTCGCGCCGTCCGCCACGGCCTGCTGCAGGCCGAGGCCGGGGCCGGTCCCCCAGTAGTTGGTGGGGTAGCCCCGGCCGCCGGGCAGCGAGATCAGGACCGGGAAGGCGCTCTTGGCGTACCTCGGCTCGTCGTACTCCTTCGGCACCCACACCCACACGTCGCCGGTGAAGCCCGACTTCGGGCCGGTCAGGGTGGTCTTGGCGATCTGGGTGCCGTCGGGGAGTCGGGCGGTGCGGACGAACGCGGCCCTCGGGCCGGTGGGCATGCGCACCCCTCGCCGGGGCAGGTCCACGGTGGCCGCGGCGGTCTCCTGGGTCTTGCCGAAGGCGACCGGTTCGCCGACCCCCGAGAAGAAGCCGGTCCGGTACGCGGCCGCGCCGCCCCCGGCGGCGAGGGCGACGGCGAGGCCGCCGCCGAGGATGATCAGGCGCCGCCGGCCCGGGGTCCTGGTCTTCGGGCCGCCGTCGTCTTGCTGGTCTTGCTGCACGGATTGTTCCGTTCCTGCTCCGGCGCTCTCCACGAGCGCGGGTCGGACCGATAGGTCCCCCTTACACCCCTGACAGAGGTGTGAACGACGCTATGGGTTGCCCGGGACGGGTGCGACGTGGCGGGAGCCACGCGGGGGACGGCCGCCGCCGCGCGCCGACGGGGCCGCGCGGGGGGAACCCCGTACGGGCCGCGGACCGGGCCACGGGAGCCGCGTGGCGGTCGTTTTCGCAGGTCGTGGCCGGTGCGCCGGCCGGCCGGGCCGCTCGTCAGCCGGCTGCCGGCCGGGGGCCCTTCAGCACCTTGCTGATCCACTCCAGGGAGCTTTCCTTCATCCCCCGGACGTAATGCCAGCCGTTGTGTTCGCCGTTCTGGATGTCGTGGATGGTCGTCTTGACCGGGCCCTTGCCGTACTCGCGCTGGAACGCGAGCATCCGGTCCTTGCCGGTCTCCTTGGTCCCGATCTGGAAGTCGATGTAGACGTCCGGGCCCTTGCCGTCGATCAGCTTCCGGGCGAGGTTCTCCGGGTTGTTCTCGTCCATCTCCGCCTGGTGGCCCTTCCAGAGCGGCGAGTCGGGGATGATCTCCCCGCCGCTGGCGATCGCGGCCTTGAACCGGTCCGGGTGCTGGAGGACCTGCTTCATACCGACGAAGCCGCCGGAGGAGGCGCCCATGAAGGCCCACCCGTCGCGGGACTTGTACGTACGGAAGTTGGCGCGGGTGAAGTCCGGGATGTCCTCCGCGAGCCAGGTGCCCATCTTGGGCCGGCCGGGGATGTCGGAGCCGTCGTAGTAGAACTTGTTGTCCGGGTTGAGCACCGGCATGATCAGGACGAACGGCAGGCTGGTGCCGGCCTCGACGCCGTCCTCGATCGCCTTCTGGAGGCCGAGGCTGCGGTCGGACCAGTAGTTGGCGGGGAAGCCGTTGCCGCCGGGCAGCGAGATCAGGACCGGGAAGGCGCTCTTGGCGTACTTCGGGTCGCTGTACTCCTTGGGCGTCCAGACCCAGACGTCACCCTCGAAGCCGGATTTGGCGCCCGCGACGCGCGTCTTGCTGATGACCGTGCCGTCGTCCAGCTTGGCGGTCTGTTTGAAGTCGGAGCGGGGGCCGGTCTCCATCAGCACGTCCGGGTCCCCGGTCGGCTCGGCCGGGACGGCGGGGGCGGGCGGGGTCCGCGCGGCCTTGTCGTCGCCGTGCGCGGCCGGCGGGGGCGTCTTGGCGACGGTGACCGCCCGACCGTTGCCGGAGAACCACTCGTACTTCCGGGCGGCGAAGCCGCCGCCCCCGAGGATCAGCGCGACCGCGAGGCCGGCGCCGATCCGTATCGCGCGCCGGGACCGCTCGGGCGCGCGGCCGGCGGTCGTCTCGTGGGGCCGCGGGCTCTGCGGGGACTGGGGCACGGACTTCGCTCCGAACGCTGAACGGGTTGGGCCATCTGTGGGTGCTGACGTACGCATCCTGCCGGTGGTTGCGGGACGAGACAAAAAACCCGTCGCCGGGGCGCGAGGGCCCGCCGAACGTGAACGGAGGCGTCCCACTTCAGGGCGGGAGCCGTGTCACCTCAGGGCGGGAGGCGTCTCATTTCAGGGCGTCGAGGACCCGGGCGCACCGCCCCAGCAGCTCGATGAGCCGCTCCCGTTCCTCGGCGCTGAACTCGGCCGCGAGCCGCCGCTCGACCCGCACCGCCGCCGTGTCCGCCAGTTCCATCACCGTGCGCCCCTGCTCCGTCAGCCGGGTCTCCAGCACGTTGCGGTGCCATTCGTGCGGGGTCCGCTCGATGAGCCCGCGCTCCTGGAGGTTCTTCAGGACGGTGTTCATGGTGGGCGGCGTCACCCCGCACAGGCGGGAGAGCGCGGCGGCGGAGATGCCCGGCTTCTCGGCGAGCCAGAGCAGGGCGGCGTACTGGGGAACCGTTACCGCGGCCGGCTTGAGCGCCGTGTTCTTCGCCGCGAGCAGCGCCTGCTCGGCGCGCTTGATGTGCGAGCCGATGCGCTCCTCGGCGGACAGGGAAGTCATTCCCGCATACTACGGCCCTTGCAAGCATTAGAGCTCTAACGTACCTTCGTGCTCGACCGATCGGAAGATTACACAGAACAGGACGCCCTCACATGCGACGCGCCTCCACGGCCCTGTCCCTCGCCGCCGCCCTCGCCACGGCCCTGACCCTGGCCGCCACGCGGCCACCGCCTCAGCGCAAGCCACCGCCGCCGCGCCCGCCACGGCGACCCCGCGACTGTCCACCGCCTTCGCCCTCCCCGGCGAGAAGGTCTACCCGGAGGGCATAGCCTCGGACGCCCGTACCGGCACGGTCTACGTCGGCTCGTACGCGACCGGCGCCGTCTACCGCGCCCGCCCCGGCCAGGGCACGGCCGAGGTCTTCCTGCCGGCCGGGACCGACGGCCGCCACACCGCGAACGGCCTGGCCGTCGACGCCCGCGGCCGACTGTGGGTCATCGACTCCACCAAGGGCGTCGCCGTGTACGACACCCGTACCGGCGCCCGCGTCGCCCACTTCGACACCCCCGGTGGCGCCCCCTCCTTCGTCAACGACCTGGCGATCACCCCGGACGGCACCGCCTACCTCACCGACAGCCTCCGCGCGGTGGTCTACCGCGTGACCCCGGCCCGGTCGGCCACCGGCTCCGGTCCCCTGGAGGTGGCCTACGACCTGAGCGGCCAGGTGACCCCGGGCCCGGCGGGCAGCGTCACGCTGAACGGCATCGTGGCCGACCCGGCGGGCCGCTTCCTGCTGACCGTCGACATGACCGCGGGCGACCTCCACCGGATCGACCTGCGCACGGGCGCCCTGTCCCGCGTCACCCTCCACGGCGGTGACCTCAAGCACGGCGACGGCCTCCAGCTCTCCCCCGGCGGCGTCCTGCGCGTGGCCCACAACACCACCGACACCCTGACCCGCTGGCAGCTCACCCCGGACGGCACCCACGCCCGCCTGACCCGCACCCTCACGGACCCGGACCTCCAGATCCCCACGACCCTGACCCACACCCCCGGCCGCACCCTGGTGGTCCGCTCCCAGTTCGACAAGGGCGGCCCCATGACCCCCTCCACGGGCACCCCGACCACCTTCACGATCGCGTCGGTCCGCGACCTGTAGGGGGTGTCGGGCGGTGGCGCGCGTCAGGCCGTCGCGGGTGTCAGGCGGTGGCCACGCGCAGGACCACCGACAGGGAGCTGACGACCAGCAGCCCGAGGATCACCCGCCGGAAACGGGCGGCGTCCAGGCGGCGGAACGCCCGCTCGCCGACGAAGATGCCGATGAGCAGCGCCGGCACCCCGACGAGGAGCATCCGTCCGACGGTCGCCGTGAGCTGGCCGCTGATCCCGAACCCGACCAGCGCGGCCAGGCTGGTGCCGGAGAACACCACGCCCAGCGTGGCGCGTTGGACCCTGGGCTCCAGCTTCATGCTCTGGAACGCGGCGACCATGGGCGGCCCGTCGATGCCCGTGGCGGCGAAGGAGGCGCCGGAGAACATCCCGACGGCCATCACCGCGCCCAGGCCACCGCCGAGCGTGATCTTCCGCCAGACGATGAAGGTGCCCAGCAGCACCACGGTCGCGATGACGAACAGCAGGACCCGCGAGGAGAGCGTGGTCAGCAGCCACACTCCGATCGGCACCCCGGCCAGCCCCGACAGCAGGGTGGCCGTCATCAGGCGGCGGTCGACGTGGCGCCAGTCGCGGACGGCGATCCACAGGCTGAGCGGGGCGGCCATGATGCCGGCCACGACCACGGCGCTCGCCGGGTCGATGAGCAGCGCCAGGGGCGGAACGGCCACCAGGGAGAAGCCGAATCCCGCCGTGGTGCGTACGACGGAGGCGACGGCCAGCACCAGGAAGGCGCCGAGGAGGATCATCATGGGGAACGGGACTCCAGGTAGGTCGGCGCGGTTTCAGACGACGTGGTTGGTGAGGGCGCCGATCCCCTCGACGGAGACCGTGACCCGATCGCCGCGCCGCAGCGGTCCGACACCCGCGGGGGTACCGGTGAGTATCACGTCACCAGGGTGCAGTGTCATGGCCGAACTGATGTGACTGATCAGGCGGTCGACGGGGTGCACCATGTGGGAGCTGTTGCCGTCCTGTCGGGTTTCGCCGTTCACGGTGGCCCGTACCGCGACCGCCGTGACGTCGAGTTCGGTCTCCACCCAGGGGCCGATCGGGCAGAAGGTGTCCGACCCCTTGGCCCGCCACCACTGCCGGTCCGGTCCCTGGAGGTCGCGGGCGGTGACGTCGTTGGCGCAGGTGTAGCCGAGGAGGTGGGCGGGGACCTGCTCCGGTGTCAGGTCGCGGCAGGTCCGGCCGATCACCGCGGCGAGTTCGGCCTCGTGGTGGAGCTCGTCCGTGTAGGACGGTTTGACGATCGCCTCCCCCGGGCCGATGACGGCGCTGCCCGGCATGAGGAACACGAGCGGCTCCTCGGGCACCTCGTTGCCCAGCTCGGCGGCGTGCTCGGCGTAGTTCCGGCCGATGGCCAGGACCTTCCCCGGGGTGACGGGCGCGAGCAGCCGCACCTCATCGAGGGGGAAGCGGGGGGCGTCGGAGGACACGTCCAGGGGGCCGAAGGGACCGTTGACGAGCGGGACGACCTCGCCCTCGGCCAGGACTCCATAGCGGATCGTGCCCGCCTTCTCGAACCTTACGATGCGCATGTGCCGCTTCCGTTCTCGCGCTCGGCGGGGGTGGTGGTTCCCGGCAGGGCACGCAGCAGCAGCTCCGCCAGGTGTACGGGACGGTGGGAGCCCTCCTGGGCGATCTGCGTCCGGCAGGAGAAGCCGTCGGCCACCACGGCCGTCTCCGGGCCCGCGGCCCGCAGCTTCGGGTAGAGCTCCCGTTCGGCCGCGCCCCGGGAGACGTCCCAGTGGCCCGGTTCGTAGCCGAAGTTGCCGGCCATGCCGCAGCAGCCGGCGGAGACCACGTCCGTTGTCACGCCGAGCCGGCGCAGCACCTCGGCCTCCGGACCGTGGCCGTGGCCGGCCTCCTGGTGGCAGTGCGGCTGCATCACGGCGTCCTGGTCGAGGGTCCCGAACGGCCAGGGTCCGCGGTGGTCGGCGACCACTTCGGCGAGCGTGCGCACCTGCCGGGACAACCGGCGCACGAGCGGCGAGTCCGGCAGTTGTTCGGCCGCCTCCTCGCGCAGGGTCTGGGTGCAGGAGGGCTCCAGGCCGACGATGACGCGGCCGGCCTCCAAGTGCGTGCGCAGGGCGCCCACCGAACGGCCCAGCACCGCCCGGGCCGTCCCCAACTGGCCGGTGGAGTGCCAGGTCAGGCCGCAGCAGACCGGGCCGTCGGGGAGGACCACCTGGTACCCGAGGGCTTCCAGGACCCGGGTGGCGGCCTGGGCCGCGCGGGGGTCGAGGAGGTTGCCGAAGGTGTCCGGCCACAGGACGACCGTGCCGGCGGAACCCGCCGGGACGCGGGCCCCCGTACCGGCCGCCGCGCCCGCCGGGGCCGGCTTGCGGTAGCGGAACCACTGCCGGAAGGTCTGCGCGGGCAGTTCCACCAGCGGCCGACGGGTCTCCAGCCCGGCCAGGGAGCTCAGTTTGGCGGCGATCGGCGCGCGCCGCGTCAGCCGGTTCAGGGTGAGGGGCGCCACCGACGCCAGCCGGGCCAGCGCCGGCAGCCATCCCAGGGTGTAGTGGGCGCGCGGTCTCAGCCGTCCCTCGTAGTGCCGGTGCAGGAACTCCGACTTGTACGCGGCCATGTCCACGTTGACCGAGCAGTCGCTCTTGCACGCCTTGCAGGAGAAGCACAGGTCGAGTGCGTCGCGGACCTCGGTGGAGCGGTAGCCGTCGGTGATCGTCTCGCCGCGCAGCATCTCGCTGAGCACCCGGGCGCGCCCCCGCGTGGAGTGCACCTCGTCGCGGGTGACCTGGTAGGAGGGGCACATGTGGCCGGTGTCGTCGCGGCAGGTGCCGACGCCCGTGCAGCGGTGCACGGCGTTGGTGAGCGAGCCTTGGTCGGCGTCGAAGCGCTGGATCGTCGGCAACTGCTTGCGGTCGCGGCCCGGGCCGGGGCGGACCTGCTCGTCGAAGGGGACCGGGTCCACGATGACGCCGGGGTTGAGCAGGTTGCCCGGGTCCCAGATGTTCTTGAACGCGGCGAACGCGCCGATCAGTTCGGGCGAGTACGTACGGGCCAGCAGCTCGGAGCGGGCACGGCCGTCGCCGTGTTCGCCCGAGGCGCAGCCGCCGTGCCGGACCACGAGGTCGCCGGCGGCCGTGATGAACTCCCGGTAGCCGGCGAGGCCCTGCTCGCTGCCCAGTTCCCAGTCGACCCGGACGTGCAGGCAGCCCTCGCCGAAGTGCCCCGTGATGGTGCCGGTCCGGCGGTGCTCGGCCATGAGGGCGTGCAGGTCCCGCAGGTATCCGGACAGGCGCTCCGGCGGGACGGCGGAATCCTCCCAGCCGGGCCAGGCTTGCCGTCCGTCGGCCATCCGGGTGGCGATGCCCGCGCCGTTGCGGCGGATGGACCAGATCGCCGCCGTCTGCTCGGCGTCGGCGGTGATGAAGTGGGTGGCGTCGGTCTCACGGGCCAGGCGCCGGGCGTTGGCGATCGCGTCGGCCTCGTCCACGCCCTCGATCTCGCAGTACAGCCATGCCTCGCCGGGCGGCAGCAGGTCGATGCCCGGAGCGCGACCGCCCCGCGAGCGCAGCGCCTCGACGAGCGGGGCGTCCAGGCCCTCCACGGTCAGCGCGCCGGCCTTCGCGAGCGAGGGGGCGCGATCGGCGGCCGCGTAGACGTCGGGGAGGCCGAGGACGAGGAGCACCCGGGCGGCCGGGATCGGGGTGAGCCGGATCGTGGCGCCGAGCAGGACGCCACAGGTGCCCTCGGTGCCCACCAGGGAGCGGGCGACGTGGAAGCCCTTCTCGGGCAGCAGGGCGTTCAGTCCGTACCCCGACACCTGCCGACCGAAGCGGCCGAGTTCGGTGCGCAGCGGCGCGAGGTGGGCGTCCCTCAGCCGCTTCAGTCGGCGGTCGATGTCGGCGTCACCGCTGGATCGCTGGTCGGCGTGGACGCGGCGGCCGTCGGCGAGCAGCAGGTCCACGCGCTCGGTGATGTCGGCGGTGGTGCCCCAGGCCACCGAGTGGGCGCCGCAGGCGTGGTTGCCGATCATCCCGCCGATGGTGCAGCGGGAGTACGTCGAGGGGTCGGGGCCGACGGTGAGGCCGTGGGCGGCGGCCCGGTCCCGCAGGGTGCCGAGGACGACGCCGGGTTGGACCGTGGCGGTGCCGGCCTCGGGGTCGAGGTCTTCGATGCGGTTCATGTACCGGGAGAAGTCGAGGATCAGCCCGGAGCCGATGGAGTTGCCGGCGATGGAGGTGCCGCCGCCCCGGCAGGTGACGGGGACGCCGTGTTCGACGGCGGTGCCCACTGCGACGGCCGCCTCTTCCGCGTCCCGGGGCTCGAACACCGCGGTCGGCATGACGCGGTAGATCGAGGCGTCGGACGTGTAGGCGGTCCGGGTCCGCACGTCCGTGCGGGCGGCGGGCAGGCGTGACTGCAGGTGCCTGGTGAAGTCGTCGTTCATGGCGTCTTTCCCGGGTGGGGGGGGCGGAGCGGCGGCGGTCGGTGGGTGGTCGGGTCAGTCGCGCGCGCCGTCGGGGGCGAGCGGGAAGTAGTCGATCAGCAGCATGTCGCGCACGCCCTGCCGGACTCCGTCCGCCGGCTCGATGGCGGAGACGCCGTGGAAGACCCGGCGGTCGTCGATCACGATCGACTCGAACGGGCGCAGCAGGGTGGTGCTGTGGATCGGCCGGCGGTCGCGGTCGTACAGCTGCGACTCGCCGCCCTTGACGTCGGTACGGCGCATCAGGACCTGCGCCACGTAGTGGTGCCCGTCCTCGTGGACGCCCTCGGGGGCCGGGAGCCCCTTCGCGTCGCGGGTGGCGGTGATGCGGATCTGGTGGACGCCGACACCGCTGGTGGCCGGGTCGAAGTCACCGGGCACCCGCTCGGCGAAGAAGCGGATGAGGGTGTGGAGCACCCCTTCCGCGGCCACCTCGTCCGCCAGCGGCGGGAAGTGGCGGTCGACGCCGCCGTGGAGGGCGTTCACCTCGGCGCTCTGGTGGAAGGCGCGCGGGGCTTCCCGTACGAGGTCCCCGCCGAAGTGCCCGCCGAGGTCCCCGCCGGAGAAGCGGAAGGAACCGTGACGGCGACGGCGGTAGTCCGCGCCGTCCTTCATGTACGCATCGACCGGCAGGTCCTCCCAGGATTCCAGGAACAGCTTGATCTGGCCTTCCGAGTGGATTTCCAGCGCCCGTTCCACTTCCCTTTCGGAAAAATACCGGTAAGGGGCGCTGTTATGGCCGGCTGTGCCCTGTGACCGTGTTGCCTCGGTCGCCACTTCACACTCCATTCATGGATTGTTCACGACGTTGCCTCAGCGAATGAGGCATCACCGATCCTGGCCGGAACCGGCTGCCCGGACAAGGTGGAAACCGGTGCGGGAACCCGCTCCGCAGGAACACGCGGAGGAAGTCGGACCGTGCGGTCGGGTCGCTGCCGCGACACCCGCTCGAACAGCGACGTTCCGGATATTCCCCGTGCGTGCGACAGACGGTGAAAGGGGCCGAAAATAGCCTGATCGGTGGCGGGATTCCGTCCGGGAAGCGGGTGAAGGAAGCCGGTGCGCGCCGGCCGATGCGCCCCTCCCCTCAGCTCGGCCACAGCGTGATCAAAGTCTCCAACTGCGAAGATTCCCGGCCCTGGCGCCGTGAACTAGCCTGACGGCAAGCACAGGTCGCCGGCATGGGGGAATGCAGCGTGACGCCTGACTTCGGGGCACGTCTCGAATCTCTACGATCTCAGGACATTCAGCTCTACCGAGAGTTACTCGCACACGATTCGGCACCACACCTGCCGAAGCAGCCGGACTCCACCGCCGCCGACCAGGCGGTCGAAGCCCGGGTCGACTCGCTGGAGCGACTGCTCTCGTCCGGCCTCGCCGTCCCGGATGAACAAAGCGAAACAGGCTTCACTCCCGTGAATCCCGAAACCGTCGGGAGTTACGTGGTGGCCGAGATCCTCGAAAGCTCGGCCCGCTCGGCGATCAATCTTCTCCGGGTGCAGGAGGAATTGGGTCAGGTCGTCGCCGAGTACCGGAACAGTCACCTTCGCGACACCTACGGATACGTGACGCACACCGGCTTCGCGAACATCAACGCGGCCATCCGTCTCGCGGCCCGGGAATGCCGTGCCGAGGTGCTGACCTCACAGCCCGGCGGCGCCAGATCCGCGGCCGTCCTCAAGGAGTCGCTGCCGCCCACGCTCGACATGTTGGACCGCGGGGTGACGATGAAGACGATCTACCAGCACAGCGCGCGGTCCGGTTCGGCGACGCGTGACTTCGTCCGCGCGATCCAGGAGCGCGGCGCCCAAGTGGCCACGCTGGACGAGAACTTCGACCGTCTGATCATCTTCGACCGGACGGTGGCGTTCATCCCCGCCGACGACGACCGCCGGGCGGCGGCGGAGATCCGTGCCCCGGCCGTGGTCTCGTTCCTGGTCGCCCTCTTCGAACGCTCGTGGGTCAGGGCGGTCGCCTTCACCGCGCCCGGCGGCGGCCGGGCCGCGAGCCGCGTCACCGACGACCTGGAGCTGGCCATCATGCGGCACATCGTCGCCGGCGACACGGACTCGGTGACGGCCGGGCAACTCGGCATCAGTGTGCGGCGCTGCCAGGAATACGTCGCGAAGATGTCCGCGCGGCTGGGGAGCCGCAGCAGGGCCCAATTGGGCTACCTGATCGCCAAGTCGGGGCTGCTCGACAACGTTTCCGAGGAGGCGGCGACCCCGGGCTCCTGTGCCTGATCAGGCGCCGGGGAGGGGTGTGGGCGCGGGCTTGGCCGAGTCCCACCCGATGTCGCCGGCCACGGCGGCCCCGCCGACCACCCGCAGGCCGGCGGGGGCCGCCGCCCGGGCCGAGGCGACGGGCAGGGCGATCAGGGCCGTGGTCGAAACGAGAAGGGCGGCGGCGAAGCGGTGCATGGTGTCTCTCTCGTGGGGTGCGTGGCCGTGCGGACGACTGCGCTGAGGAGGTGCGCCCAGTTATGTTCATGCAACACCTACCGCGGGATCAAGGTTTCCGGGGGGTGGTAAACCCGCACTGCGGGAAGCCGCAGCGGCCGCGCCTCCAGGACCGTCGCCGTTCCACCCGCCACCGCCGTCTCGTACATCGTGATCCGGTCGCCCGGGGCGAGGTGCGCCCACCGCGTCGGCGTCAGCGGCAGGAGACGGACCGGGGCCCGCGCGCCGGGCGCGAGGTCGGGGGCGTGTTCGACCCACACGCGGGCGACGTACAGGTCGCGCGTGCCATCCGCCCGGCGCCGGCCGATGTCCCACATCGGCCGCAGCACCCCGGCGCCCGGAATCGGCGTCCGCCGGAACGTCTCACCGGCCGGGCGCAGCACGAGTTCGGCCCTTACGACCCCCAGACGGGTCTCGGCCTCCCGCCACCGGCACCACTCCCGGCTCCGTTCGAGCCCCGCCGTTTCGGCCGCCCGCCCCAGCGCCTCCCAGAACCCCGGCGGCGCGGTCCACTCGCCGGCCAACTCCTCCAGCAGCAGGAACGCGGCCTCCCACTCGTCGTGGGCGAGGTAGTCCCAGACGTCGGACACCGTGATGTCGTCACCGGTGGCCACGCCTTCGGGCACCAACAACGAAGCGGCCTCAAGCATCCCGACGACATCCACGCGCCGATTATGGATCAGCGGCCGCACCGACGTGTGTACACATGGGACGCACCGTACTTTTGGGCGCATGACACAGCCGCTGATACCGGCTGATCCGGCGTCAGCGATCTCCCGCACCCATCCGGCGCGGTGACGGCGAAGGGGCCGACTCCGAGAAGCGGGGACCGGTTCAAGTCCACCGCCGGCGGTGAGGAAGCGGAACGTCGAATGCGGAGCTGCGACCTGGCGGAAACGCCGTTTCGAAAGGAGTCTCTCCCGGCACCATCCCAGCACGGGCGGTCAGTAGTGGTACCGAGCCGCGAGGATGACGATCTCCTTGTCCGTCACCAGGTAGACGAGGCGGTGCTCGTCGTCGATCCGCCGCGACCACGCGCCGGGTAGGTGGTACCTCAAAGGTTCGGGCTTACCAATCCCCGAGAACGGGTCGCGCCTGACGTCCTCGATGAGCTTGTTGATCCGAGCGAGCATCTTGCGGTCGTTCTTGAGCCAGGACGTGTAGTCCTCCCAGCCCTGATCCTCGAAGACAAGCCTCACGAGGCGCCCGTGTCCGCCGAGTCCGGATCGATCAGCTCGCGCTCCGACACATTGACGTGGGTCAGCGCGTTCTCGTACGCCTTCAGCAACCGCCGGGCGTTCGCCGGCGAGCGCAGCAGGTACGAACCCTCGCGCAGCGCCGCGTAGTCCTCGGCCGAGACGAGCACGGCATTGCCGTGCTTCGAGACGATCTCGATGGCCTCGTGGTTCTCGTTGACCTTCTTGATCAGCGGAAAGAGTTCCTTGCGGGCTTCGCTAGCGGTTATCGACACGACGTAACACCTTCCACCCAGTGGTACCTGATAACGTACCACTGCCGGCCCAGCACCGCGCTGCACCTCCCAGCACCACACAAACGACCATGAGGAAAGGGGTCCGACTCCCAAGAGTCGGACCCCTTCTGATCTGCGGATTCGCTAGACCAGTCGTACTGCGGTGAGTCGCCCGCTACACGTTGAAGCGGAACTCCACCACGTCGCCGTCCTGCATGACGTAGTCCTTGCCCTCCATGCGGGCCTTGCCCTTGGCGCGGGCTTCCGCGACCGAGCCGCACTCGACCAGGTCGGCGAAGGAGATGACCTCCGCCTTGATGAAGCCGCGCTGGAAGTCGGTGTGGATGACGCCGGCCGCCTCCGGGGCGGTGGCGCCCTTCTTGATGGTCCAGGCGCGGGTTTCCTTCGGGCCGGCCGTCAGGTAGGTCTGGAGGCCGAGGGTGGTGAAGCCGACGCGGCCCAGGGTGGCCATGCCGGGCTCTTCCTGGCCGACCGACTGGAGGAGTTCGAGGGCCTCGTCGTCGTCCAGCTCGATGAGCTCCTGCTCCAGCTTGGCGTTCAGGAAGATCGCCTCGGCCGGGGCGACCAGGGCGCGCTGCTCGTCCTTGAACGCCTCGTCCGTCAGCTCGTCCTCGTCGACGTTGAAGACGTACAGGAACGGCTTCGTGGTCAGCAGGTGCAGCTCGTGGAGGAGGTCGCCCTTCTCCGTGCCCTTGGTGATGCCCTTGGAGAAGAGCGTGTCGCCCGCTTCGAGGATCTTCTGCGCCTCGGTGACGGCGCCCAGGACGGCCACCTTCTCCTTCTGGAGGCGGGACTCCTTCGTCAGGCGCGGCACCGCCTTCTCGATCGACTGGAGGTCGGCGAGGATCAGCTCGGTGTTGATCGTCTCGATGTCGTCCTTGGGCGAGACCTTGCCGTCGACGTGGACGACGTTCTCGTCCTTGAAGGCGCGGATGACCTGGCAGATGGCGTCGGACTCGCGGATGTTCGCGAGGAACTTGTTGCCGAGGCCCTCGCCCTCCGACGCGCCGCGCACGATGCCCGCGATGTCGACGAAGTCGACCGTCGCCGGGAGGACCTTCTGCGACCCGAAGATGTCCGCGAGGACGGCCAGCCGGTGGTCCGGGACACCGACGACGCCGACGTTCGGCTCGATGGTGGCGAACGGGTAGTTGGCCGCCAGCACGTCGTTCTTGGTCAGGGCGTTGAACAGGGTCGACTTGCCGACATTCGGCAGGCCGACGATTCCGATCGTGAGCGACACGTTGGCGACTTCCCGTAGCTGGAGGGGGCGGCGGCCCGGGGCTGGGCCACCTGACAGTTTACTTTCCGCTGAGTGGCGCTCGATGTACGCGTGTCCGGGCCGCCCCGGGCGGCCCCTCGCGCCTAGTTTGGTGCGGTGGAGCCTTACAGGGTGGAGCACCGGGTGGAGGAGTACAGCAGCGTGGAGCGATACGGGACGAAGCGCCCCGTACGACGGCCCCCTACGACCCCGACGAGCTCGACGGCCCCGTCGGCCGCGACGCCGCGGCCTGCGCCCGTCCGGCGGCTGCCCCGGCCCCGGCTGACCGGGCTCGGCGGCGGGCTGTTCGCGTGCGCCGCGATGGTCCTGGTCGCCGGGATCGACTGGCTGCTGTTCGGCTCGTCGCTGTTCGCGTACGGGCTGCTCTTCCTTCCCGTCGCCGCCGCCACCGCGCTCTGGGTGCGCCCGGCGGACCTGATCACCGCGCCGGTGGCCGTGCCGATCGCCTTCGCCGTCGGGGTGTGGCCCGTCTCGGGCGGCTCGGGTGGCTTCGGCGGAGAGCTGATGGGCATCGTGTCGGCCCTGTCCCTGCACGCCGGCTGGCTGTACGCGGGGACCGTCGTCGCCGCGCTGATCGCGCTGGTGCGCAAGGCCGCGCTGATCGGGAAGCGGCGGCTGCCCAGGCGCGTGGCGTGAGGGATGGCCGGGCAGCCGCCGTCCGGACGTGCTCGCCGAGCGGTACTACGCCGGCTTGGACGCCGACCGGGCCGCCATCGCCGCGCCGACGATGCCCGCGTTGTTCTGGAGCTGCGCCGGCACGATCTCCGCGCGGATGCCCTCGATCAGCGGGAGGAACTTCTCGGGCTTGCGGCTGACGCCGCCGCCGATGATGAAGAGCTGGGGCGAGAACAGCATCTCCACGTGGGCCAGGTACTTCTGGACGCGCCGCGCCCAGCGCTCCCACGTCATGTCCGCGTCCTCCTTGGCCTTCACCGAGGCCCGCTTCTCCGCGTCGTGGCCGTGCAGCTCCAGGTGCCCGAGCTCGGTGTTCGCCACCAGTCGGCCGTCGGTGAACAGGGCGCTGCCGATGCCCGTGCCGAGGGTGAGCAGGATGACCGTGCCGGAGCGGTCGCGGCCGGCCCCGTAGGTCATCTCCGCGACGCCGGCCGCGTCCGCGTCGTTCAGCACCGTGACGGGGCGCCCGCCCAGCCGGCTGGTGAGCAGGGACGCGGTGTCCACGCCGACCCAGGCGGGGTCCATGTTGGCCGCGGTGCGGGTGACGCCGTCGGTGACGACGCCGGGGAAGGTGACGCCGACCGGGCCGTCCCACTCGAAGTGGCGGACCACCTCGACGACGACGTCGGCCACCCCCTCGGGGGTGGCCGGCTGCGGTGTCGGTAGTTTCAGGCGCTCGC
Source organism: Streptomyces sp. NPDC058279 (assembly GCF_042881255.1). Classification (NCBI taxonomy): domain Bacteria; kingdom Bacillati; phylum Actinomycetota; class Actinomycetes; order Kitasatosporales; family Streptomycetaceae; genus Streptomyces; species Streptomyces sp. NPDC058279. Next base: position 110,768 of record NZ_JBHVYA010000013.1, on the reverse strand, counting down.
CCACGGGCTCGCCGCGGTCCAGGTCCACGGGAGCGCCCTTGATGCCGGTTCCGCCGATGTCCACGCCGAAGATCTCCATGGGACCACCGTAGAGAACGGCGCGGGCCGCGGCCTACCGGTCGGCCTACTCGGCGATGTCGGCCGCCCCGCCGCGTCCCGCGACCAGCTCGGCCGCCTCCGCGCGCAGGTCGCGGCGCAGCTCCTTCGGCAGCGAGAAGACGATCGACTCCTCGGCCGTCTTGACGATCTCCACGTCCCCGTAGCCGCGCTGCGCCAGCCACTCCAGCACCTCTTCGACCAGCACCTCCGGCACCGAGGCGCCCGAGGTCAGACCGACGGTGGTGACGCCGTCCAGCCACGCCTCGTCGATCTCGCTCGCGAAGTCCACGAGGTGGGCCGCGCCCGCGCCCGCGTCCAGCGCCACCTCGACCAGGCGGATGGAGTTCGAGGAGTTCTTGGAGCCGACGACGATCACCAGGTCGGAGTCGGCGCCCATCTGCTTGACGGCGGCCTGCCGGTTGGAGGTGGCGTAGCAGATGTCGTCGCTCGGGGGCGAGACCAGCAGCGGGAACTTGGTCTTGAGCGCGTCGACGGTCTCCATCGTCTCGTCCACCGAGAGCGTGGTCTGCGACAGCCAGACGACCTTCGACTCGTCGCGGACGGTCACCTTCTCCACGTCGTGCGGGCCGTCCACGATGGTGATGTGGTCGGGGGCCTCGCCGGAGGTGCCGATGACCTCCTCGTGGCCCTCGTGGCCGATGAGGAGGATGTCGAAGTCCTCGTTCGCGTAGCGGATGGCTTCCTTGTGCACCTTGGTGACCAGGGGGCAGGTCGCGTCGATCGTCGCGAGCCTGCCGCGCGCCGCCTCCTCGTGGACCACGGGGGCCACGCCGTGCGCGGAGAACATGACGATGGAGCCCTCGGGGACCTCCTCCGTGCGCTCGACGAAGATGGCGCCCTTCTTCTCCAGCGTCTGCACCACGTACTTGTTGTGCACGATCTCGTGGCGTACGTAGACCGGCGCGCCGTACTGCTCAAGGGCTTTCTCGACGGCGATCACGGCTCGGTCGACACCCGCGCAGTAGCCGCGGGGGGCGGCGAGCAGGACGCGGCGGGAAGCGGGAGCAGGGGCGGCAGCAGTCATGGTCTCCATCGTACGGGGGTCTCCGGCAGGCCGGTCGTCGCCCGTTCGACACAGACTGGGTCGCACGTACGTACCGGCTATCCCCCGGAGGAACGATGGCGTCCGCGACGGACACCCCCACGGCGCCCACCACACTGCGACGCACCCTCGGCTTCCGGGACCTGGTCGTCTACGGGCTGCTCTTCATCGCCCCGATGGCCCCGGTCGGGGTCTTCGGCACGCTCGACGCGAAGTCGCACGGTGCGGTCGCCCTGGTCTACCTCGTCGCGACCGTCGCCATGGCCTTCACGGCCTCCTCCTACGCGCAGATGGTGCGGGTGGCGCCGCGCGCCGGGTCGGTGTTCACGTACGCCCGCCAGGGCCTGGGCGAGGGGCCGGGGCTGATCGCCGGATGGATGGCGATGCTCGACTACCTGCTGATCCCGGCGGTCGCCTACCTCTTCTCCGGCATCGCGATGAACGCCCTGGTCCCCGAGGTGTCCCGGTGGGTGTGGACGGCGCTGGCGGTGGTGGTGACGACCCTGCTGAACCTGTGGGGCGTACGGACCGCGGCGCGCGTGGGCTTCGCGGTGCTCTCCATGGAGATCCTGGTGCTGCTGGTCTTCGTGGTCGCGGCGGTGACCGTGCTGGTCCAGGGCGGTGCGCGGCGCGGTTGGCTGTCCCCGCTGACCGGGGACGGCGCACTGGGCTTCTCGGTGGCGGCCGTGCTGGGCGCGGTGTCGGTCGCGGTCCTGTCGTACCTGGGCTTCGACGCCATCGCGTCCTTCGCGGAGGAGGTGACGGGGGGCTCGGAGCGGGTCGCGCGGGCGGTGCTGTTCTGTCTGGCGCTGGCCGGGGTGCTGTTCGTCGCGCAGGGCTACCTGGCCGCGCTGCTGATCCCGCTGTCCTCGGCGGAGCTGGCGGCCGACCCGGCGCTACAGGGGCCCGCCTTCTACACCGCGGTGGAGTCGGCGGCCGGGACCTGGCTGCACGACCTGGTCGCGGCGAGCAAGGCGATCGGGGCGGCCTTCGCGGCGCTGGCGGGGCAGGCCGCGGCGGGTCGGCTGGTGTTCGCGATGGCCCGGGAGCGGCGGCTGCCCCGGAGGCTGGCGGGCACCTCGGACGGCACGCCCCGGCCGGCCCTGCTGGTGGCGGCGACGGTGACGCTGGTCGCGGCGGTGTGGGCGGCCCGGCGCGACGACGGCCTCGACCGCCTGGTGTCGGTGGTGGACATCGGGGCGCTGGTGGCGTTCACGCTGCTGCACGCCTCGGTGGTGGGGTGGTTCGTCGTACGGCGCGGATCGGGCCCCCCGAACTGGTGGCTGCACCTGGTGGTCCCGGTGCTGGGGGCGGCGGTGACGGTCGCGGTGATCGTCGAGGCGGCGTGGACGGCACAGGTGGTGGGGGCGGTGTGGCTGATGGTGGGTCTGGGGGTGCTGGTGGCCCAGCGGGGGCGACGCGCGCGGGACGGGAGGGCGGGCCCCGGCACGGGTGTCGGTCCGGGCGGCTAGCCTGCCTGCATGGGTCTGAATACGTCGGCCGAGGCGCCGCTGCCGGTCGGTCAGGTGTCCCGGCTCATCGGGGGCTGGATCGACAAGCTCGGCCAGGTGTGGGTGGAAGGGCAGATCACCCAGTTGTCCCGGCGGCCGGGGGCGGGGGTGGTCTTCCTGACGCTGCGCGACCCCTCACAGGACATCTCGCTCGGCGTCACCTGCTTCCGCCAGGTCTACGACGACGTCGCGGACCTGGTGTCGGAGGGCGCGCGCGTCGTCGTACGGGCCAAGCCGGAGTGGTACGCGCCGCGCGGGCAGCTGTCCCTGCGGGCCACGGAGATACGGCCGGTCGGGATCGGCGAGCTGCTGGCGCGCCTGGAGAAGCTCAAGCGCTCGCTCGCCTCGGAGGGGCTGTTCGCGCCGGACCGCAAGAAGCCGCTGCCGTTCCTGCCGCAGCTGATCGGGCTGGTGGTGGGGCGGGCGTCGGCGGCCGAGCGGGACGTATTGGAGAACGCCCGCCGCCGGTGGCCGGCGGTCCGCTTCGAGGTGCGCAACGTCGCCGTGCAGGGGGTGAACGCGGTACCGCAGGTGATCCGGGCCGTGCGGGAACTCGACGCCCTGGACGAGGTCGATGTGATCATCGTGGCGCGCGGCGGCGGCAGCGTCGAGGACCTGCTGCCGTTCTCCGACGAGGAGGTCGTACGGACGGTCGCGGCGGCCCGTACGCCCGTCGTCTCGGCGATCGGGCACGAGCCGGACTCCCCGCTGCTCGACCTGGTCGCGGACCTTCGGGCCTCCACCCCCACGGACGCGGCGAAGAAGGTGGTCCCGGACGTGGGCGAGGAGCTGGAGCGGGTACGCCAGCTCCAGGGCCGGGGGTTGCGCGCGCTGCGCGGGCTGCTCGACCGCGAGGAGCGCGGGCTCGCCCACGCCCTCGGGCGGCCGGTGTTCGTCCACCCGCGGCGGATGGTGGAGACCCGGGAGGCGGAGGTGGAGGCCCTGCTGGCGCGTAGCCGGCGGACGCTGGGGCACCTGCTGGACCGGGCGGAGTCGGAGCTGACGCACACCCGGGCGCGGGTGGTGGCGCTGTCCCCCGCGGCCACCTTGGAGCGCGGGTACGCGGTGCTCCAGCGGGCCGACGGCCATGTGGTGCGCTCGCCGGAGGAGGTCGGCGCCGGGGACGTGCTGCGCGCGCGGGTGGCGGCCGGGGAGTTCACGGTCCGCGTGGACGGGGCCGGGCGGCCCGCGGAGACGGGTGGGCCCGAGGAGATCCGGCGGGCCGGGGAGGCAGGGCAAGAGGCCGCCCGCGCCGCCGAATGACGGCGCGCGTCGGCTCGCCGCACGAGCCGTTCAACCGCAGATCCACCGCAAATCGAGCGCATGAAGGTGAGATGGGAATGACCGAGGCCGATACGGCGCTGGGGTACGAGCAGGCGCGGGACGAACTCATCGAGGTCGTCCGAAAGCTGGAAGCCGGCGGCACCTCGCTGGAGGACTCGCTCGCGCTCTGGGAGCGCGGCGAGGAGTTGGCGAAGGTGTGCCGGCACTGGCTGGAGGGAGCCCGCGCACGGCTCGACTCCGCGCTGGCCGCGCGCGATGGAGCCGAGGAGGGTTCCGGGAACGACCGCGAGTAGAAGGTCGCGGGCGCCCGGATGTGACCTCGCTCACTCCCGAGGGATTTAGTTGAAAATTCATCTATCTCTCTCGTAGAGTCGAGGACATCGCGCTTCACCTCCGCATAGAAGAAGGCTTTCCGATGTCTCTCGTTCTCGACGCCGCCGCTCAGGACCTGCTGTTCCGCGAGGCCCGCACCGCCAACACCTTCTCCGACGAGCCGGTGACCGAGGAGCAGGTCCAGGCGATCTACGACCTCGTGAAGTTCGGCCCCACCGCCTTCAACCAGACGCCGCTGCGCATCACGCTGGTCCGCTCCCCCGAGGCCCGCGAGCGCCTCGTGAAGCACATGGCCGAGGGCAACCAGGCCAAGACCGCCGCCGCCCCGCTGGTCGCGATCCTCTCCGCGGACAACGAGTTCCACGAGGAGCTCCCGCAGCTGCTGCCGCACTTCCCGCAGGCCAAGGACGCCTTCTTCGCCGAGCGCCCGGTCCGCGAGCAGGCCGCCCTGCTGAACGGCGCCCTGCAGGCCGCGTACTTCATCATCGGCGTCCGGGCCGCCGGCCTGGCCGCCGGCCCGATGACGGGTCTTGACTTCGCCGGTGTCCAGAAGGAGTTCCTGGACGCCGACCACACCCCGCTGATGGTCGTCAACATCGGCAAGCCGGGCGAGGACGCCTGGTTCCCGCGCTCCCCGCGCCTGGCGTTCGACCAGGTCGTCACGACCGTCTGAGCGCGGCAGCGACCACGCCGGAGCCCCGCTCCACGGCAACGCGAGAGGCCGCCCGCCCCGATCCCGGGGTGGGCGGCCTCTCGCATGTCCGCGGTCTTCGCACGTCCGCGGCGGCCTACCGGCCCTGCTTGAACTCCAGCGCCGCCGCCAGCGCGCCCAACTGCTCGTAGGAGGCCGTCCCCGTCACCACCGTGACGTGGCCCTGCTCCTGCCGCACGAGCGCGTCGTACTTGTCGCCGTCCCAGCGCTCCCAGTCCTGGTCGCCGATCCGCTGCGACTGCCCGGTGGGCTTGGCCTGCCGGGTCACCGTGCCGATGTTCTTGGCGGACGCGTCGCTGGACTGCTCGACCGCCACGTACTGCTTGTCCGGATCGAGGAAGCCCAGGTGCCAGGCGTTGGCGTTCTTGCGCTCGTACGACACCGACGTCGCCCGCCACTCGGCCGGCAGACCCACCGGCGCGGCGACCGGGTACGGCGCCGCGCGCCGGGCCGTCGCCGTCTCCACGCGGTAGTCGACCACGTGCGTCGGGTCGGCGTTCTCGTCATGCGGGACGAACATGTAGATGCCCGCCACGACGACGCCGATCACCGCCAGCGACCGGACCATGTCCCAGACCGTCTGCTTGCCCTTCATACCTGCCACGGCTCCATAGTCCCGTACGCGCGGGAGCGATCACCGCCGGGGTAGGGCGCGGCGTGCCGACGTAGCCGCCGGCCAGGGCGCAAGATGTCCGCTCAGGCCAACACCCTGACCGATATTCCGCTCATACGTGACCCGCTCTGCTCAATATGTCGACGTACCGATAGAGTTTCCAGCACCCTCACATCCCGGCCGTCGTCGTACAGAAAGGTGCGCTCCGATGACCGAGCACAACCTGCCGCCCCAGCTCGAAGTCTCCCCGGAGGCCCCCGACCGCAACCTCGCCCTGGAACTCGTCCGGGTCACCGAAGCCGCCGCCATGGCCGCCGGCCGCTGGGTGGGCCGCGGCGACAAGCTCGGCGCGGACGGCGCGGCGGTCAACGCCATGCGCACCCTGATCTCCACCGTCTCGATGAACGGCGTCGTCGTCATCGGCGAGGGCGAGAAGGACGAAGCGCCGATGCTCTTCAACGGCGAACGGGTCGGCGACGGCACGGGCGCCGAGGTCGACATCGCCGTGGACCCGATCGACGGCACCACCCTGAACGCCAAGGGCATGCCGAACGCCATCGCCGTCCTGGCCGCCGCCGACCGCGGCACCATGTTCGACCCGTCGGCGGTCTTCTACATGGAGAAGTTGGTCACCGGCCCCGAGGCCGCCGACTTCGTCGACATCAACGCGCCCGTCTCGGTCAACATCCGCCGCGTCGCCAAGGCCAAGAACATGGCCGTCGAGGACGTCACCGTGGTCATCCTGGACCGCCCCCGCCACGAGGGCATCGTCAAGGAGATCCGCGAGACCGGCGCCCGGATCAAGTTCATCTCGGACGGCGACGTCGCGGGCTCGGTCATGGCGGTGCGCGAGGGCACCGGCGTGGACCTGCTCCTCGGCATCGGCGGCACCCCCGAGGGCATCATCTCGGCCTGCGCCATCAAGTGCCTGGGCGGAACCATCCAGGGCAAGCTGTGGCCCAAGGACGACGCCGAGCGCCAGAAGGCCATCGACGCCGGCCACGACCTGGACCGCGTCCTGCACACCAACGACCTGGTGTCCGGCGAGAACGTCTTCTTCGTCGCCACCGGCATCACGGACGGCGAGCTGCTGCGCGGCGTCCACTACCGCTCGGAGACCGCGACCACGTCCTCGCTGGTCATGCGGTCGAAGTCGGGCACGATCCGACAGATCGACTCCACCCACCGCCTGTCGAAGCTGCGCGCGTACAGCGCGATCGACTTCCACCACGCGCGGTAGGAGCGTGCGGCCGGCGGGCAACGCGCGCGAGGGGCGGTCCTCCCGGTGGAGGACCGCCCCTCGCGCGTGCTGTCCGCTCACGTTCCTTCGGGCGGGGTCATCCCGCGGCGGCGACCGGTCCCACGCCACCGCCCTGGCGCAGCTCCGCGGCCCGGCGCCGCCGCCGGCCCAGGAGGACCCGCCGCTCGGCGGCGGTCAGGCCGCCCCACACGCCGTAGGGCTCGGGCTGGAGCAGCGCGTGCTCCCGGCAGGCGACCATCACCGGGCAGCGCGCACAGACCCGCTTGGCGGCCTCCTCGCGGGCGAGCCGCGCCGCGGTGGGCTCCTTGGAGGGCGCGAAGAACAGTCCCGCCTCGTCCCTGCGGCACACCGCCTCCGCATGCCAGGGGCCGTCCTCTTCCCTCGCCGGCACCCGCGGCTTCGGCACTGCGGCCGGACGCGCGTGGAGAGTCTTGACGTCGGCTACCTGCAGGGACTGATGCGGCGGATGCGGCACGGTCTACTCCTGACGACGTATACGCGAGCGAGAGACGATGCGTCTGTCCCTACCCGCTGTGCGTGCCCCTAAGCACTGCGTGCCGCGCGTCGGCCGCTCCGGCGAACTTCGACCGAAACGCGTCCCTCCGCTCCCACGCGTGTCGCCCTCGGGGGCCGCTCGCGGTGGTCCGGGGCCGGGTTCAGCCGTCGAGCCGCTCGTGTCGCTTGGCCGCGAGGTCGGTCACCCGGGCGCCGCGCTTGGGTCGGGCCTCGATGTTGCCGAGCAGCGCGAAGCCGCGCACGATCACCACCGGCGCCTGCGGGTCGGCCGCCGCGACGCCCTCGTCGGTCACCTCGAAGTTGCCGAGCACACCGCCGCCGTAGCCGCGGAGCGTCACGTTCTCCGGGACGACGATCTCGACGTTGCCGAGGACGCAGCTCACGTTGATCTCGGTGACCCGCTGCTCGAACACGGCCTCGGTGAGGTCGAGGGAGACGTCACCGAGGACGGAGACCGCGCGGATCAGCGCGCCCGGACGCCAGCGGCCCTTGCGGGTGGCGGAGCTGCAGACGGCCAGGACCGTCTCGGCCTCGGCGCCCACCGACCCGCCGACCGGCACGACCGGCGCGGGCGGCGCGCCCGTCGCGGGGAGCCAGGCGCCGGCGTGGGCCGCGGGCAGGTCGCGTACGAGCACGTCCAGTTCGCCGACCGTCTTGACGGCGTACAGGGTGTCGAGGCGGTCGGAGTGCTCCTCGGCGGTCAGCCGACCCTCGGCGAGCGCGTCGGCGAGGAGCTGCGCGATCCGGTCCCGGTCGGCGTCGGAGGCGCGCAGGCCGGCCGGGGGAACGGCGGGCACGGCAGGGGCGGCGGGGTGCTTTTCCAGGTCCACGCCGCCAGCATAGCCAAACACGATAGATCGCGATACTCCCCGCCGGGGACGTGCCGAGCCCACGATCCCGGGCCAGTGAGCCTTACCTCACAGACACAGCCGTCCGGCGAGGTCCTACGCTTGAGGACTGCGCTGCCAATTGGTCGTCAGCGCTGTCTGCCGAGTGAGGAATGGCCACGATGCCGGAGTTCGCGTACACCGACCTGCTGCCCTTGGGCGAGGACACCGCCCCCTACCGGCTGGTGACCTCCGAAGGCGTCTCCACCTTCGAGGCCGACGGCCGTACGTTCCTCAAGGTCGAGCCGGAGGCGCTGCGCAAGCTCGCCGAAGAGGCCATCCACGACATCCAGCACTTCCTGCGTCCCGCGCACCTCGCGCAGTTGCGCCGGATCATCGACGACCCCGAGGCGTCCTCGAACGACAAGTTCGTCGCCCTCGACCTGCTGAAGAACGCGAACATCGCGGCGGCCGGCGTGCTCCCCATGTGCCAGGACACGGGCACCGCGATCGTCATGGGCAAGCGCGGCCAGAACGTGCTGACGGAGGGCGGCGACGAGGCGGCACTCTCGCGCGGCATCTACGACGCGTACACGCGACTGAACCTGCGCTACTCGCAGATGGCCCCGCTCACCATGTGGGACGAGAAGAACACCGGCTCGAACCTGCCCGCGCAGATCGAGCTGTACGCGACCGACGGCGGCGCGTACAAGTTCCTCTTCATGGCGAAGGGCGGCGGCAGCGCCAACAAGTCGTTCCTGTACCAGGAGACCAAGGCGGTCCTCAACGAGACCTCCATGATGAAGTTCCTGGAAGAGAAGATCCGCTCGCTCGGCACGGCGGCCTGTCCGCCCTACCACCTGGCGATCGTCGTCGGCGGCACCTCGGCGGAGCACGCGCTCAAGACCGCCAAGTACGCCTCCGCGCACTACCTGGACGAGCTGCCGACCGAGGGCTCCGCGCTGGGCCACGGCTTCCGTGACCTCGACCTCGAACAGCAGGTCTTCGAGCTGACGCAGAAGATCGGGATCGGCGCCCAGTTCGGCGGCAAGTACTTCTGCCACGACGTGCGCGTGGTCCGACTGCCGCGGCACGGCGCGTCGCTGCCGGTGGCCATCGCCGTCTCCTGCTCGGCCGACCGCCAGGCCGTCGCGAAGATCACCGCCGAGGGCGTCTTCCTGGAGCAGTTGGAGCGGGACCCGGCGCGGTTCCTGCCGGAGACCACGGAGGAGCAGCTCGCCGAGGACTCGGACGTGGTCTCCGTCGACCTGAACCAGCCGATGGAGACGATCCTCGCGACCCTCACCCGGCACCCGGTCAAGACCCGGCTGTCGCTGACCGGCCCGCTGGTCGTGGCGCGCGACATCGCGCACGCCAAGATCAAGGAGCGGCTGGACGCGGGCGAGGACATGCCGCAGTACCTCAAGGACCACCCGGTCTACTACGCCGGCCCCGCCAAGACCCCCGAGGGCTACGCGTCCGGCTCCTTCGGCCCCACCACGGCCGGCCGCATGGACTCCTACGTCGAGCAGTTCCAGGCGGCGGGCGGCTCCAAGGTCATGCTGGCCAAGGGCAACCGCTCGCAGCAGGTGACGGACGCCTGCGGCGCGCACGGCGGCTTCTACCTCGGCTCGATCGGCGGCCCGGCGGCCCGCCTCGCGCAGGACTGCATCAAGAAGGTCGAGGTCCTGGAGTACGAGGAGCTCGGCATGGAGGCGGTCTGGAAGATCGAGGTCGAGGACTTCCCGGCCTTCATCGTCGTCGACGACAAGGGCAACGACTTCTTCCAGAACCCCGCCCCGGAGCCCACCTTCACCCACATCCCGGTCCGCGGCCCGGGCCTGGGCTGAGCTGCCGCCGCCCGGCCGTACCGCGCCCCGCCCGGATCGATCCGGGCGGGGCGCGGGCGTACACGCCGCCGCCCGTCCACCGCGCCGGGTCGGGCCTCGGTTAACTTCGGGGTGACAGGGAGGCACCTTCCCGTTCACCCCGGTTCGCAAGGATTCCCGTATGACTGTGACGTCCTCCCTCCGCACCGGTCGCACGCCGCGGATCATCGCCCACCGCGGGGCCTCCCACGACCACCCCGAGCACACCCTGGCCGCGTACCGGCAGGCCGTCGAGGACGGGGCCGACGCGTTGGAGTGCGACGTGCGGCTCAGTGCGGACGGGCGGTTGGTGTGTGTGCACGACCGGCGGGTGGAGCGGACCTCGGACGGGCGCGGGGTGGTGTCCGCCATGACCTACGAGGAGTTGGCCGCGCTCGACTTCGGCCGGTGGAAGGGCGAGGAGCACCGAGGGGCGCGGGTGCTGCTCTTCGAGGACCTGCTCAAGGAGGCGCTGGGCGCAGGCCGGCCCGTCGGGTTGGCCGTGGAGACCAAGCACCCCACCCGCGCCGGTGGCCGGCTGGAGGTCGAGTTGGTGCGGGTGCTCAAGGAGCACGGGCTCGCCGGCGGCGCCGACGGCCTGGTCGAGGTGATGAGCTTCTCGCGGACCGCCCTGACCCGGTTGCACCGGCTGGCGCCCGGTCTGCCCGCCGTCTACCTGATCGAGCGGCGGCTGCGCCCCGCGCGCCCGCCGTTCGCCGGGCACGCCGGTCCGGGTATCGACCTCGTACGCCAGGACCCGGGCCTGGTGGGCCGGTTGCAGGCCAAGGGGCTCGCGGTGCGGGTGTGGACGGTGGACGAGCCGGAGGACGTGGAGCTGTGCCTGCGCCTGGGCGTGGACACGCTGATCACCAACCGGCCCCGGCAGGTGCGGGAGCAGGTGGAGGCGCTCCGGGGCCGCGGAGCGCACCGGTAGGCACACCCGGCCGGGGACCGGCCGGGTGTGAGGGGGTATGGGGTGTGGGGTGTGGGCCGTGCGGGGCGGGTCAGACGAAGCGCTGGTTGGGCGAGCCGTTGCAGGTCTGCAGCCGCAGCGGTTCGTGCGGGGCGGCGACGGTCAGGCACATGCCGGTGGCGGCGGCGGGGCGCAGGGTGGCGCCGTCGCGGACGAACTGCTGGTTGGCGCCGCCGTGGCAGTTGTAGATGATCAGGGCGGTGCCGTTGCCGTAGTTGGCGCCGGGGGCGTCCAGGCAGCGGTCCTGGGTCAGTTCGGTGTGCAGGGCCTTGCGGGCGGTGTCGTACCACCAGCCCTGGTTGCGGCCGCCGTGGCAGTCCCAGCCCACGACCTTGGTGTCGTTGGCGCTGGAGCCGCCGAAGGTGTCGAGGCAGTTGCCGGTCGCCTCGTTCTTCAGCGGCTGGTAGAGGGAGTCCCAGGCGCCGGCGGTCAGGACCGGGGTGCCGGTGCTCGCCGGGTCGGCGCAGGACGCCTCGCGCAGACCGGAGTCGTAGAGCTGGGTCAGACAGGACGCGAAGGCGCCGTGGCCGCGGTAGTTGGGGTGGAAGGACTGCCGGGCGGTGTTCTCGTCCCACGGGAAGTGGTCCCCGAGGTCGAGGTAGAGGCCGCGGGCCCAGGCGTCCTCCATGCACACCTCGTGGCCGTGGAAGAGCCGCGAGTCGTCCAGGTAGGTGGCACCGGAGGCGAGGGCCGCCTCGCGCATGCCCTTCTCGAAGGTGGGCACCGCGTAGTTGCGGCCCCAGGCGGCGTCGGAGTCGTAGCCGGCGCAACCCCCGGGGAGCTTGCCGGGGAAGTTCGGGTTGTCGTTGAAGTCGGGGCCGATGGGGCTCGGGTAGCCCATCACGACCAGCTTGTAGTCGGAGTCGGCGTAGCCGGCGTCGCGCATGACCGTCTTGAGGTCCGCGACGGTCGCCTCGACCTTGGGCTTGAGGCCGTCGACCCGGGCCTGCCAGCCGGGGCCGTACTTGGGCTCGCAGGTGCCCTGGCTGAGCACCCAGCGGGTGACGCAGTCCGTCATGACGGGGCCGAACTGGAGGTCGTCGTTGGCTCCGGCTACCAGCAGCACCATCTTGATCCGGGTGTTGCGGGCCTTGATGGCCAGGCTGTCGCTCTGCACCAGTTCGTCGGGGTACTGCTTGCTGCCGCCGATGCGGATGTTTCCGGTGTAGCCGCCGGAGCAGGCCGCGTTGAAGGTGAAGTCGGCGGGGATGCCCGTGCGGTGGATCGCCGAGTCGGGCGAGCGGTGGCACTGGTTGGTGGACGTGTTGGTGGCGGGGTCGTAGTTCCCGACGCCCTCCCCCGAGATCTCGCTGTCGCCGAGCGAGATCAGGCCGGTTTTGCGGTCGGCGAGCGGGCGGATGGCCGGGTCACCGTAGATCTTGGTGGCCTCGGCCGCCCGGACGGCTTCCAGTTCGGGCGAGAGGGGGGTGACCGCCGGTCCGGCGACGGGTGCCGCCTGGGCCATGGGGGTGATGGCGGTGACGCCCCCGAGGGCGGCCGCGATCGCCGCGACGGCGGCGAAGGTAGATCTGAGCCTGGGTTTCGTACGGGCACGTGCCATGAACGCCTCCCCGATATCGGTGTTACCCCCGGTATTTACTGGCCGGTAGGGGAGTTGGGAACACTTCGAACAAGACAATTGCTCAACTTTTTGAGGAGGTCATCGACATGACGGACGACCGGCAGGAAACGGACGGCCCCGAGGGGTACCGGATCGAGCACGACTCCATGGGCGAGGTCCGGGTCCCCGCGCACGCCAAGTGGCGGGCCCAGACGCAGCGCGCGGTGGAGAACTTCCCCGTCTCGGGACATCGGCTGGAGCGGGCCCACATCGCCGCGCTGGCCCGGGTGAAGGCCGCGGCCGCCGTGGTCAACGCCCGGCTCGGCGTGCTGGACGAGGATGTCGCCGAGGCGGTGCGCGCCGCCGCCGAGGAGGTGGCCGAGGGGCGCTGGGACGAGCACTTCCCCGTAGACGTGTTCCAGACCGGGTCCGGGACCTCGTCCAACATGAACACCAACGAGGTGATCGCCACGCTGGCGAGCGAGCGGCTCGGCCGCCCGGTGCACCCCAACGACCACGTCAACGCCTCGCAGAGTTCCAACGACGTCTTCCCCTCCTCCGTGCACATCGCGGCGACCGCCGCCGTCACCGGCGAACTGATCCCGGCACTGGAGCACCTCGCCGCCGCGCTGGAGCGCAAGGCCGCCGAGTTCGCCGAGGTGGTCAAGGCCGGACGCACGCACCTGATGGACGCCACCCCGGTCACCCTGGGGCAGGAGTTCGGCGGGTACGCGGCCCAAGTACGCTACGGCGTCGAGCGGTTGCGCGCGGCCCTGCCCCGGCTCGCCGAACTGCCCCTGGGCGGGACGGCCGTCGGCACCGGGATCAACACCCCGCCCGGGTTCTCCGCCGCGGTGATCGCGGAGGTGGCCGCCGTGACGGGACTGCCGTTGACCGAGGCGCGGAACCACTTCGAGGCCCAGGGCGCCCGGGACGCCCTGGTGGAGACCTCGGGGATGCTCCGTACGCTCGCCGTCTCGCTCACCAAGGTCTGCAACGACCTGCGCTGGATGGCCTCGGGTCCGCGCACCGGATTGGCCGAAATCAATCTCCCGGATCTCCAGCCGGGGTCCTCGATCATGCCGGGGAAGGTCAATCCGGTCATCCCGGAGGCCGTCCTGATGGTGGCCGCGCAGGTGACGGGCAACGACACCGCCGTCGCCGTGGCGGGGGCGTCCGGCAACTTCGAGCTCAACGTGATGATCCCGCTGATGGCGCGGAACCTGCTCGAATCGATCCGGCTGCTGGGCAACGCGAGCCGGCTGCTGGCCGACCGGACGGTGGACGGGATCACCGCCAACGCCGAGCGGGCCAGGGAGTACGCGGAGTCCTCGCCCTCCGTGGTGACCCCGCTGAACCGCTACATCGGCTACGAGGAGGCCGCCAAGGTGGCCAAACGGGCCCTCGCGGAACGCAAGACGATCAGGGAAGTCGTACTCGAATCCGGCTACGTCGACCAGGGCGCGCTCACCCTTGACCAGTTGGACGAGGCATTGGACGTACTCGGTATGACCCGGCCCTGAAGAGTGCCGGGGACGGGGTCCGGTTTCGGTCGTTTCCCTTCCCCGGGCAGGTCCGTGACCTGCGCCGCGGCACAAGCACGGGCCCCCGCCCTAAGATCTGCGCATGACAGGTACCGGAGGCCGCGGGGACGGCGTCGCACACGGCCCCGCGCTCGGCGCGGCGGACGGGCCCGCGGGCGGGATCACGGCCGGGATCGCGGGCGGGCCCGCCGACGGGGTGCCGCGGCCGCGCTGGGCGCCGGGGGAGCAGATCCTCTGGCGCTACCGCGACCACGCCCCGGGGCGGGGCGGCCCGGTGCACATCTGCCGGCCGGTGACGGTGGTGCGCGACACCGACGAACTGCTGGCGGTGTGGATGGCGCCCGGCACCGAGTGCGTGAAGCCGGTGCTCGCCGACGGCACCCCGGTGCACGCGGAACCCCTGGCCACCCGCTACACGGCGCCGCGGACCACCGTACGCTCGCGCTGGTTCGGGGCGGGCGTGCTGAAGCTGGCCCGGCCCGGTGAGCCGTGGTCGGTGTGGCTGTTCTGGGAGCGGGACTGGCGGTTCAAGAACTGGTACGTGAACCTGGAGGAGCCCCGGACGCGGTGGTCCGGCGGTGTGGACTCGGTGGACCACTTCCTCGACATCGCCGTCTATCCCGACCGCAGTTGGGTGTGGCTCGACGAGGACGAGTTCGCGCAGGCCCGCCGGGTCGGGTTGGTGGACGCGGCGCTGGCCCACCGGGTGCGGGAGGCGGGCCGCGCGGCCGTGGAGGTGGTCAAGGAGTGGGGTCCCCCGTTCCGGGACGGCTGGCGGGATTGGCGACCCGATCCACGATGGCCGGTTCCGGTTCTGCCCGAGGACTGGGACCGCACCCCCGCGCATATGACGTCATGAGACCCTTGATGCGCCCCCGGGGTGCGACCGTAGGATCGTCCCCCGCCGGGTCGGACATCCGTAATCGACGCGCCGCACAGGGGACTTGGGCCGGACCGACGCGAGGTGAGGTAACGAGCGGGACGCGGAACCTCGGGGCGGTGGTGCCCCTGCCGCTGAGCGGGTATACCGCGACTGAACCGAGTTGAGTGCAGCGCACATCGAGCGCAGACGGACGGAAATCCACGCGTGACGGAGTACCCCACCTCCCAGGAGGGCCCGCAGCCCGTCGCCTCCGGCGGAGGTACGGATGACGCCGGCCACGGCAAGGCCCCGATCGTGGCCGCCGAGGCCGTGCGCACGCATGCGCAGAACACGGCCGGGGACCCGGACGGCGCCCGCGCGCCCGGCCGGTCCGCCGAACTGCCCCGGCCCCGGGGCGGCGGGAGCGGCCGGCCGGCCGTCGACGGGGCGTCCGCCCCGGGCGGCGCGGGCGCGGCCGACGGCGGCGCCGGCGGTGCGGGGAGCCTCGTGACCGGCGGTCTGGTACCGGGCGGCCCCGTGGCGGGCGGTCCCGTACCGGGCGGCGGGACGGCGGATGCCGGCACCGCGCGCCGCGAAGGCGACCGGCTGCGCTTCGTCGGCGCGGCCACCCGCAGGATCGCGCGCGGCATCGACCTCGACGAGATCGTGCTCGGCCTGTGCCGGGCCACCGTGCCGACCTTCTCCGACGCCATCCTCGTCTACCTGCGCGATCCGTTGCCGGTCGGTGACGAACGTCCCGTCGGCCCGGTCGTCTTAAGGCTGCGTCGCACCGACCGGCTCCGGCCCCTCGACGACCTGACGGGCGGCGACTTCGCCGGAGCGGGTGGTTCGGGCGCGGCCGGCTCCGGCGGCTCCGGCGGGGAACTCGATTTCAGCCGGCTCCCGCTGGTCGGCCCGCAGGGTGACCTGCCCGCCGCCGAGCTGTGCGAGATCCGGCCGGGCGGCCCGCTCGCCGAGGTGCTGCGCGGCGTCCGCCCGGTGTTCGGGTCCTCCGTCGCCGCGAAGGACGCCCTGTCGGAGCTGCTGGGCGGCGACCATCCCGTACCGCGCGGGCAGCGGGCCATCCTCGCGCCGCTGCGCGGCCGCCGCCGGGTGATCGGCGCGGCGGTGTTCCTGCGTACCCCGGAGCGGCCCGCGTTCGAGACCAACGACCTGCTGGTCGCCGCGCAGTTGGCCACGCACACCGCGCTCGGCATCGACAAGGCGGTGCTGTACGGCCGCGAGGCGTACATCGCCGACGAACTCCAGCGCACCATGCTGCCCGACAGCCTCCCCCAGCCCACCGGGGTGCGCCTCGCCTCCCGCTACCTGCCGGCCGCCGAGACGGCCCGGGTCGGCGGCGACTGGTACGACGCCATACCGCTGCCCGGCAGCCGCGTCGCGCTGGTCGTCGGTGACGTCATGGGCCACTCCATGACCTCCGCCGCGATCATGGGGCAGCTCCGCACCACCGCGCAGACCCTGGCGCAGTTGGACCTGCCGCCCGCCGAGGTCCTGCACCACCTGGACGAACAGGCCCAGCGCCTGGGTTCCGACCGGATGGCGACCTGCCTCTACGCGGTCTACGACCCCGTCTCGCACCGGATCACCATCGCCAACGCCGGCCATCCCCCGCCCGTGCTCCTGCACCTGGGCGGGCGCGCCGAGGTGCTGCGCGTACCGCCGGGCGCACCCATCGGCGTCGGCGGTGTGGACTTCGAGGCGGTGGAACTGGACGCCCCGGCGGGCGCCACGTTGCTGCTCTACACCGACGGGCTGGTGGAGTCCCGGCTGCGCGACGTCTGGACCGGCATCGAGCAGCTGCGGGAGCGGCTGGCCACCACCGCGCAGTTGACCGGCGTGGATCACCCGCCGCCCCTGGAGGCGTTGTGCGACGACGTGCTGGACATGCTCGGCCCCGGTGACCGGGACGACGACATCGCGCTGCTCGCGGCCCGCTTCGACGGGATCGCGCCCAGTGACGTGGCGTACTGGTTCCTGGACCCGGAGGAGACCGCTCCCGGCCGGGCCCGCCGCCTCGCCCGCCGGGCGCTGGCCCGTTGGGGTTTGGAGGAGCTCCAGGACTCGCTGGAGCTGCTGGTCAGCGAGGTGGTGACGAACGCCGTCCGGTACGCCGAGCGGCCGGTGACCCTGCGGCTGCTGCGCACGGACGTGCTGCGCTGCGAGGTCGGCGACGACTCCCCGCAGTTGCCCCGCCAGCGCCGGGCCCGGGAGACCGACGAGGGCGGCCGCGGCCTGTTCCTCGTCAACCGGATGGCCCGCAGGTGGGGCGCCACCCGGCTGAGCAGCGGCAAGGTCGTCTGGTTCGAGCTGACACTGCCGCGCGGCGACGTGGGCTGAGCCGCCCCGGCCGGCGACACGGCCGGCACCTGACCGCCGGTACCTCACCGCCGATACGACACCGCCGATACGACACCGCCCCGCGACGATCACGTCGCGGGGCGGTGTCCGTTTCACCGGGCCGTCAGGGCTGGCGCTGCTGCTGCTCCTGCGCCGGCGGGAAGATGAACGACTTCGTCGGATCCGGGCCCTTCGTCGGGTCCTTCGTCGGCTTGGTCGGATCGGCCGTCTTCGTCGGGTCCTTGGTGCGGCCCGTCGGGTCGATGCTCTTCGTCGGGCTCGTGGTGGCCGTCGGCGACTTGGTGTTCCCCGAGGCCGTGGCGGTCGGGCTCGCGTCCTTGGTGGGGGCGGCGCTGCGGGTGGGCGCCGGGACCGGGCCCATGTCCGCGTCCGACAGGTCGAACTCGTCCGTGCTCACCCCGCCGAGGACGGAGGTGGTGTACGCCTTCCAGATCTCGGCGGGGAAGCTGGAGCCGCCCGCGCGGCCACCGCCGGCGGTACCGGTCAGGGTGACCTGGCCGTGGGTGTTGGGGTCCTCGCCGAACATCGCGACGACCGTGACGAGCTCCGGGGTGTAGCCGGTGAACCAGGCGGCCACGTTGGACTCGGTGGTGCCGGTCTTGCCCGCGGCCTGGTAGACGTCGCTCTTCACGGCCCGGCCCGAACCGTCGGCGACGACGCCGGTGAGCACCTTGGTGACGGTGTCGGCGGTCTTGCGGCTGAGGACCTGGCTGCCGATCGGGCTGCCCGGGTTGTACTGGGCGTCCTTGCGCTCGGCCTTCTTGATGATGGTGGGGGTGACCTTCTTGCCGTGGTTGTCGAAGGTGGCGTAGACGCCGGCCATCTCCACGGTGTTGGCGCTCATGGTGCCGAGCGACATGGCCGGCTTGTCCTCGGGCCAGCCGTCGCGGTCCTTCATGCCGAGGGCGAGGGCCTGCTTCTTCACGGTGGCCGGCTTGGCGTCCACGATCATCTGGGCGTAGACGGAGTTCACGGAGGAGTTGGTGGCCTCCTGGACCGTGAGCATCGGGTCGCCGTAATTGGCGTCGTCCTGGTTCTGCGGGGCGAAGGGCACCGAACTGCCGACGACGGGGCGCTTGCTGGTGCCGTCGTAGAGGGTGTTCGGGGTGATCTTGCGGCCGTCCTGGGTGGTCGCCCCGGTCTCCAGCGCGGTGGCCAGCACGACCGGCTTGAAGGTCGAGCCGGGCTGGAAGTCGGTGCGCAGCGCGTTGCTGTCGTACTTCTCGCTCAGCCCCGTGCCGCCGTACATCGCGACGATCGCGCCGGTCTTCGGGTCCACCGAGGTGGCGCCGGCCTGCACGCTCTGGTCCTGCGGCCGCTCCTGCACGTCCTTGCGCTTGAGCTGGGACTCCAGCTTGTCCTGGACCGCCTTCTCCATGGCGGCCTGCTTCTTCTTGTCGATGTTGAGCGTGAAGGTCCAGCCGCCGGCCGCGATCTGCTCGTCCTTGATGCCGTGCGCGTTCAGCTCGGCGTTGGCGGCCTGGATCAGGTAGCCCTTCTGCCCGTCCATACCCGGCGCGGGCTTGGGCTTGATGGGCTCCTGGAGCTGGATCGTCTTGCGCTTGGCGGGGTCCAGCTCGCCCATCTCGACCATGTTGTCGAGGACGGCGTTGAAGCGGACCATCACCAGGTGCCGGCCGTTGGGGCCCGCGAACGCCAGGTCGTACTGGCTGGGGGCCTGGATGACGGCGGCGAGGTAGGCGCCCTGCGCGAGCGTGAGCTTGTCGGCGTCGACGCCGTAGAAGGCCTGGGCGGCGGCCTGGATGCCGTAGGCGTTGCGGCCGTAGAAGTTGGTGTTCAGGTAGCCGGCGAGGATGTCGTTCTTCGACATGCGCTGGTCGACCTTGATGGCGATCACCAACTCGCGCAGCTTGCGGGTCGCCGACTGGTCCTGGGTCAGGTAGTAGTTCTTGACGTATTGCTGGGTGATCGTCGAGCCGCCCGCCGTGCCCTTGCCGCGGGCGGTGTTGAACAGGCCGCGGGCGACGCCCATGACGTCGACGCCGCTGTCCTTGTAGAAGGACTTGTTCTCGATGGCGATGAACGCCGTCCGCACGTCTTCGGGGATCTTGTCGATCGGGACGATGACACGGTTCTTGTCTCCCGTGCGCGCCATGATCGAGCCGTCGGCGTACTTGTAGGTGTTGCTCTGGAGCACGGCGTCGCTCCTGGGGTCCGGCGGGTCCACCAGGAAGTAGGCGGCGAACGCCCCGGCCACCAGGAGCAGGATCATCCCGAAGAACGCGCCGAGGATCTTCTTCCAGGTGAAGAAGCGGCGTATGCCGGTGCGTTTGCCGGCCGCCTTGCCCGCGCGCCCGTCTGAGCGCCCGCTCGGCGCTTTCCGCGCACCGCGCTGCTGCTGCGCCCGTCGCGCCTCTGCTCGGCTCATCGCTCCCGCTCCGCTCGATTACCCCCCCGACGTCAGCTCAAAAAACTAACACCGCAGGCTGTGACAAAGGTTGGCTAACCCTGATCAAATCCGGTCATTTCGGACGTGAGAATCAGCACCCACACCACTGGAACCGACGCTCAGAAGGCCCGAAGGGTTGCGGCGGGCGTAAAAAGTGCTATCACTTTGCTAGAACGTTCGGCCGATCACGACCGAACATCACCGACAAACGGGGGCAGACCATGACCACTTCATCGGCGACGGAATCGGACGCCATCGACGCGTCTCCCGCCGTATCCCCCACCGTGATACGGGAGTTCACCGCGCACAGCATCGGCGGCGGCCCGGCGCTGCTGCTCGGTCTCGCCGGCCTCGTGGCCGGTACGGGCCTGGTGGTCCTCGGTTCGATGACGGGGGTCGACGCCCTCAAGGTGGCGCTGGTCGCGGCCGGCGTGCTGCTGGACATCGCGGCCGTCTTCGCGATGAGCGGGCTGAACACGGTGGCGCCCGGGCAGGCCCGCGTCGTACAGCTCTTCGGCCGCTACCGGGGGACGATCCGGACGGAGGGTCTGCGCTGGGTGAACCCGCTCACCTCCCGCGAGAAGATCTCCACCCGCGTCCGCAACCACGAGACGAACGTCCTCAAGGTCAACGACGCGTACGGCAACCCGATCGAGCTGGCGGCGGTCGTGGTGTGGCGGGTGGAGGACACGGCCCGCGCGGTGTTCGAGGTCGAGGACTTCACCGAGTTCGTGGAGACCCAGACCGAGACGGCCGTCCGGCACATCGCCATCGAGTACCCCTACGACGCCCACGACGAGGGCGGCCTCTCGCTGCGCGGCAATGCCGAGGAGATCACCCGCAAGCTGGCGGCGGAGCTCTCCACCCGCGTCGAGGCGGCGGGCGTACACATCATCGAGTCCCGCTTCACGCATCTCGCGTACGCTCCCGAAATCGCCTCCGCGATGCTCCAGCGCCAGCAGGCGGGGGCCGTCGTGGCGGCCCGCAAGCAGATCGTCGAAGGAGCGGTGGGCATGGTGGAGCTGGCCCTGACCCGCCTGGCGGAGGAGGAGATCGTGGACCTGGACCCGGAGCGCAAGGCATCCATGGTCTCGAACCTGATGGTGGTCCTGTGCGGTGACCGCGCGGCCCAGCCCGTCCTCAACACCGGGACCCTCTACCAGTGAGTCCCGCCGGCGACGCGCCCCGCTCCGGACCCGGCCCGGCCGGGGAGTCGGAGCGGGGCGCGCGCGGGGGGCGCCAGGCGCGCAAGCAGGTGCTGCTGCGGCTGGACCCGCAGGTGTACGAGGCGCTGGCGCGCTGGGCGGGCGACGAGCTGCGCAGCGCGAACGCCCAGATCGAGTTCCTGCTCCGCCGCGCCCTGTCCGAGTCCGGTCGCCTCCCGGGCGGTGTCGCCCCCATTCCACCGCGCGGCCGGCCGCCGAAGCCGTCGGACCAGGACGCGTCCGACTAGAAGGCGTCCCGGTCCGCGCGTCAGTCGGACAGTCGGGCACTCCGGCACTCCGGCACTCCGGTGGGCAGTCCGTCAGTCCGTCAGCCACACGGGGAGCGGGCGGACCGCCTCGCGCAGGGAGGCGGCGATGGCGGTGAACTCCTGCTGTCGCGCCGTGCCGGTCCGCATGGCCAGCGCGATCCGCCGCGAGGGGGCCGGCTCGGCGAAGTACCCGGTGGCCAGGTGCTCGTTGCGGGCCGTCTCCAGGCGCAGTGCCGTACGCGGCAAGAGCGTGACCCCGAGCCCTCCGGCCACCAGTTGCACGAGCGTGGAGAGCCCGGCGGCGGTGGTGGTGACGTCCGCGCCCGCCGTGCGCCCCGCCTCGCGGCAGATGTCGAGCGCCTGGTCCCGCAGGCAGTGGCCTTCGTCGAGCAACAGGAGCTGCAACTCCCGCAGTTCCTCGCGGGGGATGTCCTTGCGCCCGGCGAGCGGGTGCTCGCGGGGCGCGAGGAGGACGAAGTCCTCGTCGAACAGCGGGAGTTCGGTGACACCGGGGACGCCCAGCGGCACCGCGAGCAGCAACAGGTCGAGCCGCCCGGCGGCCAGCCCCTCCAACAGCGAGGCCGTCTGCTCCTCGTGCACCTGGAGGTCCATCCGGGGGTAGCGGCGGTGGAACAGCCCGAGCACGGTGGGCAGCAGGTACGGGGCCACGGTGGGGATCACGCCGAGCCGCAACACCCCGGTGAACGGCGCGCGCACCGCCTCGGCCTCCTCCAGCAGTCCGCCCATCGCGTCGAGCACGGCCCGCGCCCGGGCGGCGATCCGCTCGCCGGCCGGGGAGAGCAGCACCTTGCGGGTGGTGCGCTCCAACAACTGCACGCCGAGGGCCTCCTCCAGGGCGGAGACGGCCCCGGACAGCGCCGGCTGGCTCATCCCGATCGCCGCGGCGGCGTCCCGGAAGTGCAGGTGTTCGGCGACGGCCGCGAAGGCGCGCAGTTGCGCGAGCGTCGCCTGCCGGGCCGCCCCGTTCTTGGGCCCGAGCTTCGCTCCCCTATTACCCATAGCCACTGATAGGCACCTCCGATCACCAGCCACAAGAGTAGCTATTTCCGTAATCAATGCAGCTGTGCCAGCATGTGAGATCCGTCCAACCCCCTTGGAAAGCCCCCAAAAGGGGTATTTTCCTGTCTGCAAGGAGAGCACGTGCTCACTGTCGGTGACAAGTTCCCCACCTACGATCTGACGGCCTGCGTCTCGCTCGAAGCCGGCAACGAGTTCGCGCAGATCGACCACAAGACCTACGAGGGCAAGTGGCGTGTGGTGTTCTTCTGGCCGAAGGACTTCACCTTCGTCTGCCCGACCGAGATCGCCGCCTTCGGCAAGCTCAACGAGGAGTTCCAGGACCGCGACGCCCAGGTCCTCGGCGTCTCCGGCGACTCCGAGTTCGTCCACCACGCCTGGCGCAAGGACCACGCCGACCTGCGCGACCTGCCCTTCCCGATGCTGGCCGACTCCAAGCACGAACTCATGCGGGCCTGTGGTGTGCAGGGCGAGGACGGCTTCGCGCAGCGCGCCGTCTTCATCGTCGACCAGAACAACGAGATCCAGTTCACGATGGTGACCGCCGGTTCCGTGGGCCGTAACCCCAAGGAGGTCCTGCGGGTCCTCGACGCCCTGCAGACCGACGAGCTGTGCCCCTGCAACTGGAACAAGGGCGAGGGCACCCTGGACGCCGGCGCACTGCTGGCCGGTGAGTGAGCGATGTCCCTCGACTCCCTGAAGGCCGCCGTTCCGGACTTCGCCAAGGACCTGAAGCTGAACCTCGGTTCGGTCATCGGCAACAGCGACCTCCCGCAGCAGCAGCTGTGGGGCACGGTCCTGGCCTGCGCGATCGCCGCCCGTTCCGCGCGCGTCCTGCGTGAGCTGGAGCCGGAGGCGAAGGCGGCCCTGTCGCCGGAGGCGTACACAGCCGCCAAGTCCGCGGCCGCGGTCATGGCGATGAACAACGTCTTCTACCGGACCCGGCACCTGCTGTCCGACCCGGAGTACAACACCCTGCGCGCCGGTCTGCGGATGAACGTCATCGGCAACCCGGGCGTGGAGAAGGTCGACTTCGAGCTGTGGTCGCTCGCGGTCTCCGCGATCAACGGCTGCGGCCAGTGCCTCGACTCGCACGAGCAGGTGCTGCGCAAGGCCGGTGTCGGCCGTGAGACGATCCAGGAAGCCTTCAAGATCGCCTCGGTGATCCAGGCCGTCGCCGTCACCCTCGACGCCGAGGCCGCGCTCGCCACCGAGTGACGACCCGTACGGGTACGACCCCCAGGACCCCCGCGGCCGGCACCGGCCGCGGGGGTCAGGCGTTCGTGCCCGCTTCGCCTTCGGAGCGGGGGAGGGCCGTGGCGCCGTGCGGGCCCGGGCCCGTCGCGGTGGCCGCGGCCCGCTGCTGGTCGCGCGAGTACGCCCGCAGGTACACCACGACGGTGTTGGTGACGGCGACCAGCGGTACGGCGACCACCGCGCCGCCGATGCCGGCGACCATCCCGCCGGCCGCCACCGCCAGCACCACCGCGAGCGGGTGTACCCGTACGGCGCGGCCCAGGATGAACGGCTGGAGCACGTGCCCCTCCAGCTGCTGCACCGCCAGCACCACCAGCAGGACCATCAGCGCGATGAACGGCCCCTGGGTCACCAGCGCCACCACCACGGCCAGCGCCCCGGAGACGACCGCGCCGACGAGCGGGATGAAGGCGAACAGGAAGATGAAGACGGCGAGCGGCACCGCCATCGTGACATCGAGGAAGTAGAGCCCGAGGCCGATGAACACGGCGTCGATGAGGGCGACGAGCACGGTGCCCCGGACGTACGCGGTCAGCGTGCGCCAGGCGCGCGGGCCGGCGCCCGCGACCCCGGGGCGGGCCGCACGCGGGACCAGGCCGAGCGTCCAGGTCCAGATGCGCTTACCGTCGTAGAGCAGGAAGAGCGTCGAGAACATCGAGAGCAGGATGCCCGTCAGCACCTCGACGAGGACCGTCACGCCTTGCAGGCCGGCGGAGGTGATCTGCTCGGTGTTGGTGCCGATGGTGTCGGTGAGGCTCTTCGCGATGTCGTTGATCTGCTTCTCGGTGACGTGGAACGGACTGTCCAGCAACCAGAGTTTGAGTTCGTCGATGCCCTCGCGCACCCGGGCGGACAGGGTGTCGAGGTTCTCCATGACCTGCCACACCACGAACCAGCCGACCAACCCGATCACCACGAAGCCGAGGATCGCGGTCACGGCCGTGGCGAGCCCGCGCGGCAGCCCGAGCCGCCGCAGCCGTACGACGAAGGGCTGGAGCAGCGCGGTGACGAGCAGGGCGGCGGAGAAGGCGAGGACCACGAGGCGGACCTCGCTGATCACCTTCATCAGCACCCAGAGCATCCCGGCGAGGAGCAGCAGCCGCCAACTGGCTTCGGCGGCCACCCGCATCCCCCAAGGGATGACCGTCACCGGATCGGGCCGCTCCCGCCAACCGGAGTCGCCGCCGGGGGCGATCACGGTCGCGGGCACCGGCCCGTCGACGGGGGCCGGGACCACGACGGGGACGTCGACGGCGGTCTCCGCCTCGACCTCGGCCCGCCGTTCGTCGAGGCGCGCGCCGATCTGGCTGAGCCCTCTGCCGAGCCGGCCGAGCCAGCCTGCCCTCTTCGTCATGTCGTTCCCTTTCCCCCCGCGCGCGGACCCACTCGCCCGACCGTACACGCGGGGAGCCCCGCACCGTAGGACGGTGCGGGGCTCCCCGAGGTTGATCGCCGGGAGCGTGTTTCCCCGGGACGAGGTGAGAGCTGGACGGCCTAGGTCCTGTCGTCAAAGTAGCGCCGGTAAGGCCCGCGATGTCCGGTGCCGTGCATCGCAAGGCGGAGGGGCGCCCGTGTACTGGACGTACTCGGGCGCTCCGACAACGCAGCGAGGTGCGGTGCCGGGCGTCGCGGGCCAGGCGGGACTTTGACGACCGGGCCTAGTACCAGCCGTTGGCCTGGTGGAAGCTCCAGGCGCTGCACGGGCTGCCGTAGCGGTCGTTCATGTAGCCCAGGCCCCACTGGATCTGCGTGGCCGGGTTGGTGCGCCAGTCGGCGCCGGCCGAGGCCATCTTGGAGCCGGGCAGGGCCTGGACCAGGCCGTAGGCGCCCGAAGAGGAGTTCACGGCCTGGTAGTTCCAGGTCGATTCCTCGTTGATGATGTTGGAGAAGCACTGGAACTGACCGGCCGGCACGATCTGCCGGGCGATGTCCTTGACCTGGGCGACCGTGTAGGAGCCCTGGACGGCGAAGTCGCCGGCGCTGCGCGTCGCGGAGCGGCTCGCCACCTGCTCGTCCTCGTGCTTCTTCGCTTCCTCTTCGGCCTTCTTCTTGGCCGCGGCCGCCTCGGCGTCCGTCTTCTTCGCCTTGGCGTCCTGCGCCGCCTGGATGCGCGCCGCTTCCTCGGCCGAGCGCTGGGCGTCGGCTTCGGCGGCGTGGGCGATGGAGTCGGCCTGCTGCGTCAGGGACGCGCTCTGGACCTGCGCCTGGTCGCCGACCGGGATGTCAGTGAGGAGAGTCGTTCCGGCGGCGGTCGTTTCGAGGTTGTTCGGGGTGGCGTCGCCCGCCGCAACGCCCACGACTGCGCCGACGGTGGTGACCGCGGTGGCCGAAGCCACTGCGAACCCCCGGACCGAGATCCGGCTCACACGGTGTCCTTCCAGCAGCGTCCGCAGTGACCGCGCGGCGCAATAGTGCCCCTCGACACTGGCCTCCATGAATCCGCGGTCACTGGAGGCTCGGGCCCGGGGCAACTCCCTCGCGGGGGTTGCCGGCTTGCTCGGGCGGCATACGGCGACCGGCTCTGGAGTTGTTGGTGTGCGCGTACCTCGCGAGAGGTACAGGAGTGCCGTATGCGGGGCCTGACGGAAAGCAGACTCTGCCGGACCACGACGCCGCAGGGCAATTCCACGTTGCGTGGGAAAGGTCACACCTGCCGGAACGCCTTTGATTTCACCGAAGACCTGTGCGGCACGACGCCGCCCGGCTAGGCTGCTGCGCCTTCGCCGGGCGGCGTCAACTCATCCTCCGCCTATGGGGTTTCTGCCCCCTTTGTGCTCCGGAGTCGCGGTGCCTCCGGGATCACCGCCTCCCCGGGGTCAGAGCGTCTCCAGCATCTCGGTGACGAGCGCGGCGATCGGGGAGCGCTCGGAACGCGTCAGCGTGACGTGGGCGAACAGCGGATGGCCCTTGAGCTTCTCAACGACGGCGACCACCCCGTCGTACCGGCCGACCCTCAAGTTGTCCCGCTGCGCCACGTCGTGGGTCAGGACGACCCGCGAGTTGGCCCCGATCCGCGACAGCACGGTCAGCAGGACGTTGCGCTCCAGCGACTGGGCCTCGTCCACGATCACGAAGGCGTCGTGCAGCGAACGGCCGCGGATGTGCGTGAGCGGCAGGACTTCCAGCATCCCGCGGTTCAGCACCTCTTCGATGACCTCGCGCCCGGCGACGGACGAGAGGGTGTCGAAGACCGCCTGCGCCCAGGGGCTCATCTTCTCGGCCTCGGTGCCCGGCAGGTAGCCGAGCTCCTGCCCGCCCACGGCGTACAGCGGCCGGAAGACCATCACCTTCTGGTGCTGCCGGCGCTCCAGCACCGCCTCCAGGCCGGCGCACAGGGCCAGCGCCGACTTGCCGGTGCCGGCCCGGCCGCCCATCGAGAGGATGCCGATCTCGGGATCGAGGAGCAGGTCCAGCGCGATGCGCTGCTCGGCGCTGCGGCCGTGCAGTCCGAACGCCTCGCGGTCGCCGCGCACGAGACGGACGTTGCCGTCCGCCGTGACCCGGCCGAGTGCCTTGCCGCGCTCCGACTGGAGGACGAGCCCGGTGTGCACCGGCAGTTCGGCCGCCTCCGGCACGTAGAGCCGTTCCTCCGAGAAGAGCAGGTCGACCTGCTCCCCGGACAGCGCGAGCTCGCTCATGCCGGTCCAGCCGCTGTCGGTGATCGCCAGCTCGGCCCGGTACTCCTCGGCGAGCAACCCCACCGAGGATGCCTTGATGCGCAGCGGCAGGTCCTTCGAGACCACCGTGACGTCGTAGCCCTCGGCCTGGAGGTTGCGGGCGACGGCCAGGATGCGGGAGTCGTTGTCCCCCAGCCTGAAGCCCGCGGGCAGGACGCCGGGGTCGGAGTGGTTGAGTTCGACGCGCAGCGTGCCGCCCAGATCGCCCAGCGGGATGGGGGCGTCGAGGCGACCGTAGCGAACCCGGAAGTCGTCGAGCAGGCGCAGGGCCTGGCGCGCGAAGTAGCCGAGTTCGGGATGGTGCCGCTTGGCCTCCAGCTCGGTGATCACCACGATCGGGAGCACGACCTCGTGCTCTTCGAAGCGGGAGACCGCGTTGGGGTCTGCCAGCAGGACGCTGGTGTCGAGGACGTAGGTCCGCCTGTCGGGCAGGCGGCGCTTTGTGCTGGTCACCACGGAAGGACGTACCCCCTCGGAAGAGGTCGGGCCATGAAGACCGGACCGGTCATCGGCACCCATGCGTGGGCCGATTTCCGGCCCTCCACTTCGTCCGTGCGAACCGCACGCGCGTCCTGGTGCAAAGGGCCTCCCGGGCGGACGGCCCCATGCCGTCCGCTGAGACTCGACACCCGTGGATCGGGCGTCGACCTGCTAGGGGTATGCCCTCGAACCGACGCGCCCATGCCATGGCATATGACGGACGCTCGGTGAAGCGCTGGTGAAGGCTTCGCGACGCGGAGGGGCGACCCCGGAAGGGGCCGAGGGGGTGTCAGGTGGCCGGGACCGGGTCCCTGCTCGTCAGGTCCCGTACCGCCGGTGGCGCGCGGCGTAGTCGCGCAGCGCCCGCAGGAAGTCGACCTTGCGGAAGGCCGGCCAGAAAACCTCGCAGAAGTAGTACTCCGAATGGGCGCTCTGCCACAGCATGAAACCGGACAGCCGCTGTTCGCCGCTGGTGCGGATGACCAGGTCCGGGTCGGGCTGGCCGCGGGTGTAGAGGTGCTCCGCGATGTGGTCGATGTCCAGGACCTCGGCGAGCTCCTCGAAGGAGGTGCCCTTCTCGGCGTGCTCCAGCAGCAGCGAGCGGACCGCGTCGGCGATCTCCTGCCGGCCGCCGTAGCCCACCGCGACGTTGACGAGTATCCCCTCGACGTCGTGCGTGGCCTGCTCGGCCTCCTTGAGCACCGTCTGGGTGCCGGCGGGGAGGATGTCCAGGTTGCCGACGTGGTGGACCCGCCAGCGGCCGTCCGCGGCGAGGCCCCGCACGGTGTTCTCGATGATGTTGAGCAGCGGCCGGAGTTCGACCTCCGGCCGGTCCAGGTTGTCGGTGGACAGCATCCACAGGGTGACGACCTCGACGTCCGTCTCGGTGCACCAGCCCAGCATCTCGGAGATCTTGTCGGCCCCGGCCTGGTGGCCCTGTTCCGTCGTGCCTCCGGACGCCTTCGCCCAGCGCCTGTTCCCGTCCAGGATCACGCCGATGTGCTTGGGCGACGCGTCGTGGTCGAGGCGGCCTTCCACCCGGCGTGCGTAGAGCCTGTACACCAGGTCGCGCAGCTTCACGATCTTCCAGCCCCTCCGTGCGTCCCCCGTGCGGATTGCGGTCCTACCCCCGAGCCCGCCACATTACTGCGCGGCGGGATCGCGTACCCAACTCGGCCGGTCACAGGTCCGTGATAGGGAGGACAACGTGACTGATACCAATCCCTATCGGGCAGAGCCCTCGCGCTACGACTCCATGGAGTACCGCCGCACGGGCCGCAGCGGCCTCAAACTCCCGGCCATCTCCCTGGGCCTGTGGCACAACTTCGGCGACGACAAGTCGCTGGCCTCGCAGCGTGCCATCCTGCGCCGGGCCTTCGACCTCGGCGTCACCCACTTCGACCTCGCCAACAACTACGGCCCGCCGCCCGGTTCGGCCGAGCTGAACTTCGGCAAGATCTTCGCGCAGGACTTCGCGTCCCACCGCGAGGAACTGGTGCTCTCCACCAAGGCCGGCTACCTGATGCACGCCGGCCCGTACGGCGAGTGGGGCAGCCGCAAGTACCTGCTCGGTTCGCTCGACGCCTCGCTGCGGCGGATGGGCGTCGATTACGTCGACATCTTCTACTCGCACCGGTTCGACCCGGAGACCCCGCTGGAGGAGACCATGGGCGCCCTCGCGTCCGCGGTCCACCAGGGGAAGGCGCTGTACGTGGGCGTCTCCTCGTACACGGCCGAGCAGACGGCCGAGGCGGCGCGGATCCTCGTCGAGATGGGCGTGCGCCCCCTCATCCACCAGCCCTCGTACTCCATGATCAACCGCTGGACGGAGGAGGACGGGCTGCTGGACGTCCTGGAGGACGCCGGCATGGGCTGCATCTCCTTCGTGCCGCTGGCGCAGGGACTGCTGACGGGCAAGTACCTCAAGGGCATCCCGGAGGGCTCGCGGGCCACCCAGGGCAAGTCCCTCAACCCGGACCTGCTCTCGGACGACGTGGTGCGGAGGCTGAACGGCCTGAACGACATCGCCGCCCGGCGCGGGCAGTCGCTGGCGCAGCTCGCGCTGAACTGGGTGCTCCGGGACAGCCGGATGACCTCGGCGCTCATCGGCGCGTCGAGCGTGGCGCAGTTGGAGGAGAACGTGGCCGCGCTGGCCGGTCCGCCGCTGACCGCGCGGGAGCTGGAGGAGATCGATTCCCACGCCGTCT
The DNA here is from genome assembly GCF_042881255.1 of Streptomyces sp. NPDC058279. NCBI lineage: Bacteria > Bacillati > Actinomycetota > Actinomycetes > Kitasatosporales > Streptomycetaceae > Streptomyces > Streptomyces sp. NPDC058279. Next base: position 80,816 of record NZ_JBHVYA010000013.1, on the reverse strand, counting down.
CCACGCCCGGCACCAACATCTGGGCCCAGCGGGCCTGACCTGCGGCGCGCCCGCGGCACTGACCTGCGCTTTCGCGGCGGTGCCCGCGGGGGTGGGGAGAAAAGAAAAACGGGCCGGTCCGTGGGGGGGATACGGACCGGCCCGAGGGGGGGGTTCCACCATAACCCTTCGTAAAGCGTCCTGCGTGCATCGGCGCGAAACGACTACGCTCCGAATCCGCCCAGCAGCAATCCCGTAAGCGCGCCGGCAGTCATGAAGGGGCCGAACGCGAAGGCCGTCCGCGCTCCCCCACGGCGGCGCAGCACAAGGGCGAGGCCGTACCCGGCGCCGTAGAGGAAGCCCAGGAACGTTCCGGCGAACCATACCCCCCACCCGTACCACCCAAGAGCGACCCCCAGCGACAGCGCCAGTTTGACGTCGCCGAACCCCATCCCGGCGGGGTTGATCAGGAACAGCACGAGGTACGAGCCTCCCAGCGCGGCCCCGCCCAGCAGCGCGAGCCGCCAGGACCCGGCGGCGCCCGGCAGCAGGGCCGCGCCGCCGAGCAGCGCGACGGTCAGCGCGGCGAGCGGCAGCGTCAGCGGGTCGGGCAGCCGGTGCACCGCCAGGTCGACCAGGCCGAGCAGGACCAGGGCGGGGGCGAGCGCCACGAAGGCGACCACCTCGGGGCGGGGCCCGCCGGCCACGGCCAGGGCGGCGCAGACCGCGCCGGTCAGTGCGGCGGTGCGGGCGGAGGAGGGCCCGTACGGATGCGGCCGCGCGGGTGGCGCCCCATCGGGTCCGGCCGGGTGGGCCCCTTCGGGTGCCCCCGCACCGCCCGGGCAGCGCGCGAGGCCGAGCCGGCCGGGCAGCGGGTGGCCCTCGGGACAGCGGTCGCGCCAGGGCTGCTCCGGCTCCACGGACAGCCGGTAGGCGGCTCGGGGCAGCAGCAGCCCACCGGTCACGCCGTAAACGGCGGCAAGGACGATCACGGCCAGACCCATGCGCAGACCGTAGGCCCCGGCGGGCGGCGCGGGCATGGGCCCGGGGGCCCATCGACCCCTACCCTGACCGGCATGGCGATCAGGCGGCACTGGACGGACGGTAGGGCCACCCTCAGGATCGGCGGCCCGGCGGAAACCGCGCCCGGGGCCCGGCCGGGGCCCTCGGCCCGCGCCGACCCGGCCCGACCTGTGGTCCAGACGCCCGAGGCACCGCTGCCCGAGGCCCCGTTCGATGTCCCGCCGGAGATCCCGCCGGAGATCCCGCTGGAGATCGCCGCCTCGTACCGGGCCCGCACCCGGGGCCTGCTCGGCCGTGACGGCATCACCGGCGCCCTGCTGCTGACCCCGGCGGCCAGTGTGCACACCTTCCGGATGCGCTTCCCCATCGACGTGGCGTACCTGGACCGGAACCTCACCGTCATCGCCGTGACCACGATGCCCCCCGGCCGCCTCGGCCTGCCCCGCCCGCGCGCCCGGCACGTCCTGGAGGCCGCGGCCGGCGCCATGGCCCGGTGGGGCCTGCGCCCCGGCACCCGGGTGGACGTACGGCCCGACAGTCGAGACGGCCGATAGGTCCTGTCGTCAAAGTAGCGCCGTTAAGGCCCGCGATGTCCGGTGCCGTGCATCGCAAGGCGGAGGGGCGCCCGTGTACTGGACGTACTCGGGCGCTCCGACAACGCAGCGAGGTGCGGTGCCGGGCGTCGCGGGCCAGGCGGGACTTTGACGACCGGGCCTAGGCGAGGCGCGTCGCCGGGGGTAGGTTGGGGCGGTTGAGCTGGGGTGGTGGCAGGGGAGCGGCATGACGGAGAACGTTGCGGTCAAGGCACTGGAGCAGATCATGCCCGCGACGCACGGCGCCGACGAGGACATCGACTGGCCCGCCGTGGAAGCGGCCTGGGGGACCCGGTTCCCCGCCGACTTCATCGCCTTCATGGGCCGTTTCGGCTCCGGGTCCATCAACGGCGAGGCCGACATCCTGCTTCCGCTCCCCAAGCCCGGACTCCAGTGGGCCCCCGCCGAGATGGCCGAGGAGACCGAGAACGCCCGGCAGGTGTGGGAGACCGAGGGCGGCCGGGCCGCCTTCGACGTGGACCCCGAGTCGATCATCGCGTGGGGCGTCACCGGCGGCTCCGACATCCTGTGCTGGCTGACCACCGACCCCGACCCGGACCGCTGGCCCGTCCTCGTCGTCGGGCGCCACACCGCCGAACCGTTCGCGGTCCACCCGTACGGCATGGCCGAATTCCTCTACCGGCTCTGCTCGGACGACTTCGACGTGAGCCCCGTCAGCATCACCTTCTGGGACGGCGGGCACCTCAGCTTCGTGCACTGGCGCAAGGCGCAGCGCCGTTGGCAGGAGGGCCGCAACCCCGAGACGGGTGAGCCCGACCCCTACGCGGGCGAGTTCGCCGACTAATCCCCGCCGCTGCCGGCTCGCTCCCCCCTCCCCTCTCCCCCCTCCCCTCTCCCCCCTCCCCTCCATCCCTCTCGTCGACCTGTTTCCCTCGGAAACGGGCGTTTCGCCATGTCTACGCGCGTCGGAATCGTGGATCACATATCGGAAAACACCATAGGGAATAAGGCCAGTTGGAGCATTGAACACAACTGCCGCCCCAATGGGACCAACCGCCCTGCCGTCAGGAGAGAATTCCGGCCAACGGGCCACGGAAGGACACCTCGGCCCGGAGTAACTCATAAGTAACACCGGGAATCACAAGAAAATCAGGGGAATCCACCCGTGCGACGAAGAATGTTCGGCCCGGCCGCCGGTGCGGCCGTGATCGGTCTACTGATACCTCTCGCAGGATGCGGCAGTTCCGGCGGACGCGCAGGTGACAGCGGTACGCTGCGCCTCGTCGCGGCGGAATACGGCGACAGTTCGGCCACCGGCTCCAAGTCCTACTGGGACAAGGTGACGCACGACTTCACCGCCGCCCACCCCGACCTCAAGGTCGAGGTGCAACTGTTGCCCTGGGCCGACATCGACCGCGAGGTCTCCCGCATGGTGAAGGCCGGCAACGCGCCGGACATGGCCCTCATGGGTTCGTACTCGGACTTCGCGGCGCAGGGCAAGCTCTATTCCGCCGACGAACTCCTCACCGTCACCGCGGAGGCGAACTTCCTCCAGCCCCTCACCGAGGCCGGCACCGTCGGCAGCACCCTCTACGGTCTGCCCTTCGTGGCGAGCAGCCGCCTGCTCTTCTACAACGACACTCTGTTCAAGCAGGCCGGAATCAGCGCGGCGCCCAAGACCTGGGCCGATCTGCAGACCGACGCCAAGGCCCTCAGGGACAAGGGGGTCAAAATCCCCTACGCGCTCCCGCTGGGTCCGGAGGAGGCGCACGCCGAGGCGTTGATCTGGGAGTTGAGCAACGGCGGCGGCTACGCCGACAGCAGCGGCAACTACAGCCTCGCGTCGGACCAGAACATCGCGACCTTCAAATGGGTCAAGGACCACCTGGTCACCCCCGGGCTGACCGGCCCGGTCGCCCCGTCGCAGTTCAACCGCGCCGACGCCTTCGCCGCGTTCCTGCGCGGCGAGGTCGGCATGGTCAACGGCTACCCGTCGCTCGCCTACGAGGCGCGCGCCAAGAACATCGAGGTCCGCGCCGTTCCGATGCCGGTCTCCGACACCCTCGGCGCGGGCGAGATCCCGCCCACCGTCGGCGTGGCGGACTGGATGATGGCGTTCAAGCAGAACGGCAAGCGCGCCGAGATCGGCACGTTCCTGGACTTCGTCTACCAGGACAAGTACCTGTCGGACTTCGCGAGCCGCTACCACCTGCTCCCCGCGACCGTCAGCGCCTCCCGCACCCCGGCCGGCGGCGGTCTCGACAAGACCGACCAGGACTTCCTGACCGCGTTGCGCGGGGCCCAGCTCTACCCGGTGAACGACCCGTCCTGGGTGACGGTCAGTGACACCATCAAGCGCAACATCGGCCGTGCGGTGGAACCGACGGGGGACGCGAAGAGCGTCCTGGAGGACATCGCCTCCAAGGCGAACGCGGCCCGCAAGCAGCACTGATCGGGCCGCCCCCGACAGCCATCGCCACAGCCACAGTTATGGCCATGGCCACCACGGTCGCCGTCGCCGTCGCCACCGTCCCGCGAGGTCTCAGCGCGTCAGCCCTCGGCGCTCAGCCCTCACCGACCGGCAGGCCCTCCCGCGGCCCGGCCGACCCGACCCCGGGCGAACTCCCCCCGCATGACGGGACCTTCGCCTCGCTCCGCATCCACCCCATGCGGCATCATGCTCTCCACGGCCCTTGATCCGAGGCCGCGGCCCAGCCGTCCGGCGACCACCCACAAGGTGCGCGGGCGGCCGGCCTTCCCGGGACGCGCCCCTCAGTGGATCCGCCCGTTGTCGTCCGAGAACGCCGTACGGTACTGCTCGCAGCTCGAATCCCAGTGCAGGGTTCCCCGCAGCGTCCCGTATCCGGATCGGGTGACCGACCACTCCACCGTGTACTCGCCGCTGTCGCAGGCGATCCGCTTCCCGCCGGGAACCTTGACCCGGCCCGTGGCAGGCCGGCCGGTCAGCTCCTGGTCCACCTCCGCCGCCTTGGCCTGCCCGGCGGTGCGCAGCACGGCGTGCACGACGATCGGGTGCTTGCCGTCCTTCGTCGTCACCGCCTTCTTGACGAGCTTGGAGTCGGCGACGGACCACGCGAACTCGAACGAGGGCGTCCAGGACATCGTCTTCGGGTCGGGAACCTCCCGCTCCCACTGCTGGCCGCCCTTCGATTCGGTCCGGGTCACCGTCTTGTACTGGATGTTCGGGTAGAGGCGGAACTGGGCTTCCACCTTGTGCATGTCGTCCTTCGTCCACATCGACTTCATCGCCTTCTCGTCGCCTGCCGGGTCCTGGAGGAAGGTGCCCTGCGCCGCGGTGGCGGCGGATTGACCGAGGGCGGGGGCGAGCGCCGCCAGGGCGGCGGTGAGGACGAGGGCGGCGGTGCGGGTGCGGTTCATACCCGGTCCAACGGGGGCTCGCGGCGGCCCGGAACGACACCGGGGGCGCGTTCACCCGTAAGGGAGCCGACACCCGCCGCGGAGCTGACACATCCGCGGAGCGCCGGGAATACCACCTGATCAGCGCCAGTTGGGCGGGTGTTCGACAGGTGCACCGACCCGCCCCCTGGACGTCATGGCGTACGGCAACCCCCGTTGGTGAAGACCCAGAGGCCGGCGGCGGGCGGAGTCGGCACGGCGGCCGGCATCGCGGGCATGTACGCGGCGGCGATCGGCGAGGTCGACGGCCGACCGGTGCCTGACGGCAAACGGCCCGGCCCCGGGGATTTGTCGATCCCCGGGGCCGGGCCGTTTCATGCCGTGCCTTGCCGTGCCGTACCCACGGGCTTCAGTGGGCGATGGACTCCGGCGCGAGCTGCGCCGGCTTGTCACCCTCGCCGGTGGCGTCGGCCGGAGCCGGGCCCGCGCCCCGCAGCGGGACCTCCTTGACGAACCAGGCCGCCAGGAAGCCCAGTACGGCGATGGCCGCGCCGAGCAGGAACGCGGAGTGCGTACCGGCGGCGACCGCGTGCTGGTAGGCGTCGCGGATGGCCTCGGGCAGCTTGGCGAGGCTGGCCGCGTCGAGCTGCGCCGAGCCCGCCTTGGCGGCGGCTGCCGGACCGAGCCGGTCGGTCATGGTGTCGGTGACCCGCGAGGTGAACAGGGAACCCATCAGGGCCACGCCGAAGGAACCGCCGAGCGTACGGAAGAGGGTGGCGGAGGACGAGGCGACGCCCATGTCCTTCATGTCCACGCTGTTCTGCGCGACCAGCATCGTGATCTGCATCAGGAAGCCGAGGCCGGCGCCGAGCACCGCCATGTAGAGCCCGGAGACGAGTCGGGTGGTGTCGGTGTCCATCGTCGCGAGCAGGAAGAGCCCGACGACCATGAGCGCGCCGCCGACGATCGGGAAGACCTTGTACTTGCCGGTGCTGGTGGTGATCCGACCCGCGATCAGCGAGACGACCATCATCGACAGCAGCATCGGCAGGAGCAGGAGCCCCGAGTTGGTCGCGGAGGCGCCCTGCACGGCCTGCTGGAACAGCGGCAGGTAGAGCACACCGCCGAACATCGCGAAGCCGACGAGGAAGCCGATCACCGACATGAGGGTGAAGTTGCGGCTGCGGAAGATGTGCAGCGGCATGACGGGCTCGGCGGCCTTGGTCTCGACGTAGAGGAACGCGGCGAGGGCGAGGACACCGACGACGATCAGACCGATGATCTCACCGGAACCCCACGCGTACTCGGTCCCGCCCCAGGTGGTGACCAGCACGGTGGAGGTGATGGCGATGGTCAGCAGGGCCGCGCCCAGGTAGTCGATCCTGGGGCGTTCGCCCTGTCCGGTCTTCTTCGGCAGGTGCAGGACCGCCGTGACCATCGCCAGCGCCACGGCGCCGAGCGGGAGGTTGATGTAGAAGGACCAGCGCCAGCCCATGTGGTCGGTGATGGTGCCGCCGACCAGCGGGCCGCCGATCATGGCGAGGGCCATCACGCCGGCCATCATGCCCTGGTACTTGCCGCGCTCACGGGGCGGTATCAGGTCGCCGATGATCGCCATGACGCCGACCATCAGACCGCCGGCGCCCAGGCCCTGGATCGCGCGGAAACCGATCAGCTGGCCCATGTCCTGGGCCATGCCGCTCAGCGCGGAACCGATCAGGAAGATCACGATGGAGGTGAGGAACGAGCCCTTGCGGCCGTACATGTCGCCGACCTTGCCCCAGATGGGCGTGGAGGCGGCCGTGGCCAGCGTGTAGGCGGTGACCACCCAGGACAGGTGCTCCAGTCCGCCCAGCTCGCCGACGATCGTCGGCATCGCCGTACCGATGATCATGTTGTCGAGCATGGCGAGCAGCATCGCGATCATGAGTGCCATGAGTACGACGCGGACGCTGCGGGGCTTCACCTCCCCGGAGTTCTCCGCTTGTTTCGTCATCTCCACCATGTCGTCCACTCCCCTGGCACTTTCCGCACCCGGCCACTTACTTGCCGCCCGGCTAGTTCACTACACTGGTGAAGGTAGACGCGTCACTAGCCGGGCGTCAAGTAAGTTTTTTGGGGAGAGTCATGTCCAGCAGCAGTCCGCACCAGCGGCGTGGGAACACGCGTCAGCGCATCCAGGACATCGCGCTGGAGCTCTTCGCCGAGCAGGGGTACGAGAAGACGTCGCTGCGCGAGATCGCGGAGCGGCTGGAGGTCACGAAGGCGGCGCTGTACTACCACTTCAAGACCAAGGAAGACATCATCATCAGCGTCTTCGAGGACCTGACCCAGCCCATCGACGACCTGATCGGCTGGGCCGAGGAACAGCCGCGCACCTTGGAGACCAAGCGCGAGGTGCTGCGCCGCTACAGCGAGGCGATGGCCTCCGGGGTCTCGCTGTACCGGTTCATGCAGGAGAACCAGGCGACGGTGCGGGAGCTCAGCATCGGCGACACGATGAAGAAGCGGCTCTTCGCCCTGGTGGAGCTGCTCCGGGCCGAGGACGCCCCGCTGGCCGACCAAGTGCGCTGCATCAGCGCGCTGTTCACCCTGCACGCCGGCATGATGTTCCTCCAGCACGTGGAGGGCGACCCCGAGGAGACCCGTAAGGCGGCCCTGGAAGTCGCCACGGACCTCATCACCCAGGCCCACCACCACCAGCAGCCGTAGCCCGGGGGGCACGTCAGGCGGAGAGGTACCCGACCGCCCCGGCCCCGGGGAGGGTCGCCCAGGTGCGCGTACCCCCACCGGGCTCGCGGGAGCCCTCGAACCCCCAGGCCCCGCCACACTCCCTGACGACCGCCGCCATCAGCCGCAGCGCGGAGCGCCGTCGCGCCTCGCAGTGGGCGGCGAGGCGGGGGTGCGCGTGGGGGGCGTGGCCGTCGTAGACCGTGAGCCGGAGGGCGTCGTCGCGGTGCCGGACGGACAGGTAGAGGCTCTGCCCGGGGTTCAAGTACCAGGCCGCGCCGACCAGTTCCCCGGTGACCTGCACGGCGGCCGGCGCGAGCGGGTCGAGCCGGTGGGCGTGTAGCGCGGCCCGTACGGCGCTGCGGGCGATCTGGGCGCTGTACGGCTCGCCGGGCACGGTGAGGCTGCACGCGAGGTCGTCGGCGCCCGGCGGCCCGGTGGGGGCGGCGGGCGCGGCCGGGCAGGCGGTGAACCCGCCGGGGGCGACGGCCGGGTCAAAGGGGCTGGGCATCGGTGACTCCCTGGTGTGACGTTGCTGGGCGGCTGACGTGACTTCGGCGAGTTCGACGCGCACGGGTGGCTGACGCGGGCGGGGAGCGTGGCTCGTCGCCGAGGCCCGAGGCATGCTGCGGCGATGCACTTCAACTTCCCTGCGTGAGCGGTGCGTTACCTAACGTAGCTGATGGCGTGGACTATTGGCCACCCGCTCGCGGAGATTGGCCCACCCTTGGATATCGAAGGGCTGGACACGGCAGACTGCAGCCATGCCGCCGAGGACTGCGCCGACCGAACGACAGAAGCGACTGGGCGCCGAGCTGCGCAGGATGAGGCTGGCGGCGGGCGTGTCCGCCGAATCCGCCGCAGGACTGCTCGGCGTCGACCGTTCCAAGGTCTCGGCCATCGAGCAGGGCATCCGAACCATCAGCGAGGAACGACTTCGGACGCTGGCCTGTCACTGCGATTGCGCTGACGAGCGGTACATCGACGCACTCGTGGCCATGGCCCAGCCCGGTAAACGGGGTTGGTGGGAGCGCTACCGCGGCTCCTTGTCCGCCGCGATGCTCGACATCGCCGAGACGGAAGCCCATGCCACCCGCGTGCGGTGCGCACACTCCGTGCACGTTCCAGGGTTGCTCCAGACCAGCGACCACGCCCTGGCGCTCTTCCGGTTCGTCGTACCGACCCTCCCGGAGCAGGAGATCGCCCTGCGCCTTGCCCATCGACTGGAGCGCCAGCAGGTGCTGGAGGGCGATGCGGCGCCCGAGTACATCGCGGTCGTGCACGAGGCGGCGCTGCGGATGCGCTTCGGCGGCCGAAACGTGGCGCGGGCTCAGCTCGATCACCTGCTGTACGCGTCGGAGCGGCACAACGTCGTTTTGCGTGTTCTCACTTTCGAGGCGGAGGGCTTCCCGGGCGCCGGCCAGACGGTCAACTACCTGGAGGGACCGGTCCCCCAGTTGGACACCGTGCAGGTCGACAGCACGCACGGCGCGGATTTCCTGCACACCGAGGCGCAACTGTCGAAGTACCGTTTCCAATTGGACTGGACGGAGCGGCTCAGTCTGGCGCCCGGCCCTTCCCGGGATTTCATCCACCGCCTGGCTCGTGAACTCTGAGAGGACTCCGATGGTCGACATCACCTGGGAAGACGCCTTCTGCGGCGAGGGCGCGAGCTGCTACCGGATAGGGGTCGACGGGGACGGCAACAGCTACATCGCCCTCTCCGGCCAGGAGGACACGTATCTCACAGACAGCCGCGAAGCCCTCCGGCAGCTCATCCGGGACATCAAGGCCGGTAAGGCCGACCACCTCCTATGAGTCCAGGAACGCGGTGAGGGTGTCGACGTAGGCGTCCGGGTGCGTGAGGTGGGGGACGTGACCGGCGCCCTCCAGGGTGACCACCCGGGCCCCCCGCAGCGCCTTGGCGAGCGTGGCGACGATCCCCGGGAACCACGGCATGCCCTCGCTGCCCGTGGTCAGCAGGGCGGGGCCGGTGTAGCCGGCGGCGAGGCGCGGGAGGTCGACCAGGGCCCACGCCGGGTCGGACTGCTCGTCGAGGAAGGTGGGGGCGTTGGCGATGAACGTCTCGCGGACCGACTCCGGCACCCGGTCCCACTCCCCCGGCCCGGAGACCACCTCCTCCACGAAGCGCCGGGCCGCGGCCTCGTGGTCGCCGCCGCGGATGTCCGCGAAGACGGCATCCAGCCGCAGCCGGGCGGCTTGCGCTTCCTGATCGCCCTCGACGAGGCCCGGCAACGGGGGCTCGTGGGCGGCGAGGCTGCGGAACAGGTCGGGGCGGCGGGTGGCGAGGCCGAGGGCGATGGACCCACCGAAGGAACTCCCGGCGACGTGGGCCGGAGCCAGGTCCAGGGTCTCGATGAGCGCCGCCAGGTCGTCCTCGTCCTGGGTGCGGGTCCCCTGGCCGGGCGGACGCTCGCTGCGGCTGTGGCCTCGGCGGTCGTAGACCAGTACCCGGTACGACTCGGCGAGGCGGAGGGCGACCGCGTCCCAGCTGTGGTGGTCGACCCAGGATCCGTGGACCAGGACGAGGGGATCGCCCTTCCCCGTGACCTCGTAGAAGAGTTCCACGCCGTTCACCCGAGCCCGTGGCATGCCGAGTCTCCTGATCCGCCGGTAGGTCCGCCGGGACACATACCTCGGGGTGCCACGGCTCACACGTGGGGTTAGCCCGGGTGGCGGCCGACCCCTCGCCGGGCCGGGGACGCCGCGGGGTCGGGACCTACCGCTCGCTGCCGCGCGGGAAGGTGACCTCGACCCGACGGTTCTTCTTGCGGCCCTCTTCGGTGCCGTTGTCGGCGATGGGGTAGTCCTCGCTGTACCCGCGGACGTCGAAGATGACCCCCGGACTGGTCACGGTCTTGGCGAGCTCCGCCTGCACGGCGTCGGCGCGCTGCTTGGACAGCTCCTTGCCGTGCTCGTAGCTGCCCTGGTCGTCGGTGAAACCGAAGACCCGGACCCGGGTCGCCTTCTGTTGGTTGATCTCCTGCGCGATGGCCTGGATCCGGGCGGCGGCCTGGGCGTTGAATACGGCACTGTCCTCGGGGAACAGCACCTCGGCCTGGAGGGCCATCATCACGGTCTGGTTGGTCTCCTGCCGCCGCTGCTCCCCGCCGAGGTCTTCGACGACCTCGGCGATGTCGAGCACCTTGACGGGGGCCAGGGTCCCGCCCTGCGGGATCTTGAGCCCGGGCGCGTTGGAATCGATGGCCACGGGCGCGGCGGCGGACGGCTCGGTCCCGGGCGGCACGGAGGGCTTGATGTCGTCGGCGTACGCGGAGGTCGCACCGAGGAGGTGGGCGCCGGCGATGACGAGGCCGGCGACGGCGGTCGCGGCGGAGACGCGGTGGCGTTGGCTCATGGGGTCACCCGGAGATTTTGACGGTGGCCGTGGCGAAGGTGGGGAGACTGAAGTCCACCTCGGTGGTCGTTGACGGTGGGGCGGGGAACTGGGCGAAGAAGGGGACCGTCTGGCCCGGGTCGATGATGGTCAGCCCGGTGGTGCAAAGGCACCGACCATCGGTGTCTCGCAGCACGTAGTACCGCTTCTTGCCGAGCTTGTCGACCAAAGTCACGCCGGCCACCGATGCACCACTGCTGTTCAGCTCGTTTCCCCGCCAAGCCGCAGTGCTCGCGAATGGCTGGCCACCGGTGTTCTTGAGCTGACCACTAACGGTCAGGAAACCACCGGCGTCGCGAACGGCAGAGTTGACGGTGAGGGTCATACCGGCCTCCCCGTTGACGGTGGCGAGGGTCTCCGTCGGCGTCGGCTGGGCGCTGCCAGTGGGAGCTTGCGATCGAGCCGCGCCATCCGGCGACTTTGAATGGCCTGGAGCCTGGCTGGCCTTGGGTTTGTTGTCGCCATCGCCACCGCAACCGGCCGTCGTGAATGCCAGAACCGTCACCAGTAGTGCGGCCACTCCCCCACGGACCGTCACCGAGTGCCGAGTGCTCATCTGCGCTGCTTCCTTCTCTCATTGCTGTCAGTCCACCAAGCGCACGTCGAACAGGCTCCTCGCCAGGGTGCGCCACGACTCGGGCTTCGTAGGGTCCAGCTTCAGGGACTTTCCGCCTTTGCACGTGAACTCGACCGACGAGGGCGTCGCAGGGGATGGATCCGTAGACGGGGCGGACCCCAGGTGGCAACGCGGCTCGATCGAAGCAGTGGCCTTCGCCTCCCCGTGCATACCGCCGGTTCCCGGAATCACCGAACTTCCCACCGTCCCGTGCGTTGACACCTCGACCGTGTAGCTGCGGGATGATGCGGTACAGGTAGCGGACGCGCCGTTCTGTTCGGCAAAGCTGCGTGCTTGGTCACACGCCCCCGTAGGGTCCAACAGATCACCGCGGAGGATCTTTTCCCAGTCCCCTTTCTCGAACTTCGTGAAGTCCAAGCCCGGTACGAGATGATCTCGCGCGTCTCGCGCAGCCGCCAGGGCGGCAGCATCCGCGGCCGCTTGTGCACTGCTGCGCGTAACTCCGGCCTGACTGATGACGAAGAAGGCAAGTGCGGCGAACAGCATGCCTGCGATCACCACGATGTAGATCGGGAATGCCTGCCCTCCATCGCGGAGCCGCCGCGCGATCACTTCCCCGCGGTTACCGACGCGACCGCCGTGGCAATGCGGTTGGTAATGGCCTGGCCGATGCCCGTGCCCACGATCGCGCCGATGATGACCACGACCACCAGGATGATGCCCAGGTACTCGAAGGCCGTCTGGCCGCGGTCCGCCGTGGTCTTGGTGCCGTACCGCTTCCGCATCCTTGCCAGGGTGTTGGGTGACATGGGGGTTTCCTCCCGGGCCGGTGCCGTTGTCGATGGGCGGACCGTACGGGGAGTTACGGGTGATAACCAAGGGTCCCGGGGCCCAAATACGGACCCACTGCGCAGTACGTCTACCCATGGCCGGTCACCCCTGGACGGGCCGTGCCCAGCCAGCGGGCTATCGCTTCGCTGCGGGTGGTGGTCTGGAGCTTCGCGAAGATGCGGTTGATGTGGTTCTTGACCGTCTTCTCACTGATGAAGCAGGCCGCCGCGATCTGCTGGTTGTTCATCCCGGACGCGATCAGATCCATGACCTCCTCCTCCCGCGAACTCAGGCCGTAGGCAACATGGTTGACGAGTCGCTGGGAAGACTGTGCCACAACCGGTTGCGTTTGCGAAGAGGCGCGGAGTTCCGCGAGGAGGGCGTCGGCCGCCGTCGGGGTGAAGTGGGCGCGGCCCGCGTGGGTGTCGTGGATGGCGCGGATCAGGTCGTCCGGGGTGAACTCGCCGTGGACGAGGTAGCCGCCCGCGCCCAGCAGCAGGGCCTCCCGGACGACCTCCGACTCCGTGCTGTACGTCAGCATCAGGACCGGGGCGAGGCGGACGAGGTGCGGAAGGGCGGAGATGCCGTCCACGCCCGGCATGCGGACGTCGAGCAGGACGACATCGGGCCGGTGGAGGCGGGTCAGGTTCAACGCCTCGCGGCCGTCCGCCGCCTGGGCGGTGACATCGAGGTCTTCGGCGGTCGCCAGCAGGGCGGCCAGGCCCGCCCGGACGACAGGGTTGTCGTCGGCGATCAGGATCCGCAGTGCGGGCATCACGGGCTCCCGAGGGGGAGTTCGAGGCGGACCCGGGTGCCGGGGCCGGACGGGCGCGGGCCGATACCGAACCCGGCGCCGATCGCCGCCGCGCGCTCCCGCATGCCGAGCAGGCCGAAGTGGCCCGATGCCGCGAGGGCCGTCACGTCGGGGCCGTCCGGCGGCAGGCCGCAACCGTTGTCCTCCACCGTGACCACCAACTGGGGCCCGGAGACGGCGGCCTCGACCTCGACCGACGACGCCGACGCGTGCCGACGGGCGTTCTCCAAGGCTTCCGACACCACCGCCAGGAGGTGTGTCGCGACCGCCGAGGGGAGTAGGGGCAGCGCCCCCGACGCACGGACCCGCACGCCCGCGCCCGCCAGGGCCCGCAGCTCCGCCGACAGCGAGACGCCCGGGGTGTCCAGGTCCCGGCGGAGGTCCGTCAGCAGGGCCCGCGACTCGGTCGCCGCCCGGCGCGCCGCCTCCGCCACCGCCCGCGCCTGGCGGCGGGTCGCCTCCGGGTCGTCGGCGGTGCGGGCGAGGGCGTCGGCGGACAGGGCCAGGCCGTGCAGGGTCTTCGACACGGAGTCGTGCATCTCGCGGGCCAGGCGGTCCCGTTCGGCCCGTACCGCCTCGGCCACCGCCAGCCGCGCCCGGGTCTCGGTCAGGGCCTGGCCCGCCGCCCCGAAGCGGAAGAGGAGGCCGCGCAGGGAAGCCCCGGCGGCGCCCGCGAGCAGGCACAGGGCCGCCAGGGTCGTACCGCCCGACGCCGCGACCACCGGGCCCGACGCCGCCACCACCAGGGCCGCCTGGAGGGCCGCGTAGACCGCCGAGCCGCGCCACCCGTAGACCAGCCCGGCCAGCAGCGGGGTGCAGAGCGCGACCGGGCCCAGCGGCGACGCGGGGGTGGCGGTGATCAGGAGCAGGGCGCTGAACGCCATGTCGACCGCGAGCAACCAGCGGTGACGCAGCAGCAGCGGGCCGAACCGCTCCCAGTCGCGGAAGGCGACGTACGACAGCATGAAGGTGAGCAGGACCGCCCCGCCGACCAGGTAGACGGGGGCGCCGGGGGCGGTCCGGCCGAGCGCGAGGGGCGCGCCGAGGGCGGTCATCACCATCCGGAAGGCGAAGACCTGCCGGCACAGCGCCTGGAGGGCGTTCACCCGGAGTGTGAGGGACGGCAACACCTCCGAGGACGGCAGCACCCCCGAGCGGACCGGCTCGCGGGGCGCGGTCGCGTCGTGGCGGCCGGTGCGCGCGGCGAACGGCAGGGTGACGGCCATGGCTCACCCGCTCCCGAACAAGGCGCCGAAGTCGATGTTCGCCCCGTAAACGAAACCGCAGACGAGCAGGATCAAGGTGCCGGGCAGCATGAACATGGTGACCGTGAAGGTGGCCTTCGGGATCGCCCGAGCGGCCCGGCGGCGGGCGTTCTGCGCGTCCGTGCGGCGCATGTCCTCCGCGATGGCGATCAGTGTCTCCACGATCGGGGAACCCAGTTCCTCGCCCTGCTGGAGCGCGGTGACGAACTGCGCCACCTGCTCGGAGTCGTTGCGCCGGCGCAGTTCGTCGAACGCCTGGCGGCGGCTGACGCCCATGTCCATCTGCTGGAGGGTGATGCGGACCTCGTCCGACCAGGGGCCCTCGTACTTGTCCGCGACCCGCTCCAACGCCTGCCGGAAACCGAGCCCGGCGCTGACGACGACGGCCAGTACGTCGAGGAAGTCCGGCAGCGTCCGCTCGATGTGGTCCCGGCGCACCCGGATCGCCGACCACAGGCCGACCTCGATCCAGAACAGGCCGAAGGCGACCATGAGCAGGGCGGCCACCAGCTGCCCGTTGATCAGCATCGCGAAGGCGCCCAGCGCGCCGAGGAACCCGTACACCGCGCGCCGGGCGGCGTACCGGTCGATGGTCAGGCCGGCCGGGTTGCCGGCCATGTCGATCTGGCGGCGCTTGCGGGCCACCCGGTCCTGGCCCATCGCGCGCAGCACCAAGGGGGCCCAGCGGATGCCGAGGCGGTCGACGAGGGAGCCCACGGCGGTGGTGCGGGTGGCCCCGATCTCCAGGGCGAGGACGAGGTCACCGGGCAGTTTGACGTCGGCGCGGTAGAGGCGGATTCCGTACAGGGCGCCGAAGACCGACAGCCCGAGGGCCGCGGCGAGCAGGAGTGTGATCACGCGGCCCTCCTCACACTTCGATCTTCGACAGCCGGCGGATGAGGATGAACCCCAGGGTGAAGAGGCCGAGCGCGATGATGACGGCCGTCTGCCCGATGAAGGCACCGGTCATGCGGTCCAGGGCGCCCGGCATCATCATGTCCACGAGCAGCAGCGAGCCCAGCCCGATGGCGGGCACCAGGTACGCCGTCACGGTCACCTGCGAGAGCTGCGTACGGATCTCCCTGCGCGTCTCCTTCCGCTGTTCCAGCGTCACCGTGAGGTTGCGCAGGCTGCCCACCAGCGCGCCGCCCGCACGGGCGGACAGGACCAGCGTGGAGACGAGGACGACGAGTTCCCGCGAGGGCAGGCGTTCGGTCAGTTCGCCCAGGGACTCCTCGATGGAGTGGCCGACGGCGAGGCGGTCGGCGACGCGGCCGAGTTCCTCGCCCGCCGGGGCCTCCAGTTCCTCCGCCGCCATGCCGATGGCGGTGCGCAGTGCCAGGCCGGCCTGGGTGGCGTTGGCCAGGATGCGGGCCAGTTCGGGGAGTTGGTTGATGAACCGCTCCGTGCGGCGGGTGCGCTGCCAGTTGAGGAAGGCGTTGCCGGCCCACAGCCCGATCAGGCCCGCGACCGGGCCGAAGAACGGGGCCAGGAGGGCGGCCGAGACGAGCCAGACCCCGGCGACCGACATCAGCATGTAGACGAGGAACTCGCCCGGGGTGAGGTCCAGGCCGGTCGTGGCCAGCTTCACCTCGATCCGGCGGCCCGGTCGGGTGCGGCGCAGCCGGCGGTCGACCCCGCGGAAGCGGCGCCGGCGGCCCAGGGGCTCGGGGGCGCCGCTCGCGGAGAGGCGTTCGATGAGGGCGGCGCGCTGGGCGCGGCCGGCGGCGTAGGCGTGTACGCCGAGGACCACGAGCAGGCAGGCGAGCAGCGTGGCGCCGAGGGTGAGGAGGATCAGTGGGTTCACAGGGCGTTCCGAGTGGTCCAAGGGGTCCCGGGGGCGCCGGGGGAACCGGTCGTCCAAGGGGCTCCGGGGGCGCCGGGCAGCCCGGGGCCGGTGGTGGTCCGGGCGGCGAGTTGGTCGTCGGACAGGGCGACCCCGAATGCCTGCGGGATGGGCTGGTTGTGCATGTAGAGGCGGTCCGCGACCGTGCGCGGCAGCGGGTAGTACGCGAAGTGGCCGTGTACCCGGCCGTCGGCGCCCATCGGCCGGGCCACGAACCGGCAGACGGTGATGATCCGGAAGGGTTCGCGGCCGTGCGAGTCGAGGAGGGAGATCTCGGTGATGCGGCGCGAGCCGTCGCCGAAGCGGGTGAGCTGGACGACGACGTCCACCGCGCTGTTGATCTGGTCCTGGAGCGCCTCGAACGGGATCTCCACCTCCGACATGGATGCCAGGGTCTGCAGGCGCGTCAGGGCGTCCTCGGAGCTGTTGGCGTGGACGGTGGCGAGGGAGCCGTCGTGGCCGGTGGACATCGCCTGGAGCATGTCGAGGGTCTCGCCGCCGCGCACCTCGCCGACGATGATGCGGTCGGGGCGCATGCGCAGCGAGTTGCGTACGAGGTCGCGGATGGTGATCCGGCCGCTGCCCTCGACGTTCGCGGGGCGCGATTCGAGGCGGATGACGTGGGCCTGCTGGAGCTGGAGTTCGGCCGAGTCCTCGATGGTGATGATCCGCTCGCCCTCGGGGATCAGGCCGGAGAGGGCGTTGAGGAGGGTGGTCTTGCCGGTGCCGGTGGCTCCGGAGACGATCACGTTCATCTTCGCCTGCACCAGGCCGGACAGCAGGAGCAGCATCTGCTCGTCCAGGGAACCGAGACCGATCATCTCGTGCAGGGTGAACGCCCGGGGGAAACGGCGGATGGTGAGCGTGGCGCCCGTGAGGGAGAGCGGCGGGATGATGACGTTGACGCGCTCACCGCTGGGCAGTCGGGCGTCCACCATCGGGTTGGCCTCGTCGACCCGGCGGTTGACGGTGGAGACGATGCGCTCGATGGTCTGCATGAGCTGCTCGTGCGAGGCGAAGCGCAGCGGCAGTTGTTCGACGCGACCGGCGCGCTCGACGAAGATCTGGTCGGGGCCGTTGACCATGATCTCGGAGATCGACGGGTCTTCGAGGAGCGGTTCGAGGACGCCGAGGCCGAGCGCTTCGTCGACGACGCGGCGGATGAGCTGGGCGCGTTCGACGGTGGAGAGGACGGGGCCCTCGCGGCTGATGATGTGGCCGAGTACGCGTTCCAGGCGGGCCCGGCGCTCGGCGGGCGCGAGCGCCGACATCTCGGCGAGGTCGATCTCCTCCAGCAGCTTCGCGCGGTAGGCGGAGACCAGCCGGCCGTCCTCGCGCGGGTTGTGGCGGTCGTCGGGGGTGTTGACCCGGGAACGCAGGCTCATCGTCAGGGTCCCTTCGGGTCGTCGTTGGGCATGACGGCGGTGGCGGTGGCGGGGTCGAGTCCGAGGCCCGGGATGATGGACGTGACATCGATGCTGGCGGTCGCGGTGACGGCGTCGGCGGTCTTGCTGACCATCACCCTCGCGCCCAGCGAGGACTTCACCGCGGCGACGCCCGCCGCCTGCCCCGCCCCCGGTTTGCGGGCCTCCACCCGGGCCGCCGTGCGCGCGGCGGTCTCCGCCTGCTGGTGGACGTACCCGACCCAGCCGAGCTGGATGCCGCACAGCGCGACGAAGAGCAGGATGGGGATGAAACCGATGTACTCCAGGGCCACTTGACCCCGGTCCTGTGCCGCACCGCGCCGGGTCCCTGTCATCTCACTCCCCCTCCCTCTCCTGCTCCTGTGACGAGCCGCCTTCGCCCGTGATGGGCACGCCGATGTCGAGCCCGGGCACCAGCACGGGGACGTTGAGCCTGACGGTGGCCTTATAGATGTCCCCCGCGTTGCCGCAGTCCACCGTCATGGTCCAGGCGTCCCCGATGTGCCGGCGCGCCGCCGTCGCGCACGCGTCGTCACCGTGCACGGCCCCGACGCGCGCCGCCTCGTCCGCCGCGTTGCCCGCCAGGGAGAACGCGTACCCGATCAGGACGCACTCCCACACCGCCGCGACGAGCAGCAGGATCAGCGGCACCATGCCGACGAACTCGACGGCCACCTGACCGCGGTCCCCCGGGGCGCCGCCCCGGCTCCGCGCGGGCACGCCCTCACCCCTCCCGGCCCCGGCGCAGCCGGGCCAGTGGCCCGGCCGTCGCCCGTACGGCCAGTTCGGCGGAGGGGGCTTCGGCGGCGGTGGCGGTGGCGGTGGTCGGGGCGGTCAGCAGGCCGAGTTCCCCGGCCAGCTTCCACAGGGCCTGCTTGACGGTGGAGCGGTTGTCGAGGTCCTGGACCCGGCCCGCGTCGATCACGGCCTGGAGCTCCTTGAAGGCGGCCGGGACGGTGGTGCGGGCGCCCCTGGTCCTGGTGATCTTCTCGATCAGGGCGGGCTGGATCTCGGTGTGCCGGCTCCAGCGGTTGACGACCATCACGGTGTCCTCGGCCTTGCGTACTTGGAGCCGCTCCCACATCCGGACCAACCGCTTCGCCGCCCGCACCGCGACGACGTCGGGGGTGGTGACCAGGACCGCCACCTCGGCCAGTTCCACGGCCGCCGCGTTGGCCCCGGTGACCTGGGTCCCGCAGTCGATGACGATCAGCTCGTAGTGGGCGCGCAGGGCGGCGATGACGTGCCGGGCCGCGCGTTCGTCGACCTCCTCGCCCCGTTCGCCCTCGGCCGGGGCCAGCAGCAGCGCCGGCCCGGTGCCGTCGTCGTACACGGCGTCCTGGAGGACGCGGGGGGAGATGTCCTGGATCCCGGCGAGGTCGGCGATGGAGCGGCGGAACCGCACGTCGAGGTACGAGCCCACGTCCCCGGCCTGGAGGTCCAGGTCCACCAGGGCCGTACGGCGCCCCGAGGCGGCCGCGGCCAGGGCGAACTGCACCGCCGTGAAGGTGGTTCCGACGCCGCCCTTGGCCCCGGACACGGTGACCACCCGGCCGCCGGGTCCGGTGGGTGTCTCCGGGCCCCGGCCCAGGTGGCGGCGTACGCCCGCGGACCACTGGGCGGCGGCCTGGACGCGGGCGGCGAGTTCCTCGTAGGAGAGCGGGAGGCCGATCAGGCCGCGTGCGCCGCAGTCCATGGCGGCGGAGAACAGGGCGGGGCCGGCGTCGGAGGACAGCAGGACCACGCCCACCGCGGGGAAGCGCAGGGCGACCTCGCGGACGAGTTCCAGGGCGGGCAGCGGGCCGATCCGCTCGTGGACGAGGACGACTTCGGGCAGTGCGTCGACGGACTCTGCGGCGAGCCGCGCCAGGGTGTCGAGCAGGGCGGTCGAGTCGGGGAGCGGCCCGGCCGGTTCGGCGGCCGGGAGCCGGCCCAGCAGGGTGGCGATGAGGCGGGCGGCGTCCGGGTCGCCGGCCGCGGGGAGGATTCGGGTGCTCATCCGGGCCTCACTTGTCCCCGTCGAGGGTGTACGTGCGGTCGCCCGGGGCGGGGACCGACTCGGTGCCGGGGGCCACCAGGGCGAGCCGTACGTGCTCCGCGAACGACTCGGCGTACGCGACGCGCTGGGTGTCCTTGGTGTTCAGGGCGAAGGTGATCGGGACCGCCTCGGCGGGGCCCTTCTTGTCGCTGTCCTTGTCGAGGGGGGTGAGCTTGCCGACGTTCAGGACGCGGGCGTTGGCGACGATGATCACCGACCGGGACGGATCGGTGTCCTTGGCGCCCTTGAAGGTGGCGATGATGTTGACCTTGGCGCCGGAGGTGATCTTGCCGGCCACCCCGGTCGCGGCGTCGATCATGATCGCGATCTCCTGCTCGCCCGGCTGGAGCTGGGGTTTGTCGACGAACATGTCCTCCTGGAGGAGGGAGCCCTTCTTGAGCGTGGTGAGGGCGATCTTTCCCTTGAGCGCGCCGAGGTCGGTCACCGCGGTCTCAGAGAGCCACCGCTTGGGGACCTTGACCTCCTCGAACTGACCGGCTGCGAGGGGGCTGTACGGGGCGATGTCCCCCTTCACTCGGTAGGCGACGACCTCGGACCCGACCTTGGAGTTGACGTCACCGATCACCACGAGGACGCCGGCGAACGCCGCGAGCGCGCACAGGACCGACAGGAGCAGCAGGATGACGCCGCGGCGCTGGCGTGAGTTCATGGCCGTACTACCTCGCCGTTCTTCGTTCGTTCGGGCCGGTCAGGGTCGGGGTCCGGTCGGTGCGGCGCTGTGTCCGCCGGCGGGTGGCGGCGCCGGTGGGGGCGCCGTCAGCGGGGCCGCGCAGAAGCCGCAGCGGTCGCCGATGAGTTCCATGCCGCACCAGCGGCACTCCTCGCGGCGGACCGAGGCGACGAGCTGGTAGAGCACGGACGGGTCCGGGATGGCCGCGGCGAACTCGACGAGTTTGGGGGTGCCCCACCAGGCGGCCGAGTCGGCGGGCAGCGGGTTCTCCATGACGCCCGCGACCTGCCAGGCGGGTGCCAGCTCGGTCGCCACCCAGTCGGAGGCGAGCCGGCCGCGGGCGAAGGTGAGGTGGGTGACGAAGCCCGGGCCGGGCGGCAGCGCGGAGCCGCCGCCCGCGTGCGCGCCGGAGGAGGCCGCGGGCGTCAGCCGGGAAAGGTGGGGTGTGGGGTGCGCGAGTACGGCGAACTGGGCGCCCGGTGACCAGGAGCGGGCGTGCGCCTTGAGGCCGACCGGGACCCGGTCCAGTCTGGCGACGCTGCCCAGCAGGGCGCCCGCGTGGATGTAATGGGACAGCAGCCGGGCCGCCGAGGCGACGACCCCGGGGCTGAACTCGCAGACGCTGATCTGGCGCAGCTGACGCACCAGCAGGGCGGCGCCCAGTGGCGGCAGGTCGACCTCGACGAGGGCGATCCGGTCGGTTTCCAGGATGGCGCGTACGGTGTGCAGCCGGCGGACGGCGGCGGCCGACAGCCAGGTCGGCACGACGACCACGAGGTGGCCGTGCGCCTCCAGCAGGGCGGTGGTCTCGGCGAGGGCGCCGTCGAGGTCGAGCTGCCCGGGCGGGCGCAGGACGGCGGCGCCGGGGGTGTGGCGGTCCGGGGCCGGCAGCACCAGATCGGCGGTGGTGACAGCAATGGCGGTCGGCACGCGCATCCCCCCGTTCACCCCGTACACCGCGGTCTTCACCCGCCCGTCGCGCGGACTTCACCTCCGCGTACGAACGGCGCGACCGCTCACGACCAGCGCACTTCCCCCCTGCCTCAGCACCATATCCGCGTCGTCCCCGGTGGGGCAGGGCCTTGCTGATTCCCGTGCCGGCAGCACATGTCACAGGTGGCCGGAAACCCGGACAACAAGGACCGCACCGCATGCTGAACCGGGTTGATTTCAGGCCACATTGCCAAGAGTCTTGACACCGGGATTGGTCTGGACCAACTTGGCTCCCGGGGGTCCCCCACACGCCCCTGTCACCCCCTTCACATCCCCTCCTCCCCCCACCGGAGCCTTCGTGAACCGCATACGCTCCCTCGCCCTGCCCCTCGCCGCCACGCTCGCCGCCGGCGCCCTGACGGCCCTCACCGCCGGTCCGGCACAAGCCGCCGACGTCAACGTCGCCCGTAACGGAGGCTTCGAGTCCGGCCTGGCCGACTGGAGTTGCACCGGCGGCAGCGGCGTCGCCGTCTCCTCCCCCGTCTTCGCCGGCTCCGGCGCCCTCAAGGCCACCCCGGCCGGCCAGGACAGCGCCCAGTGCTCGCAGACCGTCACGGTCAAGCCGAATTCCACGTACACGCTCAGCGCGCAGGTGCAGGGCTCGTACGTGTACCTCGGCGCGACCGGCACCGGCACCCAGGACGTGTCCACCTGGACCCCCGGCTCCGGCGGCGGCTGGCAGAAGCTCTCCACCACCTTCTCCACCGGCCCGAACACCACCCGGGTCACCGTCTGGACGCACGGCTGGTACGGCCGGCCGGCCTATCTCGTGGACGAGTTCAGCGTCTTCGGACCGGACGGGGGCGGCGGCACCGACCCCGGTCCGAGCGTCCCCGGGGCGCCCTCGGGGGCCGCCGTTTCCGGTCAGAGCGCAAGCGCCCTCACCCTTTCGTGGAACGCGGTCGGCGGGGCGAGCGGCTATTACGTGTATCAGGACGGCGTGCGGGTCCGTACCGTCTCCGCCTCCCCGGTCCAGCTCACCGGGCTCGCCGCCGGCACCTCGTACGCGCTCCAGGTGAGCGCGTACAACGCGGCCGGCGAGGGCCCGAAGTCGGCGGCGGTGACCGGCACCACCACGGGCGGGGGCAACCCGACCCCGAACCCGTCGGTGCCCAAGCACGCCCTCACCGGCTACTGGCAGAACTTCGACAACGGCGCGACCGTCCAGAAGATCTCGGACGTCTCCGCGCAGTACGACATCATCGCCGTCTCCTTCGCCGACGCGACCACCACGCCCGGCGCCATCTCCTTCACCCTCGACTCGGCCGGTCTCGGCGGATACACGCCGGCGCAGTTCAAGGCGGACATCGCGGCGAAGAAGGCGGCCGGGAAGTCGGTCGTCCTCTCGATCGGCGGCGAGAAGGGCACCATCTCGGTCAACGACTCCACCTCGGCGAACAACCTGGCGAACTCGGCGTACGCGCTGATGCAGGAGTACGGGTTCAGCGGGATCGACATCGACCTGGAGAACGGCCTCAACCCGACGTACATGACGCAGGCGCTGCGCTCGCTGTCCGCGAAGGCGGGGTCCTCGTTCGTCCTGACCATGGCGCCGCAGACGATCGACATGCAGTCGACGGCCGGCGGCTATTTCAAGACGGCCCTGAACGTCAAGGACATCCTGACCGTCGTCAACACGCAGTTCTACAACAGCGGCTCGATGAACGGCTGTGACGGCAAGGTCTACTCCCAGGGGACGGTGGACTTCCTGACCGCCCTCGCCTGCGTCCAGTTGGAGGGCGGGCTGGAGCCCTCGCAGGTGGGCCTGGGCGTCCCGGCGTCGCCCAGCGGCGCGGGCAGCGGCTACGTCTCGCCGGCCGTCGTGAACAACGCCCTGGACTGCCTGGCGCGGGGCACGAACTGCGGGTCCTTCAAGCCGTCGAAGACCTACCCGGGGCTGCGCGGCGCGATGACCTGGTCGACCAACTGGGACGCCAAGGCGGGTAGCGCTTGGTCCGACACGGTGGGTCCGAAGGTCCACTCGCTCCCGTAGGCGGTACGTGTGGGGGTGTCCGACCGACCCGACCGAGTTTTGGCCGGTTTCGGTTTCTTGACCCGGACATGCCATGAGAGCACGCTGTGCGCGTCCGCACGGCTACCCCCACACTCCCACCCAGGAGAACGCATGCGGCTCCACAACCGTCGGAGGGCCGCCGTCACGGCGGCCCTGCTGACCCTGGCCCTCGGCGCCCCCGCCTACGGGATGAGCGCGACGGCCGCCCCACCACCCACCCCCTCGACCGCCACCCAGGACGAGTCCATCGCCCAGTACGAGGTCAAGGGCCCGGCCACCGCCGCCGAACGCACCGCCCTGCTGCGCACCGGCGTGTCGATCGACGAGGTGGACGCCCGCTCCGTCGTCGTCAGCGCCGACCCCGCCCAGGCCAGGGACCTGCGCAGGCTCGGCTACCAGATCACCCCGCTGCCCGGGCCGCCCGACCGCTCGCTGGGCAACGTGGCCACCGGGACGAGCGACTTCCCGTCCGCCGACTCGAACTACCACAACTACGCCGAGGCGATGAGCGAGATCAACCAGCGGATCGCCCAGTACCCGGCGATCATGAGCAAGCAGGTCATCGGGAAGTCGTACCAGGGCCGGGACATCATCGCGATCAAGATCAGCGACAACGTCGGGACCGACGAGGCCGAGCCCGAGGTGCTCTTCACCCACCACCAGCACGCCCGTGAGCACCTGACCGTGGAAATGGCCCTGTACCTGCTCAAGGAGTTCGGCTCCAAGTACGGCTCCGACGCCCGGGTCACCGACATGGTCAACAGCCGTGAGATCTGGATCGTGCCGGACCTCAACCCCGACGGCGGCGAGTACGACATCGCCTCCGGCTCCTACCGCTCGTGGCGCAAGAACCGGCAGCCCAACTCCGGCTCCTCCGCCGTGGGCACCGACCTGAACCGGAACTGGAACTACAAATGGGGCTGCTGCGGCGGCTCCAGCGGCAGCAAGGGCTCCGAGACCTACCGCGGCTCCGCCGGCGAGTCGGCGCCCGAGGTGAAGGTCGTCGCCGACTTCGTCCGCAGTCGTGTGGTGGGCGGCAAGCAGCAGATCAAGGCCGCCATCGACTTCCACACCTACAGCGAACTCGTCATGTGGCCGTTCGGGTGGACGTACAACGACACGGCGCCCGGGATGACCGCCGACGACCTCGCCGCCTACAAGAAGATCGGCACCGGTATGGCGGCGAGCAACGGCTACACGGCGGAACAGTCGAGCGACCTGTACATCACGGACGGGACGATCGACGACTGGCTGTGGGGCGACCAGAAGATCTTCGCCTACACCTTCGAGATGTACCCGAGCGACACCGGCGGAGGCGGCGGCTTCTATCCGCCCGACGAGGTGATCGACCGCGAGACGGCGCGCAACCGGGACGCCGTGCTCCAACTGCTGGAGAACGCGGACTGCATGTACCGGTCGATCGGCAAGGCCGCGCAGTACTGCGGCTAGCCGACGACCGGCCGGACGAGCCGGGGGCGCCCCACCGCCAGGGGGGCGCCCCCACACGCCGTCGCGGGTGCTATCCGAGGACGGCCAGCGCGTCGATCTCGACGAGCAGGCCCGCGGGCAGGCCCACGTAGACGGTGGTGCGGGCGGCCGGGGCCTCCTTGATGCCCTGCTCCTCGAAGTAGGCGTTGTAGATCTCGTTCATCTCGGCGAAGTGGTCGGTGTCGGTGAGGTACACGCGGATCATCACCGCGTCGTCCCAGGTGGCGCCGCCCGCCTCCAGCACGGCGCGGACGTTCTCCAGCGTCCGCAGCGTCTGCTCGCGCAGCGACGGACCGGCGAGGGTGGCCGGCTGGCCCACCACGTACGGCAGGTAGCCGACCTGGCCCGCGACCTGGAGGATGTTCCCCTTGCGCACACCGTGCGAGAACCTCGCGGGCGGGGCGTTGTGGGTCTCGGGCGTGACGGCGATCTTCTCGGTCATGGGGCGCCTTCCGGTAAGTGATCGTCTCGGTGTGCGTCGTCGGAAGCGGATGCTCCCGGCCGATGGTCTCGGCGGTACGGCGAGAGTCCGCCCCGGCGTGCGCCGGTTCGGCTCCGCCGGGTGCGGGCGGACGGTCTCACGGACGCCTCGCGGTCGACTCGCGAACGAGGTGCCCGACGGCCTCGACGGCCTCGATGTCCTCGGCGGCGGGGGCGAACAGGGCCGTTCCGGGCCGGTGGCGGCCCTCCGGCCGACAGTGGCAGAAGCCGTGGGCGCGGGGGGTGCGCGGCAGGCGGGGGCGGTGCTCCGGTGCACGCCGAGCGCGTCCGCCACCGCGCCGAGCCCGGGGTCTCGGCCACTCACGCCCCGCCCCTGCGCGCCGCCCGAGATCCCGGTGCCCCCTCCCGCCGCCCGGGGCCCCGGGAACCGACCGCCGTTGACCCGTCGTCGTCGGGGATGTTAGACAGCACCGGGCACCACCTGCAATGGACGTCGCGCACAGCGCGACGCGAGAGGATTCCGCATGGGCAGCGACGCAGTCCGCCGGCTCGCCGACGAACCGGTGGACCACCGCTTCAAGGGCCTCCCGCCGGACGCCGAAGCCTCCGCCCTGACCGTCGGCATGCTGGCTGCCGAGCGCCGCGACCTGTTCACGGGCGGCTTCACCACCCCGGTCCTCACCCTCGACGCGGACGCCCTCGCCCACAACCTGGCCGCCCTGGAGACGTACGCCCGGCGCCACGGGCTGTCCTTCGCCCCGCACGGCAAGACCTGCATGGCCCCGCAGTTGTTCCGGCGCCAACTGGACCACGGCGCCTGGGGCATCACCGCCGCCGTACCCCACCAGGCCCGCGTCTACCGCGCCTTCGGCATCCGGCGGATCTTCCTCGCCAACGAGCTCGTCGACGCCGCCGCCCTGCACTGGGTGGCCGGTGAACTCGCCGCCGACCCCGAGTTCCGCTTCGTCTGCTACGTCGACTCCGTGCGCGGCGTCCGGCTCATGGACCGCGCCCTCGCGGGCCGGGGCGCCACCGTCGACGTCGTCGTCGAACTCGGCGCCGGGGAAGGGGCCCGCACGGGCGCCCGTACCGAGGACGACTGCCGCGCCGTCGCCGACGCCGTCGCGCAGAGCGACACGCTGCGCCTGGTCGGCGTCGCCGGGTACGAGGCCGAGGTGCCCGGGGCGGACCCGGACTCCGTGCACGCCTACCTGCGCCGGCTCACCGGCCTCGCCGTCGAGTTCGACAAGGCGGGCCGGTTCGCCCGGGACGTGGCGGAGATCGTCGTCAGCGCGGGCGGCTCCTCCTGGTTCGACGCCGTCGCCGACGTGTTCGCGCAGCTGCCGGAGTTGTCGCGGCCGACGCTGCGGCTGCTGCGCTCGGGCGCGTACGTCTCCCACGACCACGGCTGGTACACCCGCCTGACCCCCTTCAACCGCCTCCCCGAAGAAGGGGACCTGCGCCCCGCGTTCCGCCTGTGGACGCAGGTCGTCTCGCGCCCCTCCCCCACCCAGGCGTTCGTCAACGCCGGCAAGCGCGACATCGCGTACGACCTCGGGCTGCCCGAGGTCGAACTGGTACGGGACCCGCTCGACGGCGCCGAGCGGCCCGCCACCGGCGTCCGGGTGGTCAAACTGTCCGACCAGCACGCCTGGCTGGAGACCGATTCGGCCGACGACCTCCAGGTGGGCGACTGGGTGGCGCTCGGCATGTCCCACCCCTGCACGATCTTCGAGAAGTGGCCGTTGATCCCGGTGGTGGACGCGGACGGCACGGTCGGCGACTACGTCCGCACCTTCTTCTAGTGCTGTGGCCGGGAAGGTTTGCCGGGTCGCGGTGGTCGGTGCGGTACATCGCAAGGCGGAGGGCCCCGGCTCGTACCGGACGTACTTCCGTGGTCCGACAACGCAGGGAGGTGCCGTGCCGGGCGCCGCGACCCGGTGGACCTTCCCGGCCACAGCACTAGCCGCCGGTGGACCTGGTGGTCCGGGGGGCCCGCGTCGTGGACGGCACGGGCGGCCCCTCGTACACCGCGGACGTGGCCGTCCACGAGGGTCGGATCGAGGCGATCGGCCGGATCCGGGCGGGCGGCCGGCGCACCCTGGACGCGCACGGCCTGGTGCTCGCCCCCGGCTTCGTGGACATGCACGCCCACAGCGACCTGGCCCTGCTGCGCGACCCGGACCACAGCGCGAAGGTCGCCCAGGGCGTGACCCTGGAGGTCCTCGGCCAGGACGGCCTCTCCTACGCGCCCGTCGACGACCGCACCCTCGCCGGCGTCCGGGCGGCGATCGCGGGCTGGAACGGCCCCGGCGACGACATCGACTTCGACTGGCGCACGGTCGGCGAGTACCTCGACCGGCTCGACTCCACCGGCATCGCCGCGAACGCCGCCTACCTCGTCCCGCAGGGCACCGTCCGCGCCTACGCGGTCGGCTGGGACGACCGCCCGGCCGGCCCCGCCGAACTGGACCGGATGCGCGCCCTCGTCGCGGACGGCCTCGCCGAGGGCGCCGTCGGCATGTCCTCCGGGCTCACCTACACCCCCGGCATGTACGCCGACGACGCCGAACTGACCGCGCTGTGCCGGGTGGTGGCCCGGTACGGCGGCTATTACTGCCCGCACCACCGCTCGTACGGGCGCCACGCCCTGACCGCCTACGCCGAGATGATCGCCCTCGCCCGAGAGGCGGGCTGCGCCCTGCACCTCGCGCACGCCACCATGAACTTCCCCGAGAACCGGGGCCGGGCCGGGGAACTCCTCGCCCTCCTCGACCGGGCGCGGGCGGCCGGCGTCGACCTCACCCTCGACAGCTACCCGTACACCCCCGGCTGCACCACCCTCGTCGCCCTGCTGCCGAGCTGGGCGGGCGCGGGCGGCCCGGCGGCGGTGCTCGCCCGACTGCGGGACGACTCCGAGGCCGAACGGATCCGGTACGCACTGGAGGTCGACGGCTCCGACGGCTGCCACGGGGTGCCGGTGGACTGGTCGACGGTCGAGGTGTCCGGCGTCGGGGACCCCGCCTTCGGCCGGTACGTCGGCGCCCGGCTGCGCGGCTGGGACGAGGCGCGGCGGCTGCTGCTCGGCGACCGGCTGCGGCCCACGATCATCCAGCACGTGGGTCATGAGGAGAACGTCCGGGCGATCATGCGCCACCCCGCGCACACCGGCGGCTCCGACGGCATCCTCCGGGGCGCGAAGCCGCACCCGAGGGCGTACGGCACGTTCCCGCACTACCTCGGCCGGTACGTGCGCGAGCTGGGCGTGCTGTCCCTGGAGGAGTGCGTGGCGCACCTCGCCGGCCGCCCGGCGGCCCGACTGCGCCTGCCCGACCGGGGGCTGGTCCGCCCCGGCCACCACGCCGACCTGGTGCTCTTCGACGCGGACACGGTGGCCGCCGGATCGACGTACGAGAACCCGCGGGCGCTGCCGACCGGTGTCCCCCACGTCTTGATCGACGGCCGTTTCGTGATGCGCGACGGCCGCAGGACGGACGTGCTGGCCGGGCGCGCGATCCGCAGGACCCCGAAGGACGCGTAGCGCCGGCGGCCCGGAGGCCGTTCCCGCGCGGCCCCTACGATGACCACCATGATCGCTTTTGCCCCGGCCGCGGCGTTGTTCGTCTTCTTCTGCCTGAGCGTGCGGGAGGACCGCCGGCGTTTTCGCAACGCGGTCCTGCTGGGGCTCACGTTCGTCAGCCTGGCGCTGGGACTGCTGGCGCGGATCACGCGACTGCCGTCGGGCCTCGCCGTGGTCCTGGTCGTCGCCGTGTTCCTCCTGCCGGCGCTCGGGGTGGTGGCGCTCGCCTGCTTCCTGGTGGCCAACGGGGTGACGATGGTGCGCAAGGAGGGCCGCGGCCTCGGCAACCTGCTGTCGCTGCTGGCCGGCCTCGCGATCTTCGGGGTACTCGGGCTGACCCTCGTCACCGTGCTGAGCGGCTCGGGCAAGCTGGCCGGGATGACCGCGATGGTGGTCCTGATCGCCGCGTACGTCGCGTTCCTCTTCCTCTGCTTCCTCGCGTACGCCTATCTGTACGGGCGGATCAGGGTGCGCGGCGACGTCGACTACGTGGTCATGCTCGGCTCCGGCCTGGTCGGCGGCGACCGGGTGCCGCCGCTGCTGGCCTCCCGGCTGCGCAAGGGCAAGCAGATCTACGACGCCCAGCGCGCCCGGGGCGGTCCGGCGCCGGTGCTGCTGCCCTCGGGCGGCAAGGGCTCGGACGAGAAGGTCGCCGAGGCGCGGGCCATGGCGGACTGGCTGATCGCCGAGGGCGTGCCCGCCGAGCACATCCGACCGGAGGACCGCTCGCGCACGACGGAGGAGAACCTCTCCCTGAGCGCGGCGATCATGACCGAGGGCACGCCGGGGTACCGGTGCGTGGTGGTGACCAACAACTTCCACGCGTTCCGCGCCGCGATGATGGCCCGCAAGGCCGGGGTCAACGGGCAGGTGCTGGGTTCGCCGACGGCCGCGTACTTCTGGCCGAGCGCGACGATCCGCGAGTTCGCGGCGGTGTTCATGGAGCACAAGGGCGTCAATCTGGCCGTCTGCGGGTCGCTGTTCGCGCTGGGTGTGGTGCTGACGCTGGTGGTGCGCTGAGGGCGGCAGCGGCCCTGCGGCGGCCGACGTGCGTTCATGAGGCGGGCGCCGGAGGATGAGGGGAAACGGGGACACCCCCGAGGAGGTACGCGATGGAACGTGAATCGGACCAGCAGCCCCAGCACGCGGACCGCCCGTCCAAGCTGTGGACCGGCGGCGAGCGGCCTTACGACCCCGAGGACCTCGTCATGGCGACGGGCGCCGACCCGACTCCGGAGCGGGTCGAGAAGGCCCGGAAGATGATCGAGCGGGAGGGTCCGTCGGTCATCGAACGCTACCTGCCGTAAGCGGGGGCGGGTCCGCTCAGCAGGCAGGGGGCGGTTCGTCCGACGCCGCGCCCGGTCCGCGCCCACCGGCCGGACCGGGAGCGGCGGTCGGCGTGCGTCGGCTGGCGTTGGCGTGCGCGCGTCGGTTCGCGTCGGCGTGCGCGCAACCCCTCGCGTCGGGCGTCGTTAGGCCGCGGGGGGCCGAAGCCGGAGGACGCCGTGATGCAGACCGTCACCATCGACTGGGACCACCCCACCGATCCGGGGCCGGGTCGCGCCCTGGAACACGTCCGGGCCTATGTGGGCTCGGGGGGCCTCGACGGCCATCTCTGGCACGGTGTCCCGACCCTGCTGCTCACCACGGTCGACCGCGACCGGGGGCGCACCGAACGCACCCCGCTGATCTACGCCCGTGACGGCGGCCGGCACCTCGTCGTGGCCGCCGGCCCCGTCCCCGGCGCGCCGGCCCCGCGGTGGTACGCGCACCTCACCGCCCACCCCGAGGTACGGCTCCAGGTCGGCGCCCTCTCCTTCCAGGCGCTGGCCCGCACGGCGGACCGGCTGGAGCGGGAGACGTACTGGGAGGCGTTGACCGCGCTGTGGCCCGCGTACGAGGACCACCAGGCGGCCGCCGCGCCCGGCGAGGTCCCGCTCGTGATCCTGGACCGGTCCGGTCACCCGTAGGGGTGGCGGGTCCCCCGTACGGCGGTTGCGCGCCCCCGTGCCGTGCTACCAACGGCACGGAGGTGGGACCCCGTTGCACGATGATCCGCGCACGCCGATCGCGGTGGGCGACGTACTGGACGGCGCCCTCGCGGCGATCGGCGGGCCCGACGGCCGCGCGGGCCGGCCCGCCACCTGCCGCGACTGCGGCGACGCCGCCCTCTGGCACCGCACGGTGCACGGTCGTTGGATCCTGATGCAGCCCGGGACCGTCCCGCACCACCTGGTCCCGCCGGGCCACCGCTACCGCATCGGTTCCGACGGCACGGCGATCCACCTCGGCGACGGGGCGCCCACGGATGCCTGCCGGGTCACCCACTTCGACATCTGCCCGGCCGGCCCGGCGCCCCGCCATCCGTACCTGCTCCGCCTCTGGCAGCATGCGGCGGCCCGCCGCGGCCGGCTCTAGCGGGACTCCGGCGAATCTCCACCCCCCGACCCGCCCCAGCTGCTTTAATGAATGCACAGTCATTTATTAATCGGCCACATCGGGCCGGGGCGGAGGTGGGGCGTGGCCGGACGACCCCGGGGCGTCGACGACTCCACGATCCTGCGGGCGGCCGTCGAGGTGATGGGCCGGACCGGACCGGCGAAGCTCACCCTGGCCGCCGTGGCGCGGGAGGTCGGACTGGTGCCCGGAACGCTCGTGCAGCGGTTCGGCTCCAAGCGCGGGCTGCTGCTCGCGCTGGCCCGGCACGGGGCGGCGCGATTCGCGGAACTCCGGGAGCGCGTCGGCCGCGAGGACGGTTCGGCGCTCGACGCGCTGGCCCGACTGATCGCCGAGACCTGGAGCCCGGTGGCCACCCCGCAGGCGTACGCCCATCACCTGGCCTTCCTCTGCTCCGACCTGGCCGACCCGGAGTTCCGCGAGTCCGCGCTCGCCTCGGAGCGGGCCCAACACGACGCCTGCCGGGCACTGCTCGACCGGGCGGCGGATGCGGGCGAGCTCCACCCGGACACCGATGTCGCCGCGCTCACCGAGACCGTCCGGGCGGCCGTCACCGGGGCCGGGCTGCTCTGGGCCGTCGACCACGAGGGCGGCCTCGCCGAGCGCCGGCGCGCCGCCCTGACCGCCACCCTCGCGCCGCACCGCACCGACGCGACCACCAGCACCGACGCCGGCGACCCACTAGGGGCCACCGGCACCACCGACCGAAGGGACACCGCATGACCTGGGACCGCACCTTCCGCACCGCCGTGACCATAGGCGTCAGCCTCGACGGGTTCATCGCCCGCCCCGACGGCGACATCGAGTGGCTGACCACCCGCGGCGAGGCCGCCGGGGACACGGGCTACGAGGGGTTCATGGCCGGGATCGACACCCTCGCCATGGGCCGCAACACCTACGAGAAGGTGCTCACCTTCGGGTTCTGGCCCTACGAGGGCAAGCGCGTGGTGGTCCTCAGCACCACCTTGACCACGGACGACCCGCGCGTGACGGTGTACCGCTCGCTGGAGGAACTCATGGCGGGCCTGACGGATCTGGGCGCCAAGAGCGTCTACGTGGACGGCGGCCGGATGGTCCAAACGTTCCTGCGCGAGGGCCTCCTGGACGAACTCACCCTCACCACCGCGCCGGTACTCCTCGGGTCGGGTCTGCCGCTCTTCGGGGCGCTGGACGAGGACGTGGACCTCACCCTGCGGGAGGCCAAGGCCCTGGGCGGCGGTTTCACCCAGGCCCGGTACACCGTGGGGTGACGAGCGCAACACCGGGGCGGCCGACGCGGGTGAACGCGGTCGTTCCGCAGGGCGGAACGCGGGCTGGGCCACGGTTTCCAAGGAGCGTGCGGGCCGTGGCCTCCGCATCCCCCGAACCGGGACATATCGCCTCGCCGAAAGGTGCCGGAATAAAGCGGCGCGGTCGCCGCCGGGCCCGTAAGCTCCCGTCATGCAGGTGATCCAGTCAACGAAACTCGCCAATGTCTGCTACGAGATCCGCGGACCCGTCCTCGAAGAGGCGATGCGGCTCGAAGCGGCAGGTCATCGCATCCTCAAGTTGAACACCGGCAACCCCGCGGCCTTCGGCTTCGAGTGCCCGCCGGAGATCCTCGAGGACATGCTCCGCAACCTGGGCACCGCCCACGGCTACGGGGACGCGAAGGGTCTGCTGTCCGCGCGGCGCGCGGTCATGCAGCACTACCAGACCAAGGGCATCGAGCTGGACGTCGAGGACGTCTACCTCGGCAACGGCGTCTCCGAACTGATCCAGATGTCCATGCAGGCGCTGCTGGACGACGGGGACGAGGTCCTGGTCCCGGCGCCGGACTACCCGCTGTGGACCGCCTCGGTCAGCCTCGCCGGCGGCACCGCGGTGCACTACCGGTGCGACGAGCAGTCCGACTGGATGCCGGACCTCGCGGACATCGAGCGCAAGATCACCGACCGCACCCGGGCCATGGTGATCATCAACCCGAACAACCCGACCGGCGCCGTCTACGACGACGAGATGCTGCGCGGCCTGACCGACATCGCGCGCCGCCACAACCTGGTCGTCTGCTCGGACGAGATCTACGACCGGATCCTGTACGACGGGACCACGCACACCAACACCGCCGCGATCGCGCCGGACGTCCTGACCCTGACCTTCAACGGGCTCTCCAAGAACTACCGCGTCGCCGGATACCGGGCCGGTTGGATGGCGGTCTGCGGCCCGAAGAAGCACGCCTCCTCGTACATCGAGGGCCTGACGATCCTGGCGAACATGCGGCTGTGCGCCAACATGCCGGCGCAGCACGCCGTCGCCACCGCGCTCGGGGGTCGGCAGTCGATCAACGACCTCGTACTGCCCGGTGGACGGCTGCGCGAGCAGCGCGACACCGCGTACGACCTGCTGACGCGCATCCCCGGCATCAGCTGCGTGAAGCCCAAGGGCGCGCTGTACCTGTTCCCGAAGCTGGACCCGGCGGTCTACAAGATCAAGGACGACCGGCAGATGGTCCTCGACCTGCTGCGGGCCGAGAAGATCATGGTGGTGCACGGCACGGGCTTCAACTGGCCGGAACCGGACCACTTCCGGATCGTCACGCTGCCGAACGCCAAGGACCTGGCGGACGCGGTCACCCGCATCGGGAACTTCCTGGAGGGCTACAGCCAGCCCTAGCGGGGCGACCCTGCGGTCGGCTCGGACGGCGGGCGCTTTCGGGTCGCTCCGGACTCGCCGGAGACTGGAGTCTCGCCGGATCGAGCACAACTTTAGAACCGATCCAATGTAGGATGGTCTCCTGACCCGCAGGAGGCCACCTCATGTACGAGCCGATCCGCACCAAGTCGGTCGTCCACCGCATGCCCGGCGGCCACACCGACTACCCGCACCGCAGCCGCGGCGAAGCCCTGGACATCCAGCTCGCCGGGCACCTCGCGGCGCTCCTCGCCGTCACCGACGAACTCGGACTCGACGACGCCGCCGCCCGGATCGCCGACCAGGTCACCCGCCTGCGCGGGGCCCGGCCGGCGCGCGCGGCCCACGAGCGGCCGGCCCACGACCGGGCGGCGGATCCCGCCCGGCTGCACCGCCGCGCGCACGACCTCGCCGGCCGGGTGCTGCTCGTCGCCGCGTCCCGCGCCGACACCACCGTCGCGATCCTCGCCGCCGAGCGCATGGACGCGCACGCCGCCGCCCTGGACTCCCAGGACCGGGCCGGCGCCCACTGACGGCCCCGGTCCGGGGCCGCGGAGGCTCCGGACCGGGTGCCACACACCCTCAGGGCGACGGTGTGGAACTCGGTGACGGTGTGAACTGCGCCGCCGCCACCCCGCACCACGGGACCTTCGCGGCCGGCCACACGGGGCCGACCGCCTCACCGCGTTCCGTCGCCCCCGGTGCCACCCCCGGAACCCGCACCAGCGCCTGGGCCGCCCGGGCCCCCGGCGCCGGGTCCGCGCTCTCGCGGAACTCGACCGTGACGACGTAGGCACCACCAGCCGTGGCGCGGCCCGTCACCTCGACGGTCGCCACCACCCGCCGGCTCGCCGGTTCGACCCGACACGCGGTGACCCGTACGTCCTGCGCCGCCGGCCGCTCCGGTACGGCCGCGCCGGTCCCGCCGCCGCTGGCCCACACGTACAGGCCCAGCGGGGCGAACACCAGCAGTCCGGCCACCACCACCAGGCCGGCCAACCAGCCCTGCCACTTCAACGCGCTCACGCCCATGGCCCGATCCTCCCCGCCGCCCGCGCGACCCACCAGCACCCGCAGGTTCACACAGCATTTCGAAGTGGGACCGCCTGGACCCCGACGTTCACTCGAACCAGCGCCCCGGGCGGGGCAACTCACCCACGGACCGGCCGACTTCACCTGCCCCGAAACGCCTGACGGCGGGCCTCCGGGAAACGGAGGCCCGCCGTCGGCGGACGCGTACGACCTGCCCGGAGGACCGGGGGCCGGTCCTGATCAGGCGGGAACGGGCCGGCTCAGCCCAGGCGCTCGACGAGCGCGCGGTACTGGTCCCACAGCTCCTTCGGCGTGTGGTCGCCGTAGGTGTTCAGGTGCTCGGGGACCAGGGCGGCCTCGTCGCGCCAGACCTCCTTGTCGACCGTCAGCAGGAACTCCAGGTCCTCGGCCGGCAGATCGAGGCCCTCGGTGTCGAGGGAGTCCACGGTCGGCAGG
Organism: Streptomyces sp. NPDC058279; assembly: GCF_042881255.1. Lineage (NCBI taxonomy): Bacteria > Bacillati > Actinomycetota > Actinomycetes > Kitasatosporales > Streptomycetaceae > Streptomyces > Streptomyces sp. NPDC058279. The sequence continues at coordinate 45,117 of NZ_JBHVYA010000013.1, read as the reverse complement.
ATGCCGATGGGGGTCTCGACGCCCTCGGCCTTGCCGTCGAGGCGCTCGACGACCCACTTGAGGACCCGGCTGTTCTCGCCGAAGCCCGGCCACACGAACTTGCCCGCGTCGTTCTTGCGGAACCAGTTCACGTAGTAGATCTTCGGCAGCTTGGCCTGGTCCTTGTCCTTGGCGACGTCGATCCAGTGGCCCATGTAGTCGCCCATGTTGTAACCGCAGAACGGCAGCATGGCGAACGGGTCGCGGCGCAGCTCGCCGACCTTGCCCTCGGCGGCGGCGGTCTTCTCGGAGGCGATGTTCGAGCCGATGAAGACGCCGTGGTTCCAGTCGAAGGACTCGGTCACCAGCGGCACGGCGGAGGCGCGGCGGCCACCGAAGAGGATCGCGGAGATCGGGACGCCCTTGGGGTCCTCCCACTCGGGGGCGATCGTCGGGCACTGCGAGGCCGGGACGGCGAAGCGGGCGTTGGGGTGGGCGGCCGGGGTCCCGGACTCGGGCGTCCAGTCGTTGCCCTTCCAGTCGATCAGGTGGGCGGGCGTCTCCTCCGTCATGCCCTCCCACCACACGTCGCCGTCGTCGGTGAGCGCGACGTTGGTGAAGACGGTGTTCGCGTACATCGTCTTCATGGCGTTGGCGTTGGTGTGTTCGCCGGTGCCGGGCGCGACGCCGAAGAAACCGGCCTCGGGGTTGATCGCGTAGAGGCGGCCGTCCTCGCCGAACCGCATCCAGGCGATGTCGTCGCCGATCGTCTCGACCGTCCAGCCGGGGATCGTGGGCTCCAGCATGGCGAGGTTGGTCTTGCCACAGGCGGACGGGAACGCGGCGGCGACGTACTTCGCCTCACCCCGCGGCGGGGTGAGCTTGAGGATCAGCATGTGCTCGGCGAGCCAGCCCTCGTCGCGGGCCATGACGGACGCGATGCGCAGCGCGTAGCACTTCTTGCCGAGCAGGGCGTTGCCGCCGTAGCCGGAGCCGAAGGACCAGATCTCGCGGGTCTCCGGGAAGTGCGAGATGTACTTGGTGGTGTTGCACGGCCACGGGACGTCGGTCTCGCCCTCGGCGAGCGGAGCGCCGAGGGTGTGGACGGCCTTGACGAAGAAGCCGTCGGTGCCGAGCTCGTCGAGGACGGCCTTGCCCATGCGGGTCATGGTGCGCATGGCGACCGCGACGTAGGCGGAGTCGGTGATCTCGACGCCGATCGCGGAGAGGTCGGAGCCGAGGGGGCCCATGCAGAAGGGCACGACGTACATCGTGCGGCCCTTCATGGAGCCGCGGAAGATCCCCTTCTCCCCCGCGAACAGCTCCTTCATCTCGGAAGGGGCCTTCCAGTGGTTGGTCGGGCCCGCGTCCTCCTCCTTCTCGGAGCAGATGAAGGTCCGGTCCTCGACGCGCGCGACGTCGGAGGGGTCGGAGGCGGCGTAGTACGAGTTCGGGCGCTTGGCCGGGTCGAGCTTCTTGAACGTGCCCTTGGAGACGAGCTCCTCGCACAGGCGCTCGTACTCGGCCTCGGAGCCGTCGCACCAGACGACCTGGTCCGGCTCGGTGAGGGCCGCGATCTCATCGACCCAGGAAATGAGCTCCGTGTGGTTCGTCGGGACGGAAGTGGTGGGAGCCGCGTTGTCGCGCGCCACGATTGCTCCTTGTTGAGGGGTTTGTTTGGTGTATGCCCCGTGGGGGCTGCGACCCGGACGCTTCGCGCTCCGCTCATCCGGTGCCGACCGCACTCATCTGATCATCCGGTGCGTATGCGCATATGTCCAGAGGGCTTCTCACGTGAGCATCGCCACTCGTGTCAATCTTCCGTAAAGCCCACTAATGGAAACCTACGGACCCGTAGGTAGCATGTGCGGTATGACTTCTGACGTCGCCGCCGTGGCCGAAACGGCCCCCGAGGGCCCCGCGGAACTCAAGCCGCTCATGCGGGGCTGGCTGCACACCGGGATGTTCCCCGCAGTGGTCGTCGCCGGCCTCGCCCTGATGGCCTTCACCGACTCGACCAGGGCCCGAGTGGCCTGTGGTGTCTATGTGCTGACGGCCTGCATGCTCTTCGGGGTGAGCGCCGTCTACCACCGCGGCACCTGGGGGCCGCGGGGCGAGGCCGTGCTGAGGCGGCTCGATCACGCCAACATTTTCCTGATCATCGCAGGGACGTATACCCCGCTGACGGTGCTCCTCCTCCCCGACTCCACCGGACGGACGCTCCTGTGGGCGGTCTGGATCGCCGCCACGGCCGGTATCGCCTTTCGCGTCTTCTGGGTCGGCGCGCCACGCTGGCTCTACACGCCCTGCTACATAGCGATGGGTTGGGCGGCCGTCTTCTTCCTGCCCGACTTCCTGCGGACCGGCGGCGTCGCCGTACTGGTCCTCGTCATCACGGGCGGCCTGCTCTACAGCGCCGGGGGCGTCATCTACGCGATGAAGCGCCCCAACCCCTCCCCCCGCTTCTTCGGGTTCCACGAGGTCTTCCACTCGCTGACCCTCGCGGCGTTCGTCGCGCACTACGTCGGCATCTCCATCGCCGCGTACCAGCACTGACGACCACCCCGCCGGCCGCCCGCTTCGAGACCCGCGGGCGGCCGGCGGCGCGCTCAGGCACTCAGGCACCCAGGCACTCAGGCACTCAGGACATGACCGGAGCCGTCAGGTCGTCACCGCGCCCAACTGCTCCGCGAGCTCCGCCGGTTCCGTCGTGGGCCGCGAGCAGACGAAGTGCCGGCAGACGTACGCGGTCGGCCGGTCCTCGACCAACGTCCGATCGGCCAGGAGCGGGAACTCGCCGCCGCTGCCGTCCTCCCGCAACGGCAGGCCCACCGCCACGACCGCCCCCGGCGCCGTCCCCAGCAGCGCCGTCCGGTGCAGCGCCGCCGTCGCCGGATCGTCCGGCTGCCCGACGACGGCCACCTCGCGCGGCCCGTCCGACAGCGCCTCGGCCACCGCCAGCCCGTGCCCGATGAACCGCGGCACCCGCGGCCCGAGGGCGTGCACCACCCCCAGCGCCCGCTCGGCCGCCGTGCGGTGCGCCTCGGAGCCGGTGTGCGCGGCGTACGACAGGAGCGCGCCGGCCGCGGCGGTCCAACCGGAGGGCGCGGCCGTGTCCGTCGGGTCCTGGGGACGCCGGATCAGCTCCTCGGCGTCGTGCGCGGTGTCGTACAGCGAGCCGTCCTCGGCGGTGAACCCGTCCAGCACCAGGTCGAGGAGGAACCCGGCGAACTCCAGCCAGACCCCCTCACCGGTGACGGCGCCGAGCGCCAGGAACCCCTCGGCGACGTCACCGTAGTCCTCCAAGACCCCCGCGTTGGCGCCGACCCGGCCGTCCTTGCTGGTCCGCGCCAGCCGGGCCTTGCCGTCCATGTGCACCCGGACCAGCAGGTCGGCGGCCTCGGTGGCCCGCTCGATCAGGTCGGGCCGCTCGAAGTACGCCCCGCACTCGGCGAGCGCCGCGATGGCCAGCCCGTTCCAGGCGGCGACCACCTTGTCGTCCCGGCCGGGGGCGGGACGCCGCTCCCGCGCGGCCAGCAGCCGTTCCCTGATCCCGGCCGCCTTCGCCGCGTCGAGGGCGGGCCCGTCCTGCGGGAGCGTCAGTACGGAGGTGCCGTGCTCGAAGTTCCCCTCGTCGCCCACCCCGAAGTACACGGCGGCAAGCAGCCCGTCGTCCTCGCCGAGCACCTCGGTCAACTGCGCCGGGGTCCAGGCGTAGTACGCCCCCTCGACGTGCTTGCCGCTCGCCGGGTCCTCGCTGTCGGCGTCGAGCGCGGAGGCGAAGCCGCCCTCGCGGGTGCGCAGCTCGCGGACCATGAAGTCGGCGGTCTCCAGCGCGACGCGCCGCGCGAGCTCCGATCCGGTGGCCCGCCACAGGTGTGCGTACACCCGGCACAGCAGCGCGTTGTCATAGAGCATCTTCTCGAAGTGGGGCACCACCCAGTCCCGGTCCACGGAGTACCGGGCGAAGCCGCCGCCGAGCTGGTCGTAGATCCCGCCGCGGGCCATGGCCTCGCAGGTGTCGGCCGCCATCTGGAGGGCGCCCTCGGAGCCGGTGCGGGCGTGGTGGCGCAGCAGGAACTCCAGCACCATGGACGGCGGGAACTTCGGGGCCCCGCCGAACCCGCCGCGCGCGGCGTCGTACTCGCGGGTCAGCGCGAGCAGCGCCTGCGCGAGCTCCTCGGGACCGGGGGCGCCCGCCCTCCCGTAGTCGAGCTTGCGGCCGGCGAGGTCCTGTACGACGCGCTGCGCGACATCGGCCACCTCCTCGCGGCGCTCGGCCCAGGCGGTGTGGACGCCTTCGAGGATCTGCGGGAAGGAGGGGATGCCGTGGCGCGGCACGGGCGGGTAGTAGGTCCCGAAGTAGAACGGCTCGGCGTCGGGGGTCATGAACACCGTCATGGGCCAGCCCCCTTGCCCGGTGGCGGCCTGCACGGCCTCCATGTAGACGGCGTCGACGTCGGGCCGCTCCTCGCGGTCGACCTTGATGTTGACGAAGTGCTCGTTCATGTAGGCGGCCGTCGACTCGTCCTCGAAGCTCTCGCTGCTCAATCGATGGCACCAGTGACACGAGCTGTAGCCCACGCTCAGCAAGATGGGCACGCCCCGCTCCCGCGCCTCCGCGAACGCCTCAGGGCACCAGGGCCACCAGTCGACGGGGTTGTCGGCGTGCTGGAGGAGGTACGGAGAGGTCTCGTGCGCGAGGCGGTTCGGCATGAGGCCAATCCTGCCTCACGGGGCGCGCCGCGGCCGGCGACGGGGCCATCAGGCCACCCCATCAGCGACCCGTACACGATCAACCCATTTCCATACCGGCACCACGCGCCCGTAGTCCCAGACCCGGTTCCCCTTCCTGCCCGGCTTGATCACCAGGTGGCTGAAGACCGAGGCGATCACCTTCCGCTTCTCCTCGAACCCCATCTCGCCGGACTGCCACCGCAGCCGCATGGGTTCCGGGAGCCGGACGCGCCCCTGGCCCCAGAGTTCGTCTGATGCTCGACCCAACGCACGAACCGATGATCGGGTTACGGGACCGACCCTCCGGGCGAGGGCACCGCACGAGGGTCACCCGGTCGGTGTTCGTCCCGTCACCCGGTCGGGCCGGGGCGTGGATATATGCGGGTGTGGGCGGGGTGGGGGGTCAACTCCCTCTGAACTAGCTCAGATTGCTCGCACTCGTGGAGGTGCCGCAGGACACTTGGGGCTCGTTGCCGGAGCTCTCTGAGGGGATGCCGATGCGGGACAGCCATCGCGGTGAGGCCGAGCGACTGTTGGAGCGGGCCGTGGCGGAGGAGGCGCGGCGGGCGCCGGTGGGCGCGCCGGTGGACAAGGCGGCGCTGCTCGCGCGGGGGCGGGAGGAGCTGGAGCGGATCGCCGCTGCCGCCGCCGTGGAGTACGAGGCGTACGTACGCGCGCTGGACGAGGCGGCGGCCGGGGAGGAGTCCCTGGCGGAGGCGTTCCGGCGGGCGAACACCTCCACCGCCCTGCTGGTGACCGGGGTCGCCGCCGCGGCCGCCGCCGGCGCGGACCTTGCCTTCGGGGTGGCGGCGGGTACCGCCCTCGGCGCGGGCCTGGTCGCGGGCGTCGCCGGGGCCGCGGCGACGGTGGCCAAGGTGACGGCCCTGCACCTGCCGGCGGCGAACCGGCGGGCCGGCGTCCTGGGACGGCCGGGCGGCGCCGAGCAGTTGCGGCTCCACTGGCTGTCGGTGCTGGAGGTGCGCGGGATACGTCCCTTCCTGGAGCAGCAGCGGTTGGTGGCGGCGGCGGTGCGCACCGGCCCGCGCGGCCCGGGCGGGGCGGGCGGCGCGGCCGGTGTCGTCGGGCTCGCCAAGCAGCCCGCCGGCGGGGCCGGCCCCGCGCTGCGCGGTACGGACCGCAGTGCGCAGGCCCGTCGGCGCGGCGCGCTGGAGCAGTCCTTCGGGCAGCTACCGAGCTCGGAGGCGGTGTTCGCGGGGCGGCGGGAGGAGCTGGCCCGGATCGTGCGGTGGGTGCAGGCGGCCCGGGCCGGTACCGAGACCCGGCCGGTGGTGGTGGTGTTGCACGGCGAGCCGGGTTCGGGCCGCACGGCCTTGGCGCTGCGGGCGGCGCACGCGCTGCGGGACCAGTTCCGGGGCGCGTGCGTGGTGGACCTGCGGGGCGGCGCGGCCGAGGCGGGTCAGGCGCCGCTGCCGACCCGCGAGGCGCTGTTGCACCTGCTGAACCGGCTCGGCGCCCCGCGCGAGCAGTTGCTGTTCCGTGAGGGCGCGTCGGCGGAGCAGCAGGTGCGCAGGCTGGGCGAGCTGTACCACCAGCACCTGCGGGGGCAGCCGGTGACGGTGGTGTTGGACGACGCGGTGGACCCGGAGCAGGTCCGCACGCTGGTTCCGGAGCGTTCGGAGAGTCTGGTGCTGGTGACGGCGTCCGGCCCGCTGGAGCTGCCGGCGGACCTCGCGGCGTGGGTGTACCAGTTGCCGGTCACCCGGTTGGGTCGGCCGGAGGCCGCGGAGCTGGTCCGGGCCGCGCGCCCGGCGGCGGTCGGGGCGGCGGGTGGGGTCCCGTACGACGAGGAGACGGAAGGGGCCGTGCTGGAGCTCGGCGCCGGTCTGCCGCTCGCGCTGCGGGTGTTGGCCCCGCTCGGCCGGTTGCCGGGGGCGTCCGGCGGCGGGCTCGAAGCGGCGTTGGCCTCGGCCTACGAAAGCCTGCCCGAGGAGCGACGGCGGTTGCTGCGGCGGCTGACGTTGGCGGGACGGGCCTCGCTCGGCCCGTCGGCGGCGGCCGCGCTGATCGACGCCGATCCGGTGGAGGCCGGGCGGTCGCTGCGCGAGCTGGCGGAGGCGGGGCTGCTGGACCACGTACGCGGGGAGCGGTACCGGATGCACGACGCGGTGCGCGCGTACGCGGCGGCGCGGCTCGTGGCGGACGAGGACCGGGCGCGGGCCGCGGCGGCGCACGAGCGGCTGATCCGCAACTACGCGCAGCTCGCGGACTCGGTGATCCGGATGGTGGACGGGAAGATGTCGACGCGCGCCCATCACTTCGGCGGTCACGGCTTCGCCTCGTTGGACGCGGCGCTGCGCTGGCTGGACGACGAGTCGAGCTTCATCACGGCGGCGCTGCGGCACTCGGAGGACGTCGACCAGCAGGCGGTCCTGGATCTGCTGGGCGCGCTGTGCGACTTCTGTCTGCTGCGCGGGGACCTCTACCGGCTGGGGGAGATCAACGAGCTGGCGCGGTTGGTGGAGGGCGGTCGGGCCGGCCCGGGCGGTCGGCTGGCGCGTTCGGTGCAGTGGCGTACGGGTATCGCGGCGCGTCAGCTCGGTGACCTGGACAAGGCCCGTACCACCTTGACGTCGGTGGTCGACCAGTACATGGAGGCGCGGCAGGAGGCGGGCGCGGCGATGGCGTTGGTCTCGCTCGGGATCACGCTGCACCACCAGGGCAATCTCCCGGAGGCGGCGTCCCGGCTCCGGGAGGCGTTGACCTTGCAGGAGGCGGACGACCTGGCGGGCGACCGGGCGTGGGGACTGCACGCGTTGGCGGCGGTGGAGCGCGATCGGGGGCTGCTCGCGGAGGCGTTGTCCCTGTTGGAGCGGTCGCTGGCGCTGCACCGGGACAGCGAGAGCGTGCACGGCGAGGCGTGGGCGCATTTCCAGCTGGGGCAGGTGTACCTGCGGCTGGGGGCGGTGGAGGGGGCGGAGGCGGAGTTGCGGCTGGCCCTGGAGCTGTACGGGCGCACGCGTGACGATCGCGGCGAGGCGTGGGCGCTGACCCAGCTCGGTCGGTCCCGGGTGGTGGCCGGGGAGCCGGCCGCGGCGTTGGAGCGGTTGCGGGAGGCGCTGGGTCGCCACCGGTTGGCGGAGGACGCGCGGGGCGAGGCGTGGACGCTGTACTACCTCGGGCAGGCGTTGGAGGAGGGCGGCGAGCGGGACGCGGCGGTGCGGGAGCTGGAGCGGGCGCGGGCGATGTTCTCGCGGATGCGGGACGTGTACGGGCTGGCGCACGCCCGTCACGACTCGGGCCGGGTGACCCGCGACCAGCGGGCCGCGCAGACGGGGAACCTGCTGAACTCCGGCTATGCCCGGCAGCTGCTGGTGGACGCGCGTGCGGATTTCCGGCGGATCGGGCTGGCGCACGGCGAGGGGTGGACGTGTCTGGAGCTGGCGGTGGTGGACGCGGGCAACGCCCGGCTGTCGCAGGCGCTGGTGCTGTGTGAGGAGGCGGCGCGGCTGTTCGTGTCGTACGGGGATCTGCGCGGCGAGGACTGGGCCCGCTTCCTGCGCTGCACGCTGCTGCCGTACGCGGTGCCGGCCGATCCGCAGGGGGCCGCGGCGGAACTGGCCCGGCTGGCGGCGGCCCCGCATCCGTTGCGGGACGGCCGGCTGGCGGACTGCCTGGACTCGTACGCGGTGATCCTGGGGCGGGGCGTGGACCCGGCGGAGGGTTGGCAGGGCTGGCGCCTGGGCCTGGTGCCGAACCTGCACTCGCGGGAGATCATGGGCGTCCGCGTGCCGTGACCGGGCGCCGGTGCCGGGCCCGTGCCGTGACCCCACCGAGCGGGGGTCACGGCAGCCGCGGGGCCGCTACGGCTTGCGGGTGTCGGGGGCGGGGGCGGCCGGCTCGGGCGCCTCCTGGAAGTCGACCCGGCCCATGTGCCGGCTCATGGACTTCATCAGGCCCCACACCCCGAGGGCGAGGGCGGCGAACACGATGAAGCCCAGGAGCCCGGGCGTCACCTTGTTCTTGTCGAAGGTGTCGGCGGCCAGCGGAAGGAGCTGGGTGAATGCTGCCTGCGTAGCGCTCATAGCTACGCATTCTCCCGGATGCCCGCGAAGAGGTCGGACTCGGGGAGGGTGGTGTCCACGAACGACTTCGCCAGCTCGTACTCCTCGGTGGGCCAGACCTCCTTCTGGATCTCCATCGGGACGTGGAACCAGCCGCCGTCGGGGTCGATCTGCGTGGCGTGCGCGATGAGGGCCTTGTCACGGATCTCGAAGAAGTCGGCGCACGGGACGTGCGTGGTGAGCGTCCGCTCCTTGCGCTCGAACTCCTTCCAACGCTCCAGCCACTCCCCGTACGGGGATTCCAGGCCGCGCGCGAGCAGCGCCTCGTGCAGGGCGATGGTGCGCGGCTTGTTGAAGCCCTGGTTGTAGTAGAGCTTCTGCGGCTGGTAGGCGGGGCCGAACTCGGCCTCGGGGAACTTCTCGGTGTCGGCCGCGCCGTCGAAGGCGACCATCGTGACCTTGTGGGTCATGATGTGGTCGGGGTGCGGGTACCCGCCGTTCTCGTCGTACGTGGTGATCACCTGCGGCCGGAAGGCGCGGATCTTCTTCACCAGCCGGCCGGCGGCCTCGTCGACGTCGGCGAGTGCGAAGCAGCCCTCGGGCAGCGGCGGCAGCGGGTCGCCCTCGGGCAGCCCCGAGTCGACGTAGCCGAGCCATTCCTGCTCGATGCCGAGGATCTCGCGCGCCTCGTCCATCTCCTTCGCGCGGACCTCGTGGATGTGCTCCTCGATGTACTTGTCACCCTGGAGCTTGGGGTTCAGGATCGAGCCGCGCTCGCCACCGGTGCAGGTCACCACGAGGACCGGCACCCCCTCGGATACGTACTTGGCCATGGTGGCCGCGCCCTTGCTCGACTCGTCGTCGGGGTGGGCGTGGACGGCCATCAGTCGAAGCTGCTCGGTCAAGACAGGATCCTCTGTGATTCGTCAGGGCGAAGGCTTCTATAGTGACCGAATCGGGGGACGGAAAATTCCTGGGGTGGGATCCGGCGGCGGTGCCGCTCCCCGGCCCGCTGGGCCCTCTCGAAAGGATCGGTCGATGAGCACGGTGCGCGAGGGACTGCCCGAGGGCCGGTACGGCCGTTCGGCGGACGAGCGGGCGGACCGGAAGCTCAAGATCGTCGGCTCGGTGCTCGGGGTCGCCCTGCTGGGTGTCGTAGGCTGGATCGGCTGGGACTACGTGGCCGGGCAGAGCGTCAGCGCCCAGGTGATCACGTTCCAGATCGTGTCCGCGAGCGAGGTCAAGGTCCACTTGGAGGTCCGCAAGGACGCCACCGTCACCGGGGTGTGCACCCTCAGTTCCCAGGACAAGGATCACGGCGAGGTCGGCCGGGCCGATTTCACCTTCCCGCAGCGCGACACGCGCGTGGACGAGGTCGTCTCGCTCAAGACCACGGGACGCGCGACGATGGTGGAGCTGGTGGGCTGCCAGGCGGCTGCCGCACACTGATCGGGCCGGTCCGCGGGGGGTTCCGTGACCGGCGATGACACACTTCATACGGAAGGTGTCCTCCCCCTTTTCTTCCCGAATTGTTAGGCTCGTGGTTTCGTCCGCCGCTGGCGGCTTTGTAGTCCCCTGTACCGACGAGGAGCACCCGTGACCCAGACGAGCGAGAGCGTCACCTGGCTGACCCAGGCGGCGTACGACCAGCTGAAGGCGGAGCTGGACTACCTCTCTGGTCCTGCCCGCACGGAGATCGCGGCGAAGATCGCGGCCGCGCGCGAAGAGGGCGACCTCCGGGAGAACGGCGGCTACCACGCGGCCAAGGAGGAGCAGGGCAAGCAGGAGCTGCGCGTGCGCCAGCTGACACAGCTGCTGGAGAACGCCAAGGTCGGCACCGCGCCCGCCTCCGACGGCGTGGTGGCCCCCGGCACCCTCGTCAAGATCGCCTTCGACGGCGACGAGGACGACACCATGGAGTTCCTGTTGGCCTCGCGCGAGTACGCGTCCTCGGACTTCGAGACGTACTCGCCGCAGTCGCCACTGGGCATGGGCGTGATGGGCAAGACGATCGGCGAGAACGCCGAGTACGAGCTGCCGAACGGCAAGAAGGCGGCCGTCAAGATCCTCGACGTCAAGCCGTTCACCGGCTGATCACCCCCCTTCGAAACCCGGGGTACCGCGAACGCCCGGCCGGATGATCCGGCCGGGCGTTCGTGTGCGTCCGGGGCGACCGGTCGCGGCGGTCGCGCCGTCGGCTACGCCGTCGCCGAGCGGTACTTGCGGACGGCGAGCGTCCGGAACACCACGATGATCAGTACCGACCACAGGACGGACGCGAGAACCGGGTGCTGCATCGGCCAGGCGGCGGGCGCCGGGTAGCCGGGCGGCAGGTTCCCGAAGAGTTCGCGGGCCGCCAGGACGGTCGCGCTGAACGGGTTCCACTCCGCGATGTGCCGCAGGAAGTCCGGCATGTTGTCGGAGGGCACGAACGCGATCGAGATGAACGTGAGCGGGAAGAGCCAGATCAGCCCGCCGGAGGTGGCCGCCTCGGGGGTGCGTACGGACAGGCCGATGAGGGCGCCGATCCAGGAGAAGGCGTACCCGAGCAGGAGCAGCAGGCCGAAGCCCGCCAGCACCTTGCCGAGGTTCTCGTGGGTGCGCCAGCCGACGATCAGCGCGACGGCGGCCAGGACGACGATGGTGAGGGTGGTCTGGACGAGGTCGGCGAGGGTGCGGCCGGTGAGCACCGCGCCCCGGGCCATGGGCAGCGAGCGGAACCGGTCGATCAGGCCCTTGTGCATGTCGTCGGCGATGCCCGCGCCCGCACCGGCCGTCGCGAAGGTGACGGTCTGGGCGAAGATGCCGGCCATCAGGAACTCGCGGTAGGCGGCGGGCGAGGTGTTGCCGCCGACACTGATCGAGCCGCCGAAGACGTAGCTGAACAGCACGACGAACATGATCGGCTGGATCACGCCGAAGATGATCATCTCCGGGATGCGGGACATCCGGATCAGGTTCCGCTTGGCGATGACCAGGGAGTCCCTGACGCCCTGGGCCGGGCCGCCGCGCGGGCGGGGCGCCGCGAGTCCCGGGGTCGGGGAGGGGGTGGTGCTCACTTCGCGGCCTCCTTCCGGGCCGCGCCCTTGCGGCCCTTCGCGTCGACGGGCGCCGCGTCGGTCTTGCCGGTGCCGGTGCCGGTGCCGGTGTCGGCGCCGTTCACCGCGGCCTTGTCCTCGTCGGCCAGTTCGGCCGCGTGGCCGGTCAGGGATATGAAGACGTCGTCGAGGGTGGGGCGGCGCAGGCCGACGTCGTCGAGCTCGATACCGCGTCCGTCGAGTTCGCGGATGACCTCGGCGAGCAGCTTGGCGCCGCCGGTGACCGGGACGGTCAGCTTGCGGGTGTGCTCCTCGACGGTGGTCTCGCCCTTGCCGAAGCCGGCGAGCACGGCGCGGGCGTCGGCGATGCGTTCCCGCTCGTGGACCACGACCTCGACGCGCTCGCCGCCGATCTGCGCCTTGAGCTGGTCGGAGGTGCCGCGGGCGATGACCTTGCCGTGGTCGACCACGCAGATGTCGTGCGCGAGGTGGTCGGCCTCTTCCAGGTACTGGGTGGTGAGCAGCAGGGTGGTGCCGCCGGCCACGAGTTCCTGGATGACGTCCCACAGCTGCTGGCGGTTGCGGGGGTCGAGGCCGGTGGTCGGCTCGTCCATGAACATCACGGGCGGCCGGACGACGAGTGCGGCGGCGAGGTCCAGGCGCCTGCGCATGCCACCGGAGTAGGTCTTGGCCGTGCGGTCGGCGGCGTCGGCGAGGCGGAAGCGTTCCAGCAGTTCGGCGGCGCGGGCCTTGGCCGCCTTGGAGCTCATCTGGTAGAGCTGCCCGACCATCTGGAGGTTCTCGCGGCCGGTGAGGTACTCGTCGACGGCCGCGAACTGGCCCGAGAGCCCTATGGAGCGGCGGACTTCGTTGGGGTGCTTCAGTACGTCGATCCCGGCGACGACGGCCTTGCCGCTGTCGGGCCGGAGCAATGTGGTGAGGACGCGCACGGTCGTGGTCTTGCCCGCGCCGTTCGGACCGAGGAGGCCGAGAACGGTTCCTTCCGGGACATCGAGGTCCACGCCGTCCAGTGCCCGTACGTCGCCGAAGGTCTTCACCAGACCTTCGGCGTAGATGGCGCCTGGCATATGGATTCTCCCAGTGCGAATCAGGTGTTACCTCAGGAAAGCCTAGGGTCGGAGCGCGGGCGCCGCCCCGGCTTTTTTCGCATGGGCTCGCAGGGGGCGGGCGGCCGGGGCCGAGCGGGGTCGAGCGGGGTCGAGCGGGGTCGAGCGCGTTCCACGTATCGCGTTATATCGCGTCACGCCGGCGGCCGGGCCGCCCGAGGACCGCGTAGGAGGCCGGCTCAGCCTCTGATGACCGTGTAGCCCGCGCCGTGCAGCGACCGGGCGACCTCCGCGCAGTGTTCCGGCCCCTTGGTCTCCAGGTGCAGCTCGACCTCCACCTCCGTGAGGCCGAGCCGCGGGTCGGTCCGTACGTGGCTCACGTCCAGCACGTTCGCGTCGACCACCGACAGCACGCCCAGCAGCCCGGCCAGCGCCCCGGGCCGGTCCGTGACGCGCAGCCGTAGCGACAGGTAGCGGCCCGCCGCCGCCATGCCGTGGCGCAGGATGCGCTGGAGCAGCAGCGGGTCGATGTTGCCGCCGGACAGCACGGCGACGACCGGGCCGCCGCCGTACAGTTCGGGTTCGCTGAGCAGGGCGGCCACCGGGCTGCAGCCGGCCGGCTCGACCACCAGCTTGGCCCGTTCCAGGCACAGCAGCAGGGCACTGGAGAGGGCGTCCTCCGAGACCGTACGGACCTCGTCGAGCAACTCCCCGATGATCTGGAAGGGGACGTCGCCGGGGCGACCGACCTTGATGCCGTCCGCCATGGTGACCGGGTTCTCGATCGACACCGGGTGCCCGGCCTTGAGCGAGGGCGGGTACGCGGCGGCGCCCGCCGCCTGGACGCCGACGACCCGTACGTCCGGGCGCAGCGCCTTCACCGCGACCGCGATCCCGGCGGCGAGTCCGCCGCCGCCGACGCCCACCAGGATGGTCCGCACCTCCGGGCACTGTTCCAGGATCTCCAGGCCGACCGTGCCCTGGCCGGCGATGATGTCGCGGTGGTCGAAGGGGTGGATGAACACCGCCCCGGTACGGTCCGCGTACTCCTGGGCGGCGGCGAGGGTCTCGTCGACGACCTGTCCGTGCAGCCGTACCTCGGCGCCGTACTCCCGGGTCGCGGCCACCTTCGGCAGGGGCGCCCCGACGGGCATGAACACCGTCGAGCGGACGCCGAGCAGCGAGGAGGCCAGGGCCACGCCCTGCGCGTGGTTGCCGGCGCTGGCCGCGACGACGCCGGCGGCGCGCTGCTCGGGGCGCAGCCCGGCGATGCGCACGTACGCTCCGCGCAGCTTGAAGGAACCCGTCCGCTGGAGGTTCTCGCACTTGAAGTGGACCGGGGAGCCGGTGAGCGCGGAAAGGTGCCGGTTGCCCTCCATGGGGGTCACCCGCGAGACCCCCGACAGCATCTTCTGGGCACCCCGCACGTCGTCGAGGATGACCTGCGGTACGGGCTGGGGGACGCGGTAGTTCATGCGGCCAGTCTCCCAGCCGCGACGCCCACCGGCTGGCCACGCGACCCCTGCCCCCGCCCGACCGCGCCCGCGACGCGGTTCGGCCGGGGGCCGGGGCGTGGGTTCGGCGGGGGCCGGGACGTGGTGCGGCCGGGGGCCGGTGGGCGGGTCCGGCACGGGTCTGCCGTGGACCCGGGACGAGCCCCCGCCGCTTCCTCGGCGAGGAACGGCACCGGATTCGGGCTCGCTCCGAGCCCAGACCGGGAACAGTTCGGGGGCCTCGGCCGAGGCCGCCGCCTCGTCCCCGGCGCTAACTGCCCCCGGGGCGCCGCCATGCCCCGGGGCTGCGGTCCCGGCGCACACCGTGCCCCGGAACCGGTTCCCGGAGGGGTCGGGTCGACCTCGGCCGCAGCCCCGGGGCCCGGAACCGGTCCCGCGCCCGAGGACGAGGTCGACCCCTGCCCTCCTCCCACCGGGACCCGGCCCCGGCGCTGGGTGTCCCCGGGGCCGCCCTGCGCCCGGGCCGAAGTCCCACCGCTTCCTTCCTCGGCCCGGCCGAGACCCTGGGGCCCGCCCCGGAACCGGCCCCGGACGGGATCGGCGGGAGCCCCGGCCGCTTCCTCGGCCGGGGGCGGGACGGGCCCGACCGACCCGCGCCCGCGCCCCGGCCGGAGCCGGCCGACGGGCGAGTGGGCTGAAGGGGCGCGGCGGGGGCAGGCTCACAGCGGCCCCGGGGGCGCCTCCCGGGCGAAGGCCGGGGGACGAACCGAGCCCGCGAAAAAGAGGGGTCGTATCAGATCTCGTACGGGGCGTACGAGCCGCCGTGTGGCCGCGTACTCTGTCCCCCATCCTTGTCGGACCCACGCGAAGAGAGCCCACGGCCATGCCCTCCATCCCGGCCAGTTCCGACCTGCCCACGGCGGCCGAAACGCCCGCCGAAGCCGGTCTCCTCGACGCGCTCCAGCACCAGGTGGCGGTCTTCGCCCGCCGCGCGGAGCAGACCCGTCTCGGTGGGGTGGGCCAGGCCCGCAACTCGATGGACCGCGCCGCCTACCTGCTGCTGAACCGGCTGGACCTGGAAGGGCCCATGGGCGTCAAGGCGCTCGCGGGCGGCATGGGCATCGACTCCTCCACCGTCACCCGGCAGGTCGCCCCGCTCGTCGACGGCGGCCTGGTCAAGCGCACCTCCCACCCCGAGGACGGCCGGGCCGTGGTGCTGGCGCTGTCCCCGCGCGGGCTGGCGCGGCTGGAGGAGGTACGTTCCTCACGGCGCGAGCTGATGGCCCTGGTGACGCGGGACTGGACCGAGGAGGAGCGCGAGGCGTTCACCTCGCTGCTGACCCGGTTCAACGTGTCGCTGTCGGAGCTGATGGCCTCCGTCCAGGACGCCGGTCCGACGACCTGAGTCCGACGGGCCGGGAGCGCGCGCATCCGGCCCCGTCCCACCCCTTGACCGGGGTGGTCCCCCCGGCCGCACCATGTGGGTCATGGCGGCTGTGGACCACCGGGCGGGACCCTTCGCGGAGTTCGAGGCGTTCGTCGCGGGCGCGGCGGGCCGGCTGCTGCACGTCGCGGTCCTGCTGACGGCCGAGCCGGAGTCCGACCCGCCCGTCGCCCGCCGGCTCCTCGCGGGCGCGCTGGCCCGGACGTACGCGCACTGGCGCAGACTCCGCGCGGACGATCCGTACGAGTTCACGCGCCGCCGGCTCTGCGCGGCATACGCCCGCACCGCCCGGCGGCACCCCGGTGGCAGCGGTGTCCTAGCCGGGCTGGGCCCGCAGGAGCGGCTGGTGTTGGTGCTGCGGGTCTACGAGGGCGTCGCGGAGGAGGTCACGGCCGCGCAGCTGGCACTGCCGCCCGAGCGGGTGGAGGCGCTGCGCGCCGGCGCCCTGGCGAAGCTGCGCGCCGCGCCGACCGACGACGGGCACGCGGCGTGAGCGGCTTCCCGGACCCCAAGGAGGACCGGGTCAGGCGGTTGCTGGCGGGCCCGCACCCACCGGTGCCGACCGGGCTGGCGGCGGCTGCCGCGGCCCGCGGGACCCGGCTGCTGCGCCGCTACCGGGCATTGCGGCGGTTCGGCTGGGCGGTGCTCCTCGCGGCGGCCGCGGCCTTCACGGTGTGGGCGGTCCTGACCCGCCCGTGGGTGACGCCGCCGAGCGGTGTCTCCCCGCCCTTGGAGGGCTGGTAGCCACCGCCCGGCGCAATGGTCCGGCTAGCCCAGCGCCCGCGTCAGGTCCGCGATGAGGTCGTCGGCGTTCTCGATGCCGACGGAGAGGCGGATCAGGTCGGCGGGGACCTCCAGCGCCGATCCGGCGACCGAGGCGTGCGTCATCCGGCCCGGGTGCTCGATGAGGGACTCGACGCCGCCGAGGGACTCGCCCAGGGTGAAGAGCTTCGCCCGGTCGCAGACGGCGACCGCCGCCTCCTCGCCGCCCTCGACCTGGAAGGAGATCATGCCGCCGAAGTTGCGCATCTGCTTGGCGGCGATCTCGTGGCCGGGGTGCTCGGGCAGGCCCGGGTAGAGGACCTTGGTGACCTTCGGGTGCCGCTTGAGCACCTCGACGATCTTGGCGGCGTTCTCGGCGTGCCGGTCCATGCGGACGGCGAGGGTCTTGATGCCGCGCAGCACGATCCAGGAGTCGAAGGGGCCGGCGACGGCGCCCATCGCGTTCTGGTGGTAGGCCAGTTCCTCGCCCAGCGCCGCGTCGGCGGTGACGAGGGCGCCGCCGACGACGTCGGAGTGCCCGCCCATGTACTTCGTCAGCGAGTGCACGACCACGTCGGCGCCCAGGGCCAGCGGCTGCTGGAGGTAGGGCGAGGCGAAGGTGTTGTCGACGACCAGCTTGGCCCCGGCGGTGCGCGCGACGTCGGCCACCATGGCGATGTCGGTGATGCCGAGCAGCGGGTTCGAGGGGGTCTCGACCCAGATGACCTTGGTCTTCGGGGTGATCGCCGCGCGGACGGACTCGGCGTCGGAGGTGTCGGCCACCGACCACTCGACGCCCCAGCGGGAGACGACCTTCGCGAAGAGCCGGAAGGTGCCGCCGTAGGCGTCGTTGGGGATGACCACGTGGTCGCCGGGGGCCAGCAGCGTACGCAGCAGGCAGTCCTCGGCGGCGAGCCCGGACGCGAAGGCGAGGCCGCGCGAGCCGCCCTCCAGTGCCGCGAGGTTCTCCTCCAGGGCGGTCCGGGTCGGGTTGGCGCTGCGGCTGTACTCGTAGCCGCCGCGCAGGCCGCCGACGCCGTCCTGCTTGTACGTGGACACCTGGTAGATCGGGGGCACGACCGCGCCGGTCAGCGGGTCCGCCGTGTTGCCCGCGTGGATCGCGCGGGTCTCGAAGCTCTGGTGCTCGTGGCTGTCGTCGCTCATGGGCCGATGCTATGCCCCACACGCCCCACGGGTCCTCCCCGGCCCGGCCGGCCGGCCGGGCCGCCGGGTCCCGCCGGGGCGGAGGGCATTCGCGTTCGCGCGGGTGCGTCTGGTTCGCTGGGGCCATGGAGATTCTGTGGTTCCTGATCGCGGTCGGGCTGGTCGTCGCCGCCCTGGGTCCGTACATCCGGCGCAGGCGGGGCGGTGTCCGGCTGGTCGCGCCCGGCAGCCCCGACGCGGCCGACCCCGCGAACTACGGATTCGACCGGCAGGAGGACCTCGACGTCCGGGTGCCCGGGCCCGACCCGGACCTGATGGACGCCTTGGAGAACGTGCGCCGGACCGCCGGCTGGCAGGCCGCCTCGCAACTGCTGGCCGGCACCCCCGCCGCCGGGGAGCTGCGTTGGCAGCGCGTCCAGGCGTTCGGCGGCGCGGCGGCGCTGGAGCTCGCGGAGCGTCCGGGGCACGGCGCGCAGTGGCTCAAGGCGTGGCGGCTGGAGGCGCCGAAGGACGCCGGCGGCGCGCAGGTGCACGCGGAGCTGCTGGTGCAGCAGGCGTGGCGGCAATCGGGCGGGGTGGGCTCCACCGACCACCGGATCATCCTGGAGGAGGCCCGGGATGCCTGCGGCCGGGCGGCGCTGCTCGCGCCGGGGGACCCGGTCCCGTACATCACGGAGCTGGCGGTCGCGCGGGGGCTGGGGTACTCCGAGACCGAGTACGACACGCTGTGGGCGAAGATCATCGACGTGGCCCCGAACCACATGGGCGCGCACCTGGCCGCGCTCAACTACTGGTGCGAGAAGTGGCACGGCTCGCGGGAGAAGGCCGACGCGTTCGCGCACGCGGCGGCGGCCCGCGCCCCGCGGGGCTCGCTGCTGGCGGCGTTGCCGCTGTTCGCGGTGTACGAGCACCTGCCCGAGGTGATCCTCGTGTCGTCGTTCTGGCGCGGCGCGGTGGTGACGCGGGCGGTGGAGGGGGCGCTGTACGCGGTGGCCTCGGCCGGCCCGGACGACCCGATGCTCGCGCACGTACGGCACCTGCTGCTGTGGTTCCTCGTGGGGATGGAGCGCTGGGCCGAGGCGATGGAGCAGGTACGGCACGTCGACGGCTACGTGGGCGCACTGCCCTGGTCGACGGCCCAGGACCCGGCTGCGGCGTACGCGATCCACCGGGCCCTGGCGGTCGCGGGCTACGAGGCCAACGGCGGCTCCCCGGCCACCCTCCCCCACTGACCCGCCCCGCCCGACCGACCACCGCGACCACCACCACTCCCACCGATGGCACCGATCCGCCCCCGATCGGCCGGAACGCACCGGACGAGCCCGAGCCCGGACGTCCGCAGTTCCGCAAACGGCTCCGTTCGGTTCCTCCTCCCCCCACCGCCGCCGGCCGGCCGAGGGGATCTGTCCATGTGACTCCTCCCCCTCGTAAGCGAGGGGGCTTCTCGCTATGCCGGGTTGGCGTCGCGACGGACCAGCCCGGCCCGTAGAACGTTGAGTGCTCCCACTGTGTCGGCGTGCGCGGTGTGGCCGCAGGCGACGCAGTGGAACTTCTCCTGTGTGGGCCGGTTCTCCTTGGCGGTGTGCCCGAATGTGGGGCACCGCCGGGAGGTGTTGCGGGGGTCCACGGCGATCACATGCCGACCGGCGCTTTCAGCCTTGGCGTACAGGATCGTCAGGAACACCCCCCAACCGGCATCGGCGATCGAACGGTTCAGCCCGGCCTTCGCGGTGGCCCCATTGGACAGGAAGCTGCCCGGCTGGTCGGGGTCGGGCTTCGGCGCGGGGGCCTTGCCCATGTTGCGGATCTTGAGGTCCTCGTGCGCGATGACATCATGCTCACGCACAAGGGCGAGCGCGGTCTTGTGCGCGTGGTCCAGGCGCCAGCGACGTACCTTGCCGTGGAGCCCCGCGACCTTCTCCACGGCGCGCTGGTGGTTGGCGCTGCGGTCCTTGGCCTCGCAGAGCGGAAACCGGGACAGGGCCTGTTGCGCGGCTTCGAGCCGGTCGGCGGCGTGGCGCCCGTGGCGCGGGTTGGGGACATGTACGCCGTTGGAGTCGGTGAGGAACGACGCGATACCGAGGTCGATGCCCACCACGCTGCCCGTCGGGGGCAGC
This sequence comes from Streptomyces sp. NPDC058279, assembly GCF_042881255.1. Lineage (NCBI taxonomy): Bacteria > Bacillati > Actinomycetota > Actinomycetes > Kitasatosporales > Streptomycetaceae > Streptomyces > Streptomyces sp. NPDC058279. Next base: position 25,333 of record NZ_JBHVYA010000013.1, on the reverse strand, counting down.
GGCTCGGGCCGCTCCTGTTCGGCGGTCAGCACGACGAACCACTTACGCCCCGTCCCTGGGGAACTCCACCGTGTCGAACCGGTTCACCCCGCGAAAACGCGGGTAGCCGGGGGTGTCGCCGGACCTGATCCGGCGAAAGAACGCGGCGAACGCCTTGTCGAGACGGCGAAGGGTGGCCTGCTGGCTGGAGAACGACCAGCGGCCCTGACGCTCCGGGTCGAACGCCCGGATCTCCTTGAGCTGCCCCGACTGCATCCCGTACGTGACGCTCGTCCTCGAACTGTGCCGGAAGGCATCACGGCGTTCTTGCAACGCACCGCGCCGGCCCAAGGCCACCTTCCTGAAGACCCGCGACTTCAGCGTGCGGCAGATGATGCACGGCACGTGACGGGTGACGGCACAGGGCCGGGCGGGGCGGGGCCGGGAATCCGGGCCCGCCCCCGGTCGTTGAGGGGATACCACTAGGAGGGAATCCATGTTCTCGTACCGCCGTACGCCCGAGCTCCCCACCCGCGAGGAGGCCCTCAAGGGCCGCCCCCGGCCCCTCTTCGACGTGCCCGCCGTGCACACCGTGCTCGGCAATCCGCTCGCCGGCCCCTACCCCGCGCACCTCGCGGTGGCCGACTTCGGGCTGGGCTGTTTCTGGGGCGCGGAGCGCAAGTTCTGGCAGACCCCGGGGGTGTGGACGACCCTGGCCGGCTACCAGGGCGGTTTCACGGAGAACCCGACGTACGAGGAGGTGTGCTCGGGCCTGACCGGCCACACCGAGGTCGTCCGGGTGGTCTTCGACCCGTCGCGGGTCTCGTACGCCACGCTGCTGAAGCTGTTCTGGGAGTCCCACGACCCCACCCAGGGCTTCCGCCAGGGCAACGACGTCGGCACCCAGTACCGCTCGGCGATCTACACCCACTCCCCCGCCCAGCAGGCGGAGGCCGAGTCCTCCCGGGCCGCCTACCAGCGCGTCCTGACCGCCTCGGGCCACGGCGAGATCACCACGGCCGTCCTCCCGGCCGATGAGCGCCCCTTCTGGCCTGCCGAGGCACACCACCAGCAGTACCTGGACCGCAACATCAACGGCTACTGCGGCATCGGCGGGACGGGCGTCTCCTGCCCGATCGGCGTGGTCACTGCCGAAGACTGACAGCCCCGTGATGCAGGCATGAGCAGGCTGGCTCCCCGACGATTGGCCGTGACCGGTCGGTGGGTACTTGAGCTGTGTGGCTCACGGGGAGCCCGCTAAGCCAGTGGGGCATGTATGCGGTTGAACAACATGATCTACTTCTCGCGGCGCAGGCTGGAAGCGTTCTTCCCCGAACGCCCCCCACGCCGCCTGCCGACGGTGAACGCAGAATTAGATCTACAGGTTGCAACGCTGGCAGTCTCACCCGCGCCACCGCGAAATCCGACCGACACTGAGCTCCACAGGCTTCGCCAGGTGCGGCGGCAGCTTGAGCGTGAGGCAGCGTGCTTCTACGCTCCGGAGCTCACAACTGGCGAGTGGATCGTTTTCGACGTTGAGATGGGCTGGAGCACATCCCATGGGGACAGCAATCTCCCAGACCTCGACGATGTTGTGCTCTTCTTCGGATCCTTGCGAAGTGAACGAAGTCCGGTTGGAACCCCCGTTGACCTGATGTTGTGCGGTTCCACGGAACACCTGCTCAAGAAGACCGCAACGGCAGGAAGAATGGGATCCGGTACCACGTGGTTGCATGAGCTGATCCTCAAGATCAACGACGCAGATGAACGCGGGTGGACAGACATCCCCGAAGCCCTGACGGCGGAATCCCTGGCCGTGTCACGCGTCAATCGTCCTGAACAGGTGGCGCGGTGGGTGTTCAACGTGATTGAAGGCCACCATGCACCGCAGCATCGTGCGCGAGTGCAGGGGTTGGCCCGGGTAGACCTCCACATCCCGGAGTCGCAATTCCTCCCACGGCTCATCGTGGCAACCCCGCTATACGTCCAGGACACCTCGAAGAAGCCAATGCGATGGCTCACACGACTGCGTCTTCACCGTGACCTTCACCGTCGCCACCGCCGCTCAATCTGGCAGTGGCAGCCTGACCAGCCGCCAGGTGATCGCAACAGGTACTACTACCCACCTGGGCACCCTGAAGCCCAGCCTCTACGACGTGGAGGAGGAACGCGAGGAGTTCGAACGCTTCCTGCTGGCGGGGACATGGGCCCTGACTGAGACGACAACCTGTGGGTACGGTCCATGACAACAAGGGCAAGAAGGTCTCGCGCGTTCACCTGCTCCGGTCCCCGCTGACCGATTATCTGCGGTACGAACTGGTCGCGTACCCGGCAACATCACGGCCGGCGAGCCCATCGGCATCATCGACCAGGCTGAGCAGCACGTGTCCGACCTGCCTAATCACGACTTCTGGATGTTCGACGTGCTCCCTGACCACAAGCTTGGCGAGTATCAAAACTACCGGGACAGGGCCCTAGCCGAAGCGTGCCGTCGCGGACTACTGGGAGCGGCACCACTGACCGCCGACTCGATCGGGAAAGCCCTGCGGGCACTGCGCGACGCATCCGGACTCACGGGTGACTGGCCCCAGGGCTTCCCTGCACGCTGGATGCCATGCACCTTGCAGGACAGGGAACCTCTGGCCGTGTCGTACATGTAGCAGCCAAGGCCCACGCAGGCAGCGGTAGCCCATACCCGCAAGGCAAACGAAGAGGCACCAACCAGACGGCGGCGCCCCATTCCGATTCCACTGCCCCGTCAGACCCGCCACTTCGGGACCAGCAGGTCTGGGTTGAACGGGCGCCGACCTCCGCCTCCCACCGGCAGCACGATCACCGCGTGTAGCGCTTCCCTGATCAGGGCACGCTTCTGCGCCAGGTCCAGCCTGCCCGAGGTCCAACGCTCGCGTACGTCGCCAGTGACTTCGGCGGCCCGCTGCCGGCTCAGGGCGTGACGTGTCCTGTCCGCGCGGAGTTCCTTGACACGCGCTTCCACCTTCTGGTTCTCGGGGAAGAACAGCTCATCCGAGACTCGGTCTTGCTGCCACGCCTGGAGCAGCTTGCGCTGCTTGGCCATCAGGCAGCCCAGCTCTTCCTCCCCTCCCCACAGCTCGTCGGTGTGCGTCGACCTGGCCGCCCTCTCTTCCAGCTTCGCAAGTACAGCTTCCGTGACGAACTCATCGGTCTTGGCGCCGTTCCGTCCGGTGCCCCCACACCCGCCCATTTCTTTACTGGGGCACTGGTAGAGATATCCCCCAGAGAGGTCCGCTCGCACGGTTGCTCGAAGGGGCGAATTGCAGATTTGCTCATCCTCGCGAGGCTTTCCGCAGCGGAGGATTCCAGTCAGCAGGTACGAGGGGGTCCGGTAGTCCGTGACCGATCCGTCAGCCTTCATGTTGGGGCCGACGCGGGCAGAGAAGATGGCGTCGATGGCCATCCATTCCTTGGGAGTGATGACGGGCTCCCAGCGACCGACAACGGGCATGCCGTTGGCGTCCCGCACCAGTTCGCCGTTGTGCTTCCGCCAGCCGCACAGCCGCGGGTTCCACAGCGCGAGCTTGAGCGAGCGGCTCGCCCATTCCTTGTCGTTGATCGTGCGTACGCCAGCCTCCCGCCACTCGCGGAGGATCGAGTGCAGGGACTTGCCCGCGATCACCTCGCGGGCGCCCTTCGCCAGCCACGCCGCTTCCTCGGGCTCCAGCGCGAGCTTGTCGTCCTGCCAGCCGAAGGGGCGCTTTCCGCCCACCGGGATGCCCAGCTCCGCGCGAGCGCGGTGTGAGCGGCGCGCCCGCCGCTGCATCTTGCGGACCTCCATCTTGGAGATGACGACGCCGAAGAGCCCCATGGACTCCACGTCCTCGCTGTAGAGGTTCTTCGACCCTTTGGCGTCGGCGTAGAGCCGTCCGTCCTCGTACGTGAGCGCGTCCACGAACCGCTCGTAGTCGCCCGCACGGCGCGTTAGCCGGTCATCCGCCACCACGATGACGCCGCGTACGGGCTGCCCGTCCGGCATGTGGCCCGACTTGAGCGCCTTCACCATGGCCTCGAAGTTCGGTCGCACCACCGACGCCTTGGACGCCGACAGGTCGTTGTCGGTATAGCGGTGCACGATTGTCCAGCCGAGACGGGCCGCCGTCTCGCCGTTCACCTTGTGCTGGTCCTCGACGCCATGACCGTCCCTGGCAGTGTCGGCGGAGATACGCGCGTACGAGACAACCGGGATCACCGGTGCCACTTCGTTCACTCCCACCCCTTTTACGAAGAGTCACTAATTCTACGCAAAGAGAAGTGGTAACGCAGCCGTACCTGGACAAGAACCCGGGCGGCTACTGCGGCATCGGCGGCACGGGCGTCTCCTGCCCCATCGGCGTGGCCGCCGCCGAGGGCTGAGGGGGCCGTCGACGGCGATCGCGCCCGGGTGATGCCCGGGCGCGAGGCCGGGGGCGGCCGGGCGGGTCAGATGGTGGAGGTGTCGATGACGAAGCGGTAGCGGACGTCGCTCGCCTGGACCCGCTCGTACGCCTCGTTGATGCCGTCGGCGCCGATGAGTTCGATCTCGGCGCCCAGGCCGTGCTCGGCGCAGAAGTCGAGCATCTCCTGGGTCTCGGCGATGCCGCCGATCATGGAGCCGGCGATGGTCTTGCGGCCGCCGATGACCGAGAACAGGTTCAGCGAGACCGGCTCCTCGGGGGCGCCGACGTTCACGAGCGCGCCGTCGACCTTGAGCAGACCGAGGTACGCGTCGAGGGCGAGCGGCGCCGAGACGGTGGAGACGATCAGGTCGAAGCTGCCGGCGAGCTCCTCGAAGGTGGTCTCGTCGTTCGTCGCGTAGTAGTGGGCGGCGCCCAGCCGCAGCCCGTCCTCCTTCTTGCGCAGCGACTGGGACAGGACGGTGACCTCCGCGCCCAGCGCGTGCGCGATCTTCACACCCATGTGCCCGAGTCCGCCGAGGCCGACGATCGCGACCTTCTTGCCGGGGCCCGCCTGCCAGTGCCGCAGCGGCGAGTAGAGGGTGATGCCCGCGCACAGCAGCGGGGCGGCGACGTCGAGGGCGAGACCGTCGGGGATGCGGACGGTGTAGTTCTCGTCGACGACGATGTGCGTGGAGTAACCGCCGTACGTGGGCTGCCCGTCCTTGCCGAGGGCGTTGTACGTGCCGGTCATGCCCCGGGTGCAGAACTGCTCCTGGCCGCGCAGGCAGTACTCACAGGTGCGGCAGGAGTCGACGAAGCAGCCGACGCCGACGTGGTCGCCGACCGCGAACCTGGTGACGCCCGCGCCGACCTCGGTGACGACGCCGGCGATCTCGTGGCCCGGGACCATCGGGTAGATGCCCTCGCCCCAGCCGTCGGTGACCTGGTGGATGTCGGAGTGGCAGATGCCGGCGTACTTGATGTCGATGAGTACGTCGTGCTCGCCGACGGCGCGGCGGGCGATGGTGGTGCGCTCCAGCGGAGCCTTGGGGGCGGGGGCGGCGTACGCGGCGACCTGGGTGAGCGGGGTGTGCTGAGTGGCGGACATGCGCTGCTTCTCCTGGGGGTTCCTTGGTGCGGTACCCACCACCCTGCCCGTGGCGGCGGCTCCCACCCAGCCCCCTGCGGTGCATAGGACTGCCGGTCCTACCACTGGCGGGGTCAGGTTGCCGGTCGGCGGCCCGGTGATACTGGCGGTATGGACCAGCTTGATCAGCGCGCCGAACTGGGCGAGTTCCTCCGCTCCCGCCGGGCGCGCCTGCGCCCCGAGGACGTGGGCCTGCCGCACTACGGACGCCACCGCAGGGTCCCCGGCCTGCGCCGGGAGGAGCTGGCGCAGTTGGCCGGCGTATCGGTCGCGTACTACACGCGGCTGGAGCAGGGCCACGGGCAGAACGTGTCGGCGGACGTACTGGACGCCATCGCGCGGGCCCTGCGCCTGGACGGCACCGAGTCGGCGCACCTGACGCACCTGGCGAGCCCGCGCCCGCGCAGGCGTCGTTCCTCGCGGCGCCCCGAGCAGGTCCGCCCGGAGCTGCGCGTGCTGCTGGACGCGATGGAGGGCGTACCGGCGTACCTGGTGGGTCGGCGGCAGGACGTCCTGGCGTGGAACCGGATGGCGACGGCGGTGTTCGGTGACTTCGGCGCGCTGCCGGCGCAGGAGCGCAATCTGGTCCGGATGGTGTTCCTGGACCCGGCGACGGCCGAGCTGTACGCGGAGTGGGAGTGCCGGGCCTGCCAGGTGGTGAGCTACCTGCGCCTGTACGCGGGCCGGCACCCGGAGGACGAGCAGCTCTCCGCGCTGGTGGGCGAGTTGTCGGTGAAGAGCGAGGAGTTCCGGCGGCTGTGGGCCGCGCACACCCTGGCGGACGACAAGACGCACGGGGTGAAGCGGCTGCGGCATCCCCTGGTGGGCGACTTGAGCCTGGCGTTCGAGACGCTGGCGCTGCCGGACGACTCCGAGCAGTCCCTGATCACCTTCCACGCCGCCCCGGACTCCCCGTCGGCCGACGCGTTGCGCATGCTGTCGTCCTGGTCGGCGGCGGGCCCGGCCCCGGCCCACCCGGTGGGGTCGACCCACCCGGTGGGGTCGACCCATGTGGGGACGGCCGAGCCCGCCGACGAGTGACGTCGTGTCAGAGCCGGGTGGCGTCGGAGGTCGAGTGCGTCAGAGCCCCAGCCGGAACACCGCCGCCGCCCGCTCGCGCCGGTAGCCGAGGGCCGCGTTGACCGCCCGCATCGGCGCGTTCTCGTCGGCGACGGTCGTGTCGATCTCGCGCAGCGCGGGGTGGCGCGACCGCGCCTCGGCGAGCATCGCCAGCTTGACGGCGCGGCCGAGCCCACGGCCGCGGTGGGCCGGGACCACGACCGTGTCGTGCTGGAGGCCGCGCGGGCCCGCCGGGTCGGTCGGGTCCGGGACGACGAGGACGGTGTACGCCGCGACCTCCCCCGCCGGGGTGACCGCGGCGACCGTGGTCGGCTCCCCGCCCCGGTCGATGAAGAGTTGCTGCGCCGCGCGCACGCGCTGCGCCGTCCAGCCCAGGAACAGCAGGTCGGTGTCCCCGCCCGGCGCGTCCTCCATGGCCCGGTGGGCGACGGCCAACGCGTCCGCCCACCGCGGCGGTACCAGGCCGGGCCAGTAGAGCAACTCGTACCCGGCTGGTACCGGGACGGGGGCCAGCGGCGCCGGCTCCCCCGTGAGGTCCTGGACGTACCAGGACATCGGCAGGACGTTCTCGAAGCCGAGTGACTCCGCGAACGCCTGCCCGGGACCGCCGAGGTCGACGAGGGTGCTGATCGAGGTGCGGCCCCGCGCCAGGAGTTCCGTACGGACCCGCTCCCACAGCTCCGTTCCGACACCGCGCCGGCGCACGTGCGGACGTACCGCGAGTACGTCCAGGTACGCGGCGTGCGCGTTGCCCGGGTCCGTGAACAGGATCAGGGAGGCGACGCCGGCGCCGTCGTCCCGCGCCCAGTACACGGCCCGCCGCGGCAGCGGCGGCACCCGCAGCCGCCCGGCGACCTCCGCCCGGGAGGGCGCCGGCACCCGGTCGACGGCCGCCGCCGCGGTCAGGACGCCCAGCCAGGCGTCGACTTCGGCATCGGACGGGGGCGCGGTCAGCTTGTGAACGGTCATGCCCCGACCCTATGAAGGTCGCTCGACGCCGCGCTCAGGGGTTTTCCGTCACCGTCACCCGGCCCTTGCGGATCGTCGCGACGCGCGGGGCCCGCTTCGCGAGCGCGCTGTCGTGGGTGACCATCACGAACGTCAGGCCGTGTTCCTTCCACAGCCCTTCCAGCAGGTCCATGACCTCGTCGCGCATCGACTCGTCCAGGTTGCCGGTCGGCTCGTCGGCCAGCAGCACCTTCGGCCGCTTGACCAGTGCCCGCGCGATCGCGACGCGCTGCTGCTGGCCGCCGGACATCTCGCCCGGCAGGTGGCCGGTCCGCTCGCCGAGGCCGACCGATTCCAGCGCCTCGGCCGCCCGCGTGCGCCGCTCGCGCGCCTTGAGGCCGAGGGGGACCAGGGCCGTCTCGACGTTCTCCTGCGCGGTCAGCGTCGGGATCAGGTTGAAGGACTGGAAGACGAAGCCGATGGTCTCGGCCCGGACGCGGGTGAGCCGGGCCTCGGAGACGGTCGCCAGGTCCAGGCCGTCCAGGACGACCTGGCCCTCGGTCGGCCGGTCGAGGGCGCCGAGCATCTGGAGCAGGGTGGACTTGCCGCCGCCGGTGGGTCCTTGGATGACGAGCCGGCCGCCGTCCTCGATGGTGAGGTCCACGCCGGCGAGCGCGTCGATGGACTGCTTGCCGCGCCGGTAGCGCTTGGTGACTCCGCTGAGTTGGTACATCTGGTTGCCTCGCTTGATCGAAAAGTGGGGAGGGGCGGGCCGGCGGGCTATTCGACGCGGCGCAGCGCGTCCGCCGGTCGCAGCCGCGACGCCCGCCAGCCGCCGAAGCCGCCCGCGATCAGGCCGCCCGCCACGGCGAGGGCGACGGCCAGGCCGATGACGGACAGGGACACCGGGGCGGTGAGGGCCACGTCCAGGGCCTTGCCGGCGCCCTGGCGGGCGGCGCGCATCCCGCCGCCCCCGCCCCCGGACCGCATGCCCGCGCGCCCGGCGGCGCCCGCCAGCTTGGCGGTGAGGGTGGGGCTGGTGGCGGTGATCGCGTACGCGGCGCCGAGGCCGACGGCGATGCCGAGGACGCCGCCGATCAGGCCGTTGACGAGGGCTTCACCGGCGACCTGGAGGGTGACGCGGCCGCTCTTCCAGCCGAGCGCCTTGAGAGTGCCGAACTCGCGCACGCGGCGGGACACGGCGGAGGAGGTGAGCAGCCCGGCGACGAGGAAGGCGGCGGCGAGCACGATGTACGACAGCCACGTGCCGACGGTGGAGGCGAGCGAGGCGGCGGTGGACAGCGAGCCGGAGACGGTGTCCGCGAGGTCGGCGGAGGTGGTGACGGTGGTGTCGGGGACGTTCTTCTGGATGGCCTGCTTGACGGAGCCGATGTCCTGGGAGTCCTTGGCCTGGACGTAGACCGTGGTGATCTTGTCGGGGGTCTCGGCGAGGGTCTGGGCCTGGTGCAGGGGGACGTACAGGTTGGCGGTGGCGTCCCCGCTGTCGGCGGTGGCGATGCCGACGACCTTGAACGCGGTGCCCTTGAGGGTGAGGTCGGAGCCGACGGACAGGTTGTTCTTCTTGGCGTACGCGCTGTCGACGACGGCGACGGCCGCGTCCTTGTCGGCCGCCGCGAAGGCCCGACCCGAGGTGATCTTGGAGGTGGTCAGCGGGCCCAGCTTCGGCTGGGTGACGTCCGCGCCGTAGACGGAGTAGGAGTTGACGGAGAAGTCCGCGCCGCCGCCCTCGACGGTGTTGCCGCCACCCGCGCCGCCGCCGCCCGGCTTGCCGGCCGTACCGCCCGCCGCCCCGCCGCCGCCCTGGCCCCGGCGGAACTCGCCGCGCTTGAACTGGCCGTTGACCTTGGTCACCTGGAGGCTGAGGCCGCCGACCGCCTGGGCCACGCCGTCCTGGCCGGCCACCTTGCCGACGGTCGCGGAGTCGAGGGTCTGGAAGCCCTGGGGCATCACCAGGTCCCGGCTCTGGTCGGTGTCGGCGCCCGCGTCGCCGTCGCCCTTGGCGTCGAACTTGAAGCGCGGGCGGCCGGAGTCGCCCCCTTCCCCCTGCGGTGGCTGGGCCTTGGTGACGGTCATGTCGGTGCCCAGCCCGTAGAGGGACTGCAAGACCTTGCCCTGGGCCTGGGTCATGCCCGCCGACACGGAGCTGACGACGATGACGAGGGCGATGCCGAGGGCGAGGCCGGACGCGACGACCAGCGCCGCCTTGCGGCGGCGGCGCAACTCGCGCCGGAGGTAGGTGAAGAACATGGCGCCGAACGTAGGCACCGCCCCTGATGACCGGGTAAGCCGCGGGTAAGAGTCCGATGAGAACGCCGAACGGCGGGGAACCCGTGGGGGTTCCCCGCCGTTCGCGCGGGTCCGTGCGCCCCGGAGGGCGCGGACGTCAGGAGGCCGAGCCGGCCTTCCACTCCGCCCAGCTCATGTTCCACCCGTTGAGGCCGTTGTCCGGCTTGATGGTCTTGTCGGGGGAGTTGACGACGGTGACCACGTCGCCGATGAGCGAGTTGTCGAAGAACCAGGCGCCCGCCGTGTTCGGGTCGTTCGCACCCTGGGTGTCGTTCAGGCCGACACAGCCGTGGCTGGTGTTCACGTTGCCGAAGATCGAGTCCGATCCCCAGTAGTTGCCGTGGATGAAGGTGCCCGAGGAGGACAGCCGCATGGCGTGCGGGACGTCCTTGATGTCGTACTCGCCCTTGCCCTCGCCGTTCTTGAAGCCGACGGTGGCGCCGTCCATCCGGGTCTCCTTGAACTTCTCGGAGATCACCATCTGGCCGTTGTACGTCGGGTTCGCCGGGGAGCCCGCCGAGATCGGAATGGTCTTGACGACCTGGCCGTCCCGGGTGACCGTCATCTGCTTGGTCTTCGCGTCGACGGTGGAGACCTGGCTCCGGCCGATCTTGAAGGTGACGGTCTTGTTCTGGACGCCCTTGATGCCCGGGGCGCCCTGGACGCCGTCCAGCGCCAGCTTCAGCGTGACGGTGGAGTTCGCCTGCCAGTACTGCTCCGGGCGGAAGTCCAGCCGCTGCGCGTCGAACCAGTGGCCGACGACTTCCTGGCCGCTGCTGGACGAGACGTTGATGGCCGCCTGGACGGCCTTCTGGTCCTTGATGGGCTTGTTGAAGGTGATCGAGACCGGCATGCCCACGCCGACGGTCTGGCCCTCGTCCGGCACGAACGAGCCGATGAAGCTGTTCTCCGGGGAGACGGTGGTGAAGGAGGCGTTCTCGTGCGCCTCGTGACCCGCCTCGTCCTTGGCACTCGCGGCCAAGGCGTACTTGGTGGAGCGCTTGAGGGCGCCCTCCGGCTTCCAGCTCTTGCCGTCGGCGGCTATCTTGCCCGGCACGTCCGCGCCGTCGGAGCTCTTGAGCTCGACCTTGGTGAGGGTGCCGTCGCTCACGGTCACGCTCGTGGCGTCGTTGAGGCCGATGTTGGTGGCACCGTCCTTGGGCGTGATGGCTATTCGCGCCTTCGACGCGTCCTTGGCCGCCGCCGCGTCGACATCGGCCTGCGACTTGCCCGACGCCTGCCCGCTGCCCTTGGGCTGGTCACCTCCGCCGTTGCACGCCGAAAGCACCAGTACGCCACCGAGGACGGCGGATATGGCCACCAGGGACCTCTTCCGCCGCTTGCTGTCCGTCCTCACACGCCACTCCATCGTTGCCGGAACCCCCGAGCTCCTCCCCAGCTGCCGCTGGAAAGTACCCACCGGGCAGGAGGCCATGCCCCCTGCCCACGGTTGTGACAACGCGTGAACGACCCGTTTCGGTTCCACGTTCCGTTGGGATGTGGGCAAGCCCACGGTCAGGCGTTGTCGGTCACCTCTTCGTCGAAGTCACCATCTTCCTCGTCCAGGTCCCACTCCATGGACTCGGGGTCGTATTCGACGGGCTCGCTGCTCCACGACGCCTGGGCCAGTTCCACGCCGGGGATGTCCGCGACCAGGTCGGTGGGGTCGACGAGGTAGGCGAGCGCCTCCGACTCGTCCGCGCCGACCGCCGCCTCGGCGTGGCCGCGCTCCTCGTCCGGCATGAACTCGTCGGCCTTGATGTGGGCGAGGGCGGCCCCCGTCAGCGCTGTGGTGTCGGTCACTTCAAGGACCAAATCAACCCGAAGTCGTACGTACCGTGAGGTGTCAGAAGAGTTCATACGACGGAGAGTAAGCCCCGAGCGAGCCTCGACTTTCCCACGACCCGCCCCTTTCACTAGCATCGGCGCACACGGCCAATTCGCTGCTGCCACAAGGGGGATCGCACCGTGTCCGCACGTCGATCGCTGCTCACCGCTCTCGGAGCGACCACCCTCCTCGCCGCCCTCTGGTTCGTGCCCTCGGCGAACGCCACCGCACCGGACCAGACACCCGTCCGCTCCGGCCTGTCCGACCAGCGGAGCCTGCCCGACCAGCGCGCCCTGCCCGACCGGCAGAACCGGCCAGCCCGGGAGAACCGGGCCACGCTCTCCGAGACCGCCACGGTCGTGGACGCCTCGGCGCCCCGCGACGCCGCCGCGCTGCCCCTCTCGCTCGCCGACACCGGCAGCGTCGACACCAGCCCCTACCTGATGGGCGGCGCGCTCTGCCTGGGCGTGGGAGCGGGCTTCGTCGCCTTCTCCGTACGGCGCTCCCGCGCGCAGTAGGCAGCCGGCCGCACACCAGAAGGGCCGCGCCCCGGGGGGGGGGCCCGGGGGCGGGCGGGGGCGGTTGACAACGCGCCCCCGGCGGGGGCGGGGGCGGGGGGCCGGGGGGGGGGGGGGGGGGGGGGGCCACGGTCCACATCCACTCGCGGAGCTTGTCGCGCTCGTGGGTGAGTTCCAGGATG